>CANLSH010000026.1 GCA_947493705.1 uncultured Arachnia sp. | reverse complement strand
AGTGCTCACCTGACCAACGGCTCATCCACAAGCCTCCCACCCTCGCTCCACGGAAGGCCTGCACTCCCATTAGGGTGGTGAACATGAGTGATTCCACCACCCCAGCCCGCACCCGGGTCGCCCCGTCTCCCACGGGCGACCCCCACGTCGGCACTGCTTTCATGGCGCTGTTTGATCTGGCGTGGGCGCGCAAGACGGGCGGGGCTTTCGTGCTGCGCATCGAGGACACGGATCAGGCACGCCTGGTGGAGGGGAGTGAGCAGCAGATCCACGACTCACTAGAATGGTTGGGTCTCTCGCCGGACGAGGGCCCGATCGAGGGCGGCGGGTACGGTCCCTACCGGCAGTCCGAGCGGCTCGAGACATACACCCCGTTCGTGGAGCGACTCCTCGCCGACGGCCATGCCTACCACTGTTGGTGCTCCGCTGATCGCCTGAAGGAGCTGCGCGAGGAACAGTCCCGCACCAAACAGCCCAACACAGGCTACGACAGAATGTGCGTGGGCAAGACGCGTGAGGAGCGAGCTGCGCAGCCAGGGTTTGCCGAGCACCCAGTTGTACGGATGCTGGTGCCCGAGGATGCCCCCACCCAGTTCACCGACATCATCCGTGGCACCGTCAATGCTCCTCGTCCCGATGACCAGGTGATCCTGAAGGCTGATGGTTTTCCCACCTATCACCTTGCCGTCGTCGTGGATGATCACCTGATGGGGATCACCACCGTCGTGCGTGGCGAGGAGTGGATCAGTTCCACACCCAAGCACGTGTTGTTGTACAGGTGGCTGGGACTGGATCTTCCGGAGTTTGCGCACATGCCGTTGCTGCGAAATGTGGACAAGTCCAAGATTTCGAAACGCAAGAATCCTGCTGCGCGGCTCCTGTGGTTCAAGGAACAGGGATACCTGCCCGAGGCCGTGCGAAACTTCCTGCAGCTGCTGGGATATCCTCCAAACTCCGACGACGCTGAGGTGGCAGATTTCGAGGAGTTCGTCGAGCATTTCTCATGGGACAAGGTGAACACCACTGGTCCGGTCTTCGACGTCAAGAAGCTCGACTGGCTCAATGGCCACTACATCCGAGCTCTCGACGCCGACGAGCTGTCGGAGCGGATTGTGGAATACGGCCTCGCGGCCGGACAGCTGGCCAAGGCTCCTGAGCGATCGCAGAGGAAGATGCTCCGGGCAGCGGTCCCCATCATCCAGGAGCGCCTCATACTGCTGGCCGATGCCATTCCGCAGCTGCAATTCCTCCTGGTGGAAGACGCGGCGCTCGAGGTGGACGAGGCCTCGCGCGCCACACTGCGCGACGACGCTGGAGACGTGCTGAACGCGACGATCGGCGTCGTCGAAGAAGTCGAGCCCTTCGAGCACGACGCCATCCAGGCGGGGCTACGCGCATCACTGGTGGATGGGATGGGGATCAAACCGAAGTTTGCCTTCGCTCCTGCCCGCATCGCGATCACCGGCAGCCGCGTCTCGCCACCACTGTTCGAATCCATGGAAATCCTGGGACGCGAGTCGTGCCTGACCCGCTTGCGGGACCTGCGCTCCAGCCTCTGATTGCACCGTCGGTTCCTTTTGACCGGACACGCCGCATCGAGACGGTGCTGGGCATTCGAGCGACCGGACACACCGTGACGAGTATGCGGCGAGCTGATATGTGCCGTCGCGACCATGATCGCGGGTTCTCTGGTCGACGGTTGTCGCGGCGCCCTGTGGTTGCGGCGTGTCCGGACGTCCCGAGCGACCGCAGCGGGGGAACCGAACCCATCGACTATCCCCGCCTCAGCGGCCTCAGCGGCTCAGGCCAAAGATTCCCGACCGTGCTCGGTGTTCCAGCCCGATTCGTCGGGGCCCTTTGGGACGATCTGCAGGGGGTTCAGATCCGTGTGCACGATGTAGTAGTGCTGCTTGATCTGTTCGAAGTCGACGGTGTTGCCGAAGCCGGGCGTCTGGAACAGGTCGCGGACGTAGGCCCACAGCACCGGCATCTCCGTCAGCTTGTTGCGGTTGCACTTGAAGTGGCCGTGATAGACCGCGTCGAAGCGCACGAGAGTCGTGAAGAGCCGGATGTCTGCCTCGGTGATGGTGTTGCCCATGAGGTAGCGACGATCCGCAAGTCGTTCCTCCAACCAGTCAAGCGCGGTGAAGAGACGATCGTAGGCTGCGTCGTAGGCCTCCTGGGAGCCGGCGAAGCCGCAGCGGTAGACACCGTTGTTGACCTCCGTGAATATGCGCTGCATGACCTCGTCCATTTCCTTGCGGAGAGGCTCGGGGTAGAGATCCGGGGCGCCCTCACGGTGGAATTCCCTCCACTGCGTGGAGAAATCGAGCGTGATCTGCGGGAAGTTGTTGGTGACCACTTCTCCGGTGCCAACCTCAACTATGGCCGGCACCGTGATGCCGCGAGGGTAGCCGGGGAAGCGCTTCTCATATGCGTCCTTCAGCCGGGGGATGCCAAGAACCGGGTCCACGCCGTTCGGATCCAGGTCGAAAGTCCATGAATCGGCGTCGTGGGTGGGCCCACACACGCCCATGGAGATGACATCGCCCAGACCGAGCAGCTCCCGCACGATGATGGAACGATGTGCCCAGGGGCAGGCACGCGCCACCACGAGCCGGTAGCGCCCAGCTTCCACAGGACGCTCTCGGTCGCCCGACGGTTCGACGACGATCCGGTCCTCGATGTAGTTGGTGTCGCGGGTGAACTCCTTGCCCTTGCTGGAGTAGACACCTGCTGTGCTGTGTTCCTGAGATTTGTTGTTCATGTGTTTCAGCTTACGGGAGGTGCCCAGCGGCGCGACCCCTTCGGGAGGCGTACGGCTGAGGACTTGGACCGCGGCACTTCAATGTGGGAGAACGTGGCACGTTTCACAACATCATCGACTGATATATGCGGAGCATCAGGGGGACCAATGCTGGTGGGAATGCGTTCCCGTAGCAGCAGCCACACGATCAAACCCAGAAAAACTGCGATGGGAGTGATCGCCCAAGGACTCCACGACAATGGGGGCACATACAGGAGCGCAGCCGTGAAAAGGGCGACGACTCCCGTGATGGGTGTCCGCCACGCAAGCCCCTTGCCCAATCGTTTCCATGTGATGTGGGGGATAGCCATGACATCAGCCCGCTCAACACCTAGTAAAGTCTGCGCCTGCTTGCCAATTCGCTCATCATCGTCGATACCCATCATCGCCAAGGCATCGGGACGCCTTGTTGTTGCGAGAACAGCTGTCGCAGTGCCTTCGTCCAAACCGGTGCTGAAACGTGCAAGTATTCCCGGTGAAGCATCAGGTGAAAATATTAAAAGCGAAGTCGAGAAGAGATCGCGTACCTGTGTTGTGGGAGGGACCAATTGCCAGAGTGGGTACGGCATTGACGCAACCTTTGTGGGCCCGTGCGTCGCCCAAGTAACGAGGTGGGGAATCCCGTCGGGCGTGGAAGGACATGCGCATGCTACCCAAAAGAGTCAATGACTGCACAAAAGACTTGATTTCCGTATATATCCAGCTCGCACAATGAACGAGGAACATCTTCGACAGAATTTGGGAAAGGTCCTTGGCTGTTGTTGTCTCTGCCGGAGATCCGGCGGTGCTGTGCCACGGCCCCTTCCGTCGATCTGTTGCTGACCGATGAGCGCCCGGCGCGATCGCCTGCCACACGGCTGGGTCGCCTACCCACTGGATTTGGTGACCTGCAGACAGCATGCAAGAATAAGCAGGTTGCTCCGCAGGGGGCTGGTCCGTCGTGGACGCTCGGATTTCCGGGTCTTGCACGTGTGGATCGCCACCAGGACGAGGTCGCGCAGGTTGTCGGGCGCAGCGTCAGGAACTTTCACCCGAGGACCACCTCAGGGGAAAAGCCGAGGCTGCGTTACGGGAATGGATGCGACACTCCCGACCTCGGGGGTCGGAGTGAACAGGCTGCCAGCCCTCATGCTGGCGAGACCGAAGATAGCCATGGGACGACAAGAGTGAGGACAAACTGTGGCGGGACAAAAGATCCGCATCAGGCTGCGGGCATATGACCATGAGGTCATCGACAGCTCGGCGCGCAAAATCGTCGACACCGTGACCCGTACGGGCGCGAAGGTGGCTGGGCCTGTGCCTCTGCCGACGGAGAAGAACGTGTTCTGCGTCATCCGTTCGCCCCACAAGTACAAGGACAGCCGCGAGCATTTCGAGATGCGCACGCACAAGCGGCTCATCGACATCCTCGACCCCACGCCGAAGACGGTTGATTCGCTGATGCGTCTCGATCTCCCGGCCGGTGTCGACATCGAGATCAAGCTTCCGTGAGGTAACTGACCATCATGAACGAACGAAACGTCAAGGGCATCCTGGGCACCAAGCTCGGCATGACCCAGTTGTGGGACGACAACAACAAGGTGGTCCCCGTCACTGTCATTCAGGCCGGTCCCTGCGTCGTCACGCAGGTCCGCACCCCTGAGGTGGACGGCTACAACGCTGTGCAGCTCGGTTACGGCGCGGTCAAGGCCAAGAAGGTGACCAAGCCTGCCGCTGGCCATTTCGCCAAGGCAGATGTCACACCGCGCAAGCACCTGTTGGAACTTCGTACGGCCGATGCCAGCGAGTACACCCTCGGTCAGGAACTGACCGCCGAGGTCTTCGCCGACGGCGACATCGTGGATGTCACCGGCACCAGCAAGGGCAAGGGCACCGCCGGCGTCATGAAGCGCCACGGTTTCCACGGTCTGGGTGCATCGCACGGTGTCCACCGTGTCCACCGCGGACCCGGGTCCATTGGCGGCGCCTCCACCCCCGGCCGTGTCTTCAAGGGCATGCGCATGGCCGGCCGCATGGGCAATGACAAGGTGACGGTACAAAACCTCGCCGTCCACTCCATCGACGCCGAACGCGGCCTGGTGCTGGTCCGCGGAGCGGTTCCCGGCAACAACGGTTCGCTCGTCGTCGTCCGCACCGCAGCCAAGAAGGGTGTTGTCTCATGAGTGACGCACGTGTCGTCGACGTCGTCGACGCTCAGGGCAAGAAGGCAGGTCAGGCCGAACTCCCCTCGGAGATGTTCGATGCCCAGACCAATGTTCCCCTGATCCACCAGGTCGTGACCGCGCAGCTCGCCGCTGCTCGTCAGGGCACACATGCCACCAAGACCCGCGCCCAGGTGCGTGGCGGCGGCAAGAAGCCATGGCGCCAGAAGGGCACCGGTCGTGCCCGTCACGGCTCCAGCCGTTCACCGATCTGGGTGGGCGGTGGCATTGCCCATGGCCCGCAGCCGCGCGACTATTCGCAGCGCACGCCCAAGAAGATGATCGCCGCCGCTCTGCGTGGTGCGCTCTCGGACAGGGCCCGCGACGGCCAGGTCCACATCATCTCCGAGATCGTTGCCGGGGAGACTCCCTCCACCAAGGCGGCACTCGCCACCCTGTCAGCGATCGGCGACCTGAACAAGGTGCTCGTCGTGCTGGACCGTTACGAGGACGTCGCCTGGCTGAGCCTGCGCAACGTGCCCCAGGTGCATGCGCTCGCCGTCGATCAGCTCAACACCTACGACGTGCTGGTCAATGATGCAGTCATTTTCACCTCCGCAGCGCTGGACACCTTCATCGGTGGCTCGCAAGCGTTCGGTGTCGAGGCTGTCGCAACCGAATCGGAAGCCGAAGAGCTGGCCTCCGCCGAGACTGAGGAGGACGCCAAGTGAACGAGTTCAAGATTCGTGACCACCGCGACGTGATCCTGCGCCCCGTCGTCAGCGAGAAGAGTTACAACCTCCTCGATGAGGGAAAGTACACGTTCGTCGTTGCACCGCACGCGAACAAGACTGAGATCAAAATCGCCATTGAGTCGATTTTCAAGGTCAAGGTCACTTCGGTCAACACCCTCAACCGTGAGGGCAAGACCAAGCGCACGCGCTTCGGTATCGGCAAACAGGCCAACACCAAGCGTGCCATCGTGACCGTCGCTGAAGGCGATCGCATCGACATCTTTGCCGGCCAGGGCGACTGACGGCGTCGAGAAGCAAAGGACTGAAATAACCTCATGGGTATTCGCAAGTACAAGCCGACCACGCCGGGCCGTCGTGGCTCCAGCGTGTCGGACTTCGTTGAACTGACACGTTCCACCCCCGAGAAGTCGCTGCTCGTTGCCAAGCCGAAGACCGGTGGGCGCAACAACTCCGGGCGCATCACCACGCGTCACATCGGAGGCGGACACAAGCAGGCCTATCGCCTGATCGACTTCAAGCGCTACGACAAGGACGGTGTGCCGGCCAAGGTTGCTCATATTGAGTACGACCCCAACCGCACCGCTCGCATCGCACTGCTCCATTACGCCGACGGTGAGAAGCGCTACATCATTGCGCCGAACAACCTGAGCCAGGGCACGACGATCTCCGCCGGAACCGGTTCGGACATCAAGCCCGGTAACAACCTTGAATTGCGCCAGATCCCGGTGGGTACCACGGTGCACGCCGTGGAGTTGCGGCCCGGTGGCGGCGCCAAGATGGGTCGCTCCGCCGGAGCCTCCATCCAGCTCGTGGCCCGCGAGGGCAAGTACGCCACGCTGCGTATGCCTTCGGGTGAAATGCGTTTGGTGGACATCCGTTGCCGCGCAACAATCGGTTCCGTCGGCAACGCGGAGCAGTCCAACATCAGCTGGGGCAAGGCTGGCCGCAACCGTTGGAAGGGCGTTCGCCCGACCGTCCGCGGTGTCGTCATGAACCCGATTGATCACCCGCATGGTGGTGGCGAGGGCAAGACGTCCGGTGGACGTCACCCCGTGTCCCCGTGGGGCAAGAAGGAGGGACGTACTCGTGACAAGAACAAGGCGAGCACGCGTCTCATCGTCCGCCGCCGCAAGTCCGGCAAGAAGAAGCGCTGATAGGGAGCCTGAAAGAATATGCCACGCAGCCTGAAGAAGGGCCCCTTCGTCGACGACCACCTGCAGAAGAAGGTGGACGTGCAGAACGAAAAGGGCACAAAGAACGTGATCAAGACATGGTCCAGGCGTTCAATGATCGTCCCCGACATGCTCGGGCACACACTTGCGGTGCACGACGGCCGCAAGCACATTCCCGTCTTCGTCACCGAGGCGATGATCGGACACAAGCTGGGCGAGTTCGCTCCCACGCGCACCTTCCGGGGTCACGTGAAGGACGACAAGAAGGCCCGCCGCCGCTGAGGCGAGCAGAAAAGGATGAGGAATAGCCAATGAGCAACGAAAACGGCAACAGCCGTCGTCGAGAGGCCCTGCTCGGGGATCGTCCTGGCTCGTACGCCATCGCGCGGCACGTCCGGATGAGCTCGACCAAGGTCCGTCGCGTCATCGATCTTGTCCGCGGCATGCCCGTGGGTGAGGCCCTGGTGACGTTGAAGTTCGCCCCGCAGGCAGCTTCCGAGCCCATCTACAAGGTGGTGGCCTCGGCCGTCGCCAACGCCGAGGACACCGAAGACCTGCGCAGCGAGGATCTCTACATCTCGTCTGCGTTCGTCGACGAGGGTGTGACACTGCGTCGCATCCGCCCTCGTGCCAAGGGTTCCGCAAGCCGGATCCTGAAGCGTGGCGCCCACATCACCGTGGTCGTCGAACCCCGTGAGCAGAAGGGAGCCTGACAATGGGCCAAAAGATCAACCCGATTGGCTTCCGCCTCGGGATCACCACCGACCACACCACGCGCTGGTACGCCGAGAAGCAGTATGCGGAGTACGTGGCCGAGGATGTCAAAGTCCGCAACTGGTTGACCAAGAACCTCGAACGCGCTGGCATCAGTTCCATCGAACTGGAGCGCCGCTCCGAGCGGATCACCATTTTTCTCCATGCCGCTCGTCCGGGCATCGTCATCGGCCGTAACGGTGCCGAGGCGGAGCGCGTCCGCAACGAGCTGGAGAAGATCACCGGCAAGCAGGTGCAGCTGAACATTCTTGAGGTCAAGAACCCCGAGATCGATGCCCAGCTGGTCGCCCAGGGTGTTGCCGAGCAGCTCGGCGCCCGCGTCGCCTTCCGTCGCGCCATGCGCAAGGCGATGCAGACAGCCATGCGCTCCGGTGCACAGGGAATTCGCATCAAGTGCTCCGGTCGTCTCGGCGGCGCCGAAATGTCGCGCTCCGAGGGCTACCGTGAGGGCCGCGTGCCCCTGCACACCCTTCGTGCCGACATCGATTACGGCTTCTTCGAGGCCCGCACCACGTTCGGCCGTATTGGCGTCAAGGTGTGGATCTACAAGGGTGATGTGACCGGCACCCGTTCGGAGCGCGCAGCCCAGAAGGCAGCCCGTAATGCAGCCCCCGGTGGCCGCCAGCGTCCGGGACGTCGTCCCGGCCGCGGTGAAGGTCGCGGGGAACGTCCTGAGCGCGGTGGTGGACGTCGTCGCGCCGAAGCAGCCCAGGCGCCGGCCGAGGCTGTTCCCGCAACTGAGAACGCAGGAGCCTGAGCCATGTTGATTCCTCGTCGCGTCAAATTCCGTAAGCAACATCGCCCCCACCGCACAGGCATGGCCAAAGGCGGCACCAAGCTCGCCTTCGGCGAATACGGCATCCAGGCGCTCGAGTCCTCCTACCTGACCAACCGTCAGATTGAGGCCGCCCGTATTGCCATGACCCGCCACATCAAGCGTGGTGGAAAGGTGTGGATCAACGTCTACCCGGACCGCCCGCTCACGAAGAAGCCTGCCGAAACCCGCATGGGTTCCGGTAAGGGATCTCCCGAGTGGTGGATCGCCAACATCAAGCCCGGACGTGTGCTGTTCGAGCTCTCCGGTGTTTCGGAGGACATTGCACGTGAGGCCATGCGCCTCGCCATCCACAAGCTGCCGTTCAAGGCACGCTTCATCAAGCGCGAAGCAGGTGAGAACTGATGAGCAACGTCGTATCCGCACACGAGCTGCGCGGCCTGTCTCGTGACCAGCTCAACGCCAGGGTGGTCGAGCTGAAGGAAGAACTGTTCGGCCTCCGTTTTCAGGCGGCCACAGGTCAGCTGGAAACCCACGGCCGGCTGCGCGCCGTCCGCAAGGACATTGCCCGCATCTACACCGTGCTGCAAGAGCGGAACCTCGGCATCGTCGATGAGCCCGCGGTTGAGGAGAATTGAACATGAGTGAAGACACCACCGACAAGACTGTCGAACCCCAGACCGACGAGCGCGGACGCCGCAAGGTGCTCTCGGGTATCGTCGTCTCGGACAAGATGGACAAGACCATCGTCGTCCTCGTTGAGGATCGGGTGAAGCACCCGCTCTACAGCAAGGTCATGACCAAGTCGACCAAGCTGAAGGCCCACGATGAGGACAACAACGCCGGCATCGGCGACCGTGTCCGCATCATGGAGACCCGTCCGCTGTCCGCCACGAAGCGCTGGCGCCTGACCGACGTCATCGAGCGCGCAAAGTAAGTCGCGTACTCGCCAGATTCGACTTCGGCCCGCTCCTCACAAGGGAGCGGGCCGAAGTGCGTTTTAGGTGTGGCTGGTGAAGGTGTGGGGCTTGCTTGTCAACCCTTGACCGCACCGGACTCAACGCCCTTGAAGAACTGCTTCTGCATCACGACGAACAGGGCGAGAATCGGCAGTAGGGCGATCATGGTGCCAGCCGCCACGATACGGGGGTCCGATCCGAAATTGGACTGCAAGTACTGCATCCCCACTGTGAGCGTGTATTTCTCAGGGTCAGAGAGGACCACGAGTGGCCAGAGGAAGTCGTCCCATCCCTGAATGAAACTCATGAGACCGACAACGCTAGCCATTCCACGAACATTGGGCCAAACAACATGCCGAATTCTCTGCCACGTGCTGGCCCCGTCAATCTCGGCAGCCTCAAGGATTGAAGCCGGAATCAGGGACGCCGCAGTCCACATCAGGAGTACGTTGATGGCCCCGATTGCTCCAGGTAGAAAGACGCCTAAAAGCGTGTTGGCAAGTCCAAGTCCCTTGATCGTGAGGTACTGACTCGTCAAATGAGTATTCGAAGGTGTGAAGGCCACCTGGTATTGCCGTCGGGAGCCAGGGGTATTGCCGTCGGGTGCCGGGGGTGACGCTGGTGGGGGCCACTGGCCCCCACCAGCTGCTTGTCCTACTGGTTCATGGCGGCGTGTTCGCGCATGTTGTGGTTACCGGTGTCGACCCAGATGGTGTTGTGGACGATGCGGTCCATGATCGCGTCGGCGTGGACTCCGGAGCCGAGGCGGCTGTGCCAGTCCTTCTTCGCGTACTGGGTGCAAAACACTGTCGAGGCAGTGTCGTAGCGGCGCTCGAGGAGCTCCAGGAGCATGCTGCGCATGTTCTCGTCGGGGTGGTCGAGGAGCCATTCATCGATCACCAGCAAGGTGAAGGATGCGTACTTGGTCAAAAACTTCGTTTGGCCTTGGGGTTTGTCCCTGGCCAGGGCCCAGGCTTCGGCGAGATCTGGCATCCGGATGTAGTGGGCCCGGATCCTGTGCTGGCAGGCCTGTTTCGCCAGTGCGCATCCCAGATACGACTTCCCCGAGCCGGTGAAGCCTTGGAAGACGACGTTGTGCTGACGTTCGATGAACGAGCACGTGGCAAGTTGAGCGATCACGCCCCGATTCAGACCACGTTCCTCAACCAAGTCCAGGCGACGCAGATCCGCTGTGGGGTAGCGCAGCCCCGCGCGCCGGATCAGGCCCTCGACCTTGGAGTGGTTGAACACCGAGTGCGCCTCATCAACCACCAGCCCGATCCGCTCCTCGAAGGAGAATCCGAGGACGAGGGTGTCGTCTTGGGCTTCGAGGGCCTCGAGCAGCGCTGCGGCGCCCATCTCGCGGAGCTTGCGTTTGCTTTCGATATCGATGCTACTCACTTGGCACCGCCTGCGTAGTAGTCGGCGCCACGCACGTATCCGCCATGATCGACGGCATCCTGTGATGGGTGGAGGGCGGCGATCTTGTCCTGCCCGGTGGCCAGGATCGGTTGCAGATGCGCATACCGCGGAGACCTCACCCGCCCGGACAGGGCGAGCCGACAGGCGCCCTCGACCCGTTCGGCGGAGAACCGCCTGGAGAGCCGCAACACCGCCAACGCCGCATCCAGTCCCTGCTCATCGATGGGGACGGACTCGAAGATCCGGTTGATCACTGTCACGGCCGCGGGGCCGATCCGGCCGGCCCATTCCCGCACCCTGGCCGCGTCCCACGGCCGATACCTGTCACCCGCGGGTAGGTCGGCATCATTGGTACGCCACTCACCCGCCGAGCCCTCGGGTAGCAGCAGGTGACTGGTCAGGCGCTCCTGACCACGGTAGGCCTGTAGCACCCGGTCAGTGATGCGCAGGTCGACCGTCTCCCCGATATGGGCAAACGGCACCGAGTAGTTGTTCTTCTCCCAGACCACGTGCCCATTGCGGGCGACCCGGCGCCCGTAGACCCACCGGCTGATCTCGTAGCCGACCTGCGGCAACGGCTTCAACAACGGCGACTCCTCTGCGGTGAACACGCTGAGCCTGGAGCCGGGCCGCTTCTGGAACGGCTCAGCGTTGTAACCCCTGATCCTTTCGTCGATGGCGGCTTGGAGCTCAGGCAGGGACGTGAACTGCTGATCCCGCAGCCCGGCGATCACCCACGTCGCGACATGTGCGACGGTGTTTTCCACGGACGCCTTGTCCTTGGGTTTCTTCACCCTGCCGGGCAGCACAGCCGCTGAATAGTGCGCCGCCAGCTCCCGATAGGCGTCATTGAGCACGATCTCCCCCTCGCGGGGATGTTTCACCACGCCAGTCTTCAGGTTGTCGGGCACGATCCGCGGGACCGATCCTCCGAAGAACTCAAACATTGCCACGTGCGCCCGCAGCCACGTGTCCTGTTTCATATCCGAGGTGGCCCAGACGAACCCATAGCGGCTGAACGGTAAACATGCCACGAACAGATACACCTTCGAGACCTCACCCGTGGCCGGATCGATCAGCTCCATCGTGGGGCCCGACCAGTCCACCTCCACCGACTGGCCGGCCTTGTGTCCCACCCTGGAGGCAGCACCCGTGACCAGCACATGACGCTGATACGTCTTGCAAAACCGGTCATAACCCATCGCCGGCTCCCCGACAGCGGCGCACGAATCCGTGTACTCCCCATGCAACAGCTTCAGCGTCACTCCGACCCGGGCCATCTCTCGATGGGCCTGGTCCCAATCTGGCTGGGCGAACACGCTCTCATGTTCACCCCGGCCCGGGAACAGCAACCCATACACCTCACCGTCGGCCAGTTCGGCGACGTCATCCCAGCCAACGCCGCCAGCGTCGGCGGCCTCCAACACTGCCGTGACGCTCTTGCGTGACATCTGCTGCGACGCAGAGATCGCCCTCCCCGACAGGCCCTCGGCGCGTAACTGCAACACCAGCTTCGCTCTGATCTTTCGTACCATCGAAATACTCCTTCCGCCGCGCGCCCTATACGCACGGCGGGAGGAGCCTACGAGTTCAGGTGGCCCCCAACCACACCATCCCCGGTCCCCAAGACGACAACCGAAACGTCCAGCCCCTGGCCCCCAACCACGCGGTCAGTGGACCCCAGTGACGCGGATATTCAGTCAAAGTCACCTCTGCTGGCAAAAGGAGCGTTGACAGGATCAGTGCTAGGAAGAAACCCTTGAAGCGGAATTTCATGACGCCAAAGGCGTAACCAGCGAGGGTAGCGAAGAAGACATTCGTCACCACACTGCCGGACGCTATGAGGAGCGAGTGCCAGGCGTACTTGATCACGGGGATCGTTCGAGTCACAGCGGCATAGTTCTCCACCGTGAAGTCTGCCGGGATGAAGGACGGCGGGAACGAGTAGATGTCGTCCAGCGGGCCCTTGAAGGATGTGGAGAGCTGCCACACAAACGGGCCGATAGATATTACGAGCATGAGGGCAAGCAGCATGTACCTGATGAACAGTTCTGCGCGCCCCATGTCCCATTTCTCCCGAAACGAGATCCGATATGGTGCCGGGACCGATGCCTGTCGGTTCGTCGTCGTAGTCGTGCTCATGCTGACACCTTGATTGATCGACGATATGCCTTGGCCTTACGACGGTTTGCGAGCCCTTCTCGAATGGCCTCGCCCTGCTGGACGTATCCGACGAACAAGAGCGGGCCCATGGTGATGATGAAGAGCGCCACGCTGAGTGCGGACGCATAGCCAAGTTGACCGTTCAGACCGGAGCCCACCTGTTTGATCAGCATGACCAGACTTTGGGATTGACCGCCGGGGCCCCCGGTGCCGTTGCTCAGGACGTACAACTCCGAGAACACCCGCATAGCAGCTGCTGCGATCAGGGCGGAGACCAGGAGCATGGCTCCCCGAACTCCTGGCACGGTCACTGCCCAGAACCGCCGTACCGGCCCCGCGCCGTCAAGTGCCGCGGCCTCGTAAAGTGACTTGTCCACGCTCCCGAGCGCCGCGAGGTAGACAACCATGTAGTACCCAAGGCCCTTCCAGATCGTCAGCAGCGCGGCGGTGAGGATGATCAGCCATCGATCAACCAGGAAATTGATGGGCTGATCTGCTATCCCCAGGAACTGCAGTGTCTGGTTGATGAGACCTTGGGAGTCAAACATCCACATCCAAATGATTCCCACGACCACGACAGAGGCGATGACAGGGAAGTAGAACGTGGTGCGGAAAGGGGAGATGCCCGGAATTTTCTTCAGGACCAGCAGGGCGAGAAGCAGCGGGAGAAAGGTGAGCAGGGGGACAGCGATCAAGGTGTACGTCAACGACGTCGTGACTGCGTACCCAAACTGTTCGTCACCAAACATTCGGCCATAATTCTCGAGTCCCTTGAACGTGGGATCTCGCAGCGGTCGTGCGTCCGTGAAGGACAGGATCACGGTGTTGACAAATGGCCAGATCGCGAAGACCACCACCCACAAGACCGCGGGGAACACCAATAAATATGGTGTGAACCAGCTATGGGATCTCATGTCGGTCCGTCTTATTCGAGGGTTCGATTGGAGTTCTCTACGGCCTTGTCCAGCGCTTCTTGGGCAGAGATATCACCTCGGATGGCGAGTGCCACCTGCTGCTTGAAGTAGGTATCCATGGCGTAGGTGAACTGAATGGGGTACTCGGGCCCGGCGTCCTTGATAGTGCCGGCTGCCTTTTCCGTCGCGTCCTTTTGTAGCTCGTTGTCGATCACCGAGGTGAAGGACTCGGGGTTGTCATTCGCGGCCTGTGTTCCGGGAAAGAAACCCTGAGCGATTGTGAGGAACTCGATCTGGTTCTCGTTGTTCGTCACGTACTGGGCGAAGGCAACGGCCGCTGCTCGATTCTCCGTGTTGGAGGCCACGCTGATCCCTTGGACGAATAGCGGTGGTCTACCGATCCGAGCCGTGGCAACGGTCGCATCAAGCAGGGTGGGCGCTTCTTTCTCAAGCTCCGACGCGAAACCAGCGGAGGCGGTGGTGTAGGCCACCTTGCCCTGCTTGAAGAGTGCGGAGTTGCCAAGGTAGTTGCCGGTCAGAGCCTCTGCAGGCATGGCCCCTGCTTCGTAGGCTTCACGGTACTGATCGACCAAGTCCACCGCGTCCTGAGTATTGAACACGAACTGGCCGTCCGCGAACAATTCGATACCAGCGTTGTCCAACGTGCCCATCTTGGGTGCCTCAGCAATGACCTGAACCTGCCCATCGGTCTGTTCTGCGACGTCGATGGCAAGGTCGAAGATGCCGTCGATGGTGTCAGGTAGATCAGCTTCGGTCACCCCCGCTGTCTCCAAGAGGTCCATGTTCCAGAAGTTGAGGTCGGTGCCCAAGTACCACGGGTACGCGAAGCTGCCCTCCATGTCGGGGAACTCGTAGGCTTCGACTGCGCCGGGAACGTAGGCGTCAAGCGCGTCATCCACTGCTGAGAGATCCATGAGTTGGTCCACTTGGGCGAGCCGGTACGCAAACTCAGGGGGAAGGTTGATGACGTCAGGGAGTTCTCCGGAGTTGGCCTGCTGAAGAATCTTTTCCTCGTACCCCTCACCGGGCTGGTCGGTCCACTTGATCGAGACGTCCGGGTTCTCGGTCTCGAATGCGTCGATGAGGGCTTCGAAGTAGGGCGTAAAGCGATCATTCTTCAGCGACCAAGTCTGAAACGAGACCTCGCCACTGAGCTCGCCACCGTTTTGAATGACCGGGTCATCGTCCGCCGGACCGGCTGGAGTGCCACCGGTGCAAGCCGTGAGGGCGAGAGTCGTGGCGAGCACAACGGCCGCGAAGCGTAGGGATCGAATCATTGTTGTCTTCTCCTTTGAAGAACGTTCAGGGTTAATGCAAGTTAACCGGTTTAGTGCTCGATTGCAAGATGCATGCGAAAATTTGTCAGTCGAGTTGGAGGGGGTTCTCCCATGACGAGATCGCTCGGTCACGCACGTGGGCCGGATCTGTGCTGCGTGACTCTGCGACAAGGGCGGAGGGGCTGCCTTCCTGCGCACTGCCAGACCATTTCTCAAACAGCTCTCCCGTGGGCGCGGTTGCACGCCGCGCCACAGCAAGGTTGCCGTCGGCGAAAACCAACGCTTGCCGCGTGGTCCTCGTGCTCACCTGGGAAGGATTAGCAACGAATTCAGCCAATGCCCTCCCTGTGTCCTTGGTGTTGCCGTCGGAGTCGAAGAGCCCGAGGGAATACTCAAGCTCAGGAAAGTCTGCGAGCTTGCGAGACACGTCATGGGAGCACCACCACGTCACGCCCCACAGCTGCTCCAGACCCATGAGGTTCTGCAACGTGTCAGTGACGAACTGTCCGCTGTGTTCAGGGGAGACATGCGTGGAGGGGGCACCCACTTCCTGCAACCACACTGGCCGTGCAGGGTCCGGAGACCATGCCACGGCCAGCTCGCAGAGATAGCGCGCGAAGGTTGCCAGCGCTGGGTGATCCACGCCGACATGCGGACCAAGATGACCGAAGACCCACGAATGGACGGTTGTTACATCCCCGAACCCGACGGCGTGGACGGGTGTGAAGGGATGTGTGGGGTCGAAGAAGAGATCGTCGTCGTAGCTGTGGGTGTGAAGCCCCAGAGGCATTGAGTCACGCGCCGCAGACAGGAGTGTGCCGAGCCAGACGCTGGTCTGCTCGGAGGTGATGCGGTGTTGCTCGGGATGTCTGGTGGCGGCGAACTGACTGAACTCGTTGCCAATGGAGAGCCCCAGCATGCCCGGTTCGTCGCGCAGACGCTCGCCCATCGCATGCACGAGAGCTCGTTGGCCATCCATGACTCTTTCATTGGAGAAGAGGTTGTCGCGATGCCAGGAAGAGACCCAGGAGGGCAAGAAGTCGTAGGAAGAGAGATGGCCCTGTAGCACGTCGAGTACTGTTTCCAGCCCGGCATCATGTGCTGCCCCCACGACGGCGGCAACATCGTCCAGCCCTCGCCCTCGGATGAGGGTGCGGTTCGGCTGAAGGAGAGGCCAGAGAGGAAAGATGCGAACGTGATCCAGGCCCAGGCCTGCAATCTGGTCGAAGTCACGTCGAACGTCGTCGAGGTTCAGGTCAAGCCATGAATGGAACCAGCCGACGCGTGGTGTGTAGTTGACTCCCCACCGCATCTCAGGCCTCCCGGGAGAGGCGGAGCGTGAGGATCTGGAAGGGACGCAATGCCACGGACCATTCTCCTGGCGCCACTGTTGAGATCTGGATATCCGAAAGAGGCTCCTCCAAGATGTTCACAGCCGCAGCTGAATAGGCCTGTGGGGCGACGAAGCGGACAGCTGAGGTGGCACCCAACGACTCGTACAGGCGAACGATGACATCGCCGCTGCGGTCCTCGGCGAGCTTGAGCGCCTCGATGAGAGCACCTTCAGCAGTGACGAAGGGTTCGACGGGGTGGCCCACGACTTCGGACAGCGAGAGATTCCGGCGATAACCGGTCTCGATCGCCTCGGAAATGGTGGTGTTGGGGCGCAGAGTGAAGGAGAACCTGTGCTTCCCCTGGTCCGTCTCCGGATCCGGGAACCGTGGGCCCCGGATCAGTGATGGGCGAACTGTTGTGTAGGTGCCTCCCGCAGGATGGGTATCCCGTAGAACGTCGCAGCCGTAGCTGGCGTCGTTGGCGATGGCGATACCGAGTCCTGCCTCCCCGAGGTGCATCCATCGGTGCACGCTCACCTCGAATCGAGCAGCATCCCACCCGGTGTTCTCGTGGATGGCGCGACGGATGTGGCCGAATTGTGTCTCGAAGGCTGCCTCGGATGTGTGTAGGTCCACAGGAAGTACCAGCTTCAGCAGTTGATCGTGCTCATGCCAATCGACGTCAACGTCGATGAGGACTTCTCGGCCGTCTGTGGACAGGCTCCAGGTCAGGGTCGCCGTTGAGGAACGGAAAGCGACGCGTGTTCGCAGTTGCTCGCCGTCCATCCAGACCTCATCAAAGGAGTCAATGACCCTTGGATCCTTGCGTTGGAACCGTTCGGTGTCCCATGCATCCCACATATTGGGGAAGTCCGGGATGAGGTGGAGGATGCCGGCTGCGATGCCCTTGGGGATCACTTCTCGTCCTGTCGACAGCTCGATGAGGCTGATCAGCCTGCCCGCGTCATCGAACTTGAGCTCCACGTGATCGCTGGACATGACCCAGTGGCCATCATCTTTTCTCAGCTGGATCGGTTTACCGCCCGGGGTCGGAGAAGCGCCGAGGGCCGGGATGCCGTCTCTGCTGAAGGGTGCGGCGTTGAAGGAGACTCGAAGTTCCCCCGTCCCCGCCAGAAGGCGCCGAGCCTGGTCCGCCAGCGCGACGAGTTGACGAGAGATCTCTTCGTGCTCCTCAGCCATCTCCTGGTGGACCCAGGCGATGGAGGTTCCCGGAAGAATGTCGTGGAACTGGCCAAGCAGTATGCGTCGCCAGCAGTCCTGCAGTTCGTCGTAGGGGTATTCGCCGAGATCCTGAACAGCGGCCATGGTCCACCACACTTCAGCTTCCCGGAGAAGGCCTTCGTTGCGACGGTTTCCGCGCTTGGTGGCGCACTGGCTGGTGGAGGTGGCGCGGTGCAGTTCGAGGTAGAACTCGCCCACCCACACCTCGGGATCCCTGAGTTCGGCTTCGGCCGCACGGAAGAACGCATCCGGGGTGTCGTGCACCACCCGAGGTGCTCCACAGATGTTGCTCATGCGTGAGGCGCGCTGCAGCATTTCCCGGGTGGGCCCGCCTCCGCCATCGCCGAAGCCGAAGGGAACCAGAGTTGAATTCCCATAGCCCTTTTCCTTGTACGTGCGTTCAGCGTGATGGAGTTCGGCAGGTGTCATGCTGCTTGCGTAGGTGTCGACGGCTGGGAAGTGCGTGAAGATGCGTGTTCCGTCGATTCCTTCCCACTGAAAGCTGTGGTGGGGAAACATGTTCACTTGGTTCCAGGACAACTTCTGCGTGAGGAACCAGTCCGCGCCGGAGAGTGTGGCGATCTGGGGGAGGGCTCCGCTGTATCCGAACGAATCGGGCAGCCACATTCCCGAGCACCGCTGTCCCAGAACCGTCTCGAACAAGCGTTGTCCCTCGATGAACTGCCGACACAGGGCCTCACCGGAGGGCAGAACGGCATCGGCCTCCACCCACATACCTCCCACGGGGACGATGGCCCCTTTCGCCACCCAGCTCCGCACCCGCTCGAAGAGTTCTGGTTGATCCTCTGCAAGCCAGGCAACGTGCTGGGCGGCGGGAAGGGCGAAGTGGAATTCATGTCCACTTTCCAGCAGGTTCACGACGTTGGCCAGCGTCCGGGCCACCTTGCGGCGGGTCTCTCGGACCGGCCACAACCATGCGGAATCGATGTGCGCATGGCCGACGGCGGTGGCCACCATCGCATCGGCATCGGCGGGGAGTTGCAGTGCCGGTGATAGCTCCGCACGAGCCACCGCGGCCGTGGCGCGCACGTCCTCGGTGTCCAGAACATCCAGCGCGCGCTGCATCGTCGTGGTGAGGCGCCATCGCCTCGGAGAGTCCGCCGGGAGCGTTTCTGCAAGCCCGGAGAGAACCTCAAGATCTGCTGCCAGCGCTCGCACTTCGTGTTCCACCCGGATCAGCACCGCGCTACGGAAGGTGTAAAGCGGCCTCGTTCCCGCGGTCGCACGGTCACCGTCGGCCACCGGGACGAACGGTGGTACGTCCAGAAGCAGCGGGTTGGAGGCGGCTTCGACGTGAAAGACATGGGTGCCGGCGCCATCGGGAATGGGTAACCAATTATTCCTGGGGTGCAGGCCCTTGATGACCCTGCCACTTGCGTCTCGTGCCAGCGCTTCTGCCTGGAATCCGGGAGAGTGGTCGGACCACCCCAGGTTGACGTGCAACTCCAGTTCATCGGGAGCGTGCTCCGGAACATCCACCTCAAGTCGGAACCACGTTGTGCCCCATGGGGGGCCCCAGGGGTGCGGGAGTGAGATGCCCTCGTGGCGTGCATCGCGAGCCGACTCCCACGGCACGGGTTCCCCCCTTCCCACGATGCCGTCGGAATCAGTGACAGGCCACCAAGTCACCCGCGCGTCCGCAAGGAAGCTCTGAGAGGCGGGAAGGATGCGCTGAGCTAGGATTCGCTGCGTCCTGTGGTCCATGAGGGACAGCTGCTCGTGCAAGGTTTCTCCTGAAGTGAATTGCAGAGAAGCGTCTTCGACGACGAATCACTGGGTGGGAACTATCTGTGCAAGAAACACTAATACGGTTTAGTGGAAGGGTCAACGATAGGCTGAAAAGCCGATACGGGAGGCAGAGTGACTGCGCAGGGAAAGCGTCCAACCATTCGCGACATCGCCAGAAATGCCGAGGTGTCTCCGGGGGCGGTGTCGCTGGCGCTCAATGGAAAGCGAGGCGTCTCGGAAGCGACGCGAGAACGCATCGTTGAGGTTGCATCGTCCATGGGTTGGACAGCCAGCGTCGCGGCTCGGGCCCTGGCCTCATCCAAAGCCAGCGCAGTCGGTCTGGTGCTTGCCCGGCCGCGTGAATCCCTGGACGCTGAGAGGTTCTACTTCCAGTTCATCTGCGGCGTCGAGAGTGTCCTCACACAACACAATCAGGCTCTCGTTCTCCAGATGGTGGATGACATCACCGAAGAGGTCAGCGTTCTCCGTGCGTGGCACGGGCAGCGCCGCGTGGACTCCGTCATCCTCGTCGACCCAAGACACGACGATCCGCGGCCGCCGCAGCTGCGCGCCATAGCATTGCCGTTCGTCACGGTCGGCTCACGGTTTGCAGGCGGAGGAGCTGTGCTCATCGATGACACAGCCATGATTGCCACAGCGCTCGAACATCTTGTGCAGCGCGGGCGACGCCGCGTCGCCTATGTCTGTGGCATGGACACACTGCAACACACCCAGCGGCGCCAACACGCGTTCCTTGAGTGTGGGGAGCAATTGGGAATTGAGACCCTGTTGTCCAATCCCACAGACTATTCAGAGCACTCCGGAGCAGAAGAGACCATCCGAATGATGAGGCGACACGACGTCCCGGACAGCTTCATGTTCGACAACGAGATTTTGACTCTGGGTGGCCTTTCGGCCGTGGTTGGGATGAATTTACGAATCCCGGAGGATCTCTTCTTCATGTCTCTGGAGGATTCTCCGGTCTGTCGTGTCGTGACGCCACAGGTCACCGCCTTTCTGCGTGATCCATCTGTGCTCGGCAGTGCGGCTGCGCGTTTGCTCTTGAACGATGAAGAACATCTGGTGGCTGATCGCGTCGAGAAACTCGATACGCCAACCCTTGCCATCCGCGCCTCGACCGGCTGAGTGGGGCAGCAACGCAGGTTCCGGCAGTCCGGGTCTTGTGGGCATCAGAAACTTGAGCCGCGAGTACCCGGTTCAGATCACGTTTACCCCCATTGGGAGCGATCATGACCATCACTGTGGGCACCCCCACGCAACCATCGCCAGATGCCCGATCGGCTGTGGACAACATGCGCTACACCAGATGTCAGGGCCAGGAACGTTGGTAACTTGAGCCGCGAGTACCCGGTCCTGATCACTATTGCTTGGGCTGGCTGCGGCAACGCCTGCATCGATGTGGAGAGACGCTCCATCCTCTGCTGGTCAGCACCGTCGCCACCTGGGCCGCGACAGCGCAGGGTGTCTGAACCACGTCGTTCCAGCCAAAGCGCAAGGTAACAAAGCCCGCAACCGTATGGCGATTGTCGCGTGCCGCATCCCGAAAGGTGCCGTCGTGATGTCCGAGGCGCCCATCGAGTTCGACGAGAACGGAGTGCTCAACGTATGAAACGTCTGAGCGAGTGCCCCTACTGATGCTGATCTGTCGCAGGCCGACCGGGAGTCCGTGCGCCCGTTCGACATCGCGGAGATAGCGAAGTTCCAGGGGACTCTCGACGCCGTCGGACACATCACTGAGCGCGTCAAGGACATGTTTGCGGTGCCGAAGATTTGGTATCGAGATGGCGCGCAGCCGTAGCCGGTCCTCGGTTGTTCGATGGCTTGAGACGGCGGCGGAGAGCATCGCGACGACGCCATCAGGGTTGGAGGTGGCGCACACTTCCAGCGTGGCATCCTCGATGGAGACCCGAGGGGGAGAACCCCTTCCTGCACGTACCCCTTGCCGGAACCGCCAAGGACCCCGATCCCGCAACCGACGCTGACCACACCACACAGCGATCGTGGACGGAGGATCGCCAACGCCATGCAGATGCATCGCGGCTTCCCCTCCGAGCACGCCGTACCCGCCAGAGAGCAACACGCCTGTCCAGGCCAACGCTTTCCACTCGGGGGAGAGGGACGGGGAGTAGATGCCGTCGCTGACGGGGTACCACTGCTCGTCGCGGAGTAGCCGGGCGATTGTGTGGCGTCCCACACCGTGCTCCACGGCTTGAGCCCGGCTGATGACGCCGGATTGGAAAGCTGCCAGCCTCCGCAGCGATTCGGGGATCTCCGTTCTTGCATGCACACGTAGTACTGTGGGCAGCTTGATTTGCTCTCAACCGGATATGCACAGCGTTGCTTGGCCCTTTTCGGAAGCACTCGTTACCTGAGCCGCGAGGACGCGGCCCAAGTCACTGATGCTCAGAGCACGCGCGCGAGGTGGTGGTGCACCGCAGCCAAGGTCCACGATTTCACGCGAGGCGACGCCGTGCTATACGCTTGGAAAGTTGTCTTGAGTCTGTGCCTGCGTGTTCGCGTGCAGGGACCTTTCCCGGACGACGGCAACCTCGTGCCACAGGCTCGGGGCGCCTCCTGGCAAAATCCAGGGGGACCATCACAGTTCCGAACAGGCCCGAGCAGGGAACCGGCCGGACGAAGGAGAACTAATGATCCAGCAGGAGTCGCGACTGAAGGTCGCCGACAACACTGGTGCCAAGGAAATCTTGTGCATCCGTGTGCTCGGTGGCTCGAAGCGTCGCTACGCCTTTCTTGGTGACACCATCGTCGCCACGGTCAAGGACGCGATCCCGGGCGGCAACGTCAAAAAGGGTGAGGTCGTCAAGGCCGTCATAGTGCGTAGCAGCAAGGAACGTCGCCGCAGCGACGGTTCCTACATCAAGTTTGACGAAAACGCCGCAGTGATCCTGAAGACCGACGGGGAGCCCCGCGGCACCCGAATCTTCGGCCCGGTGGCCCGTGAGTTGCGCGAGAAGCGCTTCATGCGCATCGTCTCCCTCGCACCGGAGGTGATCTGACATGGCAGGACTTCACGTGAAGAAGGGTGACCGCGTCAAGGTCATCGCAGGCAAGGACAAGGGCGCGGTGGGTGAAATCATCGCAGTCAACATCGACGCCGAGCGCGTGACCGTCGAGGGCGTCAACGTCGTCAAGCGTCACCGCAAGGAATCCCAGGGTGCCGGCGGTCGCCGCATCGAGGGCGGAATCATCACCAGCGAGGCACCCATCCACGTGTCCAACGTGCAGCTCATCACCAAGGTCGACGGCGAGGATGTCCTCACCCGTGTCGGTCACGAGCGCGTCGAGGTCATGAAGAAGCGCCCTGATGGCACCGAGTACAAGGCGCTGCGTTCCCAACGCATCGCCCGCAAGAGTGGGAAGGAGATCTGATGAGCACCGAGACTTCTGAGGCCACTCAGGTGGAAACCCGGGAAATCCCGCGCCTCAAGCAGCGCTACCGCGCCGAGATCACCCAGGCACTGCAGGATGAGTTCAATTACGACAACGTGCACCAGATCCCCGGGCTCGTCAAAATCGTCGTGAACATGGGTGTCGGTGAGGCAGCTCGCGACTCCAAGATCATGGACGGCGCTGTGCGCGACCTCACCGCCATCACCGGCCAGAAGCCGTCGGTCACGAAGGCCCGCAAGTCGATCGCCCAGTTCAAGCTGCGTGAGTTCCAGCCCATCGGCTGTCACGTCACGCTGCGTGGAGATCGCATGTGGGAGTTCGCTGACCGCCTGTTGACACTGGCTCTGCCACGCATCCGCGACTTCCGCGGACTCAATGGCCGCCAGTTCGATGGCCATGGCAACTACACCTTCGGTCTCAATGAGCAGGTCATGTTCCTCGAGATCGACCAGGACAAGATCGATCGTGTGCGCGGTATGGACATCACGTTCGTCACCACGGCCGCCAACGACGTGGAGGGCAAGGCGCTGCTGAAGCACCTGGGCTTCCCGTTCAAGGCAGTTGATGACCCGAAGAAGGCTCGTGCCAAGCGCGGTCCGGCGTACTACGCCAAGAAGAAGAAGTGAGCTGAAGGCATATGGCAAAGACAGCACTCAAGGTCAAGCAGGCCCGTAAAGCCAAGTTCGGCGTTCGCGCCTACAGCCGCTGCACGCGCTGTGGTCGTCCGCGCTCCGTGTACCGCAAGTTCGGCATCTGCCGCATCTGCCTGCGCGAACTGGCCCACGCCGGCGAACTGCCCGGTATCACCAAGTCGTCCTGGTGATCTGAAACTCCCTACATCTCTTGAACAAAATGCGCGTCAGGTCCGAATCCGGAAACCGGCGCGAGAAAGAGGCTCAACAGCCATGACAATGACTGATCCAATTGCAGACATGCTGACGCGTCTGCGCAACGCCAACCAGGCGTTCCTGGATTCGACGTCCATGCCGTCATCGAAGATCAAGGTGGGAATCGCCGAGATCCTGAAGGCACAGGGTTTCATCCAGAGCTTCGAACTGACCGAGGAAGAGGGTCAGGTGGGCCAAGTTCTGAAGCTGACGCTCAAGTACGGTGAATCGCGTGAGCGCTCCATCGCCGGACTTCGTCGCATCAGCAAGCCTGGACTCCGCGTGTACGCCAAGGCGAATGCGCTGCCCAAGGTGCTGGGCGGCCTCGGCGTCGCCATCATCTCCACCTCGCACGGACTGCTGACTGACAAGCAGGCCAACGCCAAAGCCGTCGGTGGCGAAGTACTCGCCTACGTCTGGTGACCCGGAGAACTGAGAAGGAGAACAGATAAATGTCACGCATTGGCAGACTCCCGATCACGGTTCCGTCCGGGGTCGAGGTCACACTCAACGGCCAGCAGGTGAACGTCAAGGGGCCCAAGGGCTCCCTGGATCTCACCGTGTCTGAGCCCCTCACCATCGCGAAGAATGAAGCCGGGGAAGTGACGGTCTCGCGTCCGAACGATGAACGCGAGAATCGTTCCCTCCATGGGCTCACCCGCACGCTGGTGTCCAACATGGTCATCGGTGTCACCGAGGGCTACGTGAAGAAGCTCGAGATCGTGGGCGTGGGTTATCGCGTCCTGTCCAAGGGACCGACGCAACTCGAGTTCGCACTCGGCTACTCGCACCCCGTGGTGATGAACGCACCCGAGGGTGTCACCTTCACCGTCGAAACTCCGACCCGTCTCTCGGTCTCCGGCATCGACAAGCAGTTGGTCGGCGAAACTGCGGCCAACATTCGCAAGCTTCGCAAGCCTGAGCCGTACAAGGGCAAGGGTGTCCGCTACGCGGGCGAGCACGTCCGCCGCAAGGCCGGAAAGGCTGGTAAGTAATGGCTATCTCGCTGGGGGCTCGCAAGGGTCTCGCACCCAAGAGCGCGTCGCGGGCTCGCCGTCAGCTCCGCGCCCGCAAGAAGATCAACGGATCGGCCACACGCCCCCGTATGGTCATCACACGTTCCACCCGCCACCTGTTCGTCCAGGTTATCGACGACGTCCAGGGCCACACGCTGGTTTCTGCCTCCACCATGGAAGCCGATCTGCGTGCGGTGGAGGCCGACAAGTCGGGCAAGGCCCAGCGTGTTGGTTCACTGATCGCGGAGCGTGCCAAGGCCGCAGGGATCGAGCAGGTCGTCTTCGACCGTGCCGGCAACAAGTACCACGGCCGCATCGCGGCGCTTGCTGACGCAGCGCGCGAAGCCGGCCTGGACTTCTAATGAACGACGAAAGGTTAAAGGCAATACGATGAGTGAAACCCAGCAGCGCGGCGCAGGCGCCTCAGCCGGTGCAGGTCGTGCAGGCGGTGGTGAGCGTCGTGGCCGTGACGATCGTCGTGGCCAGGCTCGCCAGGAAGACAAGAACCAGTACCTCGAGCGCGTGGTTGCAATCAACCGCGTGGCCAAGGTCGTCCAGGGCGGTCGCCGCTTCAGCTTCACGGCGCTCGTCGTCGTGGGCGACGGCGAAGGCATGGTTGGCGTCGGCTACGGCAAGGCCAAGGAGGTGCCCGCGGCCATAGCCAAGGGTGTCGAGGAGGCGAAGAAGCACTTCTTCCGCGTCCCCATGGTCCAGAAGACCATCACGCACCATGTGCAGGGTGAGAAGGCTGGCGGCGTCGTGCTGCTGCGCCCCGCCTCTCCCGGTACCGGCGTCATTGCCGGTGGCTCCGTTCGTGCGGTGCTCGAGTGCGCAGGCATCGGCGACATTTTGTCGAAGTCCCTCGGCTCGGCCAACGCGATCAACGTGGTGCATGCCACCGTGGATGCACTGAAGCAGCTCGAGGAGCCCGAGGCCATTGCGCGCCGTCGCGGCCTCCCCGTGGAAGAGGTCGCCCCGGCGGCTCTGCTGCGTGCACGCAAGGAAGAGGTTGCCTCCTGATGGCTGAGTTGAAGATCACCCAGTTCAAGTCAGGTGTTGGCGGCAAGCAGTCGCAGCGCGACACGCTGCGCACCCTGGGCCTCAAGCGCGTCGGAGCGTCCGTCGTGCGCGAGGACCGCCCCGAGGTGCTCGGCATGATCAATGCCGTTTCACACCTGGTCACCGTGGAAGAGGTCAAGTAACCATGGCTCTGAAAATTCATCACCTGCGTCCTGCTCCGGGCGCCAAGACCGACAAGACCCGTGTGGGTCGCGGTGAAGGCGGCAAGCGGGGCAAGACTGCCGGTCGAGGCACCAAGGGCACGGGCGCTCGAAAGAACGTTCCCGCGGGCTTCGAGGGCGGTCAGATGCCGCTGCAGATGCGCACGCCCAAGCTGAAGGGCTTCAAGAACCCGTTCCGTGTGGAGTACCAGGCTGTCAACGTGGGGCGCCTCGGGGAGTTGTTCCCCCAGGGAGGCACCATCACAGCTGACGATCTTGTGGAGGCCGGCGCAGTGCGCGACGGCGCTCTCGTGAAGGTACTCGGCAACGGTGACGTGTCTGTGGCACTCAACGTCTCAGCCAGTGCTTTTTCCGCATCTGCCAAGGCAAAGCTGGAAGCCGCTGGCGGCTCGGCCACCGAGCTCTGAGAGGCAAACTCTTCAGCATCAGAATCAAAACAATCGGCAGTGGTCGACATCCTTCGGGGTGTCGACCATTACTGTTTTCCAGCTGACTCTGGGGGCCCCGGTCGATGCTGGGGCGCGCGTTGAGGTGTATCGCCACTGGTCCTCATCCCACCAGCTCTGTAGCGCAGGGCTGACACAACAAAGCTGGTGGGGACCGGAAGCGGGCAGCTTCATAGATCGACGCCAGCGCCCGGTTGGGTGAGCCGCGCCCCGCTTGATAGGCTGCCCGGGTTGCCTTCATCGGCGACGCTTTCCTGTTGGCTCCGTAGGAGAAAGTGGGGCCGGATGCTATCCGCCTTCGCAAACGCATTCAAGACGCCGGACCTGCGCAAGAAGATCTTCTTCACGCTGGGTGTGCTGGCGCTGTTCCGTCTTGGATCGACGATCCCGACCCCGAATGTGGATATCGCTGTCATCACCGAATGCGCTCGGATCGCGGGTGAGGGCGATCAGGCTGGTGTGTACTCCATCATCAACCTCTTCTCCGGTGGTGCCCTACTGCGGTTGTCCATCTTCGCGCTGGGGATCATGCCCTACATCACCGCGTCGATCATCCTGCAACTGCTCACCGTGGTGATCCCGAAGCTTGAGGCCCTCAAGAAAGAGGGGGCCACCGGCACGGCCAAGATCACCCAGTACACGCGGTATCTGACGCTGGTCCTGGCTGTGCTGAACTCGACGGCATTCATCACGCTTGCACGCCAAGGGCAACTGTTCCCGAGTTGTCCGGAGCCGATTCTCAGCAGCCAGGAACTGCTCCCGCTCGTGACGATGGTCCTGACCATGACCGCAGGCACCGTCGTCATCATGTGGTTGGGTGAACTCATTACCGAGCGTGGCATCGGCAACGGCATGTCCATCATGATCTTCACCCAGATCGCTGCAAGCTTCCCCGCAGGCCTGTGGGCCATCAAGTCCGCAAGCCCGGGCGCAACCGGCTGGTTCCTGTTCTTCGGTGTCATCGCCATCGGTCTGCTCGTAATGCTCGGCATCGTCTTCGTGGAGCAGGGGCAGCGACGGATCCCGGTGCAGTACGCCAAGCGGATGGTGGGACGTCGCCTCGTGGGCGGCTCCACCACCTACATTCCGCTCAAGATGAACCAGGCCGGCGTCATCCCGGTGATCTTTGCCACCTCGATCATGTACCTCCCGGTGCTCTATGCGCAGTTCCGCCCCGAGAGTGCCGTCTCGGCTTGGATCGCGACGAACTTCGCCACCACGAGCATCTGGTACGTCCTGGTGCAGTTCTTCCTGATCATCTTCTTCACCTACTTCTATGTTTCGATCACCTTCAATCCGGAGGAAGTCTCCGACAACATGAAGAAGTACGGCGGATTCATTCCGGGGATCCGTGCTGGCAAGCCCACAGAGCGCTACCTGGCATACGTCCTGTCGCGACTCACGGCTCCCGGCTCGCTCTACCTGGCCATCATTGCCCTGGCTCCTACGCTGGCCTTCGCCAGCGTCGGTGCTGCCGAGAACTTCCCCTTCGGCGGCACATCGATCCTCATCATCGTTGGCGTCGCCCTCGACACCGTCAAGCGGATCGAGAGCCAGCTCCAACAGCGCAACTATGAGGGCTTCCTGCGGTGAGGCTGCTGATCATGGGTGCCCCGGGGGCAGGCAAGGGCACCCAGGCCACAGCGCTGGCTGGACGCTACGGCATACCCGCCATCTCCACAGGAGACATCTTTCGCTCGAACATCAAGCGAGGCACCGAGCTGGGCAAACAGGTGCAAGCCATCATCGAAGCGGGCGAATACGTATCGGATGAGGTCACCGAAGCCATCGTGGCCAACCGCCTGGAAGAGGATGACTGCGCGGGTGGCTTCCTGCTGGACGGCTTTCCACGCACCATGAACCAGGCACATTTCCTCGACGAGCACCTCGAGGTCGCAGGCACTGGGCTCGACGCGGTGGTGTCTCTGCAAGTGAACCCCGATGCGCTCGTGGATCGCCTGCTGGAGCGCGCACAGGTGGAGGGGCGTGGAGACGATACTGAGGACACCATCCGGCGTCGCATGGAGGTCTACGCAGGACAGACGGCGCCGCTGTTGTTCTACTACGAGAGCCAGGGCATCCTCTTGGATGTGGACGGAACCGGCTCGGTGGAAGAAGTCCGTGAGCGGATGTTCGCTGCCGTCGACCACCAAGTGGGGAACTGAGGCTGCATGCGTATCGAGCTGAAGACGCCGGAGCAGCTCAAACTCATGCGGCGAGCGGGGTTGGTGGTGGCCGAGGGTCTGGCTGCCATGGCCGACGCCGCGACACCCGGCATGACCACCAAGGAGCTCGACGGCGTCGGTCGCGAGGTATTGGCGCGCAACAACGCCACTTCCAACTTCCTGAATTATGGCGCCGAGCACGGCGTGGGATTCAGCGGTGTGGCCTGTATCTCCGTGAATGAGGAACTGGTGCATGGTGTTCCGGGGGAGCGGGTGCTTCGGGCCGGAGACGTCATCTCCATCGACTTCGGTGCGGTTGTCGAGGGTTGGCATGGCGACGCAGCACGCACATTCATCATCGGCGATGCCGCCGCTGAGGATGCCACCCTTGTGGAAGCCACTCGTGGTGCCCTGTGGGCCGGTATAGAGAAGGTGAAGGCCGGTTCTCGTGTGAGCCACGTCTCACGGGCCATAGACGAGTTCGTCCGGGCTCAGCCCCGCCGCTACGGGACGCTGCGGGAGTACACCGGCCACGGGATCGGGTCGCAGATGCACATGGCACCCGATGTTCCCAACTTTCACAAACGCGGACCCAGTCCCAAACTCGAGGTTGGCATGGCGATCGCCATCGAGCCGATGCTCACGCTTGGACTGCACCAGACATCAGTCTGCGAAGACGATTGGACAGTGGTCAGCCGTGACGGTTCGCGAGGCGCCCATTGGGAACACTCCGTGGCTGTCACCGAGCATGGTGTGTGGGTCCTGACTTCCCCTGATGGCGGCGAGGCCGAGTTGTTGGCCCGTGGCGTGAAGTTCGGGCCGCTCGGCGATTAGTTGGTGAACTACCATGAGCCCTATGAGTAGTCTGCCCCCGTCCTCGCGCTACCTGCAGCAGCCCACGGCTGCGGTGGGAGACAGCGAGCGGGAAGCCCTCGCGAAGCGACTCTCGGATGCGTTTGCTAATGGGCGCCTGGACCAGGAGGACTACATGTCCTCGCTGGATGTTGTCTATGGTGCGCAGCAAATAGGGGAACTGGTCCCCGTCATCGAGCGACTCCCGGCTGCAGCGGTCGAGACGCCCAACATGGTGGAGACGTCGACACTTCCAGCGGGGGAGGTGAGTAGGCCGCGCAACGCTCTGCTGCCTGCACTGCTCGTAACCAGCGGGGTCCTTGTGCTCCTGGTGATTCTGGCCATCGTGGTGGTCCTTTTCACTCCCATGCTGTAGTCACCGGCTTCGACGGTTCTGCCTCGTCAGGCGAAGATGCCGATGGGTGGGTCCCACAGCTGTATACGACGATCAGCAATCGCGCCGGTGCGCAGGAAGGGGTCATCGTCCAGCATCGAGGCGACGGCAGCTTCCGACTCTGCCTCAAGGATGAGCAGCGCGCTCGGTTCCTCAGCTGCCGGATAGGCTCCGGCCGCCAGAAGCCCAGAGCCCACCAGGGCTCGGAGGAACTCACGGTGTGCGGGCCGGTGCTCGTTCAGAAGCTCTGTGTCCGAGACATAGGAGTAGTGGACGGCGAAGATACTCATGGGTGGACACGCTACCGGCTGTCCGAGCTGGTGGTGACCGAGACGTGTGCATGAGATTTGGGTGAACTCAGGCGGCGGCGTAGAGTTGTTGCATAATCATTTGATTTGACTACTACTGATTGAGAGCACATGGCGAAGAAAGAGGGAGCCCTCGAAATGGAGGGTGCTGTCGTGGAGGCTTTGCCGAACGCGATGTTCCGGGTGGAACTGGCGAATGGGCACAAAGTGCTGACCACGATCAGCGGGAAGATGCGGCAGCACTACATTCGTATCCTTCCTGCCGACCGCGTCGTTGTGGAGCTGTCTCCCTACGATCTGACGCGTGGTCGGATCGTCTACCGCCACAAGTAAATCCCAGCGGTGCGCACAGCCCCAAACGTCCGGCTCCGGCCGGACGTTTTGCGTTCTCCGGAACTGTCCGCGCTGACACCAATGCAGTGAGACCATGACGACGATCGTCGGGAATAGGCCGATTTGGGCATTCCCCCGTCAACAGCGTAGCCTTGGGCGTCGGTCCACCATGTCCGGCTGATCCTCGTGTGCTCGCGCACATGCGGGTCAGTCCAGGCCTGGCCGGTCCGAGTTCATCCACCATTGATTGGGGCTTCACAGGCCCCATCGCTGATCGAAAAGGTTGCTCGAATGAAGGTTCAGCCGAGCGTCAAGAAGATCTGCGACAAGTGCAAGGTCATCCGCCGGCACGGTCGCGTGATGGTGATCTGCGAGAACCCGCGTCACAAGCAGCGACAGGGCTGAAAGTCCCGGCGCAGCTCGTCAGCAGTCGAGCAGATCATCGCGGACATTGGGTCGATCGCCCACCCCGCCTGACAATTCAACAACGTGAATGCAAGGGCCCGTGCACACTGCGGGCCTCCACCCCTGGACGAAGGCCAGGGCCCCGCCGGTTGCCAGATGCAGCCGAAAGGCACGGGGACGCATCACGCCGCACACCTTCTCGGTCCTCGACCGGGCCCCACCGGGGTCACGGACCGGAAATATTTGGAAAGGTATCCGCCTGATGGCACGCCTACTTGGTGTCGACCTGCCGCGCGAAAAGCGCCTCGAGGTCGCACTCACATACGTGTTCGGTGTTGGGAAGACCCGCGCCGCCGAAACTCTCACAGCCACTGGAATCAGTGGGGATCTACGCGTTCACGAACTGACCGATGAGCAACTCGTCGCACTGCGTGACCACATTGAGGGAAGCTACGAAACCGAGGGTGACCTCCGTCGTAGCGTTGCCGCCGATATTCGACGCAAGATCGAGATCGGCAACTACCAGGGCCGACGCCACCGCAGCGGACTTCCCGTCCGTGGCCAGCGCACGCGTACCAACGCCCGTACCCGCAAGGGCCGCAAGAAGGCCGTTGCAGGCAAGAAAAAGGTACGCTGACCCGCGCGGTGAGCTGAAACTTCGACTGGAGAGATAGAGAATTCATGGCTACTGCAAGCCGTAAAACCGGCGGCACCAAGGTGCGCCGCAAAGAGAAGAAGAACGTCCTCGCCGGACAGGCACACATCAAGAGCACGTTCAACAACACGATCATCGCGATCACCGACCCCGCAGGCGCGGTCATCGCCTGGGCCTCCGCCGGCACCGTCGGCTTCAAGGGCTCACGCAAGTCGACCCCGTTCGCCGCGCAAATGGCTGCGGAGGCCGCTGGCCGCCGCGCCATGGAGCACGGCATGAAGCGCGTCGACGTCTTCGTCAAGGGCCCCGGCTCCGGACGTGAGACAGCGATCCGTTCGTTGGGCGCCGTGGGTCTTGAAGTCGGAGCAATCTCCGATGTCACCCCCATGCCGCACAACGGCTGCCGCCCGCCCAAGCGCCGTCGCGTCTGAGCGCCCGAGACAAGAAAAGGACTGAGAAGAAGACATGGCTCGTTATACCGGCCCAATGACCAAGAAGTCCCGGCGTCTCGGGACAGACCTCGTCGGAAACGACAAGGCGTTCGAACGTCGCCCCTACCCGCCCGGTGTCCATGGACGCGGCCGCGTCAAGGACTCCGAGTACTCGCTGCAGATGCGCGAAAAGCAGAAGGCACGCTTTGCCTACGGCGTTCTCGAGAAGCAGTTCCGCCGCTACTACGTCGAAGCTGATCGTCACACCGGCAAGACGGGTGACCTTTTGCTGCAGATCCTGGAATCGCGCCTCGACAACGTGGTGTACCGCGCTGGCTTTGCGGCTACGCGTCGTCAGGCTCGCCAGCTGGTCGTGCACGGCCACTTCCTGGTCAACGGCAAGCGCGTGGACATTCCGTCCTACCGCGTGAAGGCCCACGACATCGTGGACGTTGCCGAGAAGTCGATGAACCTGCACCCCCTCGTGGTTGCTCGTGAGACGCACGGCGAGCGTTCGGTGCCGGCATGGATGGAAGCCCGTCCCAACAGGATGCGCATCCTCATTCACCAGCTGCCCACACGGGAGCAGATCGTGATCGACGTTCAGGAACAACTGGTCGTCGAGCTCTACTCCAAGTAACATCCGGGGGCTTCGCCCCCGGAACCCCCCCCCGTCCGGGGCTTGCTTCGCTCGCCCCGGTTGGGGCTCGCTCCGCTCGCGCGATCTGATGTTCCGAAGAACAGGCGGCTCCGCCGCGTTCTCCGGGCTCGCTCCGCGAGCAGGGTTGGGTGAAACAACTCAATGAAACACCGTTCCGGAGCGCATGCTCCGGGAACAATCAAAGAAGCGGGAAGCGCCAGCTTCCCCGTTCGCGCCCTCATATATCGGTTGGCGCGGGAAGGATTCACATGCTCATCGCACAGCGCCCCACGCTGTCGGAGGTCCCGATCTCCGAACACCGCTCGCAGTTCGCCATCGAGCCGCTGGAGCCGGGTTTCGGCTACACGCTCGGCAACTCACTGCGTCGGACTCTTCTCTCATCCATCCCCGGTGCCTCGGTCACGAGCATCAAGGTTGAGGGCAACATGCACGAGTTCTCCACGATCGAAGGGGTCGTCGAGGACGTCACCGAGATCATCCTCAACCTGAAGGGCCTCGTGCTCTCCTCCGAGGAGGACGAGCCCGTCGTCATGTACCTGCGCAAGTCGGGTGCAGGAGCGGTCACCGCCGCTGACATCCAGCCCCCGGCCGGTGTGGAGATCCACAACCCGGAAGTGCACATCGCCACGCTGAACGAGACCGGCAAGCTGGAGATGGAACTCGTCGTGGAGCGTGGCCGTGGCTACGTGTCGAGCTCGCTGAACAAGGATCCAGACGCCGAGATCGGTCGCATTCCAGTTGATTCGATCTACTCCCCGGTCCTCAAGGTCAGCTACAAGGTGGAAGCCACCCGCGTCGCGCAGCGCACAGACTTCGACCGTCTCATCATCGACGTCGAGACCAAGCCATCGATGCTGCCGCGCGATGCAATGGCCTCTGCCGGTCGCACACTGGTGGAGCTGTTCGGTCTCGCTCGCGAGCTGAATGTGAACGCCGAGGGCATTGAAATCGGTCCTTCGCCGGTTGACGAGCAGATCGCTGAATCATTGGGTCTGCCCGTTGAGGATCTCGAACTGTCAGTGCGCTCCTACAATTGCCTGAAGCGCGAGGGTATCCACACGGTGGGTGAGCTCGTTGCCCGCAGCGAGGAAGATTTGCTGGACATTCGCAACTTCGGCTCGAAGTCGATCCTTGAAGTCAAGGTCACTCTTCACGGCCTGGGGCTTGCACTCCGTGACTCCGCTCCGGGTTTCGACCCGATGGAGGCCATTGAGCGCTTCGACGAGGACAACGAGGACAACGAAGACACCGACGGCGACGAGGACTTCGCCGAAACCGAGCAGTACTGACCACACGGGGGACAAACCCCCCGTGGACCCCCCAAAAAGGACACACGGAGGCAAGCCCCCCGGGTTACCCTGCACTGATGCCACGTTTCTGAGTGCTGCTCGGAGACACTGACTGAAAGAATCAACTGATGCCCAAGCCAACAAAGGGTCCTCGTCTGGGCGGTTCGCCCACGCACGAGCGCACCATCCTCCGCAACATGGCCTCGCAGCTGTTCCAGCATGGCCGGATCACCACCACCGAAACCAAGGCCCGTCGCGTTCAGCCGGTGGCGGAGAAGCTCATCACCAAAGCCAAGCGTGGGGATCTGCACTCCCGTCGTCTGGTGCTGCAGGCGATCACGGACCGCGACGTGGTGGACACCTTGTTCACCGAAATCGCACCGTCCCTGGCCGATCGTGAGGGCGGCTACACCCGCATCACGAAGGTGGGTCCTCGCAAGGGAGACAATGCGCCGATGGCCATCATCGAGATCATCAAAGAAACGGTTGAAGACTCACGTTCCACCCGTGCGAAGTCCGGCAGGGGAACCACACAGCCCGCCTCCGCAGGTGCAACGAAGAAGGAAGAGACCGTCGAGGCTGAGTCCACCGAATCGGAGAACATCGAGGAAGCAGCATCCCCCGAGGCCGCTGCCGCCGACGAGCTTTCCGACGAAGTGGTCACCGATGACGTCACGGATGAGTCCGCTGATGAAGGGGTCGAGAAGACCAACTGAGTCCTTGCTCAGCAGCATGCAGAAGGAGGGGTCCGGTTCGCCGGGCCCCTCCTCTTTTACAGTCGTTCAGATGTTTCGAGGCTTCGCTCGGACGTGAGTTGATCTCCAGATGTCGCTGCTCCCTTCGGCCCACCGCCACATATTCCTCGCAGCGACACTCGAGTCATTGTCGCGCCAACCCATCTGTTGTCCTGTGGGCAGCCCGATACGCCCCCGCGTGGGTGCTGTAGAGTCCCGCCGAGAACACGTTCCGCCCCGACAGGGGGCACCTTCAAGGAGTTTCCGCCATGTCGTTTCGCAAGCTAGCCGTAGCTCTTGGCGCCACGGGCGCACTCTTCCTCTCGGCCTGCGGGGGATCAGCAGACCCCGAGAGTGAGACGCCTGAGCCCGGAGAGGGAACAGTTTCCTCGGTCGAGGGATCGAGCGCTCCCGGCGACGGCGAAACGCTTGAGATAGGGGTGGTGAACTACGTTTCCCACCCAGCACTGGATGCTGTGCAGCAGGGATTCATCGACGGGCTTGCTGAGGCAGGCTACGAAGATGGAGGCCAGGTATCCCTGGACCTGCAGAACGCCCAGGCTGACCAAGCCACGCTGACGGCCATCGCCAACCAGTTCGCTCAGGACGGCAAAGACCTGGTGCTCGCCATCGCCACACCCTCAGGCCAGGCCGTCGCTCAGGTCATCACCGACAAGCCGGTCCTTTTCGGGGCCGTCACTGATCCCGTCGCCGCTGACCTGGTGGCGGACTGGGACGCTCCGGGTGGCAATATCACAGGAGCGTCAGACCTGAACCCGGTGGCGGACCAGCTGGAGTTGCTGCTGGAGATCGATCCTGAAGTGGAGACGGTGGGCATTGTCTACTCCTCCGGAGAAGTCAACGCTGAGGTGCAGGTGGAGGCCGCCGAGGAGGCAGCCGACGAGATGGGCCTCACCATTGAGAAATCCGCCGTCACCAACTCCTCAGAGGTGCAGCAGGCCGCCCAGTCATTGGACGTCGACGCGTTCTACGTGCCCACGGACAACAACGTCGTCGCTGGCATCGAAGCACTGATTCAGGTCGCCGAACAGAAGAAGATCCCGGTGATCGCCTCCGACGAGGGCTCCGTCGAACGCGGCGCCGTCGCCTCCCTCACCGTCAACTACGAGCTGCAGGGTCGCGACCTTGCAGCGATGGCCGTCGACATCATCGAGAATGACGCCGACCCTGCCAGCATGCCGGTGAAGCTGCAGGAGACTTTCGACCTGAACGTCAATCCTGACGCCGCCGAGCGCATGGGTGTTGAGATCCCGGCCGAAGTCGCTGATCGGGCCGCTACGACCTTCTGAGACGCTGGCGGCCTTGGTCGCTGCCCCTCACTCCACACGAGACCGGGATCGTCAGACATGGACATATCCGTCGTAGCCCTCATCGGCACAGAACTCGGGCTGTTGTACGCCATGCTGGCGGTGGGTGTCTACCTGACGTACCGCGTACTGGACTTCCCCGACCTCACCGTGGACGGCTCGTTCACCACGGGAGCGGCGCTGACCGCTGTGCTCATCGTGAGTGGAGTTCCCATTTGGATCGCCATCATCGCCAGCATCGTGGGTGGGATGCTCGCCGGTGTGGTCACAGGCTTGCTGCATGTCTGGGGCAACATCAATCCGTTGCTGGCAGGCATCCTGACCCAGATCGCGCTCTACTCAATCAACCTGCACATCATGGGAAGGTCCAACCTTCCCCTGCTGCGCGAAACCACTCTGATGACTCCACTCCGGGAGGCCGGGCTGCTCACCACTTGGGCGGGAGTAGGGATCTTCCTTGTGGTGGTTCTGATCGTCGGCGCCGGGGTCTACGGATTCCTCGGAACGGGCTTCGGTGTGGCCATCCGCGCCACAGGTGACAACGAGCTGATGGCACGCAGCCAGGGCATCAATACGGGCACCACGAAAGTGGCTGGCCTGGCGATATCCAACGGCCTCGTGGGACTCTGCGGTTCCATCGTGGCGCAGTACCAGGGATATGCCGACATCTCCATGGGCATCGGGCTCATCATTGCCGGTCTCGCGTCGGTGATCATCGGCCAAGCTGTGTTCGGTGCGACCGCAGTGTGGCAGTCCGTGCTCGCCGCGGTGCTCGGCTCCATCATCTACCGGATAGTGATCCAAGCAGCTCTGGGAGCCGGCCTGAATCCGAATGACACCAAGATCATCTCCGCGATCCTTGTTGTGGTGGCGTTGGTCCTGCCCCAGTGGAGCGTATTCAAGAAGATGCGGCAGCGACGTCGCAACGCGGAAGCGAGGGCCGTGTGATGCTGCAACTCGAGAACATCACAAAGCGCTTCTTCCCCGGCACGGTGAATGAGCGCACCGCGCTGGACCGGCTGGACCTCAGCCTCGGTGAGGGCGATTTCGTCACGGTCATCGGCTCCAATGGCGCCGGCAAGTCCACGCTCCTCAACATCATTGCCGGTCGCTACACCCCTGATGACGGCCAGGTGAGAATCGACGGTCGAAGCGTGACCAAGCAGGCGGAGCATCGTCGTGCTGCTCGGGTGGGGCGGGTGTTCCAGGATCCCATGGCCGGTACCAGTCCACATCTGACGATCGAGGAGAACCTTGCCATCGCCTTCGGAAGGGGGCAGGGACGGGGTCTGCGGATGGCGGTCACCGGGAACAAGAGGAAGGTGTTTCGGGCCGAGCTCGCATCCTTGGAGTTGGGGCTTGAGGACCGGCTCGAGATGCGAGTGGGGATGCTGTCCGGTGGACAGCGACAGGCATTGAGCCTACTGATGGCCACCTACGCCAAGCCGGCAATCCTGCTGCTCGATGAACACACAGCGGCTCTCGACCCGTCGCGAGCAGAGTTGATCACGCGACTGACGGGCGAACAGGTTGCCCGCCACAGCCTCACCGCGCTGATGGTGACGCACAACATGCAACAGGCCATCGAGCTGGGCAACCGCCTGATCATGATGCACGAGGGGCGCATCGTTCTCGACGTGGACGAGGCCGCCAAGAAGACCACCACCCCGGAGAATCTGCTGGAGGAGTTCAGCAAGATCAAGGGCGCAAGCCTGTCCGATCGCACCCTTCTTGACTGAGTCGAGAATTCGCTGCCGCTATCGACGTCTCGACACGTCGCTGGCGCTCCTACTCGACGAGCGGTGGAGGCATGGCGCCTCTCGTGAAATAGGGCACGTTGATTGAGTAGCATCCGGCGAGGAACGAGCCTGATGCGTGTCGAAATCTCCCAGCCCGACGGCCAAGTGGAACATGCGAGACCGCATAGGATGCCCCTGTGAGAATCGCGCAGATGGCCAACTTCGTGGGGCCCACATCGGGCGGCATGAAGGTTGTCATTGAGACGCTGGGGGAGGGCTACGTCGCCGCTGGGCATGAGCGCATCCTCGTGGTCCCCGGGGCGCGGGACGCCGTGGAGGAGACCGAGTCCGGCATCGTTGTCTCTGTCCGGGCCCCGAAGTTGACACAGCAGTACCGTATGATTGCCAAGCCGTGGCGCGCTCTGGAAGCGCTGGACCGATTCCGCCCGACCAGTATTGAGGTTTCCGACAAGTGGACACTGTCGCCCGCGGGCCGATGGGCGGCAAAACGGGGCGTTGGCTCGGTGCTTTTCAGCCACGAAAGACTCTCCGACATGCTGGCAATGTTCATGCGTCGCTCCTTTGGCGTGGAACAGACGGTGGGCGCGCTGAACCGCCGGCTCGCCAAGCGGTTCGACGCAGTGGTGGTCACCAGCCAGTTCGCCGCCGACGAATTCCGTGACACCCCGGCGAGGCTGGAACTGGTGCCGCTGGGCGTTGACCTCACAACGTTCAACCCCGCAGCGGGCACCCCGGAGGAGGATGGCGTCCTGAAGCTCATCTACGCGGGCCGGCTCTCGCGTGAGAAGAGCCCACAGCTGGCGGTGGCCACCGCGGCTGAACTGTATCGACGCGGACGTGCAGTCCGGATGGACCTCTTCGGGACAGGGCCGGACCAGGCGGAACTGGAGAGCATCGCCGGTGATGCCCCGATTTTCTTCCACGGCTTCGTCGACGGGCGCGCGGAGCTTGCCAAGAGATACGCGGCCGCCGACGTGTCACTGTCCGTGTGCCCGGCTGAGACCTTCGGGCTGGCCGTGCTGGAGGCGATGGCGTGCGGGACACCGGTGGTCACCGCCAACCGCGGAGGGGCCAGTGAACTCGTCGACGCGACCGCGGGCGCAAACGGCGCCGCGGACCCTGCGTCTCTGGCGGACGCCGTCGAGTCGTTGGTGCCGCGGCTCAGTCCGGCACTCCGTGCAGGGGCCAGGGCGAGGGCCGAGCAGTACGCGTGGCAATCCACGGTCCGACAGATGCTGGCGCTGCACCAGGACTTGGCGGCTGGGGCTTTGTAATACGACTGGTCTCTGCCTCACACCGTACACAAGCAGCTCATCACTCGATGTGAACGAAGCACGGCCCCGGGATTGCTCCCGGGGCCGTGCTGTCGTGTTTGCCTGAATCAGGCGAGTGCCTTGCTGGCGGCCTGCGCCTTGGTGAGGCGCTGGGCGACGTCGTTCCAGTTGACGACGTTCCACCAGGCGTCAACGTAGTCGCCCTTCACGTTCTTGTACTGCAGGTAGTAGGCGTGCTCCCACATGTCGAGCTGCAGCAGTGCGATCTGACCTGAGGGCAGGTTGCCCTGCTGGTCGAAGAGCTGATTGATGTTCATGCGCTGGCCCAGGGTGTCCCAGACGAGCATGGACCAACCGGAGCCCTGCACACCGTTGGCGACGGCGTTGAAGTGCTTCTGGAATGCCTCGAAGCCGCCGAAGAACTCCTCGATGGCGGACGCGACTTCGCCTTCGGGCTGGCCGCCACCGTCGGGGGACATGTTCTTCCAGAACACCGAGTGGTTGATGTGGCCGCCCAGATGGAATGCGAGGTTCTTCTCGTGCAGGTTGACCGCTGCCAAATCGCCACCGGCGCGAGCCTCTGCCAGCTTCTCCAGGGCTGTGTTGGCGCCCTTGACGTAGGTGGCATGGTGCTTGTCGTGGTGAAGCTCCATGATTTCCGGGGCGATGTGGGGAGCCAGCGCTCCGTAGTCGTAGTCCAGATCGGGAAGGGTGTAGGTCATAGGACTTCTCCTCTTGTCTCGTGGATCCTTGCGCGAACCACCGCGCTTGCATCCTCCATCCTATGACGATGCCCGATCACCCGGGGACACCCCGAGAACCCGGAACCCCTTCGCGGAGGCGATCTTGCCGGTGGGCCATCCCTGGTCCGTCAACCAGGAAGCCAAGGAGTCGCCGCCGAGGTTCTTGCTGACCACGAGGTGGGCGACGCCGTCATCCCTGAGATGTGGAAGCCATCGGAGCAGCAATTCATGGAGAGCCTCCTTGCCGATGCGGATGGGTGGGTTGGACCAGATCTCGTCGTAGCGGACATCTGTGGCCACCTCGTCGGGGAGAGCGGCATGGACCTGTGCCGAGACCCCCAGATTCTCTGCGTTGCGTCGGGTCAGCTCGACGGCCCGCTCGTTGACGTCGACGGCGTCGACGGTGACGCCGGGGGAAGCAACTGCCAGCCCGACGGCGATGGGGCCGTAACCACAGCCCAGATCCAGGATGTGCCCCGCTGCAGGGGGCTCGACTGAGCGCAGGAGAACGCTCGTGCCAAGGTCCAGGCGGGTGTTGGAGAACACGCCTCCCGCCGTGGTGAGCTCGAGTTCGTTGCCGAAGATCTTCGTGTGGATCGTGCGGGTGATGAGCGGAGTGTCGTCGTTGGTGAAGTAGTGGCTCACGAGTCCTCCAAAGTACGTCTTGAACGGGCAAGTTCGGCGCGGGCTGCAAGGCCATCGTCAGTGGGGTAGCCCACTTCCTCCAGTGTCAGGCCGTGTCCGGGCATCACCAGGATGTGGTGGTGGCGCTGCGGGCTGAGCGCCACGGTATCCAGCCAGTCCCGATCCCGACGTCCCCCGCCCACGGCCACGAGTGCGCCCACCACCGAGCGGACCATGGAGCGACAGAAGGCGTCGGCGAGCAGATGGATCTCTATGACGCCGTCGGCGCGTTGGGTGGCGCAGAGTTCGCTGAGTTCACGAATGGTGGTGGCGCCCTCGCGGGGTTTGCAGAAGGCTGCGAAGTCGCGCAACCCCATCAGGCTGGGCGTCGCAGCGTTGAGGACGTCGACGTCCACCGGGTGGCGCACTGCCGCGATGTGGCGTCGCTCAAGAGGGTCGGGGACGTGCTCGGAATCGATGAGCCGGTAGGTGTAGCGACGCCAGATGGCGGAGAAACGAGCCTCGAACCCCTCGGGTGCCTGACCGACGGCCTTCACGACGATGTCGCGGGGCAGGACGCGACGAAGGAGGCGCTGCAACTCCTCGGGGGACGGGTTGCCGTCACCGGAATCGAAGGGGACATCCAGGTGGCAGACCTGGCCACGGGCGTGGACGGCCGCGTCGGTGCGTCCCGCCACCACCAGGCGGGCAGGGGTCTTCAGACGCAGAACCTGCGTGATGTGGAATTCCAGGACCTCCTGCACTGTCCTGAATCCGGGTTGGGTGGCCCAGCCGCGGAAGTCGGTGCCGTCGTAGGCGAGGTCAAGCCGCCAGCGCATCATCGTGTGCGTTGGTAGGTGAGGTCGTGGGGCTGCCGGCCCGCGGTGAGGCCCCGCTGCTCGTATTTGGTGATGGGCCGGTCCTCGAAGCGTGGCGCCCAGCCATCGTGGATGTTGATGAGGCGCCCATGGCCGTCGAGGGCCTCGCGTTGCCAGTGCGCGTAGTCCTCCCAGTCGGTGGCCAGACGCCACAGCCCGCCGGGAACGAGTTTGGCGGCGACGGTGTCAGCAAACGCCGGGGTGACGAGGCGACGCTTGTGGTGCCGCGTCTTGTGCCAGGGGTCGGCGAAGAAGGTCCACACCTCGGCCAGCGAGGCATCGTTGAAGAGTAGGTTTAGTGCGCGTGCGCCGTCGACCATGGCGATCCGCACATTGGTGATCCCGGCGCGTCCCATGCGGCCCAGGGTTGACGCGACGGCGGGTTTGAACACCTCGAATGCCACGAAATCGGTCTCGGGTCTGGCTGCCGCCATGGGGACCAGCGAATCCCCAACGCCCGAGCCGATCTCCACGATGCGCGGAGCGTGCCTGCCGAAGGTCGCATCCCAGTCGACGTGCATGCCGTCCTCCACGGAGGTGGGGACGGTGCCGACCCTCAGCGGAAGAACGAAGCTCTCCGCATGGCGTGACCACGCCGCCTTCTGGGAGTCGTTCATCCGGGTACTGCGGCGCACGAAACTGACGACGTCGCGATGCACGCGCTGCTGATCTGTTTCCACGACGCCACCCTAGCGAGAGTCAGGAGAATCACTCCTGCTGAGCGTCTGCCGGCCATGTGATGCCACGTCCATCGGTGGTCGCCAAAAGTTTGTGCTTGACACGAGTTCTCCGGCACGCAACTCTGGGCGCAGACCTGCATCGTTGCTCGTCGTGATGATCACCAAGGAGTCCCCCCATGAGCCATACCGAACCACCCGGTGCCGACACATCTGTCCCGATCTCGCGCGTCGTCCTCGTTGCCTCGACGGCAGCGCTCGGCGGATTCCTCTTCGGCTTCGACACTGCCGTCATCAACGGCGCGGTGAGTGCCATCGGAGAGCAATTCGGCATCGGCTCCATACTGCTGGGGTTCTCTGTTGCCTCGGCGCTCATCGGCTGTGCGATCGGCGCATGGTTCGCCGGACGCATCGCTGATCGCCACGGACGCATCCGAGTCATGGTGCTTGCAGCGCTCCTCTTCGTCATCAGCGCCCTGGGGTGTGGCTTCGCGTTCGGCATCTGGGACTTCGCCTTCTTCCGCATCGTCGGCGGGCTGGGAGTCGGTGCGGCATCGGTCATTGCGCCCGCCTACATCGCAGAGGTTTCACCATCGGAGTACCGCGGACGTCTGGGTTCACTCCAGCAGTTGGCGATTGTGTCGGGGATCTTTGTGGCGCTGCTCACCGACGCATGGATAGTGGCAGCTGCAGGCTCTGCATCGGCGCCATGGTTCTTCGGGCTTGAGGCCTGGCGGTGGATGTTCCTGTCCGAACTGGTCCCAGCGTTCATCTATGGTCTCCTGGCATTGACCATTCCCGAGTCGCCGCGCTACCTCATCGCGCGTGGCCAGTTGGACAAGGCCAAGGCCGTGCTGAGGCGCTACGTCGGCGGCGATGTCGAGAAGACCACGGCTGAGATTCTGACGACGGTCGAAGGGAGATCGGAGCGCCCCAGCCTGGCGATCCTGCGGGGAAACTCGTTCGGACTTCTTCCCATCGTGTGGATCGGCATCGGTCTCTCGGTTCTGCAACAGTTCACCGGCATCAACGTGATCTTCTACTACTCCTCCACGCTGTGGCAGGCGGTGGGATTCACCGAGCAGGACTCCCTGACGATCACGGTCATCACCTCGGTCACCAACATCGTCACTACCGTCGTGGCCATCATGCTGGTTGACAGGACGGGCCGGCGACCTCTTCTGGTCATCGGTGCAGTGGGCCAATTCATCTGCCTGGCTGCACTCACGGTGATCTTCGCCACCGCGCCCATCGTCAATGGAGAGCCCCTGTTGGCAGACGCCGCCGGAACGACTGCTCTCATCGCCGCCAACGCCTACGTCGTCTTCTTCGGAGTGTCCTGGGGGCCGGTGGTGTGGGTGCTTCTCGGCGAGATGTTCAGCAACAAGATCCGTGCGCTGGCGCTGTCCGTGGCGGCAGCAGCACAGTGGGCGGCGAACTTTGTGATCTCCACAACGTTCCCCGCCCTGGCAGACGTGGGTCTGGGACTCGCGTACGGCGTGTACACGTTCTTCGCGTTCGTTGCCATCTTCTTCGTGATCAAGTTCGTGCGTGAGACCAAGGGGCGAACTCTCGAATCGATGATCGACACAGATTCGGCTCGCAAATCCCCGAGACGTAAGGAACCGTTGGCCAAGTAGCCCAGAACTCACCACCCTGAACGGCCGGGAGGATCAGCGCTCGCATAGACTCGCTCACTACCCAAGGTCCATCAGGAGAAATCGCATGCGCACCATACTCAACGTCATCTGGCTCGTGTTCGGAGGAATCTGGCTTGCCGCGCTGTACTTCTTGGCGGGCATTCTCGCCTGCATATTCATCGTCACCATCCCCTTCGGCATCGCCTCGTTCCGGATGGCTCGCTACGTGCTGCGGCCCTACGGGAAAGCCGTGGTGGTGAAGCCGGGTGCAGGTGTGGGCAGCGGTATTGGCAACGTGTTGTGGTTTGTGCTTTTCGGGTGGTGGCTGGCCCTCGGTCACGTGGTGACTGCCGTTGCGCAGTCGCTGACGATCATCGGGATCATCGACGCCATCGTGAACCTCAAGATGATTCCCGTCACGTGCTTCCCGTTCGGTAAGCGCATCGTCGATCGTGACTCCCTGCATCCGGGCCAGCGGCCGCTCCATTCAATCTGAAAGCCACCTCACCTGTGCGTCACTGTGCGTGTGGTCCTGAGGCCACGAGTTGCGACATGCGATGGGTGTGATGATGAGGAATTGACCCTGACGTCGTTTTGACCGAGAGGCACTTCTCGACATAAGCTATGTAGCTGTTGCGCGCTCGCTGGCCGTGCCCTGCACGAGTCGTCGATTCGAGCGCAACCATCGAAAACGTTTTAACGAATGGAAGTTGGTCTGCGTCCGTGTCCACGTACTCCCCAAAGCCCGGCGAGAACGCCAGGAACTGGCTCGTGATTGATGCTGAAGACATCATCCTCGGTCGCCTCGCCAGCCAGGTTGCCACGCTTCTGCGCGGCAAGCACAAGCCCACGTTCGCTCCGCACGTCGACGGTGGCGACTTCGTCGTCGTCGTGAACGCGTCCAAGATTGCCCTCAGTGGCAACAAGCGCGCCGACTCGATGCGTTACTCGCACTCCGGCAGCCCGGGCGGACTCAAGGAGATCGCCATTGGCGACCTCCTCAACAAGGATCCCCGCAAGGCCGTTGAGCGCGCAGTGTGGGGCATGCTGCCGAAGAACAAGCTCAGCCGCCAGCTGATCAGCAAGCTCAAGGTCTATGGTGGCCCGGAGCACCCGCACGTCGCGCAGAAGCCGCAGGCGTTTGAGATCACCCAGATCGCACAGTGAGTCGAGAGAGCCAACAGATGACTGAGACCCCAACGGACGAGACGGTCGAAGAGACCTCCGCCGAGACCCCCGTTGAAGACTTCAAGCCCTTCACCGATGAGCAGGATCGTGAGATCGCCTACCGTTCGGATGCGAATCCGGCTACCGCCGTCGGCACCCAGGTTCGTCAGGCCGTGGTTGCTCCAGGTGCTGCCACCGGCCGTCGCAAGGAAGCCATCGCACGTGTGCGCATGGTTCCCGGCTCCGGCAAGTGGTCCATCAATGGTCGCTCGCTGGAGGAGTACTTCCCGAACAAGGTGCACCAGCAGACGGTGTCGGACCCGTTCGTGACCGCAGGCGTTGCGGATGCGTATGACGTCATCTGCCGCATTCACGGTGGCGGCGTGACCGGCCAGGCCGGCGCTCTGCGTCTTGGCGTCGCCCGTGCGCTGAATGCCGTCGACGAAGAGGCCAGCCGCCCTGCCCTGAAGAAGGCTGGCATGCTGACCCGCGATGCGCGGATCAAGGAACGCAAGAAGGCAGGCCTCAAGAAGGCTCGTAAGGCTCCCCAGTACAGCAAGCGCTGATCTGGGCCCAGCCCGGCTTTCAACAACCCCCACGGATCCCGTGGGGGTTGTTGCATTCAAGGAAGCGCTGTCCTCGCTGAGTGGCGACCGGACATGCCGCATCGACTGTGCACGAAGCTGTATATGACCGTGGTGGCGAGTGGTTGCGGGGTGTCCGGTCAGTCCAGCGGCGACTTCGTCGCTGAGCCGATGGGGAACCGGGGGTGAGGTGATGTACCCCACTCGGCCTGCCGCCGGGGCTTGGTCGCAAAGCGCTGAACACAAAACAGCGGGGCAGTGTGCGATCTCGGTTGGTAGTCAAGCCATGATTGCTCTTTACCTTCTGCTGAGGTCTGTTTCGCCGTGAACAGTGGTCACTTGTGGTTGGCAGACCAACCACAAGTGACCACTCTTCGCGATTGAGTGGGTGACTCAGTCGACGAAGTGGGCCCGACGGGAGGCGCGACGGAGAATACGCAGCATCGCGGGACCGATGAGGGCGATTGCGATGACGTTGACGATGGCGCGCATCAGGTTCCAGCCCATCGAGGTGGCCACGTTGAAGACTACGAAGCGACGCAGGTTCTCCTGCAGCGATGCCCCGGCGAGGTAACTGGCGTCGGTGCCCGTTCCCAGGGCGAATGGCCAGAACGCCAAGTCCAACAGCCATCCGTAGGCAAAGGCGCTGATGATGCACCACAGGCAGAGCAGAGCGATCTCGCGCCAGCCATCCAGTGTTGGTAGGAGGGCTGCACCCAACCCGACGAAGCCTGCCGCCAGCATCTGGTAGGGCAGCCACGGTCCGACGCCGCCCGTGACCAGCGCTGATACCAGCAGCGTGGTGTTGCCCAGGAGGAAGCCGAAGCCCGGCCCGAACACCCGTCCACCGATGATGAGCAGGAAAAAGACGAGTTCGATGCCGGCGGTACCGGCCCCCAGCGGCCGCGTGAGAGTACCCAGTGCGGAAACCACGCCGAGCATGGCGAGAGCCTTGGGGGAGATGCTGCCGGAAGTCAGCTCCGTGATCACGATGACGATGACGACGGGTAGCAGGAGGGCGAAGACCAGCGGTCCCTGGCTCGCATTGTCCAGCGCAGCGCCCGGCGTGACGAACAGCGGCCACACGAAAGCGAGGAACCCGATCAGTGCCGCGAGGACGAGTACGAGCGTGGAGCGTAACCGGATGGGGACAGCAGCCTTCGTCCTCACGGCATCACCTGCGCAGTGCTGGCCCCCTGGGAGGCGTCTGTGACGGGGGAGACGACGGGTCCGATGGTGTCTTCCGCGCCGTGAACGCCAGCGACGTCGTCCCGGGCGCACTTGATCTCCGTGACGGTCATGACATCGGCCGGATGGAACACTTTGGTGACCTGCGGAGCGAAGCTCGGCGAGGAACTGCACACGTGTCTGGTGCTGCCGTCCGCCACCACCTCACCCTCGGCCAGGACAACGGTGCGCTCGGCGGTCTGGGCCGCGAATTCGACGTCGTGGGTGGACACGACGACACAGACACCCTCAGCCGCCAACGAGGCGATGATGCGGGTCAGCTCGTGCTTCATGGTGTAATCCAGGCCGCGGGTGGGCTCGTCGAGGCACACAATCCTCGGGCTTGCTGCCAGCTGGATCGCCAGGACCAGGGCGAGGCATTGGCCCTCGGAGAGGTCGCGAGGATTCCTGTCGCCGGGCAGGTCTGCGCCGATGCGCTGCAGCATCGCTCGCGCCGTCCCGGCAGGGACATCGGATTCCTTGTCCGCCTGCGCGCACTCCGCATCGACGTCGGCCAGATAGAGCAGATCGGCCGGACTCTGCGGGACGAGGCTGACAAGGCGTCGGGCTTCTTCGTCGTCCACGCGGCGGGGGTCCGAGCCAGCGACCCTGATCTGGCCGGAGCTTGCGACGGCGCCCTGCAACGCCCACAACAACGACGATTTCCCGGACCCGTTGCGCCCCATGAGCGCGACGGTGGTGCCAGCATGCAGATCCAGGTTCACGCCTGCGACAGCTGCCACGTCGTCGTAGCGGACTTGCACATCACGCAATTCGGCAGTGACTGGCTCCCCATTGCCGCGCCACGACAGCGCGTCCCGCAGTTCGGGAGCGGCAGGCAGTCTGAGGTCAGGTCCGTGATCGCGAATTCGTCGCCGGGCGGCGCGCACACTGAGCGGGATCTCGGTCCACCCCATGGCGCGGGCAAGCTCCACCAGAGGAGGCCTGGTGTCGGCGAGCGCCAGAACATCTGCGGCAGGCCCGGTGACAACGCGGCCGTCGCCGGGGAGCCAGAGCGCGGTGTCAGCTTCCTGCATCACCCTCTCCAGGCGGTGTTCCGCGAGGACGACTGTGAGGCCGACGTCGTGGACAAGCGTGGTGATGGCGCCCAGTACGTCCTGAGCCGCAGTCGGGTCCAGCGCTGAGGTGGGCTCATCGAGCACCAGCACGCGCGGCTGGGCGGCCAGGACCGCCGCGATCGCGACCCGCTGCTGCTGTCCCCCCGAAAGTTCCAGCAGGGAACGTCGACGAAGCTCAGCAATACCCAGCAGGTCCAGCGTCTCCTCGACACGTTTGCGCATGACCGACGGCGACAGCCCGAGCTGCTCCATCCCGTAGGCCACCTCGTCCTCCACGACGTCGGTGACGAACCCGGCCAGGGGATTCTGCCCCACCCAGCCGACGACGTCGGCGAGATCGCGGGGCCGGTGGGTGCGCGTGGAGCGGCCGGCGACGGTGACCTCACCGGCCAGCGTGGCTCCGGATGAGTGCGGCACGAGACCGTTGATGGCGCCCAGCAGCGTTGATTTGCCGGTGCCGGTGCGGCCCATGACCAGGCAGAGGTCGCCGTCGGCAATGCTGAAGGTGGCCTCCGAGATGATCGGTTCCACTGCGTCGGGTTGCGTGATGGACACGCCGTCGAAGTGGATCATGCGCGGTCTCCCGCATTCCGGGGTTGCGGGGTCAGCACGGCGGGCAGCACGAGCATCAACGGTATCAGCAGGGCTGGCAGCGGCAGGGCGGGCCACGTGAGAGGGAAGGGGGGTGGATTGAGTGCGTCGGGGTATCCCAGTGGGCTTGTCAACCACAAAGCCACCGCCATCGCGAGCGCGCCGCAACCGCACACCAGATTCTCCGGAACCCCCCAGGGTGCCGGGCGGTAGCGGGTGACGGACAGCCGTTTGCCCGCACTCCGCAGGCCGATCCCACCGATCGCCACACCCAGAGCCAGGAGTCCGAGAGCCACCCAGTGTTCGGGAGCCAGACCGAGCACCGTCACAGGCGATGCAGCCACGCCGAGAACAACGAAGACCCCGAGCAGAATGGCGACGAGCGCCGCGAACAGCGCGACGGTGGTGGTGAGCGGAACGTGACGTTGCCCTCGGGTCCGGCCGTAGCCGCGCGCCTCCATTGAGGATGCCAGGGTCATGGAGCCCTCCACGGCGTCCTCCACGACGGGAACGAGCGTGGCGCCGAGGCCTCGTAACCCTCGCGTGGTGTTGCCGCGCAGACGCCTTCCACGCCGCACCCGGTATGCGGACGCAATCAGCTGGGGCAGGACCGTGAGGGTGATGACGACGGCCACGGAGATGTCGTGGAGTGCGGCGGGCACCGACTTCAGGGCGGTACGCGGATTGGCCAGTGAGTTCGCGGCTCCGATGCACAGCAGGATGGTTGCCAACCGGAAGGCGTCGGTCGCCGCCCACACCAGTTCCTCTGCCGTCACAGCTCCACCGAGCCGGATCCCCGCAGCCCATGAGGGCAGCTGGGCCTCTGGAAACTGGAACAGGACCGTCCCGTTCGCCGTGCCGCCGATGATCAGACGCAATAGAACCCGCCCGCCCACGATGATGGCGGCCAGGAGAAGGTAGAACTTCAGGGATCGCGCCCAGATGCCGTCGCCGCGTCGGGCAATGACAACCGCGATGAGGGCCGCGACAATCAGGGCGAGCACGAGCGGGTTGAGCAAGAGGCTTGCGGTGACGCCCGCGCACAGCGCCCACACCCACCACGCCCACGGATGGGTGGTGCGCAGCGGTGGGGATGCAGCGAAGACGGTATTGGGCTCCGGCGGGGCCACACGTGCGATCAGCCGTGCCATGTCACCTCCCACCCAGTTGTTCGTCAGCCGGGCTGGTGCGACGGCGCCACCAGAGCAACACGAGTGCACCCGCTGCAATGAGAGCCCCTGTGCTGATGAGCGCCCAAGGCGTGCTGTCAGGAACCGGAACGGCTTCATTCGAGGTGACGGCGGGATCAATGTAGTCGGAAGGTGATATGGCTCCGGGCACAGTGATCTGTTCTCCGTCGCGGATGATCGTCAGGAGTCCGGGTGTGCAGGACTCCTCATCCGGTTCGTTGTAGCACCAGGCCTCGATGGAACCGGGCTGCGGACGTCGGCTGGCGGCCCCTTGCGCAGAATAGGTGTACGGAGTGCCGGCCTCGCCGTGATAGTAGTTCCAGTATGAGCCGGTGAAGGTGGCTGGACACTGCTCCGGATGTCCTGAGAGGGAACAGATGAGGCGGCCCTGTGCGAAGCGAATCTGCATGCCTCCCTGAGCCAGAGCCTCCTCTCCGGAAGCAGGGGTTCCGACGCACTGGTTGGCCAGCACCTCACCATTGGCCTCCACCAGCAGCCAGACCTGATCAGCGGCAAGGCACGTCGCCACCGCGTTGAACCCGGGAGCGGCAGGCGGGGGTTGGTAGCTCTCATCGGCGTGGGCCAGCCAGGGGAACAGCAAGAATGACAGCGCCACCACAAGCCCGGCACTGCCCATCCGTGTGAGCCAACCTTGAATTCGACGGTGTGGGTCACATGTGGATGCATCCGGGGGTTGAGTGGGAGCGCCAGCGACGTGTCGAGACCGCGTACGGCCGAACGAGTTCTCGACACGTCGCTGCTCGTGCCTCGCGGCGACTACTCGATCATCGGAATCTGGGTGTTTCTTCGCTCCACGGTGGGGCGTGAAGTCGTCCTGCTGGTCGAGTGGTCGCTGCTGGTGCTT
>CANLSH010000025.1 GCA_947493705.1 uncultured Arachnia sp. | reverse complement strand
CGGGCGGGATGAGATGGTGTCACTTGCATCTGGTGCGTGTACTGGATGTCCATATCCAGATGTAGGGGCGCCAGATCGCCCGATCCGGAGCGCCGCAGCCAGGGCATGATTGATCAGTGCTTCCTTAGCAGCGCTGAGCCTCAGTCGTCGGCCTGCTCCTTGCGGAAGGGTCGCTCGTTCCGAGACATGAAACTCAGCAGCACGTTGGCAACGTCACCGGGACATGCCACCGTGACCTGGTGCGCTGCCTCAGGCAGAACGTGGAGTTCTGCGCCGGGAACGCTCTCGGCCACAAACTCGACATTCTCAATGGGCGTGGAGCCGTCCCGGCCACCGGCGATGACCAACAGCGGCATGCGGATGTCAGCCAGTTCGGTGCGCACATCATGGACGGCCAGGGCGCGGCACAGTTGCGCGTAGGAGTGGTCGTCCGAGGCGGCCAGAGTCTCCATGATGGTCCGGACTACACCCTTGTGCTGAGCGCGGAAGTTGGAAGTGAACCAGCGCTTCTCCGTCTCCTCGACGAGCTGCTGGGTGCCTGAGGTTTCCACCTGCTCCGCGCGCTCCAACCAACGATCACTCTCCCCCACCTTCGCGGCGGAACACAACACGGCTACACCGCTGACGTCGTCGGGATGTTCGAGCGCGATGTGCAGGGCCGTGGCGCCGGAAATGGAGAGGCCAGCGAAGAAGACCGGTAGGTCACCGAGCTGCGCGCGTACCCGACGCACCACGTCGATGAACCCCAGAGCCAAGGACTGGAGCGTGGGTTCATCCGCATCATCCCAGACCGGTGCGCTTGATTGTCCCGGCAGGTCTGCGAGGACGACGGTCGCCTGGCCGTCCAATGCCTCGGCCACCGCGGTCCACTGCTGCGTGGCATCGCCACCCAGGCTGGGGGCCACCACAAGAATGCGTTCAGCCGTGCTTCTCGGATTGAAGACCTCATATGTCAGTTCCATCATCCACCTCTGTCTCAGTTGGTGTTTCGTCGATTCACAACATACTCATGTGGTTGGCGGTTCCGGGGGCGCGGTCTTCTTGAACGGCCGCAGAGGTTGCCCCTCAGCCGCCATCATTCGAATTGCGCGGCGCGATCCTGCGGGCGGGTGGCGAGCAGCTCTCGCGCCTGGGCAGCCACCTTGTGCTCGCTCATCACCTCGTAGCTGGTCGCCACGGTCTGGCGCATCGAGTTGAAATCTCGCTTCCCCTGACTGAGGGCGTACCCGATAGCCGTCGTGACGGTGCCAATCAGAACACCGAGCAGCAACCCCACCAGCAGTACTGGGGCAAAACCCGCCTCTCCTCCCGTGAACAGAGCCAGCATCAGGCCAACGAAGATGCCGGTGCCAATCCCGGAGACTGCTCCCTGCGCCAGCACAGAGCCCCACGTGCGTCGGCCAGTGATGCGCTCCACCGAGCGCAGGTCAGTACCCACGATCAGCAGGTTCTGTACCGGAAACTCCTGATCGGAGAGAAAATCAACGGCAGCCTGCGCTTCCTCATAATGCTTGTACTTCGCCACCGACTGTGGATAGTCCAGTTCGAACGAGCGTTCGGGCCTGGGTGTCGCACTCATGGTTGTTGCCTCCTATGGATGGGTGCCACGGCCACAACCCGGGCACCTGATGCCTCCCACACTACGCAACGCCTCGTGCGTCCCCATCATCGACCGATCAAGGCAGAGGGAGGTTCATCAGCCGGACCGGGAACCAATACTGGTCTCCGGCGAAGAGCGGAATCACCGAGATGCGCGGGGAGTAGTAGATTGCGGGCCATGAACGCCAAGGATTCGCACGTCTTCATCTCGCGCATCATTGGTCTTCCACTCGTCGATGCTGCCGGGGATCAGGTGGGACGCGTCAAGGACGTTGTCTATCACCTGCGGATCAACAACCTCGCGCCGCGTGTGAAGGGCCTCGTGGTGGAACTCTTCGCGCGACAGCGCATCTTCATGCCCATGATCCGGGTGCACAACATCACGGTGAATCAGGTGGCGATCCTCGGGCAGGTGGACACCCGTCGCTTCACGAAGCGGGACACGGAGTTTCTCGTTGCTGCAGACCTCTTCGACCGCGCCGTCTCCCGTGATCGTCCGACACGAATCTCGGATGTCTCCATGATGCAGGTGCGCAACCGGGAGTGGGAGCTGCGCAGCGTCGCGCTGCGGAGCAAGTCCGGGGTCAGCCGCTTCGGGTTCGGGGGTCGCAGCACCACCGAGGTGGTGCGCTGGAGCGAGGTGGCGGATCTGGTGATGCTCAAGGGCCGCACAGCAGCCCACATCGTTGCGGAGATTTCGGACATGAAGCCGGCCGACGTGGCCAAGGAGCTTCACGACCTGGACCCGGAGAAACTATCCGCTGTCGTCGCCGCACTCGATGATGAGACGCTGGCCGAAGCGCTGGAGGAACTTCCGGAGGACGAGCAGATTCAGTTGATCTCCACCCTGGATGGGGAGCGGGCCGCCGATGTGTTGGGCGAGATGGATCCCGACGACGCCGCTGACCTCATCCGGGATCTCCCGAACGACGTCGCCGAAGATCTGCTGGAGCGCATGGAGCCGGACGAGGCACTCGAGGTGCGCCGTCTCCTGGTGTATGAGCAATTCACGGCCGGCGGCATGATGACACCCGAGCCGGTCATTCTGGACACCGACGCCACGGTGGCGGATGCCCTGGCGCGCTGCCGTGAGGAATCACTCACACCAGCGCTCGCCTCCATGGTGTTTGTCTGCCGTCCCCCGGCAGAGACCCCTTCAGGCCGCTACATCGGGGCATGCCACGTGCAGCAACTGCTACGGGCAGCCCCCACCCTGCTCGTGGCCACGATGCTCGACAGCGATCTTGAGCCGCTCCAACCGACGAGCCCCCTGGCCCAGGTGAGCCGCTTCTTTGCCACCTACAACCTCGTGGTTGCACCGGTGGTCAATGAGTCACACCAGCTCATCGGTGCCGTCACCGTCGACGATGTTCTGGACCACATGCTGCCCGATGACTGGCGCGGTGAACACATGGATGAGCCCGCACAGACGGAGGTGCATGATGGCGCGTACTGAACGCCAGAACCTGTCGGAGCCCGGCCGCCGGTCCTACATGCCGAGGGTGTCGGTGGACGCCGATGCCTTCGGGGCCTTCGCTGAGGGCGCCGCCCGTTTCATGGGTACCGGCAAGTTCATCGTCTACATGACTGTCTTTGTCATCGTCTGGATCACTCTCAACGTCGTCGGCATCTATGGATTCAAGTGGGATCCGTACCCCTTCATTCTGCTGAACCTGTTCTTCTCCACACAGGCCTCCTATGCCGCCCCGCTGATCCTGCTGGCCACCAACCGGCAGGAAGTCCGCGACAAGTTGAGCCTCGACGAGGATCGTCGGCTGGCCTCCCAGACGCGCGCCGACATGGACTTCCTTGCCCGCGAGATCGCCGCCATTCGCATGAACCTTGGGGAGATCGCCACTCGCGACTTTGTCCGCTCCGAACTGCGCAGCGAACTGCGTGACCTGGCCGAGCGCCTGGAAGCATCGGCAACCCGCGATGCCTGAGGAACCGTCCCCGGTAGCGGACATCACCAGCAGCGGCTCGTCTTCTCGCGCCGGCGGAATTCGCTGGTTCGCCGTCGTCCTGCTGTTGGCGTACCTGGCGCTGTTGGTCATCGGCACGGTCTCGCTGTGGCGTATCGCCGGCGGTGGTCCAGCCTCCTGGGTTGCTGCCGCTGTCTTCGCACTGATCTTCATCCTCGGGTGGAGGATGTGGCTGGCCGCCGGTTCCCATCGTCGCCTGGCTTTCCGTGAGCGGGTGACGGTGCATCTCGTGGGAGGTCCCATCGTGGTGGTGCTCGCGAGCCCCGCGCAGATCTGGTTGCCGGCCGTGATTGCACTCAGCATCGTGATCATGTGCGACGCTCTGAACGAGCGGGATCGCCGCCCGGCGCTGGACGTTTCCATCCCCGATTTGATTTGACACCACACGCCCCGTATCAAGGGGGGTGTGACTTCCGAGAATCCTCTGCTCCCGCTCGTCCGCGCCGCACTCCACGGCGTCGAGGACCCGGAGATCCGACGCCCCATCACCGAGCTGGGCATGGTGGACGACGTGCAGGTGGACGACAGCGGCCGAATCTTCGTTCGTGTCCTGTTGACTGTCTCCGGCTGCCCCATGAAATCCGAGATCACGGGGCGCGTCACCAAGGCCGTGGAAGCAGTGGAGGGCGTCCACGGCGTCGACGTGGAGCTCGGTGTCATGGACGACGAGCAGCGTGGCGCCATGCGCCAGATGTTGCGTGGAGGACAGGCCGAGAAGGAAATCCCCTTCGCGCAACCGGGCAACCTCACGCGAGTCATCGCCATCGCGTCCGGCAAGGGCGGCGTGGGCAAGTCCTCGGTCACCGTGAACGTGGCACTGGCCCTGGCCAAGCAGGGCAGGAGTGTCGGCATCCTCGATGCCGACATCTACGGCCACTCCATCCCCGACCTCCTGGGGATCGGTGAGGCCCGCCCCACTGTCGTGGACGACATGATCATGCCCGTGCCCGCCCTGGAAGGCCTCAAGGTCATCAGCGTCGGCATGCTGAAGCCGAGCCGCGATCAGGTGGTTGCGTGGCGCGGTCCCATCCTGGATCGTGCCCTCACGCAGCTGCTCTCCGACGTCTACTGGGGTGACCTGGACTACCTGCTGCTTGATCTGCCGCCCGGCACCGGCGACGTCGCCATGAGTCTGGGCCAGAAGATCCCCTCCTCAGAGGTCATCGTGGTGACCACCCCGCAACAGGCTGCCTCCGAGGTGGCCGAACGCGCCGGGTCCATGGCCCACATCATGGACCAGCGCGTCATCGGCGTGGTGGAGAACATGAGCTGGCTGGAGATGGTGTGCCCCCACTGCCATGAGAGCCACCGCATGGAGCTCTTTGGCGCTGGAGGCGGTGTGCTGGTGGCTGAAACTCTCTCGGAGCGCTTCGGCTATGACGTCCCCATGCTCGGCCAGATTCCCTTCGACGAGGCGCTGTTGGCCGGAGGGGATCGTGGCGTACCAATCGTCGCCTCCGCCCCGGATCACCCGTCGGCTGAAGCCATGCTGGAGCTGGGCCGCCACATCGCCAGCCACAAGCGCAGTCTCTTGGGCACCCGCCTGCCGCTGGCCACCAACTGAGCCAGCCGAGCAGGACAGGCTCCCGAAAAGGCGCAGTCCTGCCGCAAGCACTAAGACGAAAGAACCGTGGTTGGTCCTCCAACCAAAAGTGCACACTGCCCCAGCGAGATGGCGCAAGTATGAGGACCTTGACGGATACGTTTTGCCTCAGGTGGCCTCGGTGTCGAACAGCAGGGGCTTCGCCGCCGTTGCCACCTTGTCCTTGCCCTTGACCGCCGCCTCAATGCCCTTGGTTTCTGAGCGGGCCAGCGTGGCAGCATCAGTGATGCTCTTCTTGGCGTCCTTGACGGTGTCCGTCGCGCCCTTCAGGTCTCGCTTGGTCTCCTCGATGAGCGCCACCTCTGCGCTCATGTGTTTGGAGATGAAGGCTTTGGGGTTCAGATCCTTGAGATCCAGATCTGCGTACTCCGGCCCCAGTTCCTGACGGAGCTGCGTTTGGGCATTGTTGGCGATGTCCCGCACAGCAACCACCACACGCGCCGCCTTGCGTGAGAACTCAGGAAGCTTCTCTGGCCCGAAGAGCAGGATTCCGAGCACAATGAGCAGGATGAGCTCAATCGCGTCGATGCCAAACACGCGATCAGATTACCCGGTGCTGTGGAGTTCAGTTAATCCCGGTCAACCGGGAGAGACCCCGGCCTATGCGTTCCATGACGGAGGGATGCCAGCCGTGTTCACCGGGCAACTCATTGCGTGCAGCATCCAGCAGATCAGCGCCATTCGCTGCGACGGAGACAATCCCGTCTCCAGCCTGCCATACGGCAACCTCCGGCAGCCCCGTGGTGTTGTCGGTGAGGCGGGTGGTGTCATGCAGTTGTCCCTGGCTCCACACGACGCTGAGACCCCGGAAGCCATCGGAGTAGAACAGCCTCATCGAGGAGCCACCCCGCTCGTCGGAGGATGAGTGCGTCACCAACGGCAGACCTCCGAGACTGGTGGGACAGTGCGTCAAACCGTGGCACCAACCCTTGGACTCGCTGGAGGTTACCGGGTCCATGGCCGCGAGTTCTGCACTTGCCTCAGACAGGTGGGCTTCCCCCATGGTGAGGCTGGTGAAGCCGGAGATGATCGTTGGTTTCTGATGGCTGTCGTAACGCTCGGACCAGAGGATGAGACCACCATCACGATCAACCCACCAGCGGGAGACGCGGCGGCCATCAGCATCCCGCGCCTCAATCACATCTGCCCAGCGCCCGGCCACCTGGTCCATTCCTTCGTACTTCCAGAAACTCCACGGCGGGCCCTCATTCATCTGGCAGCACACGTTCGACGGGACGAACCAGGACATGAACCGGTTCCCCGACGCATCGAGCACCACGAGAGATGTGCCCTCTTCTGCCATCTGGTCCACTTGAACATCGCTCACGTGGAATCCTGCGTCGCCGTTGGTAATCCAGACCCGCTGTACTCCGGAGTGGGTGGAATCATCACCTTTCAGCATCTCCGCCGCTGTCGCCCGCGTGATCCGCTGGGGTGTGTTGACCATCGTGGAGCGGGCGGATTGGCGATGAGGACCGCCCAGCGCCGCTCCCCGCTCGTGGGCCATCAGGACCGCTCCCACGGCCTCATTGACGCTCAGAGCGGTGGTGGACAACAGGAACTGCTCACGAGCCTGGGCCACTGCATTGGAGACGACCGGCGGTTCGGGAGCGACGAGGAAGGCAATCACCAGAACTGAAGCCAGAGCTGACATGACGACAGCGGAGGACTGGAGCAATCGCCGATTGCGCTGTCTGCGCCGGGATGGAAGGGCGCATCGTGGTCCGGCGGCCATGTAGAGCGGGGCGTCGATGTGCTCGCCGGCAATGCCGTGCAACCGTTCGGACAATGTCTGCGGGATGAACGAGGTTGAGCCGGTCGGCTTCTGAAGGGTACTGCGCACTTCACGGATGGCAGTCAGCTCGTTGCGACATTGGGGGCAACCCGCGACGTGATAACCCACCTGCTCCCAGCGTCGAGCAGGCAGGGTGTCGTCGGCGAACGCCGACAGGTCCTCCCTGTAGCGCTCGCAGTCCGAAATGGGGGCCCCCGCCACCTATGACACTCCGAGGTACCTGGTGTGCCCTTCCACAGGGGCGCGATGGGCGAGTGCTTCACGCAGTTGAGCGCGGCCGCGAGCGATGCGGCTGCGCACCGTTCCCAGCTTGATGTCCAACACCTCAGCAATCTCCTCGTAGGCCATGCCCTCAATGTCACACAGTACAACGGCGACGCGCTGCTCAGCGTTCAACGAGTCCAGAGCCGCGCCGACGTCGCCGTCCAGTGCAGCGTCCACGTGCAGGTCTTCTGGCCCAGTGGCCGAACCCCACACATGGTCCGGTGCGATGCTCAGCGCATCCATCCGGATCCTCTGCTTGCGGCGGGCACCGTCCAGAAAAAGATTGGTCGTGATGCGGTGCAACCAGCCCTCAAGGGTGCCCGGCTGGAACGTATGAATGGATTTGAAGACGCGCACGAAGACATCCTGGGTCAGGTCTTCGGCATCGTGTTTGTTGCCGGTCAGGCGGTACGCGAGTCGGTACACCTGTTCCGTGTGATCAGACACGAGCTCAGCCCATGTGGGCGCGGTCCAGGAGACGGGCTGAACCGTCTTCTTCGCCTTGCCTCTCAACACTCTGGTTCCTTCCATAATGGAATCATCTCAGACTCACCTGTGTGGAAGCTGTGAATCCGAGCATGCGCTGTCTCCGGTACCGGAGAGTTGAGAGGTACAACGCACAACAGTCACGAAATGTTCCCGTGCCGCAGTTCCTCCAGTAGGTGCATGAAGTCATCCAGCACACCCGATGCAACGGCACCCATCGGTGGACGACAGGCACCCATCTCCCAGCCCTGCGCATTCAGGGCCGCCTTCACGAGCATGCACCCCTGGGTGGCGAACACACCACGGAACACTGGCAGCACCCGGGCATGTCGGGAGACAGCGAGAGCTGGGTCACCTTCCAGATGGGCTTCGATGATGGCACGAGCATGCGGTCCTGTGAAATGTGTGGATGTGCCCACAACACCCACGCCTCCTACCGCCATGAGAGGCAGGAGGTAGCCGTCGTCACCGGCGTAGTACTGCAGGCCGGTGGCATCGATCACGGCAGAGGAGGAGACTGCGTCTCCTTTCGCGTCTTTGACGGCGACGATCCGCGGATGGGTACCCAAAGACATCAACGTGGCTTCAGGAATGGGAATCCCGGAACGGTGCGGGATGTCGTAGAGCATGCAGGGCAGATCGGTTGCATCCGCCACCGTGCTGAAGTGATCCTCCAGGGCATCGACGGGTGGACGCGAGTAGTAGGGCGTGACGACAAGCAGCCCGTCGGAGCCCGCATCAGCCGCTTGGCGGGCAAGCTCAATGGTGTGATGAGTGGAGAAGGTTCCGACGCCAGCGACGATCTGGGCGCGATCCCCCACCGCCGACACCACTGTTTTCAGCAAGGCACGCTTTTCAGCATCGTCGGTGGTGGGCGCCTCCCCTGTGGTGCCGTTGACCACGAGGCCGTCGTGTCCGAGCTCTTCGACGAGGTGCACAGCCAGCCGGGCCGCCTCAGGGTGATTGATCTTGCCAGAGGAGTCAAATGGTGTGACCATCGCGGTGAGCAGGCGACCGAAGACGGGCGACCCCTCCTCGAAACCGGAGCCTGGGGGTTTGCTGGTCATGGGGCCTCCTCCACAGCCACTTCGAAGTGCGGGAGGAATTCCGCAACTCCTGCTTGCACGATCGGGACACATCCGCCGTTCCCGGCACCTGCGGTTTGAGTCGCGCGGAGCCCGTCTGGATCGAGGACGCGCGACCGGTATGACAAGGGCATGGCAACCATCCTAGGACAATGGGTAGGCTGAGCCCGTGAACAGCACACCAGCGCGCAAAGAAGCAGCCCCAACGGCAGAGACCTGGGCCTTCACCGAGGATTTCGTGTCACCGTCGGATGAACTCCGACGAGCACGCGAAGAAGCCATCGTGGGGGGACATTCGCCCATCAGCAACGGCGTCGCCAGCCTCCTGACGGTCCTCGCCGCCACCACCGGCGCGAAGGCCGTTGCAGAAGTGGGAACCCTCATGGGCGCTTCCGCCCTTGCCTTCTTCCAGGGCATGGGGAAGGACGGCATCCTGACCAGCATCGACGCCGACGCCGAACACCAGTTGGCGGCCCGTCGGTTCCTCACAGCAGCGGGGTATCCCTCCTCCAGGTTCCGGCTCATTGCCGGAACGCCACTGGTGGTGCTCCCCAAATTGCGCGACGGCGCCTACGACATCGTCTTCATCAACGGGGACAAGCTGGAATACGTCGAGTACGTAGCAGGGGCGCTGCGGCTGCTGCGTCACGGCGGTCTGCTGATCGTTCACGACGTTTTGTGGAACAACACCGTTGCCGACGGCAATGCCGAGGGGGACGAGACCATCATCATTCGTGAGGCGCTCGAGGCGGTAACGGAGTCCGAGTCCTACACCCCCGCTTTGCTGCCCGTCGGCAACGGTCTTCTGGTGGCCGTCAAACACTGAGCGCACGGGGCTCTGCCCCATGGACCCCGCCGGGACCACGAACCACACGGGGCTCTGCCCCGTGGACCCCGCCGGGACTACGTCCCGGTGTGAGCTCGCTCCGCTCGCGCGACCTTCTGTTCCGAAGAACAACACACGGGGCTCTGCCCCGTGGACCCCGCCGTGACTACGTCCCGGTGTGAGCTCGCTCCGCTCGCGCGACCTTCTGTTCCGAAGAACATGCGGCTCCGCCGCGTTCTTCAGGCTCGCTCCGCGAGCGATGTCCGAACTACGCCGTGAATCCGCAAGGCGCCTCGTTTGACGCAAAGACGCCAGCCGGTGCAACACCGGCCGGCGTCTCTGGCCCCCCCGGGCTCAGTCTTTGGGAACCTCGACGTCCTTGCCGATGGTCACGATGCCGCCCTCGGAGACGTGAAACCCTCGGGCCCGGTCATGCGCGTGGTCCACACCGATCTGGACGCCGTCCGGAACCCTCACATGCTTGTCGAGAATCGCGTTGCGCACGACGGCGTCACGTCCAACGCGCACGCCCTCCATCAGTACCGAATCGTCCACCTGAGACCACTTGTCGACGTGCACGTTGGCCCCCAGCACGGTGCGTTCCACCTCACCTCCGGAAATGATGCAGCCGGGGTTGACGATGGAGTCCTCAGCCTTGCCCCGAATCACGAACTTCGCGCCCGGCGCCTGCTTCTGCGTGGTCAGGATGGGCCAGTCGGAGTTGTAGAGGCTGAACTCCGGCTCCACCGACACAAGATCCATGTGCGCCTCGTGGTAGGCGTCGATGGTACCGACATCGCGCCAGTAGTTGACGTCCTTCTCGGTGGCGCCGGGGACATAGTTGTCCTTGAAGTCGTACACCTGGCTACGGTTTTGATCCGTGAACCACGGCACGATGTCTCCGCCCATGTCGTGCTTCGACGAGGGATTCTCGGCATCGGCCCGCAGTGCCTCAACGAGTTCGCGCCTGTTGAAGATGTAGTTGCCCATCGATGCAAAGGACTCATCCGGCGAATCGGGCAGACCCGGCGGATCGGCGGGCTTTTCGAGGAAGCTCTTGATTCTGTTGTCTTCTGCCGCGTCTATGATGCCGAACGCACTTGCCTCCTTGCGAGGCACTCGGATACCGGCCACCGTGGCACCCAATCCGGAATCTATATGAGCGTCCAGCATCTGTGAGACGTCCATGCGGTAGATGTTGTCTGCCCCGAAGACCACAACATAGTCCGGATCGTCATCACGGATGAGGTTGAGCGATTGGTAGATCGCATCAGCTGAGCCCTGGAACCAGCGAGGTCCGAGCCGCTGCTGTGCCGGGACTGGCGTGACGTAGTTGCCCAGCAATGTGGAGAATCGCCAGGTCATGGAAATGTGGCGATCCAACGAGTGGGATTTGTACTGCGTCAGCACCGCCACCCGGTTAAGACCGGAGTTTGCGAGATTCGACAGCACGAAATCGATAAGGCGATAGCTCCCTCCGAAGGGGACTGCGGGCTTGGCACGGTCTGCGGTGAGAGGCATCAAACGCTTGCCTTCACCACCGGCGAGGACGATGGACAAAACTTTCGGACGACCAACCATGTCTAGAACCTATTGCATGATGCGGGGTCCCATGAGGGGTATCGGCGAAAGTCTCACCATCGGTTGCCGCGAGTGTGGCACGATCTGAGACATGAACCTCAAGTTGTCACTGCTGACCCGTGAGTATCCCCCATCCATCTATGGCGGCGCCGGCGTGCACTCCGCTCAACTCGTGCCTCAATTACGCAAATTCATCGACGTCGAGGTCCACTGCATGGGCGAGCCTCGCGAGGGTGCCACCGCCCACGCCGAGGACTATCCTGCCGAGGCCAACGCAGCGCTGCGAGTTCTGGGTGCCGACCTCTCGATGGCCGCGGCTGTCTCACCCGATGTGGATGTCATCCACTCCCACACGTGGTACGCGAACATGGGCGGTCACCTGGCCGGGCTGTTGCTGGACAAGGCTCACGTGGTGACCTCCCATTCCCTCGAACCTCACCGCCCCTGGAAGGCCGAGCAGTTGGGAGGTGGCTACGCGGTCAGTTCGTGGGCGGAGAAGACTGCGTTCGAAGCAGCCGACGCCGTCATCGCCGTCAGCGATGGTATGCGTCGTGATGTTCTGGACAGCTACCCGAACCTGGATCCTGATCGCGTCCATGTCGTCAAGAACGGCATCGATCCGGAGGAGTTCTCCCCGGACCACAACACAGACGTCGTCGATTCACTCGGCATGGAGCGGGACCGCCCATCGGTGGTGTTCGTGGGTCGCATCACACGGCAGAAGGGGCTGGTTCACCTGGTTCGTGCCGCCCAACAGTTTGACGCCGACACGCAGGTCATTCTGCTTGCCGGCGCCCCGGACACTCCGGAGATTGCCGCCGAGTTCAAGGATGCTTTCGCCGATTTGGAGCGCTCCCGCAGCGCCCCCGTGGTCTGGGTGCAGGACATGTTGCCGCGCGCCGATGTCCGTCAGGTGATGACTCACGCCACCGTGTTCGCCTGCCCGAGCATCTATGAGCCCCTCGGTATAGTGAATCTGGAGGCCATGGCCTGCGAGACCGCTGTTGTCGCCAGCGCCGTGGGCGGCATTCCCGAAGTCGTCGTTGATGGCGAAACCGGTCTTCTGGTTCCCTACAATCCGGCGCGTGCCGAGGATCCGGAGTTCGTGTCGAACTTCGAATCTGAGTTCGCTGAAAAGGTCAACCGAGTCACCCGCGACGCGGACCTCGCTCGCCGCTTCGGGCTTGCCGGACGCCAGCGCTGCATAGATGAGTTCTCATGGGAGCAGATCGCCAAGCAGACCATTGAGGTGTACCGGGCGGCCATCGCGCACCACGGTTGACCCGGGGCCCACACGACGTGGCACAAGCGGATCGCCCGGAACGTCGGTTCCGGGCGATTCGTGGTGGTCAACACTGTTTGATGGTGAACACTGTTGTGATGGGTGGGAGTCAGCCCACCACGCCGGAGAGTGCCGTGAGCAGGTCAGTGGCCTCGGTGGCATTCATCTCCACCACCAGGCGCCCTCCGCCATCCACTGGGACTCGCATCACGATGCCTCGACCCTCCTTCGTGACTTCCATGGGACCGTCACCCGTACGGGGCTTCATCGCTGCCATTTTTGCCGACCTCTATCTCGTCTGAATTGCTGTGGTTGTCCCATTATCCCGCATCACCGCGTCACTGTGTCGGCAAGCCCCTCCTAGCGGCTCGTTCTGACTCCTCCGAAGGCTCTGTGGGGTTGTCTCCCGAATGAAGGAACCACTGATCGGCGTCCTTCCTCAGAGTCTCTTCTGACAGAGTGCTCTCGTCGATCTTCGAGGTGGCCCCCTGCGGTTCACCGGCGGACCGATCATCCAAGAGAGCAGCGTTCCCCTCCTGGGCCTCCACATCCCCCACCACCTCTGGCCTCACTGGCATGTTCATCCTCTCGATGACCGCATCGACGGCCTGCATGTCATAGCCTTTTCGGACCACGTCGAAGCGAGTACCCGGCTCGATCCCCGCGCCGGCGACATGGGCCGCCAGAAGTGCATCCACCTGGCTGCGTCGATATCCGGTTCCCGCCGTGGGTAACGACAGGCCCTCCACAAACTGCTCGTCCACCGGCCCCTCGGGGATGTGTGCCTTGGGGCGATCAGTGACCGGACCGGGCATCTCACCCAGCCTCCCGGTGCCTACCCAAGCAGCCGCACCCAGAACCCCAGTTGCCACCACCACGATTGCCCACACCATGGAATTGAGCCTAGTGCTTCACGCGCCACCGTTCGGGGATCCCATGGCTGCGACAGCTTCGTCCGGATCGTCGGTGATGGTCAGGAGATCCAGATCCCCGTTGGAGATGAACCCGCCGCCCTCGACGCTACCCCTCACCCAATCCAGCAGACCGCACCAGAACTCGGTACCCAACAACACCACCGGGAAGTGGGTCACCTTCTTGGTCTGGATCAGGGTCAACGCCTCGAACAGTTCGTCGAAGGTCCCGAAACCGCCGGGCAGGGCGATGAAGCCGCGCGAGTACTTCAAAAACATGGTTTTGCGAGCGAAGAAGTACCGGAAGTTCACACCCAGTGACACGTAGGGGTTGAGCCCTTGCTCAAATGGGAGCTCAATCCCGAGACCCACGGACAAACCGCCATTCTCCAGAGCGCCCTTGTTGGCTGCCTCCATGACTCCCGGTCCGCCGCCCGTTATCACCCCGAATCCCGCATCGGTCAGCTTCCGCCCCAAGGACTCAGCCTGTTGGTACATCGGCTGCTCCGCTGTGGTGCGGGCAGAGCCGAATACGCTGACGGCTGGCGGCAGTTGCGACAGCGCATCGAAACCCTCGACGAACTCCGCCTGGATACGGAGCACCCGCCACGGGTCGTTGTGCTGCCAATCGGGCTCGCGTCTGTCGAGCAGCGCCTGATCAGCTGTCTGGGTCTCGTGCTCATCTCCGCGCAGGACGATGGCACCCTGTGTTCGTTGTGGCCGCATCAGGCCTCCTCTGTGATTTTCAGCCAGCGGCGCAGGCCGTTGGCGCAGGTGTCAAGTTGGTCGGCAGGACAGTACTCGTTGTCGGTGTGGGCAAGCGAGGGATCCGCTGGCCCATAATTCACCGCGGGTATGCCCAGGGCCGAGAAGCGCGCGACGTCGGTCCAGCCGTACTTGGGTTTCGGTGTGGAGCCGACGGAGTCCACGAAGCTCTTCGCGATCTCCCGATCCAAGCCGGGCCGGGCACCCGGGGCCATGTCCGTGAGCTCGAAGCTGTAGCCGTGGAACACCCGTCTGAGCTCCACCAGGGCATCATCGGGCGATTTGTCGGGTGCGTAGCGATAGTTGACGTCGATGATGGCCGACGGCGGGATGATGTTGCTTGCCACTCCCCCGGAGACGCTCACGGCGTTCATCCCCTCCCGGAAGGTGAGGCCCTCCACGTCTATCTCCTGGGCGTCGTAGGCGTTCAACCTGTCCAGCACATCGGACAAAGCGTGGATGGCATTGTGACCCAGCCACGAGCGGGCGCTGTGTGACGCCTTCCCCGGCACGGTGATGCGAATACGGCAGGTGCCCTGGCATCCGCCCTCGATCTGCGCATTGGTGGGTTCCATCAGGACGGCGAAGTCCGCTTCAAGTAGTTGGGGTGAATTCTCGGCGATCCGGCGCAGGCCGTTGAGTTCGGCACCCACCTCTTCGTGGTCGTAGAAGATCCATGTGATGTCGCGATTGGGGTCGGTCAGTTCAGCCGCCAGCTGGAGCTGCACGGCGACGCCGCCCTTCATGTCGCATGTGCCACGCCCCACCACACGGAGCCCATCCGGGGCCTGCTCCAAGTGGCTCGGGAGGTTGTCGGCCACGGGCACCGTGTCAAGGTGTCCGGCGATCACCACCCGCTGGTCGCGACCAAAGTCAGTTCGTGCGATGACACAATCGCCGTCGCGGGTCACCTCAAGATGCCCGTGGCTACGCAGGGCCTCCTCCACCATGTCCGCCAGTTCCCGCTCATTGCCGGAGACGCTCTCGACGTCCACGATCGCTTGAAGCAGGGTCACGAGATCCGAAGTCAGGTCAAGGCGCATGGGCACGAGCCTAGCGCCGACGAGGAATGAGCTTCCCGTAGCCAAGCAGTGTTGCGAGTCAAGGATCCGTCAGCTTCGGACCTGACTTCCGATTTCCTCGTCGTCGAGACGCACCGTTCTCGCTGGCCAGCGTTTGTCCGCCAGAACGCCCAGAACAGGGCCGCCCACCAGCAGGCCAATGATTGTCGCGGTCACTGGCAGCTGTAGTCCCTCCCCGGAAGCCAGACCGAAATTCGAGAAAACGACGTACATCGATACCATGGCACCCAGCACAAACCCGCCCATGCGGAAGCGGTAACGCCACGGAGTCATCTCCACGACACTCGATGAAGGCATCACCCAGTCCTCTGTTCGCGGCCATATCTTCCCGAGCCCAAGAATGAGGGCAGAGGTGACGATGAAGAGGATGGCGGAGACGTGCATGAAATGGATGTTCAGTGCGGCCAGCTGTTCATTGAAAACAAGCTGCGAAAGCCCGTAGACCACAACGAAGAACACCAGACCAACGTTGGCGGCCTTCGACGACACGCGTTTCGTCACGTAACCAAGCAGAATGATCGTGAGGATGGGAACGTTGAAGAAGCCATTGACCGTCTGTAGCCATGTAAACAGTCCTGTACCAGTGAACATGAGAAATGGTGAGACAACCACACCGATGACACCGACCGAGATGGCGAACCACCGTCCTGACTTCACCACCTGCAGTTCGGATTTCCCTGCCCCGAAGAAGGGCATGTAGACGTTCCTCGCATACAGGGTGGAAGCCGAGTTGAGGACGGAGTTGAATGTTGAGAGGACTGCCCCCATCAGCGCCGCGGCCACAAAGGCCAGAAGCGGGACCGGCAACACCGAGGCCGCAAAGAGCGGATAGATGGAATCTGATGTCTGTCCGTCCGGCACCTCGATCATCGCCTGCGCGGCCATGATGCCGGGAATAATCAACATGAAGGGTGTCAACACCTTGAGCAGGCCCGCGATGAGGACCCCCTTTTGTCCCTGGGCCAAGTTTTTGGCGCCCAGTGCACGCTGGATCACGGACTGATCGGTCCCCCAGTAGTACAGGTTGACCAGCAAGAGTCCCGTGAAGGCCGCGGTGAACGGCAGGTTGGGGTCATCGGCAGCACCGATGGCATTGAACTTCTCCGGATTGGTGTGCAGAAAGGTGTCCAATCCCGCGGAGAATCCACCACCGTCGAGGGAGCCGAGGTACCAGAGTCCCAGCACCGGGACCGCCAGCCCACCGAAGATGAGTGCGATGCCGTTGATCGAGTCGGAGACGGCGACTGCCTTCAGCCCACCCAGGATGGCGTAGGCGCCACCAATGAGCCCGATCAGGACCACGAAGATGGTGACCGCAGCGAACTGGGAGATGCCGAACAGCCCAGGGACATTGAAGATGCCTGAGAGCGCAACGCCGCCCGAGTACAACGTCACCGGCACCAGGTTCACCACATAGAGGAGCAGGAACAAGATGGTGACAAGGTTGCGCGTGCCCGCACCGAACCGACTCTCGATGAAATCGGGGATGGTCGTGATGCCCTGTGCCAGGTACCGCGGCACGAGGAACAACGCCACCAGAATCAGCACAAGGCCGGATGTGACCTCATAACCCATGACCGCCATATTGACGTCGTAGGCATTGGCCGACATGCCGACGAAGTTGGACGCCTGCAAGTTGGTCAGCAGCAACGAACCAGCGATCACCCAGCCCGACAATGATCGCCCGGCCAAGAAATAGCCATCGCTCGTATCGATCTTCTGGCCCCGCACACGCACGTAGGTGATCACGGCGACCAGGAGCAGGAAGCCACCGAACAACGAGACCAACCACAACTCATCTGACACGATCGCTCCTTTGGAAGAGAAACCCATCGACACAACCGGGTTCCACCACCGTATGGCCGACGGCTGCGCTCAGCAGCGTTGTCAAGAACTCATCACCGCCGGTCAATGGGCTGATGAGAGAGGGCTGGGCGTAGGACGCCACAGAAAGGCACGGCCAGTATCAGAAGATGTCCGGCACATCGATCCGCAGTTCAGGAAGCTCAACAGAGCGCCGATGACGTGGAATCGCCAAGGACTGTGGATCGGGAGGGTCAGGCAGCGTTTGGGACCTCCTCCGACGTCGAGCCGATTGGGAACCTCACGCTTTTCAGTATGACGAGGATTGCTCGTCAATTACTGGCAAGCTACCTTTGGGGTTTGCGCCGCCTCATCTGCGTGCGCTGCGCGCTTGGTCCCCGGACAAAAAATCATCGCTACTCTGGTCGAGGAGCATTCCGTGTTCCATGCCCCAACGCACAGCCTCTGAGCGGCTCTCGACACCGATCTTCCGGTAACTGGATCGCACATACGACTTCACCGAATTGATGCTGAGGAAGAGGCCCGCAGCGATCTCGTGGTTCCGTAAACCCTGGCCGATCAAACTGATAATTTCTCCTTCTCGTCGAGAGAGTCCGTCTGCGTGTCCGCGCCATGGCCCAGCGTCAATGGTGTGGTTGAATACATCGATCTCGTTCTGTCCACCGGGGGAGATCACGATGCCTCCACGGCCCACCTGCTCCAGTGCCGCCATCAAGTCTTCGGCATCCAGCGCCAGGTCCAGACACCCTTTGCACCCTCGTTCGAGTACTCGTCGAACGAGAACGGCATACATACGTGCGGTCAGCGCGACTACGGCCCCTGAGGCTGGATCCTGCACAGCCGCGTCTATGGCTTCGATTCCTGCTCGGGTGTTGAGGCCGACATTGATCAGAGTCACGTCAACGGCAAAGTGGCCGCCCTCCATCTGGCTCGGTGTGATGATGTGTATGCGGCGGTTGTTGGAGGACAGCATCAGCATCACGCCGTACTCGACGATTTTTGAGTCGCTGATCACAGCAACTGTCAGCCGATCAGCATCGAGGGAGTGCTGCGGCTCTTGAATGGTGAAGCGCTCGAACAGCCACGCAATCTGGCCGCTCGCATCCCTCTTCGCATTGCGCAGGTGTGAGGCCTCAGGGGATTCGAGGACGGTGGTATTTTCGGACATGATTTGTCCTCCCGCCAGGGGGATGTGTGCTCGCGGTTGGCTCTTCACAAAATCTGTGGCCTGAGCTCGTCGAGGAATCACAGCTGGCTATATTTCAGCATACCCCACTCCACACCGACTTCCATGCGGGGATTGCTCCAGGAAGTTGCGCGATCACCTCGGTTCACCCTCACTCACCACCATGTATCAAAACGCCCAAGAGGTGATTGACGCACTCACTTCGACTTTCGAGACACCGAAAATGAGGAGATCAGCACCGAAGCTATCTCATCATGTGAGTGAGTTGCTGCTGCTTTTGATTGACTGCACCGGGCGCTGTCACACAACAGCGCGCTGGGCCCCTTGACAGGACGTAGTCTGCGGAACGGGTTGTGTGCAACAGGGTTGGGGCATTGTCAGGGCCGTGGTATTGGTACTTCCGGGATGAGTGGCCGACTCCGTAGATCTTGACAGATAGGGTGAAACCGCGTGACCCCGACAATGCGCTGACGTTTCCAACTGAACGAAAACTTCTATCGCAATTGATGCTGAGTCTATGGCGAACTAATGCCATCGTCTCCTCCTGAAGAAACTGACCAATAAGACGCCAGTCAAAGCAGTGAAGAGCCTGAAAAGCATTACCGTGCCTACACCATCATCATGAGCGATCAACTCCTTCGTGCCGTCGGAAACGTAGCCCGATCATCACCAAGCAGACACACCTTCTGCTGTTCAAGACGGACCTTGAGATGAATGCCATGGACCCCCACCTTCACGTAGTCGGTGCCAGTCAGGAGCGTTGCAAGGTGGTCAGCTTCTTCTTGGCCGTCCTCACTCTCGGCGCCGCCAGCCCTGAGCCTTCAGGGGTTGCTGATGGTGGAAGGACTTGTTGGAAGCCACAGCGACTGCGATTGATCGGCGCCGCTCTTGGTCGTTGCCTGCGTCGGTGGGATAGGTTGACGCGAGCAGTGACGTTTCGGAGGGAATACACGCACGGGCAAGAAAGGTCAATCGTGGGCGAAGATATCGGGGCGGCCGAGCTTTGGCTGGCCGTGGTGGTGTTCGCCGCAACCCTGATCATCGCAGCAGTGATCCGTCTGGTCGCAGTCCACTTGTTGGATCGAGGCGACGCGGACCGTCGCGTTGGACGGCTGACGGGACGTTTCCTCAGCGTCGTCGTGGTAGTCGTCGGCTTGGTCTACGCACTCGGCATCTTGAACATCCAGATCGGACCGCTGCTCGGGGCACTGGGCGTGGGTGGTATCGCCTTGGCATTTGCCGCCCAGGACATTCTGCAGAACTTCGTCGCCGGGCTACTCCTCCAACTCCGCAGGCCTTTCCGGATTCGCGACCAGATCAGTAGTGGCGACTTCGAGGGCAACGTGGTCGACGTCAATCTACGTACCGTCGAGATGGTCACCTACGACGGCCTGACCGTCTACTTACCGAACGCGGAGGTACTCAAGGCACCGATTGTGAACTTCACCCGAACACCATTGAATCGAACCTCCATTGACGTCGGTCTCGCCTATGACACCGATCTGCCAAAAGCGCGGGAGGTACTCCTGTCCGCCTGTCAGAAAGCAGAGGGAGTGGCCGAGGCCCCTGGAGTGGAGGTGTGGGTCCAGAGCTTCGGAGACTCCTCCATCAATTGCGCAGTGCGCTACTGGCACGCCTCCGATATTGCTTCGCGATGGCGCGTGCGCAATGCCGTGGCAATCGCTGTGAAGCAGGGATTGGATGAAGCAGGCATGGTCATAGCGTTTCCTCAGCGGACGTTGTGGTTTGGTCCGGGCAACACCACCCTGGGGCTTCACCAACTTTCGGCTGGCGATGACGCTACAACGGAGCCAGGTATTTGAACCACATCAAGTCATTCACGACCGTGCCAACCGCGGCGGGGTGCAGGGGCTTCCGGTGAACCGCTCCCCGGTACGCATTGCCGCGTCCTTGTGAACGGCGGCGTCCCGATCCTCAACCGATCTCCTGCGCCGCTCCGGCGGACCGGACACGACGCACTTTGGCTCGGAGACTATGGAATTACGGCAACCGGCTCACGCGAACCACTAGGAATTGCCCTTCGGAGCTGTCACCCCGCAAGTTCCGGAACCCTCAGGTTGTGGACGCTGACATGCGATGGCTCCACCGCTTGGCCACCCGCATCCATGAGCATCTTCGAAGTGAGCCACTCCTCTGGAACACCCATCCCCTCCACCAGTTCAAGCGCGGAATTCCGCAACTGCAGGCACAACGCATCCACCGCCGCGGAGATGGCTTTGCTGCGCGTGCCGTCGATCCGGTTGTGCTCCATGTACCAGGCGCGATTCTCCTCGATCACAGTCAGAGCGTAGAGGTCGCAGACCTTGATGAGCTTGGCCCTGATGTAGTCGTCCTTGCACTCGCCGATTCCCTCGACGAAGGCCTCCAACACGGTGCGTTCCGTGTGTGCCCGCCCAGCTTCCAGCATGTGCTCCTGGCATGCGTTGACCGCGTCGAAGACTTCGTCCTCCGGGGATTTGGAGGCCGCACGCATTCGGCGGGCCAGCGTCTCCACCAGGTGCTGCTCACGGAACTCGAACATCTCGACGTGCCAGCCGCGGGCGTACAGTCGTTGGTTCTCCGGCTTGAGTTTGGCTGCCGCCACCAACCGGCTGATGGAGGAACCAGCCGCTGTGCGCTCCATGAACCGTCCGCCCAGCAGTTTTGCGGTGGCCTGCGCGGTACCGCGCAGATCCATGTCCCCCCACGTCTTCTTGTAGTCGACGAGGAGCGCCTTTGCCACCAGCTGCAGCAGTACGGTGTTGTCGCCCTCAAAGGTGGCGAAGACATCGGCATCCTGACGGATGAGCGTGATGGCGTTCTCACTCATGTAACCGGCGCCGCCGCACGCTTCGCGGCACACCTGAATGGTGTCGTTGGCCCAGCGGGTGAGCAGGGCTTTGAGGCCGGCCGCCCGCGTCTCGAGTTCGCGCGAGGCGGACGGATCGCCTCCCGCCGCATCGGACACCTTCTGCAACTGCTGGCTGACCTCATTGACGGCGAACCCGTAGGCATAGGCCTTGGCGATGTTGGGCAGAAGCTTGCGTTGATGAGTCTTGTAGTCCAACAGCGTCACTTCCCTGCCCAGTCCGGGATGGCGGAACTGCGTGCGCTCCAGCGCATAGCGCGTCGCGATGCTCAAAGCCTTGCGGGTTGCCATGGCGGCGCCGCTGCCCACACAGATCCGGCCACGCACAAGCGTGCCGAGCATGGTGAAGAAGCGTGCGTTCTTGCTGCCGATCGGTGAGCTGTAGACGCCGTCGTCACCCACACCGCCGTAGCGGTTCAGGAGCATGCGCCGGGGCACACGCACGTGGTCAAAGGAGATGGTGCCATTGTCGACGCCGAGCAAGCCGCCCTTGTGACCGTGATCACCGGTTGTGACGCCGGGAAGATCAGAGAGGTTCTGGTCGCGGATGGGTACGAGCACGGCATGCACGCCATGGTTGGCCTCACCCACGTGCAACTGCCCGAAGACCACCGCCATCTTGCCGTCGCGCGCCGCGTTGCCGATGTAGGCCTTCGTGGAGCTCGGTGTCGGTGAGGTGATCTCATACTCTTCGGAGTCTGCAAGCCACGTGATGGTCGTTTCAACCGAGGAGACATCCGAGCCGTGCCCCAGCTCGGTCATGGCAAAACAACCGGTGAGCTCACAGGAGATCACGTCGTCAATGAAGGTCTCGTGATGCCACTGCGTGCCGAGATTGGTGATTGCGCCACCGAAAAGGCCGTGCTGCACACCCGACTTGATGTTCAGTGACAGATCCCCCAGCGCCATCATCTCGAAGTGCGCCACCGATTCGGCGACAGTGCCCGCGTGTCCCGGGAAGCCTGCCACGGCATAGCCCTTGTTAGCCATCTCAACGAGATGCTCAAGAGTCCAGTCACGTGCCTCCTCCAAGCTCTGCGAGGGATCGCGGACGACATCGTCAGCTGTGACGCAGGAGCGCCAGTGGTCTTTGATGGCATGGAATGGGCCATCGAGTTCCACCATGAGTCCGTGGCCTGTGGGCGTTGTCATGACGAGGTCCTTTCGGGGCCGTGAAGCGTTGGTTGCTGATTGAGGAAAGCAGGTTCGAAAAGGCGCACCGTGAATTCGACGATGTCTGCTCTGGGACGATGATGACCGGTGGTGATCCACTTGTCGGCGATGGCCCAGACGAAGCCGACGACGCCGTGACCCCACGTGTTGGCCGCCCGAGGATCCATCCCGCCCTGCCGGAGCCAGGAGCGGAAAGCCTCGGCGATCTCGGTTCCAATGCGGCTCGTGATACTCGTGATCGGATCCTCCACTGGGCTGTCGCCCAAGGGGCGCGTGACGACGAACTGGTAGATGTGCGGGTCCCGCTCCACCAGGGCCAAGTAGGTGTCGGTCAGCTCCCGGACGAGTGCCGCAGGTTCCATGTCCTTCTTGCCGGTGATGTGGTGCTGCAAGCGTGACCAGATGAACTCGTGAACGGATTCCACCACAGCGGTGTAGAGACCGGTGCGGCCACCGAAATGACGGTAGAGGACGGGCTTCGACGTGCCGGCTTCGGCCGCAACAACGTCCATGCCAACGCCCGCACCGTGATGGCGGATTGCCCGCAGTGTGGATTCGACGAGCTCCCGGCGACGCTGGGCATTGTGCTCCTCCCAGCGTGTGGTGCGACCGTCGATCGCGGTGGTGTTCATTCTTCAACAGTACCCCACACTGCAAGTATCTGCTACCTTGGGTGTCATATAACTCGTCACTCAGCTTCCAGGAGGAACTCCACGATGGTGCTTCGAAACGCGGTAGTGGTGGGCGGCAATCGCACACCGTTCACGAAGGCGGGCGGCCGGTTCGCGGCTGCCTCCGCCCAGGACCTGTTGACCGCTGCCCTGGACGGACTGGTGGCTCGGTTCGGACTGGCTGGAGCGCAAATCGGTCAAGTGAGTGCCGGGGCGGTGCTCAGACACACCCGGGACTTCAACCTCACCCGGGAAGCGGTGCTCGGTTCCGCCCTGTCCCCCCACACGCCCGCGAGCGACGTCGGTATGGCCTGCGGGACGGGGTTGGAGGCCATCACAACAATCGCCAACAAGATCCGTCTCAACCAGATCAACAACGGCATCGCCGGCGGCGCGGACAGCGCCTCCGACGCACCCATCGTGGTCAGTGAGCCCCTGCGACGAGCGATGCTGAAGGCATCGCGTGCCCGTAGCATCGTCGATCGGATCAAGGCCTTCGGCGCCCTGGGTCCGGCGGATCTCATGCCCGTTCCCCCGTCCGTCGATGAGGCTCGCACGGGTCTGTCGATGGGTGAGTCCCAGGCCCTCACCACGAAGAAGTGGGACATCAGCCGCGAGGCGCAGGACGAGCTGACACTGGCTTCACACCAGAATCTGACACGGGCGTGGGACTCCGGGTTCTTCGACGACCTGGTCACCGGCTTCCTCGGTGTGTCCCGCGACACCATTGTTCGACCGGACACCACATTGGAGAAGCTCGCAAAGCTCAAGCCCGTCTTCGGACGCGGCGATGACGCCAGCATGACGGCCGGAAACTCCACGGCGCTGAGCGATGGCGCGGCCGTCGTCCTGTTGGCTGAGGAGGAGTGGGCCCGCGAGCGGGGCTGGCCGACCCTTGCCCGCATCGTCGACACCCAGACCGCTGCTGCCGACTACGTCACTGGCGCCGAGGATCTGCTACTCGCTCCCACCCGAGCCATCCCGGTCCTGTTGGAACGAAACGGTCTGAGTCTGGACAGCTTCGATTTCATCGAGATCCATGAAGCTTTCGCATCCACGGCCCTCGCCACGATCAAGGCGTTGGAGAGCAACGGTGTGGGCATTGTCGACCGCTCGAAACTGAACGTCAACGGTAGCTCGCTGGCCGCTGGCCACCCGTTCGCAGCGACCGGTGCGCGCATCGTCGCGTCATTGGCCAAGATGTTGGCCGAGAAGGGCCCGGGCAGCCGGGGACTGGTGTCGGTCTGCACGGCAGGCGGCCAGGGCATCACCGCAATTCTGGAGGCAATCTGATGGCAGACACGAGTTTCCTTGAAACCTTGTACAACACGGGACCGGGGCGAGCCGTTGCCCGCCAGGCGGGCCTGAAGGATCCGCCGAAGCTTCGTCGGGGACAGGACATGCCAGCAGGCTCTGTTGCCCTGGCGGCGTTGCCCGGCGGCATTGTCGGCGCCAAGGCACTGGCGCTGCTCGGCATTGACACCACCGAAGCACTGGTTGACGTTGCAGAGAATCGTTCACGAGACGAGCGTGGTCGCGATGTCCCGCCAGCCTATTCACCCCGTCGGGGGGCTCTTGTCGTGGATGCGACCGGGCTGCGGGAGATCAGCCAACTGGAGCTGATCCGGCAGGTGCTTCGTCCCGCCATGAAGGGTCTTGAACGATCCGGCCGCATCATCATTCTCGCCACGGATGCGAGCACCGTCAAGGGACTTGAGGCCCACGCTGTGGCTCAGGCCATTGACGGCATCAACCGCACCATAGGCAAAGAACTGCGCGGCGGCTCCACATCGAACCTCCTGTATCTGAAAGACGGCGCGAGCGCAGAGGACCTCTCCTCCAGCCTCGCCTTCCTACTGGAGGGCCGCTCCGCTTTCGTCGACGGCCAGGCGTGGCGCATCTCCCAGCGCAAGGATGGCGATGAGGGCACAGCCACCGGCGATCGCGACAAGCCTTTCGAGGGACGGATCGTCGTGGTGACCGGTGCCGCGCGCGGCATCGGAGCCGCCATCGCCCGGGCCTTTGGACGCGACGGCGCCACCGTCGTTGCCATCGACGTACCCCAAGCGGGTGAGAATCTCTCCGCCGTCGCCAACGAACTGGGCGGATCCGCCCTGCAGCTTGACATCACTGCTCCGGATGCGGGCAACCGCATCGCGTCCCACGTAGTGGCGGTGCACGGAGCTGGGAAGAAGATCTGGGCCATCGTTCACAACGCCGGCATCACCCGCGACAAGATGCTCGCGAACCTTGACGAGAAGCTGTGGGGCTCTGTCCTGGAGGTCAACCTCGCCGCCCAGATCCGGATCAACGCGATTCTCCTGGACGGGGAACTCCCCGGAGGCCTGGACCACAACGCCCGCATCGTCGGAATCGCCTCCACCTCCGGTGTGGCGGGCAACAAGGGACAGACCAACTACGCGGCCTCCAAAGCTGGCGTGATGGGTCTGGTCTGGGCTATGGCCGATGAACTGGCGGATCGTCCCGTCACTGTCAATGCTGTTGCGCCGGGCTTCATCGAGACGGACATGACGGCCGCCATCCCGTTCGTTTCTCGGGAGATCTTCCGTCGCACCAACTCCCTGCAGCAGGGTGGCCAGCCCGTCGACGTGGCCGAAACCATTCTCCACCTGTGTGATCCCGCTTCCGGCGGCGTCGACGGCCAGGTCATCCGGGTATGCGGTCAGAATCTGGTGGGTGCATGATGCGAAAGGTCACGACATTGGAGCAACTGCCGGACGTCGGGGCGCTGATCGGTAAGGCAGTGCTGACGTCGTTCGGGAGGCCAGGTGCTTCCGCCGGACTCCCCCAGCGCAGCCTGTTGGTCCCGGAGCATCATCAGGACCCCAATCGGCTGGCCGCCTACAACCGGGTGTGTGGTTTCGGACTGCGTGACAACGTGCCCGCCACGTGGCTGCACGTCCTCACCTTCCCTTTGCATGCCGCACTGATGGCAGGACGGGACTTTCCGTTCGGACTCGCCGGGCTCGTGCACGTCACCAACACCATGACGCTCCACCGCCCCGTCTCGCTGACCGAACCGCTCCGCATCAAGGTGTGGAGCGACAATCTTGCACCGCACAAGCGTGGCGTGACGTTTGATCTGGTGGGCGAGATCCACGTCGATGATGAGCTCGTCTGGTCCGGCCGGAGCAACTACATCGCCATGGGCGCCAAGCTGGATTCCCCCGTTGCTCCATCATCACCTCGCCTGGCTTCACCCGAGACGGTCCCGAGCCAACTCTGGCGCCTGCCCGCCGATCTGGGTAGGCAGTACGCGCAGGTCTCCCAGGACACCAACCCCATCCACCTCTACCCACTCACCTCGATGCCGTTCGGGTTCAAGCGACCCATCATCCACGGCATGTGGACGCACGCCAAGGCACTGTCGGCGCTGGGGCCGCGACTCCCCCGGAGTTTCACCGTTGACGTGGCCTTCACCAAGCCCTTGATGCTGCCCACAAAAGCCACCTACGCGGTCGACGAGATGGACGACGTGCTGCGCTTCGCGGTGGCCAGAGCTGGGTCCGAAAAGCCAGCTCTCGTGGGCCACGTGAAGCCGCAGGTGGAGAACTGATTGGACCGCGGCCAAAGATGGTGGGCCCCACCTGCCGGTCTACCGGCAGCTGGGGCCCACGAACACCGCACTTCTGCCTGTCGACGACACGCCACTAGACTCTCTTCCATGAATGAGACCACCCGTATGGCCTGGGCGTGGGGCCTCGCCACCGTCCACAGCACCGGCGCGATCCTCGACACCTGGTATCCCGGCCCAGCTCTGGGCAGTGAGGGCACCGACGACGCCCCCGCAGCGCTCGTCGAGGCGCAGTATGACGACGAGATGCGTCAGGTGGAAACCAAGATCGTCCGCACGACCATCGCCCTGGACGAACCACCTCTCAGCGTGGAGGATGCCTACCTTCGTCTTCACCTCCTCAGCACGCGCCTCGTGCAGCCACACGGCCTGAACCTGGATGGCATTTTCGGCAAGCTGCCGAACAACGCCTGGACCAGTAGCGGACCCATCCGGCCCGAGGACGTCAACCGCGTCCGCGCTCTGCTCCGCGCCCGAGGTGAATATCTGATCGTCCACGGAATCGACAAGTTCCCGCGGATGGTGGACTACGTGACTCCCAGCGGCGTGCGCATCGCCGATGCAGACCGTGTGCGACTCGGCGGACATCTCGCCCATGGCACCACCGTCATGCACGAGGGCTTCGTCAATTTCAATGCCGGTACGCTCGGCACATCCATGGTTGAAGGACGCATTTCCTCCGGCGTCGTCGTGGGCGACGGCTCGGACATCGGTGGCGGAGCCTCCATCATGGGAACCCTCTCCGGCGGTGGCCAACAGGTCATCTCCATCGGCGAGCGCTGCCTCCTCGGTGCACAGGCAGGTATCGGCATCTCCCTGGGCGATGACTGTGTCGTGGAGGCCGGCCTCTATGTCACCTCTGGCACCAAGGTGTCCCTGGACGATGGCACCGTCGTGAAAGCTCGTGAACTCTCCGGCGTGAACGATCTGCTTTTCCTGCGCGACTCCACCACTGGCCGGGTTGTGGCCCGGCCTCGACGCGGTCAGAAGATCACGCTGAACGCGGATCTCCACGCCAACTGATGCAGAAGTCCACGGTATGGACGTTGGTGGTGGTCATCATCCTGGCAACGGCCGCCTTTGGCGCCTGGCGTGGCTACCAGACCTTCATGGATAGCCTCAGTGCGGAACGCTGTTACGTCGACATGGACGGCGAGCGGCTCATGCTCACCCATGAGCAGGCTGCCAACGCGGCCGTCATCGTCGCCGCATCCTTCAAGGCGGACCTGCCCGAGCGAGCCGCCATCGTCGCCCTGGCCACCGCGTGGCAGGAATCGGGACTCCGCAACCTGGATTACGGGGATCGCGACTCCCTCGGCCTGTTCCAACAGCGTCCCAGCTACGGCTGGGGCACCGAGGCGGAGCTCATGGACCCCTGGTATGCGTCGGCGGCCTTCTACGAGGAGCTGGTGAAGTTCGAGGACTGGGAGAGCGTCGACATCAACGACATGGCTCAACAGGTGCAGCGCAGCGGCTTCCCGGATGCCTACCGCAAGCATGAGGCCAATGCCATTGCCCTGGCTGGCGCCCTGCGGGGCTCGCGTCCCGCCACGCTGGCCTGCTTCGACAGAGGTCAGGACCCGGGCAACACCGACGCCTTTGACGCCTTCCTCGACGTGGTCCCGGGCGTCGAAGTTGCGCTGGAGGGCAAAGTGGTCACCCTGACCTCCAGCGACGACACGGCACTGTGGGCCGCAACCCAGTTGGCACTCGCCCACACCCGAGCCGGTGGAATAGAGGCAGCAACCGTTGGCGACCGCACCTGGAAACAGGGCAAAGAAGCGACGTGGAGCACCGCAACGGCACCCACCGCCGACGGCACCGCCGAACTGCGGCTGTACTACTCCTGACGGCACCTCAACACACGCCCAGGAGCGCTCCTGCGTGATCTTCAGGAGTTCCGCAGTCGCCTCGCGGCCGCCTCTATACGGTCGTCCGCCGCCGTCAGAGCGATGCGGACGTGGCTGCTGGACGCCTCACCGTAGAAGTCACCCGGCGCCGCGAGGATTCCTCGCGCCGCGAGCCAATTGATGGTGTCCCGGCATGGCTCATCCCGGGTGGCCCAGAGATAGAGCGCTCCCTCCGAATAATCAATCCTGAAGCCCGCGGACTCCAGAGCAGGGCGAAGGGCGCGCCGCCGAGCCAGGTAGCGCTCCCGCTGTTGCTCGACGTGCTTCTGATCCCCCAACAGCGCAGACATGGCGGCCTGGATGGGGGTGGGCAGCATCATTCCCAGGTGCTTGCGGGCGCCTATCAGCTCCTTCACCATGGACGGATCACCCGCCACGAAGCCTCCGCGGTAGCCGGCGGCGTTGGAACGCTTGGAGATGGAGTGAACAGCCAACAATCCGCTGAGGTCACCGTCATTGACACGGGGATCCAGAACACTGATTGGTTCCCCGTCCCAGGCGAACTCGCCGTAACACTCGTCGCTCGCAAGGACAGCGCCCAGTTTTCGAGCCGCGGACACCCACGCGCGCATCTGCTCCAGCGACAGCATCGCGCCGGACGGGTTGGAGGGAGAGTTGATCCAGATCAGGCGGGTATCGGGCGGCAGTTCACCGGGGTCATCGAGCGGCACCAGTCGTGCACCGGCCACTTGCGCGCCCACCGCGTAGGTGGGGTAGGCGCATTCCGGGAACACAACGGCATCCCCGTCACCGAGACCGAGGAGTTCGGGCAGCCATCCCACCAGCTCCTTGGTGCCAATGACCGGCATCACGCACTCGTCGGTGAGTTCGACGGAGTTCCAGCGGCTCATCATGTAGTTGATGATGGCGCGCCGTGTCTCGGGCGCACCCCACACTGTGGGGTAGCCGGGGGCCTGTGCAGCCTCAATCAGGGCTTCCTGCGCCAGATGGGGCGTTGCGTCCACTGGTGTGCCGACGGACAGGTCAACCATTCCGTCGGGGTGAACGAGAGCTTGTTGGCGAGCGCCTGCCAAGGTGTCCCAGGGAAAGTCCGGCAGGGCACGCGCCAGCGACATCACTGTTCCTGTGGTGGCAGTGCTGCGACGATGGGGTGATCGCCCTTGATGGGACCAAGCTTGGCGGCGCCGCCCGGGGAGCCGATCTCGTCGAAGAACTGAACGTTCGCGTCATAGAACTGCGCCTCCTCAGCAGGCACGTCATCCTCGTAGTAGATGGCCTCCACGGGGCAGACCGGTTCGCAGGCGCCGCAGTCCACACACTCCTCCGGATGGATGTACAGCATGCGATCGCCCTCATAGATGCAATCGACGGGACATTCCTCGACGCAGGCACGATCCTTGAGGTCCACGCACGGCAAACTGATGATGTAGGTCACAGCATCTCCTTCTCCACTTCGGCTTCCAGCTTAGCGGTGCTGGCTACTCACAGACGATCCGGTCACCTGCCGAGTACTTCCACGACCAGTCCTCGGACTTCGCCACCGCTCCATCCTTGTAGAACAGTCGCTTCCAGTTCACGGTGAAACCCTTGATGGGGGCCTGCGGTTCACAGTCGGGTCCCTCCACCGTACGCGTGGTTCCACTGTAGAAACCGGATTTCTTCAGCTCCGTGGACTCCACCTTGTCCCACGTCTTCTGGGAAAAGATCTTGAACGTGATGGTTCCGCGGTTGCCGGGAGAGGACTTGCTGACATAGCCCTGAATGTAGGCAGGGAAGTCCGTGTTGTTGCGGAACCGCATATCGAGGTTGCCGTAGTAGATCGTTGCCTCACGCCCTGCGGGATAGCGCGCGAAGTACAGGGAGTGGGGCTTGTGCTCCACGATCTCATAGCCTGCAAAGAAGGCGGCGTTGAACAGTGTGGTGGAGCTCTGCGAGATTCCGCCGCCGGACTCTTTCACAAGAACGCCACCGTTGATGACGTAGCCGTCGACATAGCCGTTGGCCGCTGTGCGTCGCCCCAGGGTGTCATTGAGGCTGAAGACTTCTCCCGGAAGCAGCACGGTGCCGTTGACGCTGGATGCGGCCTGTCCGAGATTGGTGTTGCGGTAGGCAGCGTGCGGGTATCGCGTGGAGAACTCACCAATGACCTCGGTGGGCTTCAGTTCCGTGGCTTCAGCCGTGGTGAAGTCGGCTGCCTTCTTGGTGACCTCGATGGCCGCGGTGCGCTCATCACCGGTCTTGACAGCTGCGCTCTGCATTGCGCTTGCCAACTCTTCCGGATCAATGCTTGAACCATTGACGGCGGGAACAACGGTGATGGTGCCAGAGGTCATGGTGTAGGACGCGTCTTTGGTGACCGCGAGATTCAGTCCGCTCTGGGCGTCAGCGGTCATCTCCATGAGGGCTTCCACGTCCGTCTGTGGCACCAGTGCGCCCTCCTCAACGACGAACGTGGTGACGGCCGCAATCTGTGCCGGAGTGATGTCGAAGCTGCCATTGGGACCCGTGAGGGTGACGGGGGCGGAAACAGCGGGTTCAGCGTAGTTCGCGACCGCTTCCTCCACCATGGCCGTGGTCACTGCGGGCGGGGTCCGAGTCACGACAGCGTCAGCCTCGGAGGCGCCCTCCAACAATGCTTCGCTGACCAGTGGAAGGGTTTCATCCACATCGAGCTTCGTGGCAGGGACACCGTCTGTGGCGGCGATACTTCCCTCATCGAAGGCCAGCGTGGCATCGATGGACTCCTGTGTGAATGCTTCGGCTTCCTCCTCCAGCTCGGATCGAAGCTGCTGCTCATCGAGGCTCTTCTGCAGCTCCGTCTCCTTGCCACCGGTGAAAGTGCGCCAGATGTCCACAGGATTCCAACTTGAGCCACCGCCGGCCGAGCGCACCGTCTGAGTCAGCTCCAGAGACAGGCCGGCCTTCAACGGCTCCAGCGTGGCGCTGCCAACATCGGGGGCCGACACTGTTACGGGCGAGGCGTAGCGTGGCACGAGTTCATCTGTGAGCTTTTGTTCCGCCTCATCCACACCGAGTCCGCCAATGGCGATTCCCTCCACTGACGCGTTGGTGGGAATCTGGTCCCCCGCAGCGAAGTAGGCGCCCACCCAGGCGCCGCCGAGGATGACCACGACACCCACGAGGCTCACCAACAGCCACGTCCAGCGACGACCCTGTGTTTTCTTCGCGTTCAAGTGCAACCCTCTCCGGAAAATGGCGCGCGGACAGACCCACCATCGTCCAATCGTACGCAAAGTCCCTGACGTGTCCCAATGCCGGTTTTCTCAGCAGGGCTAGGATCGGCACTGGCCAGCCGGCCCCGTGCGAAAAGAGGACGCCTCCACCGTGTTGCTGCAGAACCGTCTGAACGCCAGTGGCCTACCCCGGACCACGTGGGTGCTGTCGGTCACGGCACTGCTGGTGGCCATTGGATTCGGTGTGGTGATTCCCGTCCTGACACCCTTCGCCAAGACCTTCGAAGCGAGCAATTTTCAACTCGGGTTGGTCGTCAGCCTGTTTGCGGCGGCACGGTTGATCACCAGCCCCTTCGTGCCCCGCATCGGACGCCGACTTGGCGAGCGCAATGCCATCACCCTCGGTGTGTTGATCGTGGCAATCTCCACCGTCGCGACGGCTCTTGCACCGAGCTTGGAGTTCATGCTCATCGCTCGCGGGCTGGGCGGAATCGGTTCCGCCACTTTCACCATCTCTGCCATCAATCTGCTGCTTGCGACAGCTCCAGAACATCTGCGCGGCCGCGCCTCCGGCCTGTACCAGGGCGGCTTCCTGCTGGGCAACATGACGGGACCAGCGCTGGGCGGCCTGTTGAGCAGCATCTCCCTGCAGGCCCCCTTCTATTTCTATGCCGCGATGCTGGTGGTGTGTGCAGGCTTCACCATGGCCATGCTTCCGGCACACGCCACCCCCTCAGACACCCAGAACAAGCGCACGCCCCGACGATTCACAACAGTTCTGAAGGATGTGCGCTACCAGGCAGCGTGTGTGGTGGCGCTCGGCCAGGGGTGGCAGTCACTCGGAGTGCGCAACGCGTTCATCCCTCTGCTGGTCACCGAAGCACTGCTACTGGAGACCTACTGGACCGGCATCGCATTCGCCATCGCAGCGGTGGCACAGACAGCCATGCTCATTCCGGCCGGCAATGCGACGGATCGCATTGGTCGCAAGCCGGTGATGATCACGTCCGGGATCGTGTGTGGGGTGGCGGCGATCGCCATGCCCTTCTCTCCCAATATCTGGATACTCGTCGTGGTGCTGTCCGTCTATGGCATCGGTGCCGCCATGCAGGGAACAGCCCCCACAGCAGCGGTCGGTGATGCGACCCAGGGCCGTGGCGGCCTGCCTGTGGCGGCGTTCTCCATGGTCATGGACCTCGGATCAATCTTCGGTCCCCTCGTGGCGGGCGCGGTGCTCGACGTGTGGTCATTCGAGGTGGCGTTTGCCATCGGTGGCGTCATCCTGCTGGCGGGCTCCCTCTACTCCGCCTTCATCCCAAAAACGCTGGACCGTGAGTTTCTCACCATTTCCCGCTCGTAGCGTTCAGCGGATATCGATGCGCATCGGCAAGCTCAACGCTCCACCCGCCGGCAGTCCCAGCCATGCCGCTGCCCCTGCCAGCAGCGCGTCTGCCGAGTCCGGCGGTACCACGAGAGAACTTTGGGAGCGGGACTCGCTGGATGTGGCCGGTAGCAGACCCTCGAGGAATCCCAGGTGGGACACACGTGAGGCTTTGGCCGTGGCTGGATCCATTCCAGCCAGCACGCACGCACGCTCAAAAGCGAGACGCCAGCCGCCGATATGGTCCACCAGCCCGTTGGCCGCGGCGTCTGAGCCGGTCCAGACCCGCCCCTTGGCCAGCGATTCGAGTTCGTCCACCTCCATTCCCCGATCCTGCGCCGCCAATGTGGTGAACGTGGTGTAGATCCGGTCCAGGCTCTCATCGAGCTTCGCCCAGTCCTCCTCGGAGAACTCGGTGACTGGGGAGAGCATGCCAGCGCGGGCCCCGATGCGGATGGCTTCACGTTTGAGGCCCACCTTCTCGAAGAGCCCTTGCGTAACGAACTTGCCCGCCAGCACCCCGATGGAACCGGTCAACGTGGCGGCCTGTGCCACGATCTCATCGGCGCCCATGGCTGCGTAGTAGCCGCCTGATGCGGCGACGGAGCCCATGCGGGCCACGACGGGACGTCCCGAGTCGCGGACACGAATCACTGAGCGCCTCATGGAGTCCGATGCGACTGCCGATCCACCGGGGCTGTCAACCTCCAGGACGACGGCACGCACGTCCTCATCACGCAGAACAGCCCGCAGATGTTCGTCAACGACATCCGAGCCTGCGCTCTCCCTTCCCGTGGCGCCGGGCGTTCCACGGCCCGTGACGATGGGGCCCCGCACGGACACCACCGCAACCTTCCCGCCGGTTGACTTGCGAACCATTCTGCGCAGACTGGTCTTCGGGGCGTAGCGGTGGACGAAGCGGAGGTCATCGGGTTCACCACCCCAGTCATCCAGCACCGTGGAGTAGACCTCGTCGCGGTAACCCGTGCGGTCAACAAGGCCGAGTTCGACAGCCTTCTCGGGCGTCAGGGGGGACTCGTTCACCCCCTCCCACACGCGGGCGACATCAATGCCCCGCCTTCGGGCGATGGTTGCGACGGCATCCTCCACCAGCGACTGTCCGAGCCGGGTCATCATCTCCCGGTTGGCGTCAGTGACCTCATCAGCGGCGAACTGATCAGCAGCGGTCTTGTACTCCCAGCGCTTGCCGAACTGGGGCTCCACACCCACCTTCTCCAGCATGCCCCTGGCCAGCAGTATCCTCACCTCCGCGCCTCCGATGGCGACGTCACCGGAGGGCTGAACCCAGACGCGGTGAGCCGCTGTCGCGAGCTGGAAAGCCGGAAGGCTGTTGGCGAGTTCTCCGTAGGTCTCCGCCCAGGCGACCGTCGGGCGATGGCGACCGAATTCCTCAACCAGGCTGCCCACCTCTTCCATCACCGACATGGGCTGGGAACACTCGACGGCATGGACGATGAGTCCGGCAACACGGGTGTCGGCGGCGGCCTCTCGCAAGTTCTCGCGGAGCACGGCCATGTTGGTGGCGTTGAGGACTTGGAGCGCAGCGAGTGGATTACGCGGCCGCACCTCCAGGATTCCTCTGGAGAGGTCCAACTCCAGCACAACACGGTCACCACGCGACGTCAGACGGTCCAGTATTTCTCGCACACCCATACCTCCTACGGTACTCGTCGCACAGCTGGCGCCGGTACTGGCGGGGGTCATGGACTGCGAAAGGGGCCCGCCTGAGCGGGCCCCCCACATGTCACTAACTTACGTCCTACAGAACGGATTGGGCCACTTCTGCGACGTGTTCGCCCGTGAATCCGAACTCTTCGAAGCACTTGGCGCCGGAGGCCGATGCGCCGAAATGATCGATTGAGACGCTCGCACCGTTGGCGCCGACGTACTTGGCCCATCCCATGGGAACGCCTGCCTCCACGCTGACGCGTGCAGTGACGGCCGCCGGCAGTACGGATTCCTTGTACTCGGGGTCCATGGCGTCGAACCATTCCTGGCACGGCATGGAGACCACCCGCGTGGAGACGCCCTGGGCTTCCAGCTTGTCCTGCGCATCGAGCGCGACGGCCACTTCTGAGCCGGTGGCGATCAGGATCAGTTGCACGTCACCGGAGGCCTCACGCAGCACGTATGCGCCGTGGGCGAGACCTTCCGCGGAGGCGAAGTCCTCGCCACGCTCCACGTTGCGGAGGTCCTGCCGGGACAGGATCAAACCCGCCGGGTTGTCGTTGCGGCGAAGGATCTCGCCCCAGGCGACGGAGGTCTCGTTGGCATCGGCGGGCCGCACGACGTCCAGGCCAGGGATGGCACGCAGCGCCGCCAGGTGTTCGACGGGTTGGTGTGTGGGACCGTCCTCACCCACCCCGACGGAATCGTGGGTCCACACGAAGATGCTGGGGGTCCCCATGATGGAGGCGAGCCGCACGGCACCGCGCATGTAATCCGAGAACACCAGGAACGTGCCGCCGTAGGGTCGTGTCAGCCCCGACACCGAGATGCCGTTCAGGATGCCTCCCATGGCGTGTTCGCGGATGCCGAAGTGAATGGTGCGGCCGTACTCGTTGCCGCGCCATCCGGCGGTCTGGCGTGATGTGGGCAGGAAGCTGGGTTCGCCCTCCATGGTGGTGTTGTTGGAACCGGCCAAGTCTGCGGAGCCGCCCCACAGCTCCGGCAGCTGAGGCGCAAGGGCGGCGAGCACTGCGCCGGAGGCCTTGCGGGTGGACATCTTCTCCTCCGAGAAGACCGGCAGGCTGAGGTCTTCGGGGAGTTTGTGGGCGCGTACGCGCTCCAACAACTTACTGCGCTCGGGGTTGTCCTGCTGCCACGTGGCGAACTTCTTCTCCCAGGCCTCACGCGCCGCCTTGCCACGCTCGGCACTGTTGGTCCGGGTAGTCTCGACAATGTCGGTGTCGAAGGCAAAGGGCTCGTCGGGAAGGCCGAGTTCGGCCTTCAGACCAGTGATCTCCTCGGTGCCAATCTTGGAGCCATGGACCGATTCGTCGCCTGCCTTGGTGGGCATGGGCCAACCGATGACGGTCGTCAAACGGATGAAGGAGGGCCTGTCCGTGACACTCTTCGCCTCGTCGATGGCCGCCTGCAGAGCATCGACATCCTCGCGGTACTCGGTGCCACCGTTGGTCCAGTCGACATGTTGTACGTGCCAGCCATACGCGGCGTAGCGGGCAGCCACATCCTCGGTGAACGCGATATTGGTCCCGCCCTCAATGGTGATGCGGTTGTCGTCGTAGAACAGTACGAGGTTGCCGAGATTCTGCGTCGCGGCCAGGGAGGATGCCTCACTGGAGATCCCCTCCTGCAGGCAGCCATCTCCGGCGACGCAGTAGATCATCCGATCAAACGGTGATTCACCTTCGGGCGCCTCAGGGTCGAAGAGTCCACGCTCCTTGCGGGCCGCCATGGCCATACCGACGGCATTGGACACACCGGCACCCAGCGGTCCGGTGGTGCATTCGACGAATTTGGTGTGATGGTACTCGGGGTGACCGGGAGTCTTGGAGCCCCACGTGCGCAGTGACTTGATGTCATCAAGCTCCATGTCGCAGCCGGCGAGGTACAGCTGGGAGTACTGGACAAGGGAGGCATGCCCCACCGACAGTACGAAACGGTCCCGACCCAGCCACAGGTCATCGCTCGGGTCCAGCTTCATGACCTTCTGGTACAGCAAATAGGCCAGGGGCGCGAGGGAGACGGGGGTGCCGGGGTGTCCGTTGCCAACCTTCTCCACTGCATCAACGGCAAGGATGCGGGCAACATCAACGGCACGGGAATCCAGATCAGTCCAGTCAAGAGTCATGCCCTTGATCCTAACGTGCAGAATGTCACGTTTCCCCAGCGGCCTCAGAATGTGAAGTTCTGACCCTCCGGCGGCCACGAGGGCAGCTTTGAGGCGCTGGCTCCGGCATCATCGTCTCGCTCCTCCGACTCCGGACCCTCTGTTGCGTGCGAGGCCTTACCCGGTTCTGTTGGACGGACCTGCTCCCCCAGCGCATCCCGCACCAGTTTCCCCAGAGAGTCGGCGTCATCCGGGTTGTGTTTCCTGATTTCAGCCATGTTCCGCCCTTCTGGTCAGTGGAGGGGTGGCCGACCATGGGAAGGTGATCCACGCATCAGTGTGGCGCCAGAAGAAATCGGGCGTCACAATGCTGCGCGGCTTGTGGTAGAGCACTGCGCTACGGACATCGGCCCCGAATCCGCGGAGAAGTTTGAGCACCAACGCCAGGGTCCGTCCGGAATCGGCCACGTCATCCACCACCAGGATCTTCTGTTCCGCTATCGAGGCGCTGTCCAACATGGGCGCCAGCAGGACGGGATCAGGACGGGTCTCGTTGACGTCAATGTAGAACTCCACGTTGATGGCGTCGACGAGTTTGACGTCGAGGGCATATGTCATGCTCCCAGCGATGACGAGCCCCCCACGCGCGATGGCAATCACCACATCAGGTCTGAAGCCGGAATCCACCACCTGCCGGGCAAGGTGCTCTGTCACCTCACCCAACTCAGCCCAGGTGAGCACCTCGAACTCCGTGGTCGTCATCGCGTCATCTGCCATTGCGACATGCTACTTCGCCCACTCCCTTCCGGCCGATATCTTGGGCCTCATGGCGACGTCCACACAACTGACATCAGCGGAACTGCGTCCCGTCGCAAACACGGCGTGCACAGGATCAGCGCTGGACCTGGGGGCGACTGTGATCGGCTGGAAACCAGGAGGAGGCTCTGACGTCCTGTTCCTCAGCCGCGATGCTCTCGTGGGCGAGGGCGATGAGATCCACGGGGGCATTCCCATCTGTGCGCCGTGGTTTGGTCACGGCCGCGACGACGTGGAGGTTCCCCGCCCGCATGGTTTGGTGCGATGGGTGCCATGGCGTCTCGTGGAGGAACGCGCGTCCGACGCTTCGACGACGCTGGTCTGGGAACTCACCGGCGCGCAGACTGCCCATCTGCCCGGCGCCTCGGGCTACCCATCCGACATCTGGTTTCGCTACGTTGCGCAGTTTGCGGAGACGTTGACATGCACACTGACCGTCGGTTCGCCCTCCACACCATTCGTGCTGGATCAGATCTTCCACAGCTACTTCTCGGTCTCCGGTGTCGATGACGTCACCATCTCCGGGCTGGAGGGCTATCGGTACCGCGACTACACCGATGGTGCCACATGGCACGACTCCGAAGGCGAGCTGCGCATCACGGGCCACACGGACCGCATCTACGACGGCACGGGGGTCCTCTCGATTCGCGATGCCACCCGGGTGCTGACGATGCGCTCCACAGGGGCGTCGAGCACCGTGGTGTGGAACCCCGGTCCCGAGGGTGCGCAGAGCCTCACCGGTTGGGCAGCCGATGAGTGGAACACGATGGTGTGTGTCGAAGTGGGCAACGTTCAGCACCACGCCGTGACCGTGCCTGCAGGCGGCTCCCACACCCTCACCATGGAAGTGTCGTCAGAGCCCCTCACCTGAATTATCGCCCCAGTTCGTCAGCCTCCGCGCCGATGGTCGTGGAAGGACCGTGGCCGGTGTGGACCGCCGTTTCCTCGGGCAGGGCGAACAGCTTCCGTCGGATGGAGTCCTTGATCACGTCCTCGTCACTGAAGGAGCGTCCCGTGGCTCCGGGCCCACCCTTGAAGAGGGTGTCGCCGGAGAACAGGGCACCGAGGTCCGAGGCGTAGAGACATACGGCACCCGGAGCATGGCCGGGTGTGTGGATGACCCACAGGTCGATTCCCCCCACGTCGAACTGCTGGCCCTCTGCCAGATCCTTGTCCCAGCGTCGATCCGGATGCGTCAGATCCCAGAGAACCTCATCATCGGGGTGCAACCAGATGGCTGCACCTGTGCGATCCGCCAGCTCAGGCGCAACCCGAACGTGGTCATCATGGGCGTGGGTACAAATGATGGCCTTGACCGAGCGTCCGTCAACGGCCGCAAGGATCGTGTCCACGTCATGGGGGGCGTCAATCACCACGACCTCCTTGTCATCCCCCACGATCCACACGTTGTTCTCCACCTCGTGCGTCTCACCGTCGAGGCTGAATGTGCCCTTGGTCATTGCGTGCGTGATGGCGTTCACAGGATCACCACCGATCGCAGCACGTCTCCCTTGTGCATCTTCATGAATGCTCCTTCCACATCATCCAGACCGATTTCCTCGGTCACGAAAGCGTCGAGGTCCAACCGGCCCTGTTGGTAGAGGTCCACCAGCATCGGGAAGTCTCTTGAGGGAAGACAATCGCCGTACCAGCTCGATTTCAGTGCGCCGCCGCGCCCGAAGACGTCCAGCAGCGGAATTTCGGGCACCTTGGCATCCGGGTGGGGTACACCCACCAGGACGACGGTGCCAGCGAGGTCGCGCGCATAGAAGGCCTGCTTCCATGTCAGAGGAATGCCCACTGCGTCGATCACGACATCGGCACCGAAGCCGCCCGTGGCCTCGCGAATGGCTTCCACCACGTCGCCCTCGGACGAGTTGATGGTGTAAGTGGCGCCGAGACCCTTGGCCCATTCCAGCTTTCTGTCCTCAAGATCCACGGCGATGATGCTGCTGGCGCCGGCCAGCGCTGCGCCAGCGATGGCAGCAGCCCCCACACCTCCGCATCCGATCACGGCAACGCTCTGACCCCGGGTGACACCCCCGGTGTTGATGGCGGCACCCAGGCCGGCCATCACTCCACAACCCAGTAGCCCGACGGCGGCGGGCCGCGCATCCGGGTCCACTTTCGTGCACTGTCCGGAGTGAACGAGCGTCCTGTCCGCGAATGCGCCGATTCCCAGCGCCGGGGTCAGCGGGGTCCCGTCCTCAAGCGTCATCTTCTGGGTGGCGTTGAACGTGTCGAAGCAGTACTGCAGTTCTCCGCGCTGACAGGCGCGGCATTCGCCACAGACTGCCCGCCAGTTCAGGACGACGAAGTCGCCAACCGCCACGTTGGTGACTCCCTCACCGATGGATTCCACCACTCCTGCGGCCTCATGACCCAACAGGAACGGGAACTCGTCAGTGATACCACCGTCCCGGTAGGCCAGATCTGTGTGACAGACCCCGCAGGCCTGGATCGTCACGACGGCCTCCCCAGGCCCGGGATCCGGGACGTGAATCTCCATCATCTGAACGGGCTCGCCCTTGGCCATGGCCACGACGCCTCGAGAAGTCTGCATACCCCCGACTCTAGTGATGAATTCTGATATCCGGGCCGCCTTCACCCAAAGCAATCGCCTGCACCTCCCAGTATCCCGGGGACAAGTGGGTGGGCCCGCTCTCTGAGTAGGCTTGGTGCCCGGCAGCTCTGAAGGAGGAGGACACTATGGAAGAGACCGTGCAGCGGGCTCTCGACGCCGTTCCCCGGGCACCGTTCCTGCCGTCCGGGCTACGCAGGAACGCTCATCAGGACCGCCCCCTACCGCTGAGTCACGGCCAGACGAATTCGCAGCCCAGCACCGTGTCAGCCATGCTGGAACTACTCGACGTGCGGCCCGGTCATCGGGTGTTGGACGTCGGCGCTGGATCAGGCTGGACCACAGCGCTGCTGGCCCACCTCGTGGGTCCGAACGGCTTCGTGATCGGCGTGGAGCGGATCGCTCACCTGGCTCTGGGCGCACAGGTCTCCCTGGACGAAACGGGCCCCTGGCCACAGGCCTCTGTTCGAGTGGCTACGCCTGGCGTACTGGGGGCGCCCGAGCTGGCCCCCTTCGACAGGATTCTCGTCTCTGCCGAAGCCGGGGACATCCCAGCCGCGCTCATTCAGCAGTTGGGTGAGGACGGCATCATGGTGCTCCCGGTGGGCACGGTGATGACCCGGGTGCAGCGCACTGGTGGCGCGGTGGACGTCACCGAGCATGGCCTCTACGTTTTCGTTCCACTCGTCGAGGACTGAGCTCCGCAGAAAGGTTCAGCCCAGCAGTGCTTTCGAGGCGGCGTAGGACGGCTTGATGACACCCTGGATCAGGGCGAGTCGTTGATCGAAGGGAAGGAAGGCCGATTTCATGGCGTTGACGGTGGCCCATTCGATGTCGTCGATGCCCCAACCGAATGCGTCCACAAGTTTGCCGAATTCGCGACTCATGGAGGTGTCGCTCATCAGACGGTTGTCACAGTTGACCGTGATTCGGAAACCCAGGTTCTTCAACAGTTCGATGGGGTGTTCCTCAATGCGCTCCGCGATTCCGGTCTGCAGGTTGGAGCTCGGGCAGAGTTCCAGCGGGATGCGGGTGTCGCGGACATAGGACGCCAACTCCCCCAATGTGTGGTGTCCGGTTTCGTCAACGGTGATGTCCTCGACGATGCGCACCCCATGCCCCAGCCGATTCGCCCCGCACAGCTGGACGGCTTCCCAGATGGAGGGCAGCCCGAAGGCTTCGCCGGCATGGATGGTGAAGTGTGTATTGTTGCGTTTCAGATGGTCGAAGGCCGCCTGGAAGCGCGACGGCGGGAAGCCGTCCTCGGCTCCTGCGATGTCGAACCCGCACACCCCGTCGTGCCGGTAGCGCACAGCGAGATCCGCGATCTCGATGGTGGGCTCACCATGACGCATGGACGTCACGATCTGTTGGACGACGATGGCCATCCCCAGTTCTTCGGCCTCGGCCATGCCCGACGTGAGGCCGCGACCCACCGCCTCCACAACTTCAGAGAGTTCGAGCCCGAGGCGCACGTGCTGTTCCGGCGCGTAGCGCGCCTCGGCATAGATCACGCCGTCCGAGGCCTGGTCCAGCACGAACTCATGGGCAACGCGTGCCAACTGGTCCGGCGTCTGCATGGCCGCAACGGTGTGGTCGAAAGTTTCCAGATAACGCACCAGGGACCCGGAGTCGGCCGCCTCGAAGAACCAGCGACGCAGTTCATCAGGGTCTTGCGTGGGCAGAGTGTGCCCGTTCGCGGAACAGTGCTCGATGATCGTGGTGGGTCTGAGCCCACCGTCCAAATGGTCGTGAAGTGCAACCTTCGGGAGGGTGGCTATTCCTTCAATACTCAACACAGTGGCCGGTTTCCTTCTCGTCGATGTCTCTGCGGATCCCCCATCATGATGGCACTCCTACCACGCGAAGCTCGCCGCTTCGCTCAGACCGGCGCGGGATCAGTGGCACCGCGCCGGTGACGTCACTTCACGGAAGTGACTCCGGCTGCACTGCGCCCTGCCCTGACACCCTCGACAGATCCTCGGGACCAAAAGACTGTGGAAGAACCTGCGCCAGTGTCCAGACTCCTTCGGGAGTGTCCATCAGCAGATCGGCATCACCGTGCTCATTGAGCAGCTGACGGCAACGCCCACAGGGCATGATCACCTCGCCATTGCCATTGACGCATGTGAAGGCAATCAACCGGCCGCCACCTTCCGCCACGAGCGAGGAGATGAGCCCACACTCAGCACACAGAGCCACGCCGTAGGCGGCGTTCTCCACGTTGCATCCGACCACGATGCGACCGTCGTCAACCAGTGCAGCCGCCCCCACCGGATATCGTGAGTAGGGAGCGTAGGCGCGTCGGCGAACCTCCCGCGCGTGCCCGCGCAGCTCTTCCCAATCGAGGTTCACGTCACTCCTTCCGGAAGTGTTCGCCGTCTGCCGCCGGGGCGCGGACGCGTCCGACGAGGCCAGCCACCGCGATGATGGTGGCCACATAGGGCAGCATCAACAGGAACTGGCTGTCAATGGGACTGCCCAGCGGGTTCAACGTCTGGCCGAGCTGCGTCACGAACCCGAAGAAGAGCGCCATGAGAGCGGCATACACAGGATGCCAGCGGCCCATGATGAGCGCGGCAAGGGCGATGAACCCGTTGCCCACGGTCATGTCGGGACGGAAAGCCCCCGTGGAGCCAATGGTGAAGTAGGCACCGCCGAAGCCAGCCATGGCACCACCCAGGACCACAGCAGCAAATTTGGTGGCCACCACATTGATACCGACGGTGTCAGCGGCGTGTGGGTGCTCGCCCACCGCACGCACCCTGAGCCCCCATTTGGTCTTGAACAGCAGGAACCACACGAAGGGCACCATGAAGAAGGCCAGGTAGGCCAGTGCACTCTGGTTGAACAGGATGGGGCCGAGGAACGGGATCTGCGACAGACCTGGAATGGCCAGCCGCGACATGATCGGCACGGCGTTGTAGGTGGCAGTGTCCTCGCTCACCAGCTGGTGGAAGAGGAAGCCCGTGAGACCGGCTGCCAGCAGGTTGATCACGACGCCGAGGACGACGTGATCCACGAAGTACTTGAGGGTGAACAGTGCCAGTAGGGCACCCATCGCCATACCGGCCAGGATGGCCGCGATGAGGGCCGCGATGAGGGATTTGGTCAGCGATCCGGTGATCGCCCCAGCGAAAGCCGCCGTCAGGAACTGTCCCTCGATGGCGATGTTGACGACGCCTGCCCGCTCGGACAACGCACCACACAGCGCGCCGAAGACCAACGGCGTGGCGACGGCCAACGTGCCCTGCAGCTGGTTTGTCAGAGTGAAGACGGCCGAGCTGCCGGCCGCTGCCCAGACAATGAGGCCGAGCAGCAGTGCGACTCCGCCCACCACGCCTGCAATGTTGGCGTAATGACGGCTGAGCTTTCCTGACAAATAGCCTGCTGAAGCCAGCAGAACGAGCGCCGCGCACACTGCCACCGTGACAGCGCCCGGGAGCGCAACCGTTGGCAATTGGACTGCGTCGAACGCATCGGAGAGGGCGATCTGGGATTCGCCCTCCGTGCCGAAGAATGCCCACACGAGAAGGAGCCCGACCACGGCAAGCAGCACACCGGTGGAGATGCGCTGGATGCGATCCTCACGGGCTTCCACCTGTTCGAGGGCGGTGATGTCTGCTGTGGGAACTACTTGTGTGCTCATGCCGTGGCCGCCTTTGCACTGGAGTCAACGCCATTGTTTCGTCTCTCCCGAAGAATGGGCACGAGCCACAACACGAACGCTGGGGCTGCAACGAACAACACGATGAGGGCTTGAATCAGGTTGGTGAGATCGGAGGGCGTCTGGGCCTGGGCCGCCATGGTCAGACCACCCGCTTTGAGTGCGCCGAACAACAGGCCAGCAAGTACAACTCCGAGGGGGCGGGATCGCCCGAGCAGTGCAACGGTGATGGCGTCGAAGCCGACGGTGCCGACGATGCCCAGCGACAGCTGAGTCGGATACCCCGTCAGCAGGGTGGGGGTCAGGACTGCTTGGGCTCCCGCAAGACCACCGAGGCCACCGGCGATCGCCATCGCGATGATGATGGTCCGGGAGACACTCATACCGGCAGTCGCGGCCGCGTGCGGGTTCTGGCCCACTGCGCGGATTCGGAACCCCAAGGTGGTGCGCTCCAGCAACCACCACACCGCCACGGCCGCTACCAGCGCAATGAAGAAACCGAGCGTCAGCCGGGTTCCGGCGAGCCTGGGCATTGTGGCCGAAAACTGCACCACGGGTGAGATGGGGTCTGATCTGCCCGGCTGCTGCAGGAGCGACGTGGTGAGCAGGAACTGCAACATGTACAGCGCAATGTAGTTGAGCATGATGGTGACGATGACCTCATGGGCACCTGTCTTCGCCTTCAGGAAGCCGGCTATGCCACCCCAGAGGGCGCCGAAAGCCATTGCCATCAACAGCGCGAAGGGGATGTGAATGAACAACGGGAGACCGGTGAACGAGAACCCGATGAGGGCGCCCAGGATGGCTCCCCAGATGGCCTGTCCCTGTGCACCAATGTTGAACAGCCCAGCGCGGAAGGCCAGCGCAACGCCGAGGCCCGCACAGATCAGCGGGGCAGCCTGGGCGCTGGTCTCCGTGAGAGCCTGCCATGAGCCAACCGAGCCTCGCAGCAGGGCACCATAGGCCGTGGAAATCTTGTCCCAAGCAGCCCCCAGAGCGTCACCGGGTTGATTGAAGAAGTAGGCGAACTTGCTCAGGACGTCCTGATCGGCGAGCACCATGACGACGGCGCCCGCGACGAAAGCGAGGACGAATGAGATGAGTGTCACCACCACAGGGACCCAGGCGCGTGATCGAGGCTTCTTGGGTGGAGCGGCGGATTCAGTGGAATCCGACGGCAGCTGCTCCTCTTCCACCAGATCTTCAGACATCGGCCTTCTCCGTCCTGCTGTTTGCGACGCTGCTCTTGGCTTCTTCGTAGCTGATTCCGGCCATCATGAGACCCAGGATGTCCCGGGAGGTATCCGGACCGACGACGCCCACGATCCGGCCGCGATACATCACGGCGATGCGGTCCGCCAACGATTCAACCTCCTCCAGCTCGGTGGAAACGATGAGCACGGCGGTTTCCCTGTCCCGTTCCTCCACGAGGCGCTTGTGCAGGAATTCGATGGCCCCCACATCAACGCCTCGCGTGGGTTGGTTGGCCACCAACAAGCTGAGAGGACGCGACAGTTCTCTTGCGAGCACCACTTTCTGCTGGTTGCCGCCGGAGAGTGAACTGACCGGTTGGGTCTGCGATGAGGTGCGGATGTCGAACTCCTGGATCAGCTCGTCCGCGTTGCTGCGGATGCTACCGAGGTCCAGCATGCCGGCGTTCGCGAAACCATCCGTGCGGTTGAGCACAAGATTCTCGGCAATGGAGAAATCCGTCACGAAGCCGTCCCGCTGGCGATCCTCCGGCACAAATCCCAGGCCGGAGTCGATGGTTTTCCTCGGAGTCATGTGGGTGATGTCCACGCCGTCAAGGGTCGCTGTGCCAGCGATGACCGGCATGGTCCCCAGCAGCGCTTCGGCAAGCTCAGTCTGTCCATTGCCCTGAACGCCTGCGATGCAGAGAATTTCTCCACCAGCGATGCTCAGATCGAGATGGTCCACCACGACCGTGCCAGCGGCGTTGGCCACCGTGAAACCGGAGAGCACGAGGCGATCCTGTCCCAGCGTCGGCGGAGCTTTCTCCACGCTCAGGTTGACCGCACGACCCACCATGAGTTCAGCCAGTTCACCCTCGCTGGCCTCCGGCGTGGCCTGCCCCACCACCTTGCCGCGGCGGATGACCGTGATGTCGTCGGCGACAGCCACCACCTCGCGAAGTTTGTGGGTGATGAAGCAGATGGCGCGGCCCTCATCACGAAGCGTCTTCATCACCACCATGAGCTCATCAATTTCCTGGGGCGTGAGCACGGCTGTGGGCTCGTCGAAGATCAGATAGCTGGCGTCATTGGCCAGCGCCTTCAGGATCTCCACCCGCTGTTGGATGCCCACAGGCAGGTCCTCGACAAGGGCGTCGGGGTCAACGTCCAACCGATAGCGGTCGGAGAGTTCACGCACAAGATTGCGGGCTCCGCTGAGATCCAGTGTGCCGAACCGGCCGGGCTCGCGGCCCAACACCATGTTCTCGGCCACTGTGAAGACGGGGATCAGCATGAAGTGCTGGTGCACCATGCCGATTCCAGCAGCCATCGCCTGCTTTGGGTTCTCAAGATGAAGCACCTTTTCGCCCACACTGATGGAGCCCTCGTCGGCGGGGAGCAAACCAAACAATACGTTCATCAGCGTTGACTTTCCTGCCCCATTCTCGCCGAGCAGGCAGTGAATGCGACCGGGGACGAAATCCAGGGTGATGGAATCATTGGCCGTCAGCGAACCGAAGCGTTTCGTGATGCCCTTCAGATGAAGAACCTCCGCTTCGTGATCGACGGATTCTTGCCGCTCGGTGCTCACGACGTGGTGTACCCCCTTCGGCCGGCGTTGGCCGTTCTCAGACTGCATTGTTGACATATATTCTGGGCTTCATACTGCAATTGCGACGCGGTGTCTCCGAAGTGTAGGCCAATCCCGCAAAGAAGCCCGAAATCCGGGTCATCGGTATTGGAGCAGCCAATGGAGGACAAGGCTGACAGTGACGGCTGGCCGGGGATTCCCGGCCAGCCGTCACTGTGCGCTATCTCACGATCAGCTGGGCTGTGCTTCCGAGGTGATCTCGATGTCCCCGCTGATGATCTGTTCCTTGATGGTTTCCAGTTCCGACTTGGTCTCGTCGGAGACCTTGTCATCAAATTCGTTGAACGGAGAGAGACCGGTCGCCTCGTTCTCGAGGGTTCCCACGAATTCCTCGGAGGTGAAGTCGCCGTCCATTGAAGCCTTGATGGCGTCGAACACGGCTACATCCATGCCCTTGTAGACCGAGGAGATGATGATGGGGCAGAACTCGGGAGCCGAGACGCAGCCATCAGTGTCAACCCAGATCGCATTGACGTTGCCCCCGGAGGCCTGGGCAGCCTGAAGTCCACCGAGACCGGCGGGGCCAGCCACGGGGAAGAGGATGTCGGCGCCCTGGGCGATCAGGGTGTTGGCGGTTTCCTTACCGCCGGCAATGTTCTCAAACGGGGCGTTACCGGGAACGAACTGGCCGTCCTGGGTCTCCGCGTCCCAACCGATCAGTTCGACGCTCTCACCCTTCTGCTCGTTGTAGTACTCCACGCCCTGGGCGAAGCCGTCCATGAAGATGGTGACCGTGGGGATCTTGGCGCCGCCGAAGGTACCAACCTTGCCCGTCTCGCTCATCGCGGCAGCCAGGTAGCCACCCATGAAGGAGGATTCGGCAGTATTGAAGATGAGCCCCTTGGCATTGTCGACGCCCTCGAAGGAGCCATTGTCCACGATGGCGAAATCAACGTCGGGGTTCTGCTGGGCGGCGGCTTCCGTGGCATTGGCCAGCAGGAACCCGACGGTGACGACGATATTGCAATCGGCCCCCACCATGGACTGGATGTTCTGGGCGAAGTCGGCCTCGGAATTCGACTCGATCTCGCCGGTCTCGATACCGAGTTCCTCCCCGGCGCGGGTAAGGCCGGCGTAGGCCGTCTCGTTGAACGACTTGTCGTCGAATCCACCTTGGTCGGAGACGATGCAGGCCTTGAAATCGCCGGTGGGCTCAGTGCCCTCGGTGGTCTCCATCGACTCACCGTCGGTTGGTGACACGGCCTCGGTGGGATCTCCGGGTGTGGTGGTCTCGGGTGCCTCAGCGCAACCTGCCAGCACCAGTGCGCTGGCTCCGATGACAGACGCGAGCTTGAACAGTGACTTCTTCACGATGCGTGTTCCTCCTGGAAGAGCATTGAATTGTGGAAATGACTCGTGGATAGCTGACCATACTGCCTCCCGCATTTCTGTGCCTACCCCGAGTCACAATTGTTACCTGGCCGAGACATCCGAAGCGCGCATCATGGATTACCGAAGGGCTTGTCAGGCCACCTGTTTGACCAGCTCCACGGCGGTGCGAATCATGGCGGCGGTGGTGTCCCGCCATGCCATTTCCTGGCCTCGATACGGTCCGGTGGCGAGACTGATCACCACCGCGGCAGTGCGCAGACGCAACTCCACCGGGTCGACACGTTCGTCGAAGATCGGGACCCAGCGGGACAGCAGCTCACGCACGCGCGCCTCCTGCCCGGCGTTCATGCGCTGGATGGTGGACAGGTGGGCCATGAGGCAGGCCAGATCGTCTGCCCGTCGTCCCGGCCCGATGGTGTCGATGTCGAGGATCCCCACGATGCGGCCGTTGGCCACCCTGAGCTGTCCTTCATGAAAATCCCCGTGGGTCGCATCCTGCCCAAGGGGCAACCCCGCGAGGCCGGAGGTGATCTTTCGTGTTGCCCAAGCCAGCTCCGGGCCCAGTTCGGGCATCGCCGAGGTCACCATCTCCGCATAGTGACCCACCGCATCGGTCCAGGGTGGTCGGCGATCCAGTTGCGCGACCGCGATTGGCATGGCATCCAGTGCATCAATGAGTTGTTCTGCCGTGCATGGATCCTCGGCGTCGAAGATCGCTGCGGCCAGTGAGGCGCCGGGGAGCTCACGGGTCACCATGAGATGATCGGGGGTGACCAGCGCCACCCTGGGGGCCGGTATGCCGGCGCCCAGGAGTAGACGGTGCCGCTCCGAGACATCGCCCACCGCTGCCGCCCGTAACACCTTGATGTAGAACACATCGTGTCCGCCCCGCACTGCCACCTTCACCACTGCCCGGCGTCGGGGTCGGTACCCGATCATGGTCACGTTCAGCGACTCGGCTGTCACAGGAGCGCCCAGCACATTTTCCGCAGTGAACAGTTCCGCCAACTGATCAGGGAACGCGACCCGACGCAGTCCGGGAAGCTCCGGATCGTGAGGATAGAGCCATACCGCCACTTCCCTGCTGCCGTCCGCGAAAATCTCAGCCCCTCGATCAGTCGCCAACAGTGCCCCCGAACGAGCGCTGATACCCAAAAGTTCTTCACGCCGACCCCATGGCCAGATGACCTGCGCAAGATAGGTGGCGGTGGTGGACTGCTCCGGATTGGTGTCCACATGGTCAAGCTTCCATCCGTCAAGCTCTCCCCCAGCATGCTCCACCGCCGCCTCCAGGAGTGGGCCAACCCGTGGACTCGTCAGCAGACTCGAGCCGTCATCCATTTGCGGGCTCAACCGTCGTGGCACCTTCCTGGAACTCTCGCCGGAGCGAGAACCAGGCCGCTCGTCTCCCATCGAGTTCAGCCACGGTGAGCGTGAAACCCACAGCGTCGTTGCCCTCACTTGTCTGTTCCACAGGGAGGAGGTGCACCGTGACGGTGCTGCCGAGCTGGGGAAGCTCTCCGAGCTGCGCCATGACATAGCCCGCAACAGTGTCGTAGGGCCCATCGGGCAGAACATAACCGGTGGCCTCGGCAAACTCCTCGATCGTCGTCAATCCGTCCACGCGGTCAATGTGCTCGGTCGTGTTCTCGCCCACCACGTCGTACTCATCGGTGATGTCACCGATGAGTTCCTCCATGAGGTCCTCCATCGTGACGATGCCTGCAGTCCCCCCGTACTCGTCACGGACGATGGCCATGTGGGAGGCGGCATTGCGCATGGAACTGAGTGCCCGAAGAATCTTCACCGTCTCGGGGAGACTGAGGACGGGTCGGATGATGGAGCGCACCTCACCGGTGCGGGCCGCCCCATCGAGATCCATCAGATCCCGGACGTGGAGGAATCCGACGACGCGGTCCACGGAACCGTCCGTCACGGGATAGCGGGAATGCGGCGCCCCGCGCACTTCACGGTAGGCACGTTGCACCGGCATGTCGGCGGGTAGGAAATCCACCTCCGTGCGGGGCACCATCACCTCGCGCAGCGTGCTGTCGCCAGCGTCGAAGACTTCGTCAAGGATGCTGCGTTCCTCGGTCCCCAGCGTGGAGGAGTCCGACAGCATGGCCCGCAGTTCCTCATCGGTCACGGAGTCCTTGGCCAGCGATGGGTCACCGCCAAAGATTCGCACCACCGCATTCGTGGAGACACCGAGAAACCAGATCAGGGGGCGGGCAACCGTTGCAATCCCGGACACGAGCGGAGCCAGCGCCAGCGCGAAGCCCTCGGCTCGCTGCATCGCGAGCCGTTTCGCGCTCAGCTCGCCGACGACGATGGAGAAATAGGAGATGACGACGGTGATCGACACCAGCGCCACGGTGTTGGAGATCCCCTGGGGGATTCCCCACGACTCCAGTACGGGAGCGAAGCTGGACGCCAGTGTTGCACCACCGAAGGCCGCGGAGAGGAACCCTGACAGGGTCACGCCGATCTGTACGGAGGAAAGAAAGAGGTTGGGGTTGCTCACGAGCCGCTGGATGGCTTGGCCACGCTTGCCCTTGCTGGCCAACTGCTTGACCCGGCTCTCACGCAAACTGATCAGCGCCATCTCCGCGGCTGCGAACGTGCCGCCGATCAGGATGAAGAGCCCGATGAGGGCGACGTCTTGTAGAACGTTCATTTCTCCCTAGAGGTTACGCGGGTAGGGCCGCCGGTCAAGCGAGCGGGTCATCCGCGCCCGATCGTGCCAAGGCAGCGCAGAGAGTTCCACTTGATCGCCTCAGTGACCGACGACAACGATGCCGAGCGGGATGTTGGGGCACGTGAGTCAGAGGGTTCCCTGTCCGCGTGGCCTCTCTCTCCTGCCGTGAAGCAGCCACTGTAGTTGCCTGGCGAAAGAGTGCCCGGATTCTCTCCGCTCATCGGAAGATGACGGTGCGGTCCCCGTCCGAGAGCACGCGGTGTTCGGCGAAGAGCCGGACGGCCTCGGCGAGGGTTTGGGATTCCTGCGATTGACCTTTGCGGACCAGTTTCGCCACGCTCATGCTGTGATCCACCCGCACGACGTTCTGCTCGATGATGGGGCCCTCGTCGAGGTCACTCGTCACGAAGTGGGCGGTGGCACCGATGAGCTTCACACCGCGGGTGTGGGCCTGCCGATACGGGTTGGCGCCTTTGAATCCGGGAAGGAAGGAGTGATGGATGTTGATGGCGCGGCGGGCAAGGAATTCACACAGGGATGGGCTCAGGATTTGCATGTAGCGCGCCAGCACCACCAACTCAACGCCCTGCTCTTCGACTGCGCGCCTGATGGCGTCCTCGAAGTCCTGCTTGGTCTCAGGATTGATGGGGAGATGGGTGAAGGGTGCCTCATAGAATTCGGCCATGGACCGTAGGACGTCGTGGTTGGCCATGACGCCCACCACGTCGATGGGAAGCGCGCCGGTGCGTCGGCGGAACAGGAGTTCATTGAGCGCATGACCTGCCTTGCTGGCAAGGATGAGTGTTCGCGTCGGTCGCCCTGCCTCGTGGACTTCAAAGTTAGCTGCGTAGCTCTCTGCGAGCTTTTCCAACCTGCTGGTCAGGGAGGTCACGTCTGCGCCCGCCACCTCTACCCGGATGAAGAAAGCTCCAGTGTCCGGCGACGTGAATTGTTGAAGTTCGATGATGTTGCCGGAGGCCTCGACGATGACCCCGGTGATCGCATGCACGATCCCGGGGCGGTCTGGGCACTGAAGCGTGACTACGAGGTCGGTCATGATCCACGACTGTAGCTGCACCCTCACTTCTCGCGCATCACGAAGCTGTTTGCATGGCGAACGCGAGCTCCACCTCCCCGCTGACCGGGTAGGCCGCCCCCGGCCGTGTCGAGATTGCACCGCAGATCGAGTAGGCCGCCTGCGGCCGTGTCGAGATTGCACCGCAGATCGCGTAGG
>CANLSH010000024.1 GCA_947493705.1 uncultured Arachnia sp. | reverse complement strand
ACAACCCAAATACCCCCTGGACACCGTCCAGGGGGTATTTTCATGCCCACCACCCACACACCCCCACACTTGAGAGAGACGCCGACCGGGATGATGGCGGCAGCGATGACAGGGCCTCGTCGTCGCTGCGACGACCCGACACACGGCAACGACCACTCACAAAGGCGTATACGGGCGAGGTGGGCAGTCAGTGTGACGCGTCCGGTCGTTGTGGGGCCTGGTATGAGGCACTCCATTTAGCTGTACGGGGGCCGACCCCGCTAGGCTTGCAGGCGTTGGCCTCGTAGCTCAGGGGATAGAGCACCGCTCTCCTAAAGCGGGTGTCGGAGGTTCGAATCCTCCCGGGGCCGCCAGCACAGGAAGGGCCCGCGCACGTTGCTTCGTGCGCGGGCCCTTCCTGTATTGCGTGCCGTGGGCATCAGCTCCCGGCGATGACGTCGCCGGAGGGCCAGGTCTCCTTGATGAACTTCGCCACTTCCTCGGAGTGGAGGAGTTCGTCAAGGGTCGTGACGCCCGCGTTGCTGTTGTCGCTGCGCCAGGCCAGAAGGTTGGCATTGGGATTGCCCTCCACTGCCTCGGTGGCTATCGCATCGTCGGTGTTCAAACCGGCATTCAGGATGAAGTTGCCGTTGACGAAGGCGACGTCGATGGCGGGATCCTCAAGCTGCTGCACGATCACCTCAGGTTGGTTCTCAGAGAACTGGAAGCCGCGCGGATTCTGTTCCTCGGTCAGGGTCAAGACGTTGCTGTCATCCTCCACCCCGGTCAACTGTCCCTCTTCCTCCAGCACACGCAACCCGCGGATCTGGTTGGCGGCATCATTGGTGATAGCGATGGTGGCGCCATCCGGGACGTCGTCGAAGGATTCGTACTTGCTGGAGAATGCCGCATAGGGCTCAATGTGGACACCCTCCCCGTGGTCGAATTCGTAGCCCTTTTCAGCAATTTGGTCCTGCAGGTAGGGAAGGTGCTGGAAGTAGTTCGCGTCAATCTCCCCGGAGGCAAGTGCCTCGTTGGGCAGAACGAAGTCATCGAACTCGACTATCTCCAGATCAAGGCCAGCGTCCTCCGCCAGGTTGTCCTGGACGAATTCGAGAATCTTGGCGTGGGGCAGAGGGCTGGCACCCACCTTCACGGGGGTGGAGGTACCATCGCCGGGATCGGCGGCTGGTGCCGGCTCAGCCTCCCCGCCACAGGCGCTGAGAATGAGCGTGGAGGCAACGGCGAGACCTACGGATAATGTGCGGAGATTGACCATGGTGGTCTCCTTCTTCTGTATGGAGCGCAGCCCGAATGGCGGCGCTCTTGGAGGGGGTCAGCGGTGATCGACACGACGCACGACGGCGTCGCCAATCACCTGAACGATTTGGACGAGGAGAACGAGAACGACGAGGACGACGAGCATGACTTCAGGCTGGAATCGTTGGTAGCCGTAGTTGTAGGCAAGCCTGCCCAGGCCGCCGCCGCCGATGAGGCCCGCCATGGCTGAGTAGCCGATGAGCGTCACGAGTGTGGTGGTGACGCTGGCCACCAGCGAGGGTTTCGCCTCAGGTAGGAGCACCTTCCAGACGCTCTGATGGCGTGTGGAGCCCATGGCGTGTGCAGCGTCCACCTTGCCTGGTGCCACGTCACGCAAGCCGGCTTCCACCAGGCGGGCGAAGAATGGCACACAAGCGATGGTCAGAGACACTGACGCGGCCAGGGGGCCTATCGAGGTTCCCACGATGAACCGGGTGAACGGCATGAGCGAGACCATCAGGATGGCGTAGGGCACGGAGCGGGTGATGTTGACGATGATCCCTGACAAGACGATGTTGACGGCGCGATTGGCGGCCATCCCACCGGGCTGCGTGATGAAAAGCACAACGCCCAGCGGCAGACCGATGACGACGGTGGCGATGCCAGCAATGCCCACCATCAGCAGCGTCTCCACGAGTGCGGGCCACAAGGCGGTGGTGAGAGCGGGGTTGGTGAGCAGACTGTCCCAGAAACCGGTCATCATGCCACTGCCCCGTCGAGTAGAGAACGTGCCGCGACCTGAGCCCCACGACTCCGCAGCACATCGGCGACGTCGGGAGGGCTGAGCTGTGGAGGCACGAGGATTCGCATTCGTGAGAATGTTGTCCCGCCGAGATGTTCCACAGTGCCGGCAAGGACGGGAAGGTCCACGCCGAAATGGCGCTGTGCGTGGGTCAGGGCGGTGACCTCCCCGAAGCTGGTGGTATCCAGTACCTCCAGGGCAGTCCCCACAGAGACGGGCATATCTGCGCCGGTCGGAATGTTCAGGAGCATGTCACTGAGGCGGCTACCGAGATGCCCCACGGCTTCAGCCAGAGGTCCGGCCTCCACCACCAGTCCGGCCTCCAGCAGTGAGACCGAATCACAGATTCGCTTCACCACGTGCATCTCGTGGGTGATGACCAGAACGGCCAACCCAAGTCGTGCTTTGATGTCCGCGATCAGGTCCAGGATTTCGTCGGTGGTACCCGGATCCAGCGCACTGGTGGGCTCATCGCACAGGAGAACATCAGGATCGGTGGCCAGCGCACGGGCGATTCCCACGCGCTGGCGCTGACCACCGGACAGCTGTGCCGGGTACGCGTCCGCTGCGTCGCCCAGCCCGACGAGCCGCAGTAGCTCTGTGACCTTGGCAGCGCGTTCTTTTCGATCCACGCCGACGAGCTCCAGCGGGTAGCCCACGTTGGCGGCGATGGTGCGGGAGTCAAACAGATTCGCATGCTGAAACACCACCCCGAGCCGACGACGTGCTCGACGCAATTCAGCAGAGCGGACATGTGCAAGATCGACACCGTTGATCTCCACCGTTCCCGAGGAAGGACGATCAAGGAGCGCGAGACAACGGACAAGAGTCGATTTACCGGCTCCGGACTGGCCGATCACACCGTGCACCGAATTCTCGGGCACTTGAATAGTGACTCCGTCGAGAGCGCGAACCTCCCGGGTGCCCTGGTAATAGATTTTCTTCAGGTTCGTGACTGCAATCACTGTGGACCCTCTCACGGGGTTGTGCTGTGGCTGGATGCGGCGGATGGTGGCAAAGCACACGGAAAAGCCGTGATGCACGCCATCGGGGTGCAGACGAGAGGCCCACTACCGCTGTTTGCTCAACGGGCGGTCATCGCTGCGGGGAGGGACGTTTGGTCAGCGGCAGCACATTCGCACGCGCATCATCATGGCCGGGACTGCAGGCAGCAGGCGGGCGATGTGAAGGGTGCAGGTAAACACGGTGTTGAAGCTAGCAGTGACAACGGCTGCGAGCAAGACGTGGACATCGGTGTCCACTGTTTGGTCCGTCCCGGCTGACCGCCCCGTGCGAGGATTGCAGATTCAGTGGTTGCGGAGAGCTTTGATGAGATCGTCTTTGTTCATGGTGGACCGGCCACTGACGCCGATCTCGGCGGCGCGCTTGCGCAGATCCGCCACTGTCCAGTCCTCGTAGCTGCCGGATTCGCCGCCCCTGGCCCCCACCTCCGATCGTGATGTGTTGGCTGCCGCGTTCGCGATGCGGGCGGACTTCTCCTTGCTGTTGCCCTCGTCCCGTAGAGCCTCATACATTTCCGGATCCTTCACGCTCGGTCCGGGATCCTGTTTCCTGCCCTTGGCCATGCTTCCTCCTCCGCACGTGTTCTCCCTCCAGTTCACACCATGACCGGGTCAAAGCCATGACATGCTACGGCCTCGGCATCACGAGGAATGCCGAGGCCGTAGCGAGGCGTTGTGTCAGGCACCCCTGGGATGTGTCATGTCAATCGGGATGACCCATTGATCGAACTGTTCATCGGTCAGGTATTCCAGCTCCAGCGCCGCTTCACGCAACGAGCTGCCATCAGCGTGGGCCTTTTTTGCGATCTTGGCGGCCTTGTCGTAGCCGATGTGGGGGTTCAGAGCCGTGACCTGCATGAGGTTGCGGGACAGGTTGTCCTCGATGCGCTCAGTGTTGGGCTCGATCCCCACCGCGCACTGGTCCGTGAACGCCTCACAGGTGTCGCCAATGAGACGGATGCTTTCCAGGACGGCGTGTGCCATGACGGGCTTGTACACGTTGAGCTGGAAGTTGCCCTGACTACCGGCGAAGCCGACGCAGGCGTCATTGCCGAAGACGCGGGTGGCCACCATGGTCATGGCCTCGGACTGGGTGGGGTTCACCTTGCCGGGCATGATCGAGCTGCCGGGCTCATTCTCCGGGATGGTGATCTCGCCGATGCCGTTGCGGGGACCCGAAGCAAGCCAGCGGATGTCGTTGGCGATCTTCATGAGCGCCATGGCCAACACGCGGAGCGAGCCGGAGACAGCCACCAGAGCGTCGTGGGCGGACAGGGACGCGAAGAGATTGTCTGCCTGACGGAACTCGAAGCCGGTTTCCTCTGAAATTTTCTGAGCTGTCAGGGCCCCGAACTGCGGATGTGCATTGAGGCCGGTGCCGACGGCGGTGCCACCGATGGCAAGATCCTGCAGACCGAGCTCGGCGTGATGGACCTGATCAAGGGCGTAGTCGAGTTGCGCGACCCAGCCCGAGACTTCCTGACCCAGGGTGATGGGTGTGGCGTCCTGCAGGTGTGTGCGTCCCACCTTGACGATACTGGCGAACTGTTCAGCTTTGTCCTGCAGCACATCGCGGAGCCGGGTGACACGGTCGTAGAGAAGTTCGTGCAGATCCAACACGATGCCGATGTGCATGGCGGTGGGGAACGTGTCGTTGCTGGACTGGCCCCGGTTGACGTGGTCATTGGGGTGGACGGGTGACTTGCTGCCCATCTGTCCACCGAGGATCTCGATGGCCCTGTTGGAGATGACCTCGTTGGAGTTCATGTTCGACTGTGTGCCGCTGCCTGTCTGGAAGACCACGAGCGGGAAGTGGGTATCAAGAGTGCCGTTGACCACTTCGTCGGCCGCGGCCACGAGTGCGGCCACCTGATCATCATCGAGCGGGAGCTCGCCGAGCTCTGCGTTGGCCAGTGCCGCAGACTTCTTCAGGATCCCGAGGGCCCGAATCATCGAGCGGCCCCAGACAAACGTGTCCCGTCCGATGGGGAAGTTGCCGATGCTGCGCTGGGTCTGTGCACCCCAGTAGCGATCGGCAGGAACCTCGAGGGCACCCATGCTGTCAGTCTCATCGCGCGTAGCAGTGTGATTGCGTGTCTCAGCCATGGCCCAACCCTATGACGTGGCAGGGCGGTCGTGGACCTCGGGTGGCACTTCCAGAAGTTCTGTCTGCTCAGGACGCTCACGCTTCATGCGAGTGATCACCACATGCATCCATGCCGTTGTGACGACCGTCAGGACGAGAAGCACGATGAATGGCATGGAAGTGACGCCCGTGAAAACCGTCAGGTACGCGAATAGTGGTGGCAGGAAGAAGCCCCCCAAGCCACCAAGCATGCCCACCAGCCCGCCAACGGAACCGACGTTGTCCGGGAAATAAGTGGGAATGTGCTTGTAGATGGCGGCCTTCGAGATGCCCATGGCGCAGCCGACGACGAAAACGAGTGTCACGACGAGCCACAGGGGCAGACCGAATGGCCCATCGTCGTTGCGACCGCTGGGGATCGACAACACACCCAGAGCCCCGATGATGGCAAGGAAGGTGCCGTACATGGCCACTCGAGCACCCCAGACATCAGAGAGCCACCCCCCGAGCGGACGCAACAGGGAGGCGGGGAAGATGAACGTCGCTGTCAGGAGGCCAGCGGTTGTGAGATCCACACCGAAGCTGTCGAGGTAATACTTGGGCAGGATGGCGGAGTAGGCGACGTACGCGCCGAAAGCGATCACGTAGTACAGGCTGAAGCGCCACACTCTGATGTCCTTCAGGGGACGCAGCTGCGCGCCGAGTGGTTGCGCCTTGCCCGGCATCCTGTCCTGCTTGGGGGCAAGTAACCACACCAGCAGCGCGCACACGAGCAACAGCACCGCATAGAAGGTGGGGATGAGCCGCCAGCCGCCCTGCATGCCGAAGATCACAGTGGTGCCGGCGGTTGCCGCGATGACTGGTGGACCGATGAACTTGGTGACGGAGGCGCCCACGTTGCCCGCACCGAACAGGCCGAGCGCAAAGCCCTTGCGTTGCGCGGGGAACCACGCTGAGTTCCAGGCAATACCACTGGAGAAGCTGTTGCCCACGAAACCGACGAGGAAGGCCAAAACCAGGAGCATCTCGTAGCTGGCGGCCAGCGAGACGAGATAGGAGAACACGGCGCCCGCCAACAAGAGGGTGACCATGACCTTCTTGCCGCCAAAGCGATCAGCGAGGATGCCGGCGGGCAAGCGCCAGAGCGAGCCATTGAGTACGGCGACGGCGCTGATCCATGACAGCTCCACGTCGCTCAGCCCGAACTCCTCCTGAATGGGTTTACCGAGGATCCCGAACATGAGCCACACGGCGAACATGAGTGTGAATGCGATGGTGGACAGGGTCAGTACCCGATTCGCGCCTGCGGGGGTGGCACCCTTGTCAGTACTCATTGTGCTGGAAGTGTTCATCTTGTCCTCCGTGTTGGAAAGGGCCGCGATGATCGGCCACCGTCACGGGAGCGTCTCATCAACTTGTTGATGGTAAAGCCTCAGTTCTTCCATAAGTGCGCGAGGGTCCAACAACAACTGGGGCCTGGCGATGTGCGTGACGGTTGCTACATGGGATTCACTGGCATGATGAGTGCTGTGGAACGTGAACCAGTTGACGAAAAAGCCTGGCAGCCATGGGTCAACACCGTCTCAGCCAGTGTGGGGATGGACCCGGCGACTGTCTCCATCCCAGACATCCATGGTGTGACGAGCGCTGTCTCGCAAGCGCGCACGCGCCCGATGGGGCCGGTAGCCGCCTACATCTGGGGACTGGCCAGGGGCCTGTTCCCGGACGCGGATCCGGAAGTACTGAGACAAAACATCATCGACGCTGCGGAGAAGCAATGATCAACTGGCCGGGGCCCCTCGTTGCGCCGAGCGCCACACTGACCCCGGAGGAGGTTGATCGCTACGCCCGCACGATTTCGCTGGCCGATGTCGGGTTGGAGGGGCAGCGTCGGCTCAAGTCGGCGCGCGTGTGCGTCGTGGGTACCGGCGGACTCGGCGGACCGGTTCTACAGTACCTCGCCGGGGCAGGCGTGGGGCACCTCACGGTCGTCGACGACGATGTCGTCGAACTCAGGAATCTCCAGCGACAAACTCTTTTCGGTCACTCTACCGTTGATCGCCCCAAAGCCGACGCCGCCGCGGAACGGCTGCAGGGTCTCAATGAGCTGATCGAGATCACGCCGGTCACCACCCGAGTCACTGCCGAGACGGCGGAAGGTATTTTCGCGGGGCACGACCTCGTGGTGGACGCCGTGGACAACCTGCCCACCCGGCTTGTGACGGCGGACGCCTGTCAGGCACTGGACATCCCATTCGTCTGGGGAGCGGTGCAAGCAGTCAACGGCCAGGTGTCGGTGTTCTGGGAACGCCTCGGGCTGGGTCTGCGCGACCTGCTTCCGCAGCCTCCCGCCGAGATGCCGAAGTTGGACGACATTGGAGTGCTGGGGCCAATGACCGGATGGGTGGGCTCAGTGATGGCCACGGAATGCCTGAAGGTGCTCATGGGAATCGGCGAGCCCCTTGTTGGCCGAGTGATGTACATCGACACCTTGGGAGCACAGGTGATGGAGCTGCCATTGAAGGGACGTGGAGCCCAGTGAGCGATCGTCTGAAACTCAGCGTGGAAGACTACATGGCGGAACTCCTTGAGCTGGTGAGGGCCATTGAAGAGGTCAACGTGGCGCCGGTGGCAGACGCCGCCGGACGCACGTTGGCCCAGCCAGTGGTGGCGGCGAGCGACGTGCCGATCATGGCCAATTCGGCCATGGATGGCTTCGCCGTGCATGCCTCAGATCTGTCAGTGGGAGCGACGTTGCAGGTGGTGGCTGATGTCCCCGCGGGTAGCCCGCTGGATCCTGCCATGGGAACAGGCGAGTGCAGCCGCATCATGACGGGGGCGCCAGTGCCCTCGGACGCGGACACAATCGTGCCGGTGGAACTGGTGGAGCAGTCGCCGGACAGAAGCCGCATCATTCTTGAGGAGATCCCCGCGCCTGGGGCCCATGTGCGCGGAGCGGGCGAGGATTTCGTGGGCGGCGCCGAGGTGCTGCCCGCAGGAATTGTTCTGGGTGCTCGCGAGCTGGGACTGATCTCGGCGGCCGGTGTGTCAGAGGTGACAGTTGTTCGGCGTCCTCGTGTCGCTGTCCTCGCCACCGGTGATGAGTTGCGCCCGCCCGGCGGGCAGCTTGAGCGCGGGCAGATCTTCGAATCCAACGGCTTGTTCCTCGCCACCGCACTCGCTGCCGCCGGAGCTGACGTGGTGGCCCGACTGGTTCTGCCGGATGATGACGACGAATTCACCGCCGGTCTGGAACGCGCCGCAGCAGATGCTGACCTGGTGGTCCTCAGCGGCGGCGTCAGTGTGGGCGATCACGACGTCGTGCGCATCGTGCTGCAATCGCGTGCCGCCACATCGGCATTTCGGCACGTACTCATGCAGCCCGGGAAGCCGCAGGGGTGGGCCGTGTGGAAGACGGAGAACGGGCGCAGCGTTCCACTGGTGGCTTTACCCGGTAATCCACTGTCCACGATGGTCAGCTTCGAGCTTTTCGTCACCGCAGTTCTTGACCGGATGTGCTCGCGCACAACCCCCGGATGGCAGAGCGCTGTCGCTGCCAGCGACTGGACGCCGCCCCCCGGCCGCCGGCAATTCGTGCCCGTGATGGTGGACGTTGATGCAACCGGTCAGCAGCGAGTTCGTCCCGTCCATCGACGCGGATCCGCATCGCACATGGTGTCCGCTGCCGCACAGTCAGATGGGCTGGCCATGGTGGAGGCAGAGACTGATCACGTCGCAGCCGGTGACACAGTGTCCTTCAGGAGGTATCAGTGAGCAGCTTCACCCATCTGGATGAGTCCGGGCACGCCCGCATGGTGGACGTCACCACCAAGGAGCCAACGGTTCGCAGCGCCACCGCCGCAGCCACCGTTCACTGTTCCGAGACGGTCATGGAGATGCTCCTGTCCGGCACGGTCCCCAAGGGCGATGTGTTGGCTGTGGCGCGCATCGCTGGCATCCAGGCGGCCAAGCGCACGCCTGAGTTGCTCCCGTTGGCTCATGTGATCGGCGTACACGGTGTTGTGTGTGACCTCGAACTTGTTGAAGGAGGCATCAACATCACAGCAGAGGTGCGTACCGCCGATCGCACTGGTGTCGAGATGGAAGCACTGACATGCGCCGCTGTCGCCGCCCTCGCCGTCGTGGACATGGTGAAGGGAACGGACCGCTCCGCCTGGTTCGGTGACGTGCGTGTTCTGGCCAAGGAGGGCGGCCGCTCCGGGTCCTGGAGAAGAGATGCCTGAAGTGCCACTGAGCTTTGACGCAATCATCGTGGCTGGCGGCCGCGGCTCCCGGCTGGGAGGTGTGGTCAAGGCGGATCTGCAGGTGGGTGGTGAACGGCTGCTGGATCGTGTGCTGCTCGCGGTCCGGCACGCGCGCCAGCGTGTCGTCGTCGGAATGGTCGACGTCCCGGACGGTGTGCGTCAGATGGTCGAGGACCCGCCGGGCTCCGGACCCGCCGCTGGACTCGTTGCCGGACTCGAGGCAATCACTGAGCCGGCCGAGTGGACGGTGGTGCTCGCCTGTGATCTGCCGGGAGCTGAAGAAGCAGTTCCCCACCTCATCCGTGCCGCCATCGCCGGAGGTGATGCCGATGGGCACTGCCTCGGCTCCCGGGATGGTACGCCCCAGTGGCTGCTCGGCATCCACAGGAGCGACGCTCTGCGCCGTGCTGCGAAGGACTATGGCGATCCTCGGCAACGCTCGGTGCGTGGCCTGCTGGCGCCGCTGCGACTCGATGTGATTGCCGACGTCGCTGACGTGGGCAAGGATGTCGACACGTGGGGGGATTACGAGGCCTGGGACAGGCGGTGGAGGAGCACTATGGAGGCCGAGCATGAGGGCTGGCACCAGTTCGTTGAGCAGGCATGCGAGGCCGTCGGGGTGGACCCGGGGCTCGTGGACATCAACGCCGTGTTGGACATGACCCGCGAGGTTGCCCATGCGGGCGCCCGACCCATGGCGCCCGTCAGTGCCTACCTGCTCGGCCTGGCCTCGGGTCTTGATGCGGACGCCGACCCGGAGCGTCTGCGAAGCGTTATCGAGGACGTCGCGACCGCGGCTCCCGTACCGAAGGAGCACTCATGACACAGGTTCGTCTCTTCGCCGCTGCCGCTGACGCGGCCGGCACCGCCACGGAGGATGTGTCCTCCGCAACGCTGGGGGAACTGGTGCAGATTCTCACAGAGCGCCACGGTGAGCAGTTCGCGACCGTGATGCAACGCTGCTCCGTACTGGTGGATGGGCGCGCAGTCACTGACTCTTCTGAGTCCATCGGGGACGCGGCCGTGATTGACGTACTTCCCCCCTTCGCTGGCGGCTGAGGCCCCGCCCAGCCGCGTGTGGTGACTCTGCCGGTCAGAGAATGAGGAAGATCAGCCACGTCAGCAGGAATCCGGCAACGCCGCAGATGGTGGTCAGGACGGTCCACGTCTTGAGCCCGTCACCAACGGAGAGCCCCAGATACTTGGTGACGATCCAGAACCCCGAATCGTTGATGTGGGACAGACCGAGGCCGCCGAACCCGATGGCAAGTGTGATCAGTGCAACTTCTACGGGACTGTAGCCCCCCGTTGCAATGGCCTCGCTCAGCAGCCCTGCGGTGGTGAGGATCGCCACGGTAGCCGATCCCTGGGCGGCGCGCAGTGCTGAGGTAATCACGAACCCGGCTACGATCACCGGGAGCCCAAGGGCCGTCAGGCTCTCTGACAGCGCGTCTCCGATGCCGGACTCGACGAGCACGTTGCCGAACACACCACCGGCCCCGGTGACGAAGATGATGATGGCGACCATGGGCAGAGCCGAGTTGGTGACTGAACTGGTTTTCTTCCGGTCCCATCCAGCCTTGCGTCCGATCACCAGATAGGCGACGAGCACACCCACCAACAACGATGTGGTGGGAGCTCCGATGAATGAGAAGAAGGGTATGGCATTGCTGTCCTCCGGCAGGACGGTGATCATGGTGGAGCCGATCATGATCATGACGATGGGCAGCAGGATGAGGCCGATGACGGTGAGAGCGCTCGGTACGTTGGTGAGCACCCGCGTACCGGTTGTTGCAGGGCTGCTCCCAGAAGGAGGCGCAGTATTGTCAGCGACGACTGTCGCGGCCTCCAGGGTCTCCGAGGCAGGGGAGGGCCCGAGTTCAATCCGGTCGACCTTGAAAATCTTCGCGGCGTAGTAGCCGACGACTCCCACAACTGCCGAGATCAGCAGTCCGAAGATCGTCATGAGTCCGACGTCAGCTCCGGTCAGGCCGGCGGCCGCGACGGGACCGGGATGCGGAGGCACGGCCACGTGGACAGTGAGGAGAATGACGGCGACAGGAAGGGCCACCTTCATCGGATGAAGGCCCGCGATCTTGGCGAATGCAAAGATGATCGGCGCAAGAATGATGAACGCCACGTCGAAAAAGACTGGAATGCCCAGGATGAACGCGGCGGCGGTGAGTGCAAGAATCACTCGCTTGGGACCCAGGATGGCAGTGAACCTGTGGGCCAGATTGTCAGCCGCCCCTGAAACCTCGATGAGCCGCCCCAACATGGAGCCCAGACCGACGACGATGGCCACCGATCCCAGAACTTTGCCCATGCCGGCGACCATGATGGGAACCACATCGATGAGGGGGATCCCGGTTGCCAGAGCCGTCCCCATGGAAACGAGCAACAGGGAAACGAAGGCGGGGAGCTCGAATTTGATGACCAGCACCAGCAGGACGGCAACAGCCGCCACGGCTATCAGTAGCAGTGCGATGGTACCCATGTGATCACTCCTCCGTCGATGAGATGACCTTGATGACCGATGAATCATCGGAGGCGCCCAGTCCACGGGCCTTGCCGATCAGGTAGAGCTGTTCGGCAGCCACAGCCACCGGTGTGGCAAGGCCGACGGCGCGCGCGGCATCACCGACGATGCCCATGTCCTTGACGAAGATGTCCAGACGGCTCCGTACCTCTGCGTCGGACTGGAGCATGCGTGGACCTCGGTCATTCAGCATGAATGATGCCGCTGCGCCGGCCCCGAGGGTGCGGAGTGCCACCTCCTGATCAAGGCCGAGAGCACCGGCCAGTGCCATGGCTTCAGCCCCGGCAGCGATGTGGACACCACACAACAGTTGGTTGACCGTCTTCATTGCCTGGCCATCACCCGCGCGTGACCCCATGCGCTCAAGCGTCGAGGACAGGTGCTCAAGCACAGGAAGAGCCGCGGCATAGGCATCGTCGGAAGCGCCCACCACAATCAGGAGATCGCCAGTCCCGGCACGGGTGGGGCCACCTGAAATGGGAGCATCGACGAGGTGAAGCCCCTGCCCCTCGAGTCGGTCGGCCACCTCCCGGACGGTATCAATGCCCACGGTGGAGGTGAGCAGGATCACGGCACCGGATTCGAGGACTTCTACAACGCCATCGTCGCCATAGAGAGCGTCCTCCAATTGGGCGCCGTTGCGGACCGCCAGCAGGACAACCTGCGCTCCGGTTGCTGCTTCTCGAGCGGAGACCGCAGGCGTGACGCCCGCCGCGGTTGCGAGTTCAGTTCGCTCGGCGGTGATGTCGAAACCTCTGACAGTGAAGACGTCAGCCAGTCGGGATGCCATGGGAAGTCCCATGGCTCCGAGTCCGAGTACGGCGATGGTGGTGGACACAATTCCTCCTTGAATGTGGCCGGTCACTGAGAGTGACCAGCAGGAAACCAGTGTGAAAGAGAATTACTGAGCGAGCTTGTCGACGACATCGGCGAGAGCCTGATCGTCCCCGACGTTGCCGGCAAAGACGATGTAGGGAATGCCCCGTGCGGGCCCGACACTGGGCTCCCACAGCGACACGATGCCGGGCAGCATCGGTCCACGAACGATCGCCCGGGTGATACCCAGACCTCGGCTCGCCACATCGGAGGACGTGATTCCGCCCTTGGCCACCACGAAGCGCGGAGGGGATGATTCGAGGATTCTCTGGACCACTTCAACGACGGCGTCCGAGACGGTGCGGGCAATGTGCAAGGATGCATCCGGATCGTCACCGGTCACCAGAGTGCGGGATGTCCGGATCACGACATTGCCGCTGCCCAATGCATCCACTGCTCGGGCGATGAGCTCCGAGAGATGCTGGTTGCGTTCGGAGCCGAGAACCGTTGGTACTTCGATTTCCAATTCGGTGGGCTGCCGCCGATCACGCAGAACATTGAGTTGTCGCGTTGTCATCTCCACGTGTGATCCCACGACGATGATTCCTGCGTGTGCATTCTCACCCTCGCCGCCAGAGCGAATCTGATCCACCTCTTCGGCGCTCAGCGGACTGAGGAGATCCTGGCCGATCAGGGCACGAACGAAGGGGGGACCGACGCGATGGATGAAGCGCTTCCCAGCCCGCTCCGCTTTCAGGATTGCCAGGGAGAGCTCCCGCAGATCGCTTTCCTCAACGATGTCCACCACCACCGGCGCAGCATTGGTGAGGCCTTCCAACACCGACGAGACAGCTTCGGGATCACTTCGGAGATCGTCGAGGGAAATCATGGCCACATCGGATGAACGGTGGCGCCCCTCCGACTTTTCCTCCACCCACTCGCGGAGGTCGGAAGCGTTGTACCCGAACGATGCGTCCCGCGCGAATTCGGTCTCTCCCACGGGGACGAAGCCATCTGCCTCCGAGCCTGCGTAGTGGATGCCATTGACGGTGATGCGTCCGGCATCGCCGAAGGCTGGCACGATGATGACGCCATCGACGTCTATGCCATGTTCTGAGAGTGCTTCGCGCAGCACGTCGGGTTCCAGCGGATAGTGCCCCCGCAGCGTGGAATCAGAGCGGGAGACGAAATCAATCTCGACGCCGAGCTGCGCCGCAGCCCGCAGGGCATTGGTGGCCACTTCACGGTTGCGCGCGGCGGCGGTCTCAGGCGCGAGACTGCGGGTGTTGGTCATGACGTAGACCGCGGGGGCGCCGGTGCCCAGCGCCCAGTGGAGATCGGCTTCGCTCCATTCCATGAGGACTGGAAGATCGCCGACGGACTGGGTGCCGGTGGGGTCATCATCCAACACCACGAGTCGATGGGCAGTGGTGCCGCGAGCTTCACTCACCGCCTGGGCGGTCACAAGGCTGGCCGCGGCGCGACCTCGTAGAAGTTCCTGCTTGGACGCTCGGGTGGTTGCCACGTCTGTGTACTCCTTCGTCAGTTCAGTGGTGGGGGGCAAGATGCGCAGAACTGGCCGTTGACGATCAGATCCACCTCGTGGTGGGTAATGATTCTGACGAAAGTAGGACGCATCATTGCTCCCGTTGGACCTCTGGGGTTTCCGTCAGCCTAGCCCTATTCACGTGGAGACGGTTCCTTTTGTGAAGGGTGCGTGGTCAGGCGATGCGCCGGGCGTCGCTTGCTCCGCTCGATTCGCGTGTGAAGTGCATGCGACAACCGTTCGGCTCAGAGAAGGGGAGCAATTCGACTCCTTCCCGAGCGCCGATGCGGCGAAGGACGCCGTCGATCAGTCCTTGGTGGATGTTGCAGGTGAACTCCGTGGAGCGTTCAGCCATCTCCAGAAGTGGGCACGTCCTCAGAATGACGGCATCACCGTCTTCGGTGTGAATGGTTTCCGGATCAAATCCGAGGATGTCCAGCACTTCGATCACAGCGTCGAGTGGACGCTCTGCCTGTTCCTTCGTCAACTCGTCCGCGCGCCTGTCGCCCCAGGCCTGTCCGATCTCTCGTGCCTCCTGCACGCCACTACCTGTTCTGACCAGGTAGGAGGCGAACACATCTGCGAGTTCGCGTGTCTCGTCCACGCGTCCTGCACCCAGGCCCTGGCGCCCCAACGCGGTGATCGAGTATCCGCGAGGGCGGCGACCGGGCCTTCCGGACTCGACGTCACCAGCGGTGAGCAGCCGTTGGGAGACAAGTGCATCCAGATGCTGACGGGCGGAATTGGGATGGCCGCCGAGGTGCTCTGATGCCTGGCTGATGGTGATGTCTCTACCGCCCAGTTCCAGAATGCCCTGCAGCACTCGTCGGCGCGCCGCCGACAGGGTGGGCGGCGTGGTCAGTGGGCCTGGACCGTTGGCGTGCATCACCTGTCACATTCTAGCTCATTTATCCATAGCCCCTTGTAGTAACGTCGTCGCCATGACTGAGCTCAACATCACCGAGAAGACGACGTCCTGCGGTTGCGGCGCCTCCCACGACGCCCTGCCGGAACTCGATGCGCGTCAGATCCCCCACGCGGTGCGGCACGCTGCCATTCATGGCGTGGTGGACTCCTTGACGGCCGGCGCTGCCTTCATTCTCGTGGCGCCCCACGATCCGCTCCCACTGCTCGCCCAGGTTGAGCAGCGCCACGGGGACAGCATCTCCGTCGATTATGTGGAACGCGGCCCGCAGGCGTGGAAGTTGAAGCTGACACGCATCTGACGTGACCACCCGGCCCCTGAGTAGTACGACACCCCGAATCGAAGGGGGACGGCCGCGAGCACCTGTCGGGCGGTTTCTGCTCCTGACTCTGGGGGGAGTGTCCCTCATGGCAGGACTCAACGCTGGGTTGGTGCGGCTGGGGGTATGGGCTCCCGTAGCCTCGGAGCGCGTGGGTGACCTGCACGGGCCCGTGATGGTGCTGGGATTCCTGGGCACCCTCATTTCTCTTGAACGAGCGCAGGCGTTGCGAAACCCGCTCGCCCACCTCGCTCCGGCACTGCTGGGGGCGGGAGCTCTGGCCCTTGTGGGGGGTGCACCGCTGCTGCTCGGTCAGCTGTTGCTGTTCGACGGTGCCATCGCTTTCACCGTCGTTCTGGTGGCGTTGTGGGTGCGGGCCCCGCTGCCGCTGGTGGCCGCCCAGGCTCTGGGCGCATTCTTCGCTGCGCTGGCCGCCGGACTGTGGATTCGCTTGGATGTGGCAACGATCCTCCCCCTGCTGGCCGTTTTCCTCATCATCACCATCGCAGCCGAACGGGCCGAACTGGCACAGCTGACGATGGGTGCACGGGCCATACCCACGCTCATGGTGATGGCCTGCGTTCTGGCGGTGGGTGGCATGATCAGTATCTTTTCGCCAGCCATCGGATTACGAGTGCTGGGTCTGGGAGCGGTGCTGGTGGCCGTGTGGCTCCTGCGCGATGACGTGGGCGCCCGAATGATCCGCGCCAGCGGATTGCGTCGCTACAACGCCGCGGCCCTGCTGGCCGGGAACGTCTGGCTCGCCGTCGCGGGCATGGTCTGGTTGATCGTCGGCCAGCCGGTGAACCGTGGCGCCTACGACATGACAATCCATGGCACGTTCCTGGGCTTCGGGATTTCCATGGTGATGGCGCATGCCCCCATCATCTTTCCGGCCGTCATCGGGCGGCCGCTACCCTACACACGGGCGTTGTGGGTGCCCCTGGTGGCCCTGCACGCCGGCCTCGCTCTCCGCATCGCGGGGGACCTGGCTGATGTTGAACTTCTCTGGAGAACTGGCGGCATAGTGAACGTGGCATCCATCCTGTTGTTCGTCGGCGTCGCAGCGCATTCTGCGGTCCGCTCGTGAGACGCGGTGCCCGTCCGCTACGGGATTTCCCCCTGGTGGTGTGGCTGGTGGCGGCGGTGGCGGTCGCGGTGATCCACCAGTGGGTGCCTGAAGCCACGTGGCTCATGGTGCATCTCGTCGCGCTGGGTGCCATGACGCATGCCATCATGGTGTGGAGCGCCCACTTCACGGCGGCGCTACTGAGGTCCCGGGACGACGAGGCCAGACAGCGACGGGCGACATGGCGTCTTGCCCTCCTTGGAATCGGCTCGCTGCTCGTGTTCGTCGGCGTGCCCACCACCCTGTGGTGGATGGTACTCACCGGTGCGATCCTCGTCTCCACGGCGGTCCTGTGGCACGCGGTGCAGTTGGTCTCCGACCTGCGCCGTGCCCTGCCGGGACGGTTCCGGATCTGCATCCGCTATTACGTGGCCGCCGCCTGCTGCCTTCCTGTGGGCGCCGGTTTTGGGGCAGCCCTGGCTTTCGGCCTCGATGACCGGTGGCACGCCAGTCTTCTCGTTGCCCACACCATGACGAATCTGCTTGGCTGGATCGGCCTCACCGTGGTGGGGACCCTCGTGACGTTCTGGCCGACGGTGCTGCGTACACGCATGGATGATCGTGCTGAGAAGCTCGCACGGCAGGCGTTGCCCGTGTTGCTGGGCGCAGTCGCGGTGGTGGTGGCGGGTTCGCTCTTCGCGGTGCGGCCCCTTGCCGTCGTCGGGATCGCCGTCTACGCACTTGCCCTGCTGTGGTGGGGGCGCTCTCTGGTGGCGCCGCTGCGCCGGAAGCCTCCGCGGGAATTTGCCCCCGCCTCCATTCTCGCGGCCTGCGTGTGGGCTGTTGTTGCCCTGATCGCCACCGCCGTGCATGTGCTGATCTCCTCGGACATCGAGGTGGCAAGCGGTTACCCCATGCTGGCGTCGCTGTGGGTGGTGGGTTTCCTCGTGCAACTCGTCACTGGTGCGCTGTCCTACCTCATGCCCTCGGTGGTGGGTGGCGGACCGCGGGTGGTGCGGGCCGGGGCCGCGTGGTTTGACCGGTTCGCCACGTCGCGCCTCATTGTGATCAATGGCGGGTTGCTGCTGTGGCTGGCGCCGATTCCCAGTTGGGCGAAGGTGACGGTCTCCACCCTCGTGCTGGTTGCCATGGCCTCCTTCCTGCCGTTGATGGTGGGCGGAATCCACGCAGCAGTGCGTGAGAAGCGTCGCGCCGCCGCCGGTGAACCGGCGGGTTCAGCAGAGCGTCCCAAGGCATTCAGCGGTACCGGTGTCATGGCAGGGGTGGCAGCGTTGGCGCTGGCCGTCAGCGTTGGTGTGGGTATTGATCCGGGGGCCGTGGGCCTGGCAAGCACCCCGTCGGGGTCCGGGGACACCGTGGTGACCGGTGAGACCGTCCGCGTCGAGGTGGTGGCCAACGGCATGATTTTCACTCCCAGCCGCATCGAGGTGGAACGGGGGGACCGCCTCATCATCGACCTCGTCAATCAGGACACCACAACACTTCACGATCTTGCCGTGGGTGATCAGCGCACCTCTCGTCTCGCGACGGGGGAGTGGGCCGAACTGGATCTGGGGCCGGTGCAATCGTCGATCGAGGGCTGGTGCACCGTCGTGGGTCACCGCCAGATGGGAATGACCCTTGACATCACCGTCCGTGGCGGCGGCGAGACCGCACCGGAGCCGGCGATCGAGCCCTCGCCGGCTGACCATGGTGAGACGCCGTCCGAGGCGCCCCCCATTGCGGGCGTAGTGGATCCGGTGCTCGCGCCGGCCTCGGATGAGCGCGTTCACGAGGTGGAGCTGCGCGTCACCGAGGAGCCGCTTGAGGTGGGACCGGGCCTGTGGCAGCAGCGGTGGACCTTCAACGGCGAGAGTGTCGGGCCCACGTTGCGGGGGCGGGTGGGCGATGTGTTCGAGATCACGCTCATCAACGACGGCAGCATTGGTCACTCCATCGACTTCCACGCCGGCGCGCTGGCACCGGATCAACCGATGCGCACGATCGCGCCCGGTGAGTCACTGGTGTACAGATTTACCGCTGAGCGGGCCGGCATCTGGATGTACCACTGTTCGACGGCGCCCATGAGTTCCCACATTGCAGCTGGCATGCACGGTGCCGTGATCATCGACCCCCCGGACCTTCCCGAGGTGGATCGGGAGTACGTCGTGGTCCAGTCAGAGGTGTTTCTGGGTGAAGGTGGCACCTCCGCCGAGGACGCCACCGAAGTGGATGCGGATGCCGTCATGGCGGAGGAGCCGGACAAGGTGGTTTTCAACGGCGTCGCCAATCAGTATGACCAGGAGATGTTTGAGGCCAGGGTTGGCGAACGTATCCGGTTCTGGGTGCTCGATGTGGGCCCCAACCGTCCGAGTGCCTTCCACATCGTGGGCGGCCAGTTCGACACGGTGTACTTCGAGGGCGGCTACCAACTCAAGGACGGCATGGACGCGTTCGGTGGGACGAGCGGCGGCTTTCAGGTCCTGGGCCTGCACGTGGCCCAGGGCGGTTTCGTGGAGCTGGAATTCCCCGAGGCGGGGCATTACCCGGTGGTCAGCCACGTCATGGTCGACGCGGAGCGTGGCGCCCATGGCATGGTGGAGGTGACTGACTAATCAAGGTTGTGCAGTCCAGTAGTGAGCAGATACATCGCAGTCCGCAACCGAAAGTGGGCACCATGATCAAGGCACCGAACACCGCCGGGGCCCAGGAAGTCCGCGCACCGATCAACCGTCCTGTGAAAGTGGCTTCGACCCGGCGTCGTACTCCTCTGCGCTCGAATTGTGCCGAGCCGCACGAGTGTCCTGCACCGGTGCGAATGCGTGTGCTGTCCCGGACACCTCTGTTCGCCGACCTCTCCCGCGATGAACTCGTGGACATCGACGAGCACATGATCTCCCTGGCATGGGCAGAGGGTGAACTGCTGTACAGCGCTGGTGAACCGTCGCAACACCTCTTCGTGATGGCCGCAGGGTGGGCCAAGGCGTCCCGGCCGACGACTGAGGGCAAGGACGTCGTCGTTGATCTCCTGGCCCCCGGAGATCTTTTCGGTGGTCTGCAGTCCTTGGGGCAGCCCACATACCCGGAAACTGTTGAAGCGATGAGTACCACCTGCGCGCTTCGAATTGACGGCACCGCATTTCGTGACGTCATGAAGCAGCATCCCGACGTGGCACTGAGGGCTTTGGACGACACGGCGGCCCTGCTGACGCAGGCCCGAACGGGTCTGACCCAGCAGTCCACCGCGACCGTTGCGGAACGCGTTGCCACGACCTTGTTGCGGCTGGTGGACAAGTTCGGTCATGAGCGTGCAGGTGGTGCCAGTCTGATCCAGTTGCCCCTGTCCCGGGCCGACCTCGCCGGTATGACCGGGTCAACACCGGAATCCGTGTCACGGGTGATGAGCCAGCTGCGCAAGGACGGCATCATCGAGTCGGGACGTCGCTGGACATCTGTTCTCGATCGCAACCGCTTGGCGGCTGTGGGTGGCGAGAATGCCTGATCTGACGGATTGGGGGTCCCGCAAAGGTGGCGTCCACACCAGTTTGCGGTTGATTGATCTGCGTCATGGATGGTTCGCGACAGTCCTCGTAGCTTGGTAGTCATCACCCCACGAGATGTGGGGCCAAGTCACATGAAAGGACACATCATCATGAGCACCAATGCTTCCACCACCACCCGCACCCTCCTGCGTGCCGAGGGTTTCTCCTGCCCGTCCTGCGTGAACAAGATCGAGAAGCAGATCGGACGACTCAAGGGGGTTGACTCCGTCAAGGTCCAGTTCTCATCGGCTCGCATCGAGATCGATCACGATCCGACGGTCGTGTCGGTGGAGGATCTCGTCTCCGCCGTCGCCAAGGCCGGCTACGTGGCACGTCCGTCGGCCTTCTGACACACTCCGCCAGCGCCATCGCGGACAGTCACACGACCGTGCGCGGTGGCGCTTTGCGCGATCGGCGCAACGAATCCGATGATGTCTGACCATCCTGCGGTTGATTGAGCTGCGTCATGGTCCGCATCGGTGGATATTCGTAGCGTCGTAGGTATCCAATGCCCCGTGGGCGGGGACACGAATCAAACAAAAGGACTCAACCATGAACGCATTCCAGCGCTGGGTGCACGGCCGATGGGCCGTCCCAGCCATCTCAGGACTACTGATCCTGATCTCCTTCTTAGCCTCAGGTGTCCTGGGTTCCAGCCTGTGGGGCGACATCTTCATGATCGCTGCCGCGGTTGTTGCGGGCTACCGCATCGTGCTCAGCGCCGCCCGGGCCCTGATGGCCAAGGTCATCGGGATTGACCTGCTCGTCTCGGTGGCGGCTATCGGCGCCATCATCATCGCGAACTACTGGGAGGCTGCTGCAGTGACCTTCCTGTTCGCGATCGGTCATGCTCTTGAATCCGCGACACTGAACAAGACCCGCTCGGCGCTGGCTGAGTTGGTCGCCGTTGCTCCCGACGTCGCCGTCGTCATGCGCGACGATGAACAAGTCGAGGTTCCGGCCGGCAGCGTGGGCATGGGTGAGATCGTCCTTGTCAAAAACGGCGCCAAAGTACCCGTCGACGGAACTGTCGTCGGCGGCACCGGAGCCCTGGACGAGGCCTCCATCACGGGTGAATCCATGCCGGTGGAGAAATCAACGGATGACAAGGTCTTTGCTGGGACAGTTTCGCGCGGTGGGTTCCTCCAGGTGCGGGCCACCGGGGTTGGGGCGGACACGACGCTCGCACGGATCATCCACCGCGTCGAGGAGGCGCAGGACGCCAAGGCGAAGACCCAGGTGTTCATGGACCGCTTCTCCGCCTGGTACACCCCAGCCATCATGGCGCTGGCCCTCATCGTGGGAGTTGCCACTGGCAACGTCGTGCTCGCTCTGACCCTGCTGGTGATCGGCTGCCCCGGCGCGCTGGTCATCTCCATCCCGGTCGCCATCGTGGCTGGCATCGGACGCGCGGCCAAGGACGGCATCCTCATCAAGGGTGGGGAGTTCCTCGAGAACTCCGCCCGGATCGACGCCGTCGCAGTGGACAAGACCGGCACCCTGACCGAGGGCCGCCCGGAGCTGACCGACGTCGTGGTGCTGAATCCGGCCATGGATCGCGCTGAGGTTCTGACGTGGGCCGCCCGTGCCGAAGCTGGCTCCGAGCACCCTCTGGCTCGTCCCATCCTGGACGCAGCCAGGACCGAAGGTCTACGCGTGACGGGTCTGCCGGAAGCCACCGAGCCGGTGCCCGGAAAGGGCATCACCGCTACCACGGGCGGTCACCGCGTCCTGATCGGGAACGTGGCACTGCTGGAACAGTTCGGGGTGGCAGACAATGCCAGTGCCGCCGCAGAAGTCGACAGGCTCGCCGCCGCTGGCAGGACAGCGATGATCGTGGCTGTCGACGGCGCTGTGGCCGGCGTGGTGGCAGTGGCTGATCAGGTCCGCACCGACGCTGCCGCCATGGTGGAGAACCTCCACGGGGCGGGGGTGAAGAAGGTTGTCATGCTCACCGGAGACTCACAGTTGGTGGCGCACGCCATAGCGAATGCCACGGGGGTGGATGAAGTCCGGGCTGGACTGCTGCCTGAGGACAAGCTTGACGCCGTGGCTGAGTTGCAGGCCAATGGTCATGTCGTGGCCATGGTGGGTGATGGCGTGAACGATGCCCCTGCCCTGGCCACAGCCGACATCGGAGTGGCGATGGGTGCCGCTGGATCCGCCGTGGCGGTGGAAACTGCAGACATCGCACTCATGGGCGACAATCTCCTCAAGCTTCCCGAGGCCATCTCCCTGGCGAAGCGCACGGTGGCTGTCATGCGTCAGAACATCGCCATTGCCCTGATCACCGTCGCACTGCTCCTGGGCGGAGTCCTCTTTGGCGGGGTGACCATGGCCGTCGGGATGCTCGTCCACGAAGCATCCGTCCTGATCGTGATTGCGAATGCGATGCGTCTGCTCCGGCGCAAGCAGCTCCTCGCCGCCACCGCGACGCCAAGGCCGGTCCGGGAGCTGGCCGCATCACGGACGTAGTGAGAGCCCGCGCGTCCCAAGACTCAAGACGGCTTGGCGGCTCCGGGCCGCGCGTACCGCCACCACGTGATGCCGATGCAGCCGCCGTCTTTTCAGGCGGCAACATGTGACTAGGAGGGTTTTGGCGCTCCGGGCCGCGCGTACCGCCACCACGTGATCCCGATGCAGCCGCCGTCTTTTCAGGCGGCAACATGTGACTAGGAGGGTTTGGGCGCTCCGGGCCGCGCGTACCGCCACCACGTGATGCCGATGCACATGAGCGCCCAGACGAGGCCGATGGCGTAGAAGACGAAGACGCCGACGAAGGCCAGACCGAGGCCGAAGAAGAACGGACCGAAAGCTGCGATGGCCGCCGTCCAGCCGATGACTCCACCCGCCTGTCGGCGCTCGAAGATCATGGGCATCTGCTTGAACGTGGAGGCGTTGCCGATGCCGGAGAACAGGAAGATCGCCAGCATGCCCCACAGGAATCGGTCGAAGCCGGCGTCGAGTGCAGCAGCGGATGAAGTGTCGGGGACCAGGGCTGTCATGGTGAACGCGATGGAGACCACGATTCCGATACCGGAGATGAGCGTCCAGACGGCTCCGCCCCAGCGGTCGGTGAGCGGTGAGAAGACCACGCGAGCACCTGCGCCGACCAGGGGGCCGAGGAAAACGAACGCTGAGGCGACGGGCAAGCTGTATCCATCCACCAACACCTCTGCCGTGACCCCCGTGCCGGAGACGATGGCTTCATTGCCGGCGCCGTAGAGGTTGTTCATCAACAGACCGAACTGGGCGGCCAGCCCGGAGAATGTTCCGAAGGTCATGATGTAGAGCAGTGTCATCCACCAGGTGTCCTGGTTCTTGAAGATGTCGAACTGCTGGCGGATGTTGGCGGTGACCGGGACGGACTTCAGCATGGTCCACGCCAGGATGGCGCCGAGGATGATGATGGGGATCCAGATGAATGCCGCGTTCTGGTACCAGACGTCCCGGTTCTCCTTGCCGGCCTGCACCAGCGTCTGGCTGCTGCCGAGGAAGGCCAGCATCGAGAAACCGATGAGCCATGGTGTGAGCAGCTGAACGATGGACACGCCAAAGTTGCCGAGGCCACCCTGCAGGCCGAGCGCCAAGCCTTGGAGCCTCTTGGGGAAGAAGTACGACGTCGACGGCATGAAGCCGGAGAATGCCCCGCCGCCAATGCCGGCGAGGAAGGAGAGCACCATCAACTCCCAGTAGGGAGCCGTGGGTTCGATGACGCGGACGCCCCATCCGAGCAACGGGAAGACCAACAGCAGCGTGGTGAGCGTCACCAGCTTGCGGGTGCCGAGGATCGGGGGGAGCACCATCCACACCAGTCGCAGCAGACCCGCGGCGAGCCCCGGCATGGACGCCATCCAGTACAGCTGCGACTTGGTGAACTCATAGCCGATGGCATTCAGCTGCGGAATGATTGCGCTGGGCAGGAACCATGTGATGAAACACATGGTGAGGGTGAAGGTGGTGATCCACAGCGTCGCCCACGCGAGCTTCTTGTCCCAGTTGTCCTCATCCTCCGGATCCCAGGAGGTCAACCATTCTTTTCCGGTGCGGGCTGCAGCGCTCACGTGGGTGCTCTTTCTTTCGATGTGATGGAAGGTGAGTGGAGGACTCAGGGCTTGTAGACGTCGTCGCCCTTTTTGACCCGATCAGGAGTGCCGATCTTGTCCCAGCCACGGCCATGCGTACGAGTGCTCTCCTCGCTGGTGGGACGGGAGCGGTACACCATGTACGGGCGGAAGAAGAAGTGAAGTGGGACCGTGAAGGAGTGCACCAAGCGGGTGAAGGGCATGGAGGCGAACAGCAGGAAGGCCACCAGGATATGGATCTTGAACTGGATGGTGGCGGCGGCCATGGCGTCGATCTTAGGTTGGAAGATGAACAGCGACCGGAACCAGATGGAGACCGTTTCCCGGTAGTTGTGTTCTTCGCCGCTGGCGGTGGTGTCGCCGGTCAGGGTGGCCCACATTCCGAGTACCAGGGCGCCGACGAGGATCAGATACATTGCTTTGTCGTTCTTCGTGGTGGCCATGAAGACTGGGCCTGTGGTGCGACGGCGGTAGATGAGCATTGCGATGCCCACCAGCGTCGCGATGCCGGCGATCATGCCAAGCGTCAGTGCTGTCCAGTGGTACGCCTCCTGGGAGATACCAATGGCGTCGGTCCAGCTCTTGGGGATGAAGAGCCCCACGAGGTGGCCGCCCAGCACCACGAAGATCGCGTAGTGGAACAAGGGCGAGGCAATCCGCAGGATCTTCGACTCATACAGCTGTGATGACCGGGTGGTCCATCCGAACTGGTCGTACTTGTAGCGCCAGAACAGTCCACCGATGAGGATCAGTGCCGTCAGGTAGGGCAGGACGCCCCATAGGAATACATCCATGTCAGCCTCCGGTGCGGGTGGGGAGCAGTGTCAGGAACTGGAGCCCGACTGTTTCGGGGTTCTCGGTGGACTTCAGCATTGCGCGGGCATCGTCACGGGTGACTGGCGAGGCGCCGGGCAGAGTCGCACATACAGCGCTCAGGACTCCTGCCTGCACCAACTCATCATCCACCACGCTGAGCCGCAACATCTCAATCTCGGCGCGATGCTGTTGCAGCATTGCGTACCCGGCTTCCTCGTCGATGCACGCCGCGAATTCCAGAATCGCGGGCAGGTAGTCAGGAAGTTCAGCGTTTCCAGTGAGATCGACGCCACTGGCGCGGAACGCCTGTTTGAATCCCAGTAGTTCCATGCCCCGACGACGGGTGTCGCCGGCGGACCAGTAGCTCAGGTGCAGACTGTGGCGCCTGGAGAGATCGAACTCCTGGATGTAGTCCGACTGGAGGTCGTACAGGGGGCGTGAGGTGAGCTGATCCAGCCATGGCTCGAAATGATGTCCGAGACTGGTGGTGGCGAGCGCGGTGCGCAGCATGGGCACACGCTCCACCAATTCCTGCGTCGGATAGCAGAGCAGCAGGTTGGCGGCCTGGTAGACGACGGCTCGCTGACTCATGTCAGTTCCCATCCCAGTTGCGTTCACCGGTGCGGTCCCGCAACGACTCGGAGGTGGCTGCCGTATCGGCATTCGCCCGGTCCCGCAGGTTGGAGAAGCTCTCGATCGACACCGGCACAGGGCCACCCGATGCCTCACCGAAGGGGCCCGATTGACCCATACCCGGGCCACCGTCGGTCTCGAGCGAGCAGCCCATCTCCTCCAGGTTGTGGGCTTGGTCGTAGTGGGCCGGTGGGATCACGTAGCGCTCGTCGTACTTGGCGATGGCCAGGAGCCGATACATCTGTTCCATGGCTTTGCCCGTCATTCCGACAGCTTCGGCCAGGCTCTCGTCGCGCTCGTTGCGCAGGGTCACGCCTCGCATGTAGGACCGCATCGCGGCGAGCTTCTGCAGCACCAGTGTCACGATGTCGGTGTCTCCGGCCGTGAAGAGTTCTGCGAGGTACTCCACCGGAATCCTCAGCGCATCGATGGCGCCGAAGAGATTCCCCGGCGCCTCAGCGTCGTGGCCCTGCTCGCGCAGGAGATCAACGACGGGACTCAGCGGCGGGATGTACCAGACCATCGGCATGGTGCGGTACTCCGGGTGCAGCGGCAGCGCCACCTTGAAGTGCTTGATGAGTGCATAGACCGGTGAGCGCTGTGCTGCATCAATCCACTCCTCCGGGATGTCGCCAGCCCTGGCGCCTGCGATGACGTCAGGGTCATGCGGGTCGAGCATGATGTCGAGCTGGGACTGGTACAGCTGTTGGTCGTCCTTGACGGCGGCTGCCTTGGTGACGGCGTCCGCGTCGTAGAGGATGATGCCGATGTAGCGCAGCCGGCCCACGCAGGTCTCGGAGCACACTGTTGGCAGCCCCACTTCGAGGCGGGGGTAGCAGAAGTGGCACTTCTCGGCCTTGCCGGAGCGGTGGTTGAAGTACATCTTCTTGTACGGGCAGCCGGTGATGCACTGGCGCCAGCCGCGGCACTTGTCCTGGTCCACCAGCACGATGCCGTCCTCGGAGCGCTTGTAGATCGCGCCGGAGGGGCAGGAAGCCATGCAGGAGGGGTTGAGGCAGTGTTCGCAGATGCGCGGCAGGAAGAACATGAAGGACTTCTCGTACTCGAGCTTGATCTGCTCGGAGGATTCCTTGCGGAGCTTCTGCAGGATCGGGTCCTCGGCGAGGGTCTCGGCGGTGCCGCCCAGTGAGTCGTCCCAGTTCGCGGACCACTCGATCTTGGTGTCCTCACCGGTGATGAGTGACTTGGGACGGGCGACGGGGAAGTCGTCGCTGAGTGGAGCGGAGACGAGGTTCTCGTAGTCGTAGGTCCACGGCTCGTAATAGTCATCGAGCTCGGGCTGGACCGGTGAGGCGAAAATGGACAGCAGCTTCTGGAACCGGCCGCCGCTGCGCAGGCGCAGACCACCGGTCTTGGTGCGGACCCAGCCGCCCTTCCACTTCTCCTGGTCCTCGTAGCGGCGCGGGTAGCCCTGCCCGGGGCGGGTCTCCACATTGTTGAACCACACGTACTCAGTGCCGGCCCTGTTGGTCCACGCCTGCTTGCACGTGACGGAACAGGTGTGGCAGCCGATGCACTTGTCGAGGTTCATCACCATCGCAACTTGTGCCATGACTCGCATCAGTACGTCACCTCCTGGCTGCGGCGACGAATGGTGGAGACGATGTCTCGCTGTACCCCCGTCGGTCCGAGATAGTTGAACGCATACGCCAGGTGGGCGTACCCGCCGATCAAATGTGTGGGCTTCAGCATGATCCGGGTGACGGAGTTGTGGATTCCGCCGCGCATGCCGGTGGCCTCGGACTTCGGCACGTCAATCGTGCGCTCCTGGGCGTGCTGGATGTAGGCGATGCCGGGCGGCATCTTGTGCGAGACCACTGCGCGGGCCACGAAGACACCGTTGGCATTGGTGCATTCGATCCAGTCGTTGTCTTTGACCTGGATGGACTTCGCGTCCTGCTCCGAGAGCCAGGCCTGCGGCCCGCCGCGTCCCAACGAGAGCATCAGAAGGTTGTCCTGGTACTCGGAGTGGATGGACCACTTGTTGTGCACGGTGAGATAGCGCAGCGTGATGGCCTTCTCTCCGTCCGGACCCAGCTCGGGCTCTCCGAAGTTGCGCGCCATGTTGAGCGGCGGGCGGTAGATGGGCAGCTGTTCGCCGGCATCGATGAGCCAGTCATGATCCAGGTAGAAGTGCATCCGGCCACTCAAGGTGTGCCACGGCTTGAGCCGCTCCACATTGATGGTGAAGGCGGCGTAGCGTCGCCCGCCCTTCTCTGAGCCCGACCATTCCGGGGACGTGATGACGGGCTGGGGGGCCGCCTGGGTGTCGGCGAAGGTGATGCGGTGGTGCTCCTCGTCCTCCGACAGGTCCGCCAGCTGGCGGCCGGTCTTGGCCTCCAGATCGCGGAAGCCCTGGGTGGCGAGCGCGCCGTTGGTGGTGCCGGAGAACATCAGGACAGCTTCGGCAAACAGGTCATCCTTGTGGATGGTGGGCCTGCCGTCGGCCACCCCGCCGGTGACGCGTCCGTTGATCTCTCCCAGCTGGGCGGCGGCCTCCTTGACGTCATAGGTGATGTTCTTGACGGTGAAGCCCAGCCGATCCGCGAGCGGTCCGACGGAGGTGAGCTTCTCGGCGATAGCCGTGTAATCGCGTTCCACCACCGCCAGGGCGGGCATGTTCTTGCCGGGGACGGCATCGACGTCGGTGCCGAGCCAGTCATCGGCACGGCCACCCGGGTTCTTCACCTGGGCGGGTGTGTCGTGCTGGAGGGCGGTGGCGACGATGTCCTTGCGGACGCCGAGGTGTGTGGCGGCGAACTCGCTGATCCTCTCTGCCAGTTGCACGAAGATCGTGAAGTCCGAGCGTGCCTGCCACGGCGGATCGATGGCGGGTGTGAATGCGTGCACATACGGGTGCATGTCCGTGCTGGAGAGGTCGTACTTCTCGTACCACGTGGCGGCCGGGAAGACGATGTCCGAGAGCAGCGTGGTGGACGTCATCCGGAAGTCGGCGCTGATCAGCAGATCGAGCTTTCCCTCCACGTCCTCCTCCCGGTAGTTCACCAGAGAGGGGCGCTGGTCGATCCCGTGCTGGTTGGGCATCAGGTTCGAGTGCGTACCCAGCAGGTGCTTGGAGAAGTACTCGGCGCCCTTCGCGGAGGAGCCGAACAGGTTGGAGCGCCACAGCATCATGGTGCGCGGCCAGTTCTCGGGCGCGTCCACATCCTCGACGGAGCTGCGCAGTGAGCCGTCCTTGAGGAGGCGGGCAACGTAGGTTCCCGCATCAGGAGCCTCGCCTGCCTCAACGGCCGCGGCGGCCTCGTCGGCCAGATCGAGTGGATTCCTGTCGAACTGCGGGTAGAAGGGCATCCAGCCGAGCCGATTCGATTTCGCGATCGCGTCCGCGTTGTGGACGCCGTCAAGATGCCCGAGCGACAGCGGGGAGGTGATGGCGTCGGCGGAGAAGCCATCGGTGCGCCACTGGTCGGTGTGCATGTACCAGTAGGCGGTGCCGATCATCGTCCGTGGCGGTCGTGACCAGTCCATGGCGTTGGCCAGGTTGAACCAGCCCGTCATGGGGCGACACTTCTCCTGGCCCACGTAGTGGGCCCAGCCACCGCCGTTGCGGCCGATGCAGCCGGTCATCATCAGCAGGCTCATGATGGAGCGGTAGGTGGCATCGGCGTGGTACCAGTGGCAGATGCCGGCGCCGATGATGATCATGGTGCGGCCGTGCGATTCGGCGCTGTTGTTCGCGAACTCGCGGGCTGTGCGGGTGCAGACCTCGGCAGGAACCGAGGTGATCTCGGCCTGCCACGCCGGGGTGTAGGGCACGGTCGGGTCGTCGTAGCCGGCTGGCCAGACGCCCGGCATCCCGGGGCGCTCGACGCCGTACTGGGCGAGCATGAGATCGAACACTGTGGTGACGAGATGGCCGCCGACACGCATGGTCGGAACGCCGCGCTGCAGTATGGAGCCCGCGCCGCGGGGGTCCTCGAAACAGGGAAGAGCAAGCGGGGTGGGTTGGCTGCCCTCCACATCGGCGAAGCTCAGCGTCGGCTCAATGTCTGCGAGATCCAGGTTCCACTCGCCCTTGCCGGACTCGCTGTAGCGGAAGCCCATGGAGCCATTGGGAACCACAGGTCCCCCGCTGGCCTTGTCCCACATGATGGTCTTGAAACCGGGATCCTCCGCGTCCTTGAACTCGTCAAGGTCGGCGGCGGTCAGGAACTTGGAGGCCGTGAGGCCGTGGCCCTCAGGGTGCTCCTCGAGGCGCAGCAACATGCCGAGATCGGTGTAGCTCTTGACGTAATCGTCGAAGAACTCCACCGACTTGTCGACGAAGTTCTCCTTGAGGATGACGTGGCCCATCGCCATCGCTAGCGCAGCATCGGTGCCGGCCTGGGCGGGGAGCCACTCGTCGGCGAACTTCACGTTGTCCGCATAATCGGGGGCAACGGTGACGACTTTCGTGCCGCGGTAGCGGACCTCCGCCATCCAGTGGGCATCCGGCGTGCGGGTGACGGGGACGTTGGAGCCCCACATCATGAGGTAGGTGGCGTCCCACCAGTCGCCGGATTCCGGGACGTCGGTCTGGTCGCCGAAGACCTGCGGGCTGGCCACGGGCAGGTCGGCGTACCAGTCGTAGAACGACGTCATTGCGCCGCCCAGCAGGTGGGTGAAGCGCGTGCCGATGGCGTGGGAGACCATGGACATGGCCGGGATGGGGGAGAACGACACCAGGCGGTCCGGGCCGTGGGTCTTGATGGTGTGGATGTAGGAGGCGGCCGCGATCTCCAGTGCCTCGTCCCACTCGATCCGGACCAGGCCACCCTTGCCGCGGGCCTTCTGGTAGCGACGACGACGTTCCGGGTCCTGGGTGACATCCGCGAACGCCAGGACGGGATCACCGAGGCGCTCCTTGGCGTCCCGGTACATCTCCACCAGTACGGCGCGGCCGTAGGGATAGCGGACGCGGGTGGGGGAGTAGGTGTACCAAGAGAAGGCAGCGCCGCGGGGACAGCCGCGGGGCTCGTAGTCGGGACGATCATCACCGGCCGAGGGATAATCGGTCTGCTGGGCCTCCCACGTGATCAGGCCGTCCTTGACGTAGACCTTCCAGGAGCAGGATCCCGTGCAGTTCACGCCGTGCGTGGAGCGCACCACCTTGTCGTGGGCCCAGCGGTCGCGGTAAAAGGCATCACCCGCGCGACCACCCTCCCGGAAGACGGCGCGGCCGTCGTCGGATTCCTCCCAGCGCGTGAAGAACTGCCCGAGTTTCAGTAGTGCCTGTTCTGCCGGAGAGTCAGCTGTGACTGTGTTCGCCATGGGTGAATGCAACCACATTCCCGCTGTACTTATTCATCCGGGGCTGAATTGACATGTGTCGGACCGCTAGCCTCGGGACCAACAGGAATTCCGCAACCACGGCGTTCTCGATTAGCCACTGATCAGGAGTCAGAGTGACCGACCACATGCCCGACGACGTCTCCCCTGCAGGCCGTGACTTGCGTGAGTACACCGATGAGCTGCGCGCCAACCATGACATCGTCCGCAACGTCGCCGGGGAATGGGTGTTGCTGCGTCATGCTGACGTTGTCGCCGCCGCCCTCGACGCCGAGACGTACTCGAGCGCGGTGTCGCGATACCTGCAGGTCCCCAACGGCTTGGATGGTGAGGAGCACACCCGGTTCCGTCAGGTCATCGAGCGCTACCTCACGGAGGAGGCGCTGACACCGTTCCTACCTGTGTTCGAGGATGTCGCGTCCCAACTGGTGGATGGGCTGCCCCGCGGCGTAGTCCTCGACGCTGTCGGCGACATCGGTGCTGTGTTCGCGGTACGTGGCCAGTGTGCGTGGCTGGGTTGGCCGACGGAGCTGGAGCCGAAGCTACTGGAGTGGATGGCGGACAACCATGCGGCCACCCGCTCCGGAGATCATGCGTGGATGGCGGACGTCGCCGAGCAGTTCGACGAGATCATCCGCTCCGTCGTAGTCCCCCGACGTGACGGGACCGATGTGCCGGATGACGTCACCACGCGTTTGTGTCGGGACGAGGTGGATGGTCGGCTGTTGACCGAGGAGGAACTCGTCTCGATCCTGCGGAACTGGACCGGTGGCGATCTCGGCTCGATCGCGCTGTGCGTCGGTGTGCTCGTGGAGCACCTGGCGGGGAGTCCGGACCTGTTGGAGCGGGTACGCGTCGGCCCCGACGCGGAGGTGGATGCCATCATCGACGAGATCCTGCGCATCGATGACCCGTTCCTGTCCAACCGTCGGATCACGACATGTCCGGTGACGGTGGCGGGTCAGCACATCCCTGCAGGCGCCCGGGTGAAGCTGCACTGGACCTCGGCGAACCGTGACGAGGAAGTCTTTGATCGGGACGCCTTCAAACCGGATGCGCATGCCGAGAAGAACCTCGTCTATGGCATCGGCAAGCACGTGTGCCCCGGCCGGCTGCTGGCGACGATGGAACTGCGGATCGCGCTCAGGACGATTGTGGGCGGGGTCAATGGCATTGAGCTGCACCCGGAGGAGAAGCCGGAGCGCGCAGTATCCCCGGTGGGCGGCTACCAGCGGTTGCCCATCGTGCTCACCTGAGACTCAGCCGCCGATGGTGGCCAACGGGTTGTGGCCGTCCGTGGTTGGACTACCAACCACGAACGGCCACTGTCCAGCGTGAATGAGGGCTCAGCCGCCGATGGCGCTCATGGGGCGCGGGGGCTGCAGGAAGCCGGGCTCGTTGATGCCGTGGCCCGCGAGCTTGCCGGCCAGGCATCGGTGCAGGATGGCGGCCACCTCGTCGTCGCTGGCGCCGGAGCGCAGCGGTTCGCGCAGGTCTGACTCCGTGGAGGAGAACAGGCAGGAGCGCAGCTGACCGTCGGCGGTGAGGCGAAGACGATCGCAGGCACCGCAGAACGGCATGGTCACCGACGCGATGATGCCGACGGTGTGGGGGCCGCCGTCGACGAGAAAGCGCTCGGCGGGGGCAGCGCCGCGGCCGGCGATGGGCTCCAGTTCGTGTTCGCTCCGCAGCGTGGCGAGAATCTCGGCGGCGGTGACCATGCCCTCGCGGCTCCAGGTGTGTCCGGCATCCAGTGGCATCTGCTCGATGAAGCGCAGCTCCAGATCATTCTCCATGGCCCAGCGGAGCAGGGCGGGTGCCTCGTGGTCATTGACGCCGCGCATCAGAACGCTGTTGATCTTGACGGGCGTCATACCGGCAGCCTTCGCGGCGTCGATGCCATCCAGCACGTCGCCGAGGCGGTCGCGGCGGGTCATCTCCTTGAAACGCGCGCGATCCAGCGTGTCCAGCGAGATGTTCACCCGGGCAAGACCGGCGGCGGCGAGGCGCTCGGCGAGCCGGGGAAGCATGATGCCGTTGGTGGTGATGGAGATTTCCGGTGCATTCTCGATGCTGTGGATGGCGGCGATGATGTCCACGGCGTCGGGCCGCAGCAAGGGTTCACCGCCGGTGAGCCGCACCTCCGTGACCCCTTCGGCCACGGCGATCTCGACGATACGCATCAGTTCGGTGGCCGAGAGCAGGGTGTTGCGCGGCAGCCACGGCACGCCCTCGGCCGGCATGCAGTAGGTGCAGCGCAGGTTGCAGTGGTCCGTCAGGGAGATGCGCAGGTCGCGATGCACCCTGCCGAAACCGTCGACGAGACCGCTCATGAATTCACTCCCAGGTTGGACCACACTTGGCGGCCCGTCGCTTCGAATTGCTGTTTCCAGATGGGCAGTTCTGCCTTGATGGCTTCGACGACTGCCTCACAGATGTCGAAGGATGCCCGCCGGTGTGCGGTGGCCACGCACACCACCAGCGCCAGTTCGCCGACGTCGAGGTGCCCCACTCGATGCATGGCGGACACGCTCGCTTCGTTGTGAGGATCGAGGCTTTCCAGGACGCGGACGATGATCGGCCCCATGAGCTGATCAGCGTCCGGGTGGTGTGTGTAGTCGATACCGGTGACGACGCCATCGGCCTCGGGATCGTGGTCCCGGATCTGGCCGATGAAGCATGTCACGGCGCCAGCAGTGGAGGATTCCACGGCCTGACGGAGGTCTTCAACATTGAGGGCATCAGTGGTGACACCGGCACGTATCACGGGCATCAGTGGTCGCCTCCATCGAGTTGGTCGAGAATGTGGGGCACAAGGGGCAGCAGTACGCCGAGGGATTCGGTCACGGCCTTCGGACTCCCGGGCAGGTTCACCACGAGGGCCCGTCCCGCCACGCCAACCAGACCACGTGTCAGGGCGGCATGCGCTGACTTCTTCATGCCCTCTGCGCGAAACATCTCGGGAATGCCCGGCAGAAGCCGTTCCACGACTTCTGCGGTGGCCTCAGGTGTCTGGTCTCGCGGGGACACACCGGTGCCGCCCGTGGTCACGACGAGCCGTGCATCTGTTCCCAGCGCGGCGTGCAGCCCATTCCGGACGCTGACCACGCCGTCGGCGACGCACGAGCTGGTTGCGGGATAGCCGGCATCCGTCAGTATTGAGACGGCAAGAGGGCCAGAGGTGTCGCTGCGTTCGCCGGAAGCCACGCGGTCAGAGACCGTGATGACATGGGAGGCGCAGGAACCGGACATGACCCCACAGTACCCATCGATGCGCTGTAGGAAACTCTGCTCCCCTGGGGTCACTGGGGATGGTCGTGACCGCGGGCTCGCAGCAGCTTGATGGCCGCGTCGGGGAGGTGGGAGCCGAACGGGTCGCTGCGTCGGATGCGGCAGGTTTCGCACCACCGCTGTCCCGAACTGGTCGGGAACCGAACCTTGCAACGCTCACAGACGCTCATCTCGAGTGTGGCCAGCACGCGAGGTGAACCATCGAGTACGGCTGGCCAGGTCTGGGGTCCCTCGATGCTGAGAGCATCCACCGGGCAGAGGGCGACGCACTGCTGTTCCCCCTGGCAGACACCGGGCTGGTGCTGCAGGGCTGTCTGTGAACCGTCCACGTGGAGGGCCAAGGCGTCGTGTGGGCACGCGGCAACACAAACACCGCAGGCGGTGCATCCTGACGCCAGCAGAGCCAGACCGGGCGGTGGCTCCTCGATGACAGTGACCCCAGCCGCCCTGAGGCTTGTCACCAGGCGCGCCTCTTCGTCGGAATCGGCATCGTGAATGGGCCACGGGGATTGGGACTGACGGCCCAGGCCCAGCAGTCCTCTGCGGTCCACAGGTATTCGCGTGGGGGAGATGGACCAGTTCCAGTTGCGAGCGGGTTTCGCGTCCACAGTGCTCCACTGCAGCAGTTCGCCCAGTCGCGACTGCCACGATGCAAGGATGTCCGGATCTGCCTCGCTGCAACACTCTCCTGGCAGAGCGGCGATGTCCTGCACGCCGGTGAGGTGGAGGTCGACAAGGCGGTACAGCGGCAAGTCCTGCAGACATCCGGGGATCTCGATGGCCGGGCGTTGTTTGGACCCAAGGGGCAGCGATGGGGCGGCGTGGCAGGTAAGAGCCACTGATCGCACCTCATTGCGGGACAGCCACCGCTGAACGGCGGGAAAGAAGTGGTCGTCGCGCCGCTGTCGTGTGGTGCCGGGGCCAACCATGTGCCACGCTCCTCACAGCTCGACGATATGTCTGACGGACCTCTGATCGGCCCTTGTGACGCCAACCTACGCCTCAGCCATCGTCGGCGGTATACCGACCCGGTCACTGTTGATCCTACGCCTCGTCGTAGAATGAACTCTGTTGATTGTCACCGCCCCCGAGAGGACAGCCCATGGCTGAGTCAAGCATCGTCGATGAAGCGGCCAAGGCCCCGGTAACTCGCAGACGATTCATGCAGTGGAGTGCCGTTGCAGGCGGCTCGGCAGGCGTGATGGGGCTGGGCTCCTGTGGCCTGCAGCCCAAGGATCACATCACACCAGAAGCAGTGGGCAAGAGCGTCTGGAGTTCGTGCAACGTCAACTGCGGATCTCGCTGCCCGCTGCAGCTTGTAGTGGCCGACGGGCAGGTGGTGCGGGTGGATCCCGACGATCGGGGCAGCAACGAGATCGGCGATCAGCAGATCCGCGCCTGCGTCCGTGGCCGCTCCATCCGGCAGCGCATCTACTCGCCGGAGCGCTTGAAGAAGCCGCTGAAGCGGGTGGGCGCCCGAGGCGAGGAGAAGTGGGCCGAGATTTCGTGGGACGAGGCCTTCACCCTCATCGCCGACAAGTTGAAAGACCTCATTGCGGAGTACGGCAACGAGTCCATTTACCTCAACTACGGCACGGGCGTGCTCGGGGCGGTTGTCGCCAAGAGCTGGCCACCCCGGGCCACAGCAGTCTCACGTCTCATGAACTGCGTCGGCGGCTACCTGGACCACTACAACGACTACAGCGCAGGCAACATCGAGGCAGCCGTTGATTTCCACTACGGCAGCTACATTTCATCCAACAGCAACGACGACACCCGCAACTCCAAGCTGGTGGTGATGTTCGGTAACAACCCGCATGAAACGCGGATGAGCGGTGGCGGGGAGGTGTTCGTCACCCAGCAGGCCAAGAAGGAATCAGGCCACAAGGTCATCGTCATCGATCCCCGGCAGAGCGACACTGTCATGAACCTGGCCGACGAATGGGTCCCCATTCGTCCCGGCACAGACCTGGCGCTGGTGGCCGGCATGGCACACGTCATGATCGAAGAGGGACTTCAGGACCAAGAATTCCTGGATACCTACTGCAGTGGTTTCGACGAGGAGCACATGCCCGAGGGTGCTCCGTCGAATGCGTCGTACAAGAGCTACATCATGGGCCTGGGTGAGGACGGGGAGGAGAAGACCCCTGAATGGGCAGCTGCCATCACTGGGCTCCCGGCTGATCGGATTCGCTCCCTGGCACGTGAGATCGCCACCACCAAGCCGTGTGCCATCAACTCGGGCTGGGGAATCCAGCGCCACTCCAATGGGGAGAGCCAGGCGCGCGCTCCCATGCTGCTGTCCAACATGATCGGCCAGGTGGGGATCTCCGGCGGCGGCACTGGTGCACGGGAAGGATCCGCCGGACTCCCGATGGCCGGGTTCCCCGTTCTGGAGAATCCGGTGCGTCCGGTCATCTCCTACTACCAATGGCCCGAAGCCATCACCAATGGCAAGGGCTGGACGTACAAGGATGGAGTGAGAGATCTGGCTGACCTCAACTCCAACGCCAACGTCACCAATGACGTGACCCTGAACTCCAACATCAAGTTCATCTGGAACTACGGCTCCAACTCGCTGGTCAACCAGCACGGTGATCACAACAAGATGATCGACCTGCTGGCCGACGACAGCCTGGTGGAGATGATCGTGGTCATCGACAACACCATGTCGGTTTCCGCACGCTACGCCGACATCATCCTGCCCGACGCCTCCACGGCCGAACAGGTGGACCTGGCGAGCCAGGGCAGCGCTGGCAACATGGGCTACACCATCTTCACGGAGAAGGCGATCGAGCCGCTGTACGACTCGATGCCTGTCTACGAGCAGCTGACGGGCATTGCCGAGAAGCTAGGCGTCAAGGACAAATTCACAGAGGGACGCACCCAGGATGATTGGGTGCGGTGGATCCTCGACGAGAGCCGCAAGAACATTCCTGATCTTCCGGGCTACGACGAATTGAAGGAGATGGGCGTCTTCCGCAAGCAGCTCGACTCCGTGATCGCGCTCAAGGACTTCCGTGACGACCCGGAGGCCAACGCATTGGGAACCCCGTCGGGCAAGATCGAGATCTGGAGTTCCAACTTGCACAAGATGAGCACCGACTGGAACTACGACGATGACCAATACATTGACGCACTGCCGATGTATCGCCGTACCCGGGAGCTGCCCGGCGATCCGCTCCAGGCCAAGTACCCCATCCAGGTGATTGGCCACCACTACAAGCAGCGCACGCACAGCTCCTACGGCAACAGCCCGTGGCTGAAGGAGGCGCACCCGCAGCGGGTCTGGGTCAATTCTCTGGACGCCAAGCGGCGCGGCATCAAGGAGGGCGACCTCTGCCGTGTCTACAACGACTTCGGTGAGATCCGGCTGCCGGCCTACGTGACCAACCGGATCCTGCCCGGTGTCTCCTCCGTGCCGCAGGGGGCCTGGTACAAGCCGGAGAAGCCGGGAGGCGTCGACTTCGGCGGCTCCGTGAACACGTTGACCAGTCAACAGACCACCGCCTATGCCAAGGGCAATGGTCAACACTCGACGCTCGCCCAGATCAAGAAGGCTTGAGACCATGGAATTCAATCAGCTGGGTTTTTACTTCGACCAAACTGTGTGCACCGGGTGCAAGGCGTGCCAGATCGCCTGCAAGGACAAGCACGACCTTCCCGTGGGTGTGAACTGGCGTCGCGTCGCCGAATACTCCGGCGGCGGATGGGTGGAGGACGAGAGCACCAATACCGCCAGCAATACGGTGTTCACCTACTACTCCTCCATCGCCTGCAACCACTGCGACGACCCCATCTGCGCGACGGTCTGCCCCACCCAAGCCATGCACAAGGGCGCCAATGGCATCGTCTCGGTGGATCCCGATCTGTGCATCGGCTGTCGCTACTGCGAAATGGCCTGCCCCTACAGCGCACCGCAGTTCAACCCCGAGAAGGGGGTCATGACCAAGTGCGACTTCTGCTCCGACCGGATAGAGGTGGGCGGCACGCCGGCCTGCGTCGCTTCCTGCCCCAGCCGGGCGCTGGACTTCGGAGAGATCGTGGATCTGCGTGAAAAGTATGGCGACCAAGCCTCCATCGCTCCGCTGCCGCACGCGTCCGTGACGCAGCCGAACCTGGTGGTGGGACCGCATGAGAGGGCAGAACCCAGTGGCTCGACCGCGGGCCACATAGCGAACCTGGAGGACATCTGAGATGTGGGAAGAACTTCCGCTGGTGATTTTCACCATTGCCGCCCAGATGTCCGTGGGCTCCTTTGTTGTACTGGGCCTGATCAATGTCGCGAACTGGAACAAGCCCCAGGCGACGTTGGAGAAGGTGACCATGCCGGCGCTCTATGCCATCGGTCCGCTGCTCGTCTTCGGTCTGGCCGCGTCCACACTGCACCTGGGCAGTCCGCTGAAGGCGGCGAATGCACTGCTGCACCTGCAGACCTCCTGGCTGTCGCGGGAGATCCTACTGGGCATGCTCTTCGCCGGCGCGGGCGCGCTCTTCGCGGTCCTGCAGTGGTTCAGATTCGGTAGCCACCGCCTGCGCCAGGCACTCGCAGTGGTCACGGCAGTCCTGGGCCTCGCCCTGGTCTACGCGATCTCGCAGGTGTATTCATTGCGCACCGTTCCGGCATGGTCCACCTGGGCCACACCTGTTCGCTTCTACATCACCACGTTCCTGCTCGGAGGCGTGGCCGTTGCCGCTGCGCTCGTCGTGGCGTCCTACATTCGCCGTCGGCGCGGTGGCGAGCCGGACCCGGCTGCTCGCGCGCTCATCAGGCACACGGTTCAGGGCATCGCCTTCGGCGCCATCCTGGCACTCGGTCTGAAGTTCATCGGCGAACCTGCCTACCTGGCCTACCTCGGCACCGAGGGGTCGCCGCAGGCGCTCGCGACACTGGAGATGCTGGGCGGGGAGTACACGGTGCTTTCCGCTGCGGAGAACATCCTGATCTTTGCCGGCGTCATCGCACTGGGATTCCTGTTGTTCCGGATGGCCGGGAACAGAGCGCTGGGACGCCTCATGTCTGTGACAACCGTCGCAGCCTTCGTGCTTGTCCTGGGTGGCGAGTTCATCGGGCGCCTGCTGTTCTACGCGACGATGGTCAGGGTGGGCATATGAGCGCCGCGGGTTGGGCGCGCTCGGTGACGCCGGAATGGCTGGATCAGTTGGCGGCGGCCACCACGTTTTTGTCCCATGCCCTGCTGCGGCGTGATGCCGCTGCGTCAATGGTGCAGGAGCTGAAGTCGGCTGGTTTGGCCGGTTCCTGGCCGCTGCAAGGTGGTGCTCATCACAGCGGTGTCACGCTGCTCGAGGTGGCTGTCCGGGAAGAGTCGTCCGCTGAGGAGCTGGCTGAGGACTTCGATGCACTCTTCGTCGGGCCCGGCCACATGCACGCCTGTCCCTACGAGTCCGTCTATCGCAGTCTTGAGGGACTGACTTTCGAAGCCGAAACCATGCAGGTTCGGCGTTTCTATGCCGACCATGGTTTGCAGGCCCCCGCTTTCAATCGGGAGCCTGACGACCACATTGGCCTGGAGGTGGCCTTCGTCGGGCAGCTCTGTCTGGCCGCGCTCAACGCCCTTGAGGACCATGACCCTGACCGGGCTCATCAGTTCGTGTCCTCGGCGCGATTGTTCGTTGCACAACATCTCGGTGTCTGGGGTCCGGACTTCTGCACCCGTGTCATCGACAATGCCCACACCGCCTTCTACGCGAGCGTGGGTCATCTGTTACTCGGTCTCATTCAGGAATTCCCGCGCCACGCCGGCGATGCGATCCCACTGCAGGAGGCCAGCGCCTGAGATCGGCCCGTCATCACTAGGATTGATGCGGAACCACGAGGAAGGGAGACGGGGATGTCCGAGGCAGGTCTGGAAGCTGCTCGCGAGAAGATGCGGGAGGCGGGGGTTCCCACTCCCGCAATCGAAGTCTTCTCCCACTACTACACGCTGTTGGAATCGGGTGAGACCGGCATCATTGAAGAGGACTCCATCTCTCCCATGACCGACGTTGCCTTCCTCAGGGACGTGGAGGTCAGCGATCAGGCGGCACGCGATGCCATCGGCCGGACCGTGGTGATCAAGCTCAACGGTGGTCTGGGGACGTCGATGGGTCTGGACAAGGCCAAGACCCTCCTCGAAGTACGTGATGGCATGAACTTCCTGGACCTCATCGTCGCCCAGGTGAAGGCTGCTCGGGACACGTGGGACGCGCGCGTGCCACTGTTGTTCATGAACTCGTTCCGCACCGAGGAGGAGACGCTCGCGCACCTGAACCAGTACGGCGATCTGCCGGTGGGTGATCTTCCCCTGTCCTTCATGCAGAACCAGGAACCGAAGCTCCGTGCTGACGATCTGATGCCGGTCACCTGGGAGGACGATCCGACTCTTGAGTGGTGTCCACCGGGTCATGGGGATCTGTATCCCGCCCTGGAGGGCTCGGGCGTGCTGGACGAGCTCCTGGAGGCTGGATTCCGCTTCGCGTGTGTGTCCAACGGTGACAACCTGGGGGCAGCGCCGGACGCCACCATCGCAGCCTGGTTCGCGCAGTCCGGGGCGCCGTATGCGGCCGAGGTGTGTCGCCGGACGGTCAACGACAAGAAGGGTGGACACCTCGCTGTCCGCAAGGCTGATGGCCAGCTGATCCTGCGCGACACCGCACAGACGGCACCGGAGGAGATGGAGTACTTCACCGACGAGCACCGCCACCCGTTCTTCCACACCAACAACCTCTGGTTTGATCTGGAGAAGCTGCGGGAGACACTTCGGGAGCGCGACTCAGTGCTCGGACTCCCCATGATCCGCAATGAGAAGACCGTGGATCCTGCTGACAGCAGGTCCACGCCGGTCATTCAGATCGAGAGCGCCATGGGCGCCGCCATCGAGGTGTTCGAGGGCGCCACCGCCATCTGTGTGGAGCGTGATCGCTTCCAGCCGGTCAAGACCACCAATGAACTTCTGCTGCTGCGCTCGGATGTCTACGACCTGAGCGATGACGGCCGTCTGGTGGCGACCAGTGATTCCTCCCCGGAGATCGATCTCGATTCCGCCTACTACAAGAAGGTGGACGGATTCACCGCCCGCATCCCTGAGGCGCCGTCACTGCGCAACGCGACGCGATTGAAGGTGAGGGGCGATTGGACCTTCGGAGCTGACGTCACCGTCACGGGTGCCGTGGAGCTGAGCGACGAGGGCGAACCGCGTCGCGTCGAGGATGGTGCGACGCTTGGCCAGTGAGTCCGTTGAGCTCGGACGTGCACTGACCGGTGAGGAGTTGCCACTGTCGGCATCCGACCCTGCGGCGCTGGCCGCGGAGTTGGTCACACTCGGTTGGGACCCTGCCCGGCTCGCGGACCTGCGCCACCAGCGGCAGGCCACCCGCCAGCCATGGCCGTTCCCGATCCCGCTGGAGGTACGCCGAGAACTGGGGTTCGCCCGCTTCGACGCGAGACTGGCGCAGCTACGCGAGCTAGTGGGACTGAATGGTCAGCAGCGCGCAGTGCAGAGCAGCCGCGCCTGGGGGGATGTGGATCGCCGTCTGGCTGCGGATCGCCCGCCGCACTGGGGCTGAGGAGCGCACCGCCCACCAACGGGGCATCACCCGCTCAGGAAGATGCTGAGTTGTCCGGACTGGCCGAGCATCGACACCTCCGGGGCGAGCGCTGAGGGGACCTCCACGAGCACGAGCGCAGCCTGACTGGTGGTCACCAGCGATGACGACGCCACCTGTGGCATCGTGTGAATGACGGCATCATCGGTCACGATGCCGGGGACGTCACCCATGGAGGACACGAGCGCGACACGCAGGCCGGGGGACAGGATGTCTCTGAGCTGCGCATCAAGCACGGTGATGGGCACCAGCGAGCGACCCTTCGGCGGCGGTGCACCGGAAACGAGTAGCGGGGGCTGCATGATGGTCTGAGCGGCGAGGGACACCGCAGCGCTGCGCCCCACTGCCTCGTCAGGATCCGTCAGCGCACCCGCCGGAATGAGAGCCTCCGGGACAGCAGCCACGGACACGTCACCTGCACCCAGGGCCGCGCCGGCACTGATGGCATGGGTGACGATCACCACGCGGCCGGAGGGCTCAGCGGCGCCGGAGAAGTGCGTGAGAAGAGCGAACGCTCCAAGTGCTGCGAGCACCGCCGCAATCTTGCGGCGGTGCCAGCTGATGGTGCGGAAGAACCACGTCATGCCCCATATGGTGGGCGGCGCAGACTGTGATCCCCACTTCTCCACAGTGGGGGACCTCGGTCCGGCCAGAGGTTGATCCGATCAGGCTGGGGCGTCAGCCTTCTTGGCCGGGGCTGGCTTCGAGGACTCCGACGACGCGGCAGTCGTCGAGGACGTGCTGCTCGTCGAGGCGGAATCAGTCTTGGCGCCACTGGAAACTGGTTCGGAGGAGGGCTTTTTCCGGGAATCCGTGGAATAGAAACCGGACCCCTTGAAGACCACACCCACCGCGCCAAACACCTTGCGCAGATTGCCGGCACAGGCCGGACAGGTTGTCAGTGACGGATCTGTGAACTTCTGGACGACTTCAAGCTCGTCGCCGCAGGCTGTGCAGCGGTACTGATAAGTGGGCATGTGTTTCGTGGACCTCCGTCGATGACGTCGATCATGATAGTTCGCCATGCCACTACTCCGAAATGCCGGTCACACGGGCGTCGCCGTAGACGTGGTGGCCACGCTCCGTGATGACTTGATCCACCGGTATGTCGTGCGGCTCAGCGGGCAGGCAATCCAACACCTCATCTGCGCTGGCGAGTGCCCACACCGGCACTCCCGTACGTCGAAGTGGCAGCGCACGGTCATACCAACCGCCGCCGGTGCCCAACCGTGTTCCGTCGATGGCAACCGCCAGGCAGGGGACCACCACGACGTCGGCGTCGCTGAGATGGACTTGCTCCTCAGGGGACCCAGGCGGCTCCGGGATATCTGCCCACCCGCGCCGCATGTGTTCCCAGCCGTTGAACAACGCCCATCGCGGCGAGCGCCTCAACACGGGAAGAAGGACCTGCCACCCGGCCTCGTGCAGCCGTGTGATCGCCTCGTGTGTTCCGGGCTCATGGGGCCGGGAGGCATACAGTGCGACCGTCGCCGGCCTGTCGCCCAAAGCCGCCAGCAGCAGTTTCGTGCGGGCTGCATCCGCTCGGTCCCACTGCTTCTTGGTGAGCCCTGTTCGGCGTGTCTGAATGTCTCGGCGCAGCGCGTCCTTCAACTCTGCTGGGCGCATGGGTTCTATCGTAGAGGGCATGGCTATTTTCGGTCGCAAGAAGCCCGCCCCCCGCATCGAAGCTGAGATCGAGCCTGAACCGGAGGCGGAGGTGGAAGAACAACAGGAAGCGCAGGTGGACGCGGAGGAAGTAGCCCCCACCCTGCCCAAAGCTCCTCCCCTGGACGCCAATGGTCTGCGCAGCGTGGCCGATCACGTCAGTTATCTCCTCAGCCTGGTCTCCCCTCTGAAGCCTTTCGGCATGGGGCTGCTCGAGGCGTGGAACCAAGTCATGTGCGAGGACATCGATTCGATGATCAATGTCCCTCCCAACAGCACGTCGAAGGTGGATGGCTACGCCATCGTGGCCGCTTCGCTGCTGAACGGCGATGTCCGCGAACTGGAACTGGTGGAGTCTGCGCAACGGCTCGGGAACGGTTTCGCGCTCGCCGTCGGCGCTGGTGATGTATTGCCGCGTGGTGCGACTGCGGTGCTGCCGGCGGCCTTTGCGACGGTGACAGCTGGGACGTTGAATGTCATTGACCTCGTGTCGGAGGGCGATTACGTGCGCGCCGCAGGAGAACACCTTGCTGTTGGCACGCGGTTGCTCAGCGAGGGTGACACCCTGAATGATCGGGCAATTGGCATGATGGCCAGCGCCGGCATTGACCGCGTGCTTGTCCGTCCGCGCCCCAGGGTCGTGGTGGTGAGTTCGGGAGAGGAACTCGTCGAGCCCGGCAGTCAGGTGCACCACGGGGAAGACACCGATTCCAACTCGTTCATGATCGCTGCCGCAGCGCGCGCTGCTGGTGCGACGGTGTTTCGGGTCGCCGTGCATTCAAGTGACCCGGCGGAAATCCGGGCCGCGATCACCGATCAACTGATTCGCGCTGACCTTCTCATCTTCACCACCTCCGGGCGGCGAGAAGATTATGAGGCGGTGGCATCTGCCATGGCGGATGTGGGCCTGACGGATTCCGTGGACGTGGCGATGTCACCGGGCCGCACCCAGACCTTTGGGCTCATCGGAGAGGAGGGTGTGCCCATGGTCATGCTTCCCGGCAACCCCGTGAGTGCCTATGTGTCGTTCCAGGCGTTTGTGTGGCCGCTGATCCGCCGTTTGGCAGGTGCCGGTGAACATCGCGCTGTTGTGCGTGCCCTCACTCGGACACCCCTGCGCTCCGTCCGTGGGCGCACCCATCTTCTGCGGGGCAATCTCGTGAGCGACACGGACGTGGCAACGGTGGAGAACATCTCCGACCCACACGCCATGGCAGAACTCTCACGAAGCAACGCGCTCATCATCATGGGGCCGGAGGTCGACCACATTGAAGCGGGTGAACAGGTGCTGTGTTGGCCACTTGAGGACATCTGACAAAGAGTGGGCCCCATTTTTGTGGGTGTTTTCGCCCTTCTCGGGGAGTCGCAGCCGCAACTTACACCAGTGCTGTTTAAGTAGGGGACGTGCTAGCCGGAATCATCATCTTTGTCGCAGTCGCGGCCGGACTGACCTTCGGGCTGTTCTGGCTCTCCCAGCACAGAAAGACCCCTGACGAGATTGACGGCGACCCCGGCATGCGGTTCTCGGACTCGATGCGCATCATGCATCGCGACGCCGTGGAGCAGTCGGATTCAGTGGATGCAGTCGAGGTCTCGACCCCACTGACGAGGCAGTCAGAGCTCAGGGAATTGCGGCTCCACGCGGGGGCCGCCGCGCGCCGCCGGGGACGCATCGCCGTCGGACTACTCGTCGCCTCGGTGGTCCTGTTCGGGCTGGCGCTGGCAGGCATGGTGCCGTTCTGGTCCATCGCCATTCCGGCCGGGATGTTGGCAGTGTTTCTGGTCATCGCGCGTTTCAGTGTCCGCACCATGCAGAAGGTTCTGGGTTCCCGGACTCAGCGCGTACGGGAAGGTTTCGGTGACGAGGACACAGACATCATCGAGCTTGGACACGGGGCCGAGTCTCTCGAGATTTCCCTGGACCTCAGCGCCCCCCACCATGCCGGCGTGCTGTGGGAGCCCATCCCCGTCACCGCCCCCACCTATGTCTCCAAGCCGCTGGTCCCGCGGACCGTGCGCACCATTGATCTGTCTGCTCCAGTCGTCATCACCGGCACGGTGGTGCCCACCGCGGATCACCCGGACAATGACGTGGAGGAACTGCAGCTGGAGGAGTCAGGCCGCACCAACGTCCACCAGCTTCACAACCGCGCAGTAGGGGAGTAGCGACCAGGGCGGTCGAATCGACGCCCGGCGCAGCCCGGTGCTAGCATCGTCTTCGCTGTTCAAGCATGGGGCTATGGCGCAGTTGGTAGCGCGTCTCGTTCGCAATGAGAAGGTCGGGGGTTCGAATCCCCCTAGCTCCACCCCACGCACAAGGCTCAAACCCCTGCCAAAGGAAACATTGGTGGAGGTTCGGGCCTTATTGGCATCTGCGGCCCAAGTCAGAGCGTTGGCGTTGACCCTGGGGTCGAGGAGCATGTTGAACGGCCGGTTGTGCTCGACGCGCAGTCCACCGAGACGTCGATGTAGACCTTCGAGAAGAACGCCTGGTTGCGTGAACAAGAGTTGGGGTTGCCACCGATGCCAGGACGGATCGCTCGGTATCGTCAACAATGGGCTGCGGGGCCTCGACTGGGCAACGCCCCGCAAGCAAAGCCATCTAAGAGCATGCAACGTCTGCGTTCGCGGCTCGCGGTAGGGTGGCGGATGTTCTGACGGTCGCCCACCATAGACTGGCAGCGTAAGCGACGCAAGGCGGGAGGTGGAGAATGGCTGGCTCTGGGGAGCACTTCAAGGCGCTCGTGCGAAGCCACGGAAGTGGTGACGACGACGCCTTCTACTCTGTTGCGCTGCAAGTTGCGGCGCAGGCCGCACGGCAAGGCCATAACCGTCTTGCGGCCGACCTTAAGGCGGCGGTTGACAACTCTCGGATCGAGCGCCCGAAGAAGGTCACTTCCATCATTCAACCGCGAGGTGAGCTTTCCGACCTCGTCATCGCTTCCCATCCGGTGGTCGGACTCGAGGAACTCATCCTGCCCGAGGAGCTTGCTGCACAGGTACGTCGTGTCTTGACCGAGCAGCGTCAGCGCAAACAGCTACTGGATCACGGTTTCGAGCCCGTCCATCGACTCCTCTTCGAGGGCCCCCCGGGCACAGGTAAAACGATGACTGCCGCAGTGCTCGCGCGCGAGCTATCGCTGCCTCTGCTAACGATCAGGCTCGATAGCTTGATGAGCAAGTTCATGGGAGAGACCGCTAGTAAGCTACGAGTCATCTTCGATGCGGTCGCGGCGCAACGTGGCGTTTACCTGTTCGATGAGTTCGACGCGCTCGGCGGTGACCGCGCGGGAAACGACGTGGGAGAAGCCCGACGTATTCTCAACTCATTCCTGGTGTTCCTAGAAAATGGCTCCACAGAAAGCCTCGTCGTCGCGGCAACCAACCACCGTTCAATTCTTGATAAGGCGTTGTTTCGCCGCTTCGATATGGTGCTTAACTACTCCCTGCCGGACGCGAAGCAGGCTGCCGCCGTGATGCGCGGAAGACTCGGTTCGCTCGCCAAAGGACTCCGTTGGACGACACTGGTCGACGACATGGCAAACCTCTCCCACGCTGACCTGGTACGGGCCGCCGAGTCCTCTGCCAAGAGCGCGATCCTCGCCGGTGGCACGCGAGTGACCGCGGACGACATCCGCGAAGCGCTGCGGTCGCGGCAGGCGGCGAGCCTTGGCTGAGGGATACGAACACCTCAGTCACCTTTTGGTAGAAGACCGAGCGGCAGACGAGGAGTTCCGGCGCCGCGGTGGATCTGACCCGAAGGTCCGACCCGTCGAGGACCGTGCCGGTCACGGCGGCGGAAGGCTGAGCGAGGCTCAGTCTGCGTTTGCCAACATTGTCCAGGCGCGAGAGGAACACCTCTTTGAGGTCGAACTCCGCGCCCTCGGAACCATCATTACACTGGAGGGTGATGACCCGGCCTACCCGTTGAAGCTTGACACCCTCCAGCAGTTCACTACACACCACGCCCTTAGCCGCAGACGGCCGAAATGGATGCTGCTTTCGGTGCTCCCCGTGGACCACGTCACTGGCACCCCCGAACGAGCAACCGTGTGGGTCAGCGACGACTATCGCCCGAAGTTCCTTCAGCTGTTCGAGGACTACTTGGTGAGGGAGTCCCCGACAGGCAAACCACGCAACAACGAACTCGTCGCCAACATCGCACGCATCCGCGCCACCGTGCTGGCCGACCTGTGGCAGTCCGACGGCCACCCATCGCATGGCACGATAACGTGGTGGGAAATCTGGCTGCGCCCGAGTACCGACGGTCCCGATCTGATGAGACGCTTCGCAGAGGCGTTGGGATTGAGTGTCTCGCAGCGTCTCCTGCGGCTCGTGGATCGTGACGTCATGTGGATCGAGTCGACCTGGGCACAACTTGAGGTCCTGCCGTTCACGGCCGTCCCGGTTGCCGAGATACGGCGCCCTGAGTTCATTGATTCCATCCAAGACCTCACCTCTGTGGAGCAAGCCGAGTACGCCGATGACCTGGCCAGACGGTTGGAACCCGCAGATGAGCTTCAACCCACCGTCTGCCACCTTGACACCGGCGTCGCCAGGAACCATGTCCTCATCGAGGGTTCTCTGGCTCCGCAGGACCTGCACACCGTCCTTGGCGTGAGTGGCTACGACCGGGACGGCCATGGCACCAAGATGGCTGGATTGGCGCTGATGGGCGACCGGATGGACCAATACCTTCTCGGGTCAGACATCGTCACGTTGCGTCACCGACTCGAATCGGTTCGCATCCTTCCCACAAGAACCGAACAACATCACGATCCCCGCGCCTACGGAGATGTCACTGCACAGGCCGTGTCCCTGCCGGAGATCACCGCAGCCCGTCGTCGCGTGTTTTGCATGCCGGTCAGCACTACTACCGACACCCCCGGAAGACCCGGTCAGCCCACCCTGTGGTCGGCTACAGTCGACGCTCTGGCCGTCGGCGCCAGCGTCATTGCTGACGGTGACGAACTCCGACTGCTCGCGTCGCCGGACACCGACGCCGCCCGCCTGTGGATCGTGTCCGCAGGCAACGTCGCCGGCACCTACGTCGTTGACCACCTCGCCGAGTCCGACACCGCCGCAGTACGCGATCCCGGACAGGCATGGAACGTACTCACCGTCGGCGCCTACACCGACTTGGATACCGTGCCATCCGATCCCGCCTACGCGGGATGGTCGACGCTCGCACGGCAAGGTGATCTCTCACCGCACAGCCGCACCTCGCTGCCGTTCGGCAACCGGCCCTGGCCGATCAAACCCGACATCGTCCTGGAGGGCGGCAACGTACTCCACGACGCGGGCTCGATGTTCGAGCCAAACCACCCGGCGTTGTCCCTTCGGACCACCGGCCTCACCAACGACCAGGCACTGGCATCAGCCAACGCCACCAGCGCCGCGACCGCGCAAGCCGCTAGGCTCGCAGCGCTCGTCATGGCTACCTACCCCGAATACTGGCCCGAGACAGTACGTGCGCTTCTCGTCCACGCCGCAGAGTGGACACCGACCATGCGTCGCGAGATCGACCAGGCACGGCGCACCGGACTCCAAGCCCAGCAGATGCTGCTTCGTCGCTACGGGTGGGGCGTGCCGACCGAGGAACGAGTCTTGTTCTCCTCCGGTCGAGCCGTCACCCTCGTCGTGCAGGACGAGTTCGCGCCCTTCGAGGGTGGCGACTTCAAAGTCCCCGCGTTCCGACTACACGACCTTCCTTGGCCACGTGAGGTTTTGCAAGACCTCGGCTCGGCCTCAGTGACCCTGCGTGTCACTCTCTCCTATTTCATTGAGCCCACTGCGTCTCGAAGAGGCTGGCGCCAACGCTATAAGTACGCGTCACACGGACTCCGATTTGAGCTTCAAGACCCACTTGAGTCCGAGTCGCAGTTTGTCCAACGAGTCAACCACGAAGCTCGAAACGAGGAGTCTGGCGGACGCCCCGAATCTGGACAAGTGTCCTGGCTTGTCGGCGCCAACCAGCGACTGTATGGTTCCCTCCATCAAGACCTCTGGGAAACGTCCGGCGCGGAACTCGCCGACACCGGCAAGGTAGCCGTCTATCCCGTCGGTGGCTGGTGGAAAAACACAAAGAACCGCGACCGCGTCGACCGTGCAGTGCGATACGCGCTGGTCATATCTCTCAAGACCGACGCCACAGGCGTGGATCTTTACACGCCGGTGGCGAACACACTCCATGTCCCGGTTGAGATTCTGATCGAGTGACTCCTCACTGGTCGGCGTATGGGGTTCATTTGTCAGCGGCTCCGGCACCATGTCGGCGTCGGCCGCTGGACCAGATCGCGATCCCCAACGCCGCAAGCGCTCGGCGCAGTACGGCTATTCCGCCGAACCGCTCGCCCGGCTCCTCCAGCCTCGTACAAGGCCAACGGTTCGTCCACCTGCGCCGGGCAGAAAGGTTTGAGTTATCCCAAGTGCGCGCACCATCCGCCCCGCGAGTGGACTAGGCACGGCTCCGAGGGCCTCCGGTCCCTCCGGTGGGTCCCGCGGGAGGCAAGAAGCCACTGCTTTCAAAGGCCGGGCGCGGGTTCTCGAACTCTCTACGGAGGTCCACAAATGAACGAGTTTTTGGTGAGGCTAGTCTTTGCTATGAGTTTGTAGGAGTGTTTTGAGACGTTCGCGATAAGGACGCGGTCAGTGTCCGGTATTCGGAAGCCCGGGCCTGGGTACTGACGGGCTGGAGGGCTGCGGCTCGGGAGTTGGCGCCGTAGTTGAGGTGGGCGTTGACGTTGGCGAGGATGCCGGTGTCGGTTCCTTGCCCTCGATCCCCACCGTGACCCACACGAGCCTGTGGTCCGAGGTGGGGAAGGGATACGCACCGGTGAGCCGGTACAGCGGATCGTCCTTTGTGGGCCAGAACACACCGGCATCCGTCACGGTCATTGCCCCATCGCTCGGCAGAACGTAGTCAACGCGCAGGTTTCCCGGCGTCGGTTCGCCGAAGTCGGCCGTGTCATAGCGGGGATCGCCGACGTGGGAGTCGTTGTCGCCGCCTTGCGCCTCAGCGGCCTCGACGGCGCCCTCCGAGGTCGGAAGCGGGTCGACGACGCGGGATGAGCCCAGCAGCTGGTCGATCGCACCCGGCCAGGAATCACCATCGTTGTTGTCGGCGTTGTAGTCGCCCACGATCACGAACTCGGCGCCGTCGGGGAGGCTGCCACTCTTGCCGGCATCGTCGTACAGGTAATCGGCCGTGCCCTCGACGTAGTCCGCCCAAAGCCGGATCTCGTCGTGGTTGCGGCGCTTGTTTCGCTGCTCCTCACCGTCGAACGACGGGGGAGTGGGGTGGGCTGCCAGCACGTGCACCGTCGTACCGTGCACATCCACGGGCACATCCGCGTGCGTCTTCGACGACAGCGGCAGCACCTTGAGCGCCGCATCGGAGTACCAGCCCTCATCCGTGCCGGGCACCGAGGGCAGCAGCGCCTCCGGCATGTCTGCCCACAAGAAGTTCTGGAAGGTGCGTACCTGATCTTCAAGGATCGGGTACTTCGAGTAGACGGCCATGCCGTACTGTCCCGGGAAGAAGCCGAAACCGAGAGCGTCGTCGGGGCCATCCACTGTGCCGTCACGGTTCAGGTCGAAGCCGCTGGGCACGCCGGTGTTGACGGGGCCGCTCCAGGCATATGGGTACTCTGTGATCGGCGCCCCGTTCTGTGACACCTCCAGGTAGTTGTCACGGAAGAGGTCGACGGCCAGCCCGTCGGCGTCGTAGTCGAACTCGTTGACCAGCACGATGTCGGCGTCCACGCGCTGGATCGTCTCGGCCACGTTGCGGGCCTGTTCGTTCTCAGGGGTGGAGAGGTCGTCAACCAGTTGCCCGGCCTCGGAACGGTTCAGGCTCGCGTTGAACGTGGCGATCGTCAATTCAGTCGGATCAGCAGCGGCAGGTGAGGCGGGAGCGACAGCCAGCATCATCAACGCTGTCAACAGAGCAGCGGCGATGCGCTTCATTGGAGTCCTTCGATTGGAGTGCGTGGGCCGCTACGTTACCAGTGGTAGATCTATTCTGACTCGAAATCAGGAGGCTGGTGCGACGCCATCATCTGCACCATGGGGTTTCCGATGGAAGAACGGGACAAACCCTGTTTCCGAATGTGGTCGTCGCGTGAGCAGCTTAGAGATTGTGTCGTCAAGCGGGCCGGGGTTCTCAAACCATTGCGAAGGGTCGCGCCACGCCGACAACTCGAACCTCATGCGCAAGCCAGCTCCCGCCCGCATGGCCAGGCGGTGCCGCTAGGCTGACGTAGGTTCACTAGGGCGGGAGCAGCGATGCCCTACGTGTCAGGGTGAGTTGAGACCAGTCCTACAGAGCAAGTCCATCAATGTTGTAGGGCGAGAATCTTTGAGGTAGCACCGCTATGTCCATTTCACCGTCGGTCATCTTGCGAGACGATGACACCATGACCAACAACAGCACTTCGGGTCCCAGGGCGGATGGCCCGAAGACTCGCAGAGCGTTCACCCCGGAGCAGAAACGCACCCATCTGGCCGCGTATGAGCAGGCCATGGAAACAGGGGAAGGAGGTGACTACCTGCGCTCGCAGGCGTTGTATTACTCTCAGGTCGCTGAGTGGCGCAAGCTCCGCGACGCCGGGATGCTGGAGGCCACCCCTGCCGGTGTCAGGACCAGCACACGGATGTCACCGGAGCAGGCCGAGATCGCGAAACTGCGTCGTGAACTCGATGTTTCCGAGAAGCGCCTTGCCAGGACGGAGGTGGCATTGGAGATCATGGGAAAAGCACGAGAGCTCTTGGAGGAACTATCCGAGAGCTCGACACAGCCACCGCCGCACGGCAAGCGCTGATGAGCGCCTACCGGGACCTCACAGACGCTGGGGTCTCCACCCGGGACGCCGCCTTCTTGACGGGGGTGGCGCGCTCCAGTGCGATGTATACGCCCCGTACCC
>CANLSH010000023.1 GCA_947493705.1 uncultured Arachnia sp. | reverse complement strand
CCGATGCGAAAATGCTGGCTGATCTGGTGCGCACCGACTCCCACAACCACCGACTGGTCGCAGGCGACACCGCCCAGGTTGAGGGCATCAAGGTGCTGGCGCGGGCGCATCAGTCGATGGTGTGGTCCCGCACCAGGGAGACCAACCGGCTACGTAACAGCTTGCGGGAGTACTATCCCGCCGCATTGGCCACCTTCGATGACCTCGACGGGGCCGACGCCCTGGCAGTGCTGAAGAAGGCCCCCGAGCCAACACAAGGCGCCAGGCTGAGTCTGTCGCAGATCAAGACCGCTCTACGCGTCGGGGGCAGGCGCCGCTACCTCGAAGACACCGCGGCCCGAATCCAGGCCGGGCTGCGGGTCCAGCAGCTTGCAGCACCGTCGGCGGTGACGGCCGCGTATGCGGCCACCACCTCGGCGCAGGTGGCCCTGATCACCGCGTTGAACACCCAGATCCAGGCCTTGGCCCAGGAACTGGGAACACATTTTGAGCAACACCCGGACGCCGTGATCTACCGTTCCTTGCCAGGTCTTGGTGAAGTCCTCGGCGCCCGGGTGCTCGGCGAGTTCGGAGATGATCCCGAACGCTATGCCAGTGCCAAGTCTCGCAAGAACTACGCCGGCACGTCACCTCTGACCATCGCGTCGGGAAAGAAACGGGCCGTGTTGGCACGCCACGCCCGCAACAAACGTCTCTACGACGCCATCGATCAATGGGCCTTCTGCTCCCTGAGTACCAGCGTCGGGGCCCGCGCCTTCTACGACGAGCGACGCGCACGTGAAGACACCCACCACCAAGCCCTCCGAGCTCTCGGGAACCGGTGGGTCGGAATCCTTCACGGCTGCCTGAAATACGGCACCCTCTACGACGAAAACACCGCCGGGGCCCACCGACAAACCATGGCCGCTTGACAAGTTAGACCCCTGGGATATCTAGCCGGGCCTTGTCGCTGGATTTTTCAGACTTCCGTTGCTCCGCAACTGGCATCCTTGAAGGATGACCGAAGCCCAGCCTCCCGATCCGTCGTCCCTGACGCGAGCCCAACGGCTTGCCAAAGAGGCGCTGGAGGGACCCGCTGCCAACCCACCGGTCCGGGACGACGGCGCACTACCCGCCACTCGGCTTCCTCTGCCTCCTGGATCGCCCGCCAGGATTTCCCGTACCTTCGCATGGCTCCTCGATGACCTCATAGGCGTGCCCGGCACCAAGCTACGCTTCGGCGTCGATCCTCTTCTCAGCCTCGTACCTTTCGCCGGCACGGCCGTCGGCGCCGTGCTGGGATCCGTCATCCTCATCGACGCGATCCGTCTCAGGGCACCTGTGTCAGTTCTGGCCCGGATGCTGGGCAACTACGTCATCGACTGGCTGGTGGGTCTCTTGCCCTTCCTGGGGGCTTTTCTCGACGCCGCATACCGCTCCAACCACAAGAACTTCAAGCTGCTGGAGCGCACGATTGCAGATCGGGAACAGGTACGCAGGACCACGTTCTGGTACTGGGTCAGCATTGTGTCCATGGTGGTGATCGTCATCGCCGTCCTGCTCGCCGTTCCCATCGGTCTGCTGCTGTGGCTGGATGGCATCATCACTGGTGGTTGAGCGAACATCGTCGGCGTCTGGGGACCGGCCACTGCATGCTAACTTGTGGGCCATGACCGATGCCGGGACCGCACCATCCAACTTCATCTCTGACATCGTCGCCGCTGACGTCGCACGCGGCACCTACGGCGGAAGGGTCCAGACGCGGTTCCCACCCGAGCCCAACGGTTACCTCCATATTGGCCATGCGAAGGCCATCGTCGTGGACTTCGGTACCGCTCGTGACTTCGACGGCCAGTGCTTCCTGCGCTTCGACGACACCAACCCGGAAACCGAGGAGGAGGCGTTCGTCGATTCGATCATCGGCGACATCGCCTGGCTCGGGTACCAGCCGACGGAAGTGCGCCACGCGTCGGACTATTTTGAGCAGCTCTACGTCTGGGCGGAGACCTTCATCAGGCGCGGCTTGGCGTACGTCGATGATCAGGACGGAGAGACAATATCCGCGGGTCGTGGGGGCTACGGCAGGCCCGGTGTTGAGAGCCCCTTCCGTGATCGCGATCCACAGGAGAGTCTGGAGCTGTTTCGCCGCATGCGCGACGGTGAGTTCGCGGACGGGTCCCGGGTGCTCCGCGCACGTATCGACATGTTTCACGAGAACATGCAGATGCGCGATCCCATCATGTACCGGATTCGCAATCTCTCCCACCATCGAACCGGCAACACCTGGGCGATTTATCCCACCTACGACTGGGCGCACGGCCAGAGCGACGCCGTTGAGGGCGCGACGCACTCCATCTGCACGCTCGAATTCGAGGGCCACCGGCCACTGTATGACTGGTTCCTCTCCCAACTCGAGTTGGAACGTACCCCGCCGAAGCAGATCGAGTTCGCCCGGCTGGAGCTCACTCACACCATCACCTCGAAACGCAGGTTGGCCAAGTTGGTCGCCGACGGCGTGGTGGACGCCTGGGACGATGCACGCATGCCCACCCTCAGTGGGTTGAGGCGGCGCGGCTACCCTGCCGCTGCCATCCGAAACTTCTGCCGCGACGTCGGCACCACCCGTACCAACAGCCGCCACTCCATCGAGGCGCTGGAATCCTACGTGCGAAAGGTACTGAACACCGACGCCCAGCGTCGCATGGCAGTCCTGCGCCCTCTGAAGCTCGTACTGGACAACTGGCCCACCGATGCTGACGGCCAGCCCGTCGTCGAGAACTTCGAAGTGGCCAACAACCCTGAGCGTCCCGAGGACGGTACCCGCAAGGTGGCCTTCAGTGGACAGCTGTGGATAGAGCAGGAGGACTTTGCGGAAGTTCCTCCCCCCAAGTACTTCCGCCTCTCCCCCGGCCGTGAAGTCCGGCTTCGAGGTGCGTACCTGGTGACCGCGACAGACGTGGAGAAGGACGACGCCGGCAACGTCGTCGCTGTGCATGCCACCTACGATCCCGCGAGCAAGGGCGGCACCGCGCCGGATGGTCGCAAGGTGAAATCGACGATGCACTGGGTGTCTGATTTCCACTCCATTGACGCCACCGTCGCGCTCTACGAACGCCTTTTCACTGCCGAGGCCCCCGGTGAGCTCACGGGTGAACCGCTGGACGATATCAATCCGAATTCCCGGGAACTACTCACCGGCTGCAAGCTCGAGGCCTCACTGGCAGACACTGCACGTGGGGATGTGGTCCAGTTTGAGCGACTCGGGTACTTCGCCGCCGACGCAGACCAACCCCTCCTGTTCCACCGCACCGTCGGTCTACGCGACGAGTGGGCCGCGATCCAGAGGCGCAAGGGCTGATGCGCAGGTTGCCGCTGCCCCTGAGCCTCGCCGCTGCCGCCTGTCCTTGGCAGCGTTAACCGTTCGGTTCTGGTCGGTCACGAGCGCGCAAGCGAACCGTTAACGTCAACACCGCACCCCCACGACGACGCCCGCCAGGATGACCCCGATGTTGTCAGTACTTGCTCCGGTGTTGTCCGTGTGGACGAAAGTGTCTACCCGCCATTCCCACGCGGGATCCAGCGCGCCATGCTGGCCCTTCATGTACACCAAGCAGCCGTTCCCTTCGACGCTTCGGCGACTCGCCGAGCGGCAGCACGGGGTGCTGACCGCCCAGCAGCTTTCAACCCTGTCCCGTAGCGCGCTCAGGCGATTCTCGAGTGATTGGGTGAAGCTGGCCAAGGGACTCTACTGCCTCAGCGAGCCCACGTGGCTGAGCGCTGTCTGCGCTGGCGTTACCCGGGCCGGACTCACGTCGTCCGTGGGCTCCGTGGCCGCAGCACACCTGCACGGTTTGCACGACGAGGAACCGGAGGAGATCAGGGTGTGGCTGCCAGAGACCGTGTCGAAACCAGCACTGACAGTGGGCCCGTGGCGGATACAGTTCAAGCGTGGCGCTCGCTCTGGCGTCGGTTGGCCTCCCAGGACCGGGATCGAAGAGACGCTCCTGGACAGCGCTTGGGAGTTGGGGGAGGATTCCACAGTCGCACTGATCACCAGAGCTCTCGCCCAACGCACAACAACTGCACCACGGATCATGACAGCCGCCGAAGAACGTATCCGGCTCCGGCACAGGACCACCATCCGAGCTCTGTGTGATGCGACGACCGGGGGAATCGAAAGCGTTCTCGAGTGGCGGTACCTCGAGCGGGTCGAGCGGCAGCACGCGCTGCCGCCGCTGGAGCGCCAAGCACAGGTTGGCCGTTATCGCCTGGACGGGCTGTACCGTGAGTTCGGCATCATCGTTGAGTTGGACGGTCGTGCGTTCCACGACGCGGCGCGAGACATGGAGCGCGACAACTTCAACGCCGTCCATCATGGGCTCACGACTCTGCGCTATGGGTGGCACGCCGTGACATCGACGCCCTGCGATGTCGCGCGGCAGGTTGCCGACATGTTGTCGCATCGGGGATGGGCGGGCTCACTGCGACGATGCGTCGAGTGTCCCGCGTCGTAGCCCGCCGCCTGTCCGCGTTAACCGTTCGACTACGGCGGTGAGACCAACCACAACCGAACGGTGAACGCGAACAACAACTCACAAGCCCCCAGCACGCAGGAAGGCCCGCACCCCAGAGGGTGCGGGCCTTTCTCACGGCTGGAAGTCAGATCACTTGAGGATCTTGACGACGTTGCCGGCGCCGACGGTACGGCCGCCCTCACGGATGGCGAACTTAAGGTTCTCCTCCATGGCGATGGGCTTGTTGAGGTGAACAGTCATTTCCGTGTTGTCGCCGGGCATGACCATGTCGGTGCCCTCGGGAAGCTGGACGACACCGGTCACATCGGTGGTACGGAAGTAGAACTGGGGACTGTAGTTGGAGAAGAAAGGCTTGTGTCGGCCACCCTCTTCCTTGTTCAGCACGTAGACATTGGCCTCGAAGTCGGTGTGCGGCGTGGCCGACCCCGGCTTGATGATGACCATGCCGCGCTCGACGTCTTCCTTCTTCGTACCACGAAGCAGCAGGCCGACGTTCTCACCGGCGCGACCCTCGTCGAGGATCTTGCGGAACATCTCCACACCGGTGACGGTGCTGGACTGCTTGGTCTCACGAATACCGATCAGGTCGACGGTTTCGCCGGTCTTGACGATCCCGCGCTCGATGCGGCCGGTGATGACGGTTCCACGACCGGTGATCGTGAAGACATCCTCAACAGGCATGAGGAAGGGCTTCTCGGTGTCGCGCTCGGGCTGCGGGATGTGCTCGTCCACGGCCTCCATGAGTTCGAGGATGCTGTTGCTCCACTTCTCGTCACCCTGCAGCGCCTGGAAGGCGGAAACACGGACGATCGGCAGGTTGTCACCGTCGAAGTCCTGAGCGGAGAGGATCTCGCGGAGCTCCATCTCGACCAGCTCGATGAGGTCAGCGTCCTCTTCGGAGATCATGTCGCACTTGTTCAGCGCGACGACGATTGCCGGGACACCAACCTGGCGGGCGAGCAGGATGTGCTCGTGCGTCTGGGCCATCGGGCCGTCGGTGGCGGCCACCACGAGGATTGCGCCGTCCATCTGGGCAGCACCGGTGATCATGTTCTTGACGTAGTCAGCGTGGCCGGGGCAGTCGACGTGAGCGTAGTGACGCTTCTCGGTCTGGTACTCGACGTGGCTGATGGAGATGGTGATACCACGCTGGCGCTCTTCCGGCGCCTTGTCGATCGTGTCGAACGCAGAGACGGCGTTCAAGTTGGGGTACGCGTCATGCAGCACCTTCGTGATCGCCGCGGTGAGAGTGGTCTTGCCGTGGTCGACGTGTCCGATCGTGCCGATGTTGCAGTGCGGCTTGGTCCGCTCAAACTTGGCCTTTGCCACGTGTGCTCCTTCTGGGATTCCACCCCGCACCTTGCGAGGCAAACATTTTTGGGGTCTTCCCTGCTATTCGGGCACAGGGAACCTCACCAGTCTTGTGCAGGATTCCGTCATAGTCAAACCGGGACGTCTTCTCCACCGACATGGTCAGATCATTGAACCGCAAAAAGTGACCGGGCGCCAATCAGCTGGCGCCCGGTCGCTCTCATTGACTATTGAGGGGATTACTCTGTTCCGCGAGCCTTGGCAACGATCTCCTCAGAGACCGATTTCGGCGTCTCTGCATAGGAATCGAACTCCATGGAGTAGTTCGCCTGACCGGACGTCTTGGACCTCAGGTCTCCGACGTAGCCAAACATCTCCGACAGCGGCACGAGTGCCTTGACAATGCGGTTGCCGTGCGCCTCATCCATGGACTGCATCTGTCCGCGGCGGGAGTTCAGGTCACCGATGACGGTGCCCAGGTAGTCCTCCGGGGTGATGACCTCCACGGCCATGACAGGTTCGAGGATGGCGGGATCAGCCCTGCGGGCCATCTCCTTGAATGCCATGGAGCCAGCCAGCTTGAACGCCATTTCCGAGGAGTCGACGTCGTGGTAGGCGCCGTCGGTCAGGGTGACCTTGATGTCCTCCACCGGGTAGCCGGCGAGGACGCCGAACTGCATGGCCTCCTTGATGCCTGCGTCCACCGCGGGGATGTACTCGCGGGGGATGCGACCGCCGGTGACGGCATTGATGAACTCGTAGCCGGTACCAGCTTCCTGCGGCTCCAGATTCATGATGACGCGGGCGTACTGGCCTGAACCACCCGACTGCTTCTTGTGGGTGTACTCCACCTTCTCGACACTCTTGCGCAGCGTCTCGCGGTAGGCCACCTGCGGCTTGCCGATGTTGGCTTCCACCTTGAACTCGCGACGCATGCGGTCGATCAGCACCTCGAGGTGCAGCTCACCCATACCGGCGATGATGGTCTGCCCGGTCTCGTCATCCGTGTGGACGCGGAAGGTGGGATCCTCTTCGGCGAGCCGCTGGATGGCCATGCCGAGCTTCTCCTGGTCCGACTTCGTCTTCGGCTCAATGGCCTGCTCGATGACGGGCGCGGGGAAGGTCATGGACTCGAGCACGATGGGATTGTTCGGGTCCGCCAGGGTGTCACCGGTGGTGGTGTTCTTCAACCCCATGACCGCGCAGATCAGGCCGGCACCAATGGACTCGATCTCTTCACGCTTGTTGGCGTGCATCTGGTAGATCTTGCCGATGCGCTCACGCTTACCCGTTGTGGTGTTGAGCACATGTGAGCCCGCGTTCAGAACGCCCGAGTAGATCCGGATAAATGTCAGCTTGCCCAGGTGCGGATCCGCCGCCACCTTGAACGCCAGGATCGACAGGGGTTCGTCGTTTTCCGGGTGACGCTCCATGACTGCGGACTCGTCGCCGGGCTTGAAGCCGTCGATGGCGGGGACATCCATCGGGGAGGGGAGGTAGTCGATAACCGCGTCGAGCAGGGGCTGGACGCCCTTGTTCTTGAAGGAGGAGCCACACAGGACTGCGGTGAAATGGTTGCCGAGCACACCCTTGCGGATGCCGGCCTTCAACTGCTCAGGAGTGGGTTCCTGACCCTCCAGATACATCTCCATGAGGTCGTCGTCGATCTCGGCAGCCTTCTCCACGAGTTCGGCGTGGGCGGCCTCAGCCCTCTCGCGCAGCTCTTCGGGGATCTCTTCGAGCTCGTAGTCCTCGCCGATCTTGGTTTCCCCGCGCCACGTCAGGGCACGCATGTAGACAAGGTCCACGACACCGATGAAGTCAGACTCGGAGCCGATCGGCAGCTGCAGCAGCGCCGTGGTCGCGTTCAGGCGCTCCTGGATCGTTTTCACGCAGAAGTCGAACGACGCACCGGTACGGTCCAGTTTGTTGACGTAACAGATGCGCGGGACGCCGTACTTGGCAGCCTGACGCCACACGGTCTGCGACTGCGGCTCAACACCCGCCACGCCGTCGAAGACTGCGACGGCTCCGTCAAGGACGCGGAGCGAGCGCTCCACCTCCACGGTGAAGTCCACGTGCCCAGGGGTGTCAATGATGTTGATGAGGTGGTCGTGCCAGAAGCATGTCGTGGCGGCGGAGGTGATGGTGATGCCGCGCTCCTGCTCCTGCTCCATCCAGTCCATCGTGGCGCCACCATCGTGCACTTCACCGATCTTGTAATTCTTGCCGGTGTAGAAGAGGATGCGCTCGGTGGTGGTGGTCTTACCGGCATCAATGTGCGCCATGATGCCGATATTGCGGACCGTCGACAGGTCAATGTTGGCCACGGGAAATCCCTATTCTCTGATCGTCAAAAGTGGGGTGCGGTGAGGCGCCCCCTGTACCGGACGGGGCAGGGGGCAGCACGATCACCAGCGGTAGTGCGCGAAGGCGCGGTTGGCCTCGGCCATCTTGTGCGTGTCCTCGCGACGCTTCACAGCGGCGCCGAGGCCGTTGGAGGCGTCGAGGATTTCATTCTGGAGGCGCTCGGTCATGGTCTTTTCACGACGTGCGCGCGAGAAGCTCACGAGCCAACGAAGCGCAAGGGTTGTCTGGCGCCCCGGCTTGACCTCGATGGGCACCTGGTAGGTGGCGCCGCCAACGCGACGGGACTTGACCTCAACCGACGGCTTCACGTTGTCCAGCGCGCGCTTGAGCGTCTGCACGGGATCAGTGTTCGTCTTGACGCGAGTTCCCTCGAGTGCCTCGTACACGATTCCCTGCGCAACGGTCTTCTTGCCGTCGACGAGAATCTTGCTGACCAGCTGGGACACCAGTGGTGAGCCGTACACGGGATCGATGTTGATGGGGCGCTTCGGCGCTGGACCCTTGCGAGGCATTACTTCTCCTTCTTGGCGCCGTAGCGGCTACGAGCCTGCTTGCGGCCCTTAACACCCTGGGTGTCAAGCGAGCCGCGGACAATTTTGTATCGGACACCGGGAAGGTCCTTGACCCGGCCTCCGCGCACCAGCACCATCGAGTGCTCCTGCAGATTGTGGCCGACACCCGGGATGTAGGCGGTGACTTCAATGCCGGAGCTCAGTCGCACACGCGCGACCTTGCGCAGGGCAGAGTTCGGCTTCTTGGGTGTTGTTGTGTACACACGAGTGCACACACCGCGGCGCTGGGGCGAACCCTTGAGCGCGGGCGTGTTGCTCGTGGAGGACTTGTCGGACCGACCCTTTCGGACCAGCTGCTGAATCGTTGGCACCTTGTTGGCATCACTTTCGTTGTCTGGATTGGCTAATCCCTGGCCGCAACCGTGGAGCGCCTGACTCACGGGTCACCGTTTCCGTCACAATCGGGCGCTGCTGGCTACCGTGCGAACACGTGGACACGGCCCGAACTCTTCGCAACGAATAAGGCTCGGGGTTCATGCCAGGGCACGCACACAGTGTCCGCGAATGCGGACACTGTGGAAAAGATTACCTCGTGGCACCTCCACGGTCCAAATCGCAACCGTCCTTCCCCGCCCCGCTCAAGGCGGTGGCAGGGTCGCCCGAGCCACCGCAGCGCCGGAGGGCACTTGGTGGCCCGAGCAACGCGCGACGGACCCAGCGTCCCCTACTTCACGGAGCCGCTCATGAGTCCGGCCACGAAGTACTTGCCCAGAGCAATGTAGACAAGCAGCGTCGGCAGGCTCGCGATCAGAACTCCCGCCATCATGCGTGAGTAGTCAGGATTCTGGGCCGATGCCAGCTCCTGCAACGCATAGGTCACCGGTCCCGTATTGCGGTTGGTGAGGAACAGTGCAAACAAGAAGTCATTCCATGCGCTCGTGAACTGCCAGATCAGAGTGACCACGAATGCCGACGGTGACAGCGGAAGCACCATGGTTCGATAAATGCGCATGGGGCCCGCGCCGTCGACTCGCGCAGCCTCGATGATCTCGTCGGGAAGCGCTGTGGCGTAGTAGTTGCGGAAGATGAGGGTGCAGATGGGGATGCCGTAGATGACGTGCACCACGATCAGCGTCGGGATACCGGCCATCCACTCGGCAGTGGATTGCACCTGGATCATCAGCGACTGCAGCGGAATCAGGATTGCTTGGTACGGGATGAACATCCCGAAAAGGAAGAGCGTAAAAATAACGGTGGCCCCCGGAAACCGAAGCTTGGAGAAGGCATACCCATTCATCGATCCGAGGAACGAGGAAACCACCGAAGCCACGACGGCAAGCACCAGGGAGCGCACCATGGCGGGGGCAAGAGCGGTCCACGCGGCAGACCATCCTCCACCGAAGAACTCCTTGGGAAACGACCACGCAGTCAGGGACGAGTACTCGGACGGGGATTTGAACGACGTCACCACCACCACATAGAGCGGGGTGAGAATGATCGCTGCGAAGAAGACGAGGAGCAGGTACTGCGTCCCTGTGAGGACCCGCTTCTTGGGACTGACGTGCTTCCGGCGGGTTTCGCGCGGGAGTGTGGCGGTGCTCATCACTGTCCTGACTTCTCGGTGCGATTGGTGTACACGAGGTACGGGATGACCAGCAGGGCCACGATGAAGAGAAGAATCGTGGCATTGGCGGCCGCGGAGGCGGGGTCGCGCAGGTTGAAGAGCTGGAGCCACATCAGCGTTGCTGGCACTTCAGAGACATACGAGTTCTGTCCGGCGATTGCGTAGATGAGGTCGAACATCTTCATCGACATGTGGCCCATGATGATGAGAGCGCTGAGAGCGATCGGGGACAACTGAGGAAACAGCACATGTCGATAGATTTTCAGCTCGGTTGCACCATCCATGCGGGCAGCTTCACGTTGGTCATCACTGATCCCGCGAAAGCCTGCGAGGAAGAGCGCCATGACGTAACCGGCCAACTGCCAGATGGCGGGCATGGCCATCGCCACCATATTGAACATCGACGATGAGGACCACCATTCACTCTGCAGCTGCGGAACTCCGGCGTCGAGGAACAATCGGTTGAGACCCACCGCTTCGTAGTCACCTTTGGCTGGCGACATGAGCCATCTCCACACCACACCCGAGGCGATGAAGGACACCGCCATGGGGAACAGGTAGACAGATCGGAAGAACCCCTCCCCCTTGACGCCCTTCTCAAGAAGCACGGCCCACAGCAGGCCAAAAAGCATCGTGCCCACCACGAACGCCACGGTCATGACCAACAGGTTCCAGAGCGCATGCTGGTAGCGATCCGAAGCCAGCAGCGTTACGTAGTTGGCGATGCCACCCTCGTTGATGAGCCTCCCGGACGTCGTTTCGTTGCGGGTCAGGGATGTCAGGATGTTCTGGCCGATGAGTCCATAGACGAACACGAGCACCAGCAGGATTGAAGGCAGGACCAGGAGGAAACCCGGCAGCCATGTCTTGATACGTCTCATCAGTCACACTCCGTTGTTGTCTGTGAACGACATGGACGAGTTGCCGGAACTCCTAAGAAGTTCCGGCAACTCGACTGCTGAAGAAAGGCTCAGATTGCGTAGGTCTGGGCTGCCGCAGACAGATCGGAGACGAGCTCCTCCTGGTCCCTGCCGCTGTAGAACTTCGACATCGCCGTCGACATGTCGGACAACCACGCCATGTTGACCGCTGCACCGTGGGCGATCGACGAGGCGATGGTGTCCTCGGTGAAAGCCTGCATGGCACTCTGCTGGTACGGGGGGAAGTCGTCCGAGGCGACGTCCGTGCGAGCCGGGATCGACCCCTTGGCCAGGTTGAAAGCCTTCTGGCCCTCTGCCGAGCCGACGAGCCGCAACCAGTCACGAGCACCTTCTGGGTTGCTCGCCCCATTGGGCAGCGTGAAGGAATCAGCAAGGAAGTCAAAGACGCCGTCGGTCCCCGGCACCGGGAAGTAGATGTAGTCCTCGCCGTCCACCTGGTCCTTGGAGGCGAACTGGGCCACGGCCCAGTCCCCCATCACGTTGTAGGCGGCACTTCCTTCGATCACTGCGTCGATGGCGGCCGGCCAGTCGTCGCCGTCGGAGGCCGTGTTGGCAAAGTCAAGGATGCGCCCATACTTCTCGACGGCGGATTTGACGCCCTCGGATTCCCAGTCAGCACCGGCTGAGAACAAGGCGTTGTAGTCCTCCGCACCCAGTTCCGAGAGCAGGATGGTCTCGAACAGCTGGACCTGCGTCCACGTCCCGCCGACGGTGATGGGCGTCTGGATGCCGGAGTCCTGGATGGTCTGCATGTCCGCAAGCCACGCATCCAGATCTGCTGGCTCTTCGCTGACGCCCGCATCCGCGAGAACCTTGGGGTTTGCCCACACCACATTGGCGCGGTGCACGTTGGAGGGCACGGAGTAGATGTCGTCCTGCACCGTGATGCGGTCGAGCAGATCCTGGGGGAACACGTCCGCGCCGCCCAACTCCTCGATCACGTCGTTGACGGGAACGATCTGGTCGGCGTCAATGTAGTCAATCAGCTCTGCGCCAGCGTGACCCTGGAACGAATCGGGCGGGTTGCCGTTCTGAAGATCCGCGGCCAGCTTCGCCTTGGCGGATGAGCCGGCACCACCTGCGACGGCCAGGTTGACGAAGGTGTTGTTCGGGTACTGCTCCTCGAAGAGCCCCTCCAGAGCATCCAGCCCCTCCTTCTCGGACCCTTCAGCCCACCAGGTGAAGACGCCCACTTCGCCGCCGGCGCCACCTTCCTGAGCGGGGGGAGCCGTTGTCGCCTCTTCTCCGGCGGTGCTGCTGCTGTCATCACCACAACCTGTCAGCGTCACTGCGCCTGCGACGCCAGCCGTTCCAAGTCCGATCAGAAATTGCCTGCGATCCATTCAGATTCTCCTCTGTCGGCCGCGTCAGTGCGGCATTGCCTAAAAGTTCCGCCCGACCGCGGACCTTCTGCAGTAGTCATTCCACGTCGAACACCCCCATTAGATCGACGTGCGCACTTTGACACAAGTCGAATCACCAAGTCGCGCATTCCAAATCGGTAACAATCTTTGGATGCACAAACGGGGAACCGGGCACGTGGCCCGATTCCCCGCTACAGAGTAGTTTTCACTGAGACATGTCGTCTAGCGCATCTCTCCGAAATCGATGTCATCCAGAGGAACACCCGGTCCGCCGACATCGCCCCCGAAGGAGTAGTCGTACGGGTCGTAGCTCATGGTGTAGGCCGTGGCGCGTGCGTCCTCGGTGGGCTCCACCCGGATGTTGCGGTACCGCTCGAGTCCGGTACCGGCCGGGATCAGCTTGCCGAGAATGACGTTCTCCTTCAGGCCGATGAGCGAGTCGCTCTTGCCCTGGATCGCGGCGTCGGTGAGCACCTTCGTCGTCTCCTGGAAGGAGGCTGCCGAGAGCCACGAATCGGTGGCCAGGGAGGCCTTCGTGATTCCCATCAGCACCGGGCGACCCTCGCCGGGGCTTCCACCCTCGGTGAGCGCCTTGCGGTTGGCTGCCTCGTAGCCCTGACGATCCACGAGCTCACCCGGCATCATCGTGGTGTCACCGGAGTCGATAACGGTCACGCGACGAAGCATCTGACGCACGATGATCTCGATGTGCTTGTCGTGGATGGGTGCACCCTGCGTGCGGTACACCCGCTGGACCTCGTCCACGAGGTGCTCCTGGACTCGGCGCAGGCCGCGGATACGCAGGACGTCCTGCGGATCCACCTGACCGGCGGTCAGCTGCTGCCCGAGGGTGACGCGAGCGCCATCCCGTACGGAGTAGCGCACGCCATTGGCGTCCTCGAACTCCAGCCGGGTACGACGCCCCACCGGGTACTCCAGGTCCTCGCCACCGTCATCGCGGACGATGACGATCTTGCGGCTCCTGTCACCATCCTCGATGCGCACGACACCGTCGGCCTCGGCGATGGGAGCCTTGCCCTTGGGCTGACGTGCCTCGAACAGTTCGACGACGCGGGGCAGACCCTGGGTGATGTCGTCGCCTGCCACACCACCGGTGTGGAAGGTACGCATCGTGAGCTGGGTTCCCGGCTCACCGATGGACTGGGCGGCGACGATACCAACGGCCTCACCCACATCAACGAGAAGTCCGGTGGCCAACGAGCGGCCGTAGCACAGCGCGCAGGTGCCGGTCGTGGCCTCGCACGTCAGAACCGAGCGCACCTTGACACTGGTGACGCCAGCGGCGATCAGAGCATCGATGTGTGCGTCACCCAGATCGGTCCCCGCCTCAACGAGCACCGTTCCATCCGAGTCGACGGCGTCCACGGCGAGCGTCCGTGCGTACACGGCCGTCTCAACATCGACGATCATCTCGGGTGAGGCGCCCTCGGTCAGCGGATCCACCACCAGCTGGGCTGGCTTGCCACTGGCATCCTGACCCATCTTGTGCCACGTCGCGATGGTCTTGGTGAGACCGCGCTCAGTGCCACAATCCTCCTCGCGGATGATGACGTCCTGCGACACATCCACCAGACGACGGGTCAGGTAACCCGAGTCGGCGGTGCGCAGTGCCGTATCAGCCTGTCCCTTTCGACCACCGTGCGTGGAGATGAAGTACTCAAGAACTGAGAGTCCCTCACGGAAGTTCGACTTGATGGGACGGGCAATGATGTCGCCCTTCGGGTTGGCCACGAGTCCTCGCATGGCTGCGATCTGACGCATCTGCGTCATGTTTCCTCGTGCACCGGAATCCACCATCATGAAGATGGGGTTGGTGGTGGTGAAGTTGTCCTTCATCGCCTGGGTCAGCTCAGCCGTGGCGTCGTTCCAGATGTCAATGAGCTCCTGACGGCGCTCATCCTCAGTCACGGAACCCCGCTCGTAGAGCTTGTCCACCTTGGTGGCACGGGCTTCGTAGCCGGACAGGATCTCCGCCTTCTCCGGCGGTGTCTGGACGTCCGAGATGGATACGGTCACACCGGACTGGGTGGCCCAGTGGAACCCCAGGTCTTTCAGATTGTCGAGGGTTCTGGCCACGACGATCTTCGGATAGCTCTCGGCCAACTCGTTGACGATGCGGCCGAGCACCTTCTTGCCGACGACCTCATTGATGTAGCCGAAGTCATCGGGCAGTGCCTCGTTGAAGAGCGCACGCCCGAGAGTCGTCTCGACGAGGTACGACCCGTCATGGCGGGGCTCGAGCCCAGCCGGGACGACGTCGGTCAGACGGATCCGGATGTTTGCGCCGATGCCCACTTCTCCACGGTCAAAGGCCATGACGCCCTCGGCCAGCGACGAGAAGACACGACCCTGGCCCGCGCCCTCCCGCTCTGACGTGAGGAAGTAGGTGCCGATGATCATGTCCTGGGTGGGCATGGTGACGGGGCGACCGTCCGCCGGCTTCAGGATGTTGTTCGTCGACAACATCAGGATGCGGGCCTCGGCCTGCGCCTCCGCACTCAGCGGAAGGTGCACGGCCATCTGGTCACCGTCGAAGTCCGCGTTGAATGCGGTGCAGACGAGCGGGTGGATCTGGATGGCTTTGCCCTCGATGAGCTGCGGCTCGAACGCCTGGATGCCGAGGCGGTGCAGGGTGGGAGCACGGTTCAGCAGCACGGGATGCTCGGTGATGACCTCTTCGAGAACGTCCCAGACCACGGGGCGCTGGCGCTCCACCATGCGCTTGGCGGCCTTGATGTTCTGCGCGTGGTTGAGGTCGTCGAGACGCTTCATGACGAAGGGCTTGAAGAGCTCAAGAGCCATGGCCTTGGGCAGACCGCACTGGTGCAGCTTCAGCTGCGGGCCCACCACGATCACGGACCGGCCCGAGTAGTCGACGCGCTTGCCCAGCAGGTTCTGACGGAAGCGCCCCTGCTTGCCCTTCAGCATGTCCGAGATGGACTTCAGGGGGCGGTTGCCGGGTCCGGTGACCGGACGTCCACGTCGGCCATTGTCGAACAGCGAGTCGACGGCTTCCTGCAGCATCCGCTTCTCGTTGTTCACGATGATCTCGGGCGCACCGAGATCCAGCAGACGCTTCAGACGGTTGTTCCGGTTGATCACGCGGCGGTACAGATCGTTCAGGTCGGACGTGGCGAAGCGGCCACCGTCCAGCTGCACCATGGGGCGCAGGTCCGGTGGGATGACGGGGACGGCATCCAGCACCATGCCGGCGGGGTCGTTGCCGCCGCTGAGGAAGGCTGCCACCACCTTGAGACGCTTGAGGGCACGGGTCTTGCGCTGACCCTTGCCGGTGGCGATGGTGTCACGGAGTGAAGCCTGCTCCGCGGCGAGATCGAAGGTGCGCAGGCGACGTTGGATGGCCTCGGCGCCCATGTAGCCCTCGAAGTACTTGCCGAAGCGCTTGTTCATCTCGCGGTAGAGAATTTCATCGCCCTCAAGGTCCTGGACCTTCAGAGTCTTGAAGCGGTCCCAGACCTCTTGGATGCGATCGAGCTGGCGCTGCGTCCGGTTACGGAGCTGCGTCATCTCCTTCTCGGCACCGTCGCGGACACGACGCTTCATATCAGCCTTGGCACCCTCGGCCTCAAGCTGGGCGAGATCTTCCTCCAGCTTCTTGGTGCGAGCCTCGAGGTCCGCGTCGCGACGCTGTGCAACCTGCTTGGTCTCCACCTCCACCTTGGCCTGCAGCGAGGAGAGGTCGCGGTGACGCGCATCCTCGTCGACGGCCGTGATCATGTGCGCGGCGAAGTAGATGACCTTCTCCAGGTCCTTCGGCGCGATGTCCAGCAGGTAACCCAGACGGCTCGGGACACCCTTGAAGTACCAGATGTGCGTCACGGGGGCGGCAAGCTCAACGTGGCCCATGCGCTCACGGCGCACGTTGCTACGGGTGACCTCGACGCCACAGCGCTCACAGATGATGCCCTTGAAGCGGACGCGCTTGTACTTGCCGCAGTAGCACTCCCAGTCCCGGGTGGGACCGAAGATCTTCTCGCAGAAGAGGCCGTCACGTTCGGGCTTGAGGGTGCGGTAGTTGATGGTCTCCGGCTTCTTGACCTCGCCGTGGGACCATTCGCGGATCTGGTCGGCGCTTGCCAGGCCAATTCGCAGTTCGTCGTAGAAGTTCACGTCCAGCACGTTGATTCTCTCTCTCCCGCGCCATATGCGCTGTCGCGGTGATTCATAATTCTTGTGTCGTTCTCGGGACGGGTCCCCCGCCTGGGGGCACGGGGGCGGAACCCCCGTGCTTTAGACTTCACCGACGTCCATGAAGTGGTCACCACCGGGGCGGCGCCCCAGATCGATACCGAAGTCCTCCGCGGAGCGCAGGTCCTCCTCGGAATCACGCAGGTCGATGACGCGACCGTCGTCGGAGAGCACCTCCACGTTCAGGCAGAGGGATTTCATCTCCTTGACGAGCACCTTGAAGGATTCAGGGATACCCGGCTCGGGGATGTTCTCGCCCTTGACGATGGCCTCGTAGACCTTGACTCGGCCCGGCACATCATCGGACTTGATGGTGAGGAGTTCCTGCAGTGCCCAGGCTGCGCCATAGGCCTCCAGTGCCCACACCTCCATCTCACCGAAGCGCTGACCACCGAACTGCGCCTTACCACCCAGCGGCTGCTGCGTGATCATGGAGTACGGACCGGTGGAGCGTGCGTGGATCTTGTCGTCGACAAGGTGGTGCAGCTTCAGCAGGTACATGTAGCCGACGCCGATCTTCTCGGGGTACGGCTCGCCGGAGCGCCCGTCGTAGAGGCTCGCCTTGCCTGTTTCGTCGATCAGACGCACACCGTCACGGGTTTCCAGGGTGTTCTCCAGGAGCCCGGTGATCTCATCCTCGCTGGCCCCGTCAAAGACGGGCGTGGCGAGCTTGGAGTCACCTTCAACGCGACCGAGACCGACCTCGCGCAGGCGCTCGGCCCACGCTGCTCCGATCCCTGTGACGTCCCAACCGGTCTTGGCGACCCACCCGAGGTGGTTCTCCAGGACCTGTCCGACGTTCATGCGCGAAGGCACACCCAGCGGATTCAGCACGATGTCGATCGGGGTGCCGTCCTCCATGAACGGCATGTCCTCGATGGGCAGAATCTTGGAGATGACGCCCTTGTTGCCGTGGCGGCCGGCGAGCTTGTCACCGTCGGAGATTTTGCGCTTCTGGGCAACGTGAACGCGCACGAGCTGGTTGACGCCGGGAGGAAGCTCGTCATCCTCGGAGGAGTCGAAGACCCGCACGCCGATGACCGTGCCACTCTCGCCGTGGGGCACCTTGAGCGACGTGTCGCGCACCTCGCGGGCCTTCTCGCCGAAGATGGCGCGCAACAGACGCTCTTCCGGCGTCAGCTCGGTCTCGCCCTTCGGGGTGACCTTTCCGACGAGGATGTCGCCAGCGGAAACCTCGGCACCGATGCGCACGATGCCGCGCTCATCCAGATCAGCGAGCATCTCGTCGGAGATGTTGGGGATGTCCCGGGTGATCTCCTCCGCACCAAGCTTCGTGTCGCGGGCATCAACCTCGTGCTCCTGAATATGGATCGAGGTCAGCGTGTCGTCCTGCACGATGCGCTGGCTGAGGATGATCGCGTCCTCGTAGTTGAGGCCTTCCCACGGCATGAAGGCCACGAGCAGGTTCTTTCCGAGCGCCAGCTCACCGTTCTCCGTGCAGGGGCCGTCGGCGAGCGGCGTGCCCACCTCGATGCGGTCACCCGTGGCAACCAGGGGACGCTGGTTGATGCAGGTGCCTGCGTTGGAGCGCACGAACTTGTCGAGCTTGTAGGTGACATACGTGCCGTCGTCGTTGGCGATCTCGATGAGATCAGCCGAGACCGACTGGGCAACACCAGGCTTTTTGGCCATGGTGACGTCGCCCACATCGACAGCGGCGCGGTATTCCATACCGGTGCCGACGAAGGGTGATTCGTTGCGGACCAGCGGAACGGCCTGGCGCTGCATGTTGGCACCCATGAGGGCGCGCGATGCGTCGTCGTGCTCCAGGAAGGGAATCAGGGCGGTGGCCACCGACACCATCTGGCGGGGCGAAACGTCCATGTACTCGACGTCCAGCGCGGGGATGGTGTCCACGTCACCGTGCTTGATGCGCACGAGAACGCGGTCCTCGGTGAGCTGGCCCTGGTCATCCAGGGCGGCGTTGGCCTGAGCGATCGCGTAGCGATCCTCCTCATCGGCGGTCAGGTACTGAATTTCGTCGGTGACCTGCCCGTTGACCACCTTGCGGTAGGGGGTCTCGATGAAGCCGTAGGCGTTGACACGGGCGAACGAGGCCAGCGAACCGATCAGGCCGATGTTCGGACCCTCAGGGGTTTCGATGGGGCACATGCGTCCGTAGTGGGAGGCGTGGACGTCGCGGACTTCCATGCCTGCACGGTCGCGGGACAGACCGCCCGGGCCCAGCGCCGAAAGACGACGCTTGTGCGTCAGGCCGGCGAGCGGGTTGTTCTGATCCATGAACTGCGACAGCTGGGAGGTCCCGAAGAACTCCTTGAGGGCCGCGGTCACCGGGCGAATGTTGATCAGGGTCTGCGGCGTGATGGCTTCGATGTCCTGGGTGGTCATGCGGTCGCGGACCACACGCTCCATGCGGCCAAGACCGGTGCGCAGCTGGTTCTGGATCAACTCCCCCACCGTACGGAGGCGACGGTTGCCGAAGTGATCGATGTCGTCGGCTTCCACCGGGACGCCGTCGATGTCATCGAGATGCTCGTGCAGTGCCACGATGTAGCGGATGGCGGAGACGATGTCCTCGACGGTCAGGACCTGCTGATCGAAGGGAAGGTCGAGACCCAGCTTCTTGTTGATCTTGTACCGTCCGACCTTCGCGAGGTCGTAACGCTTGGGGTTGAAGTAGTAGTTCTCCAACAGCGCCTGCGCAGCGTCGCGTGCCGGGGGTTCGCCCGGACGCAGCTTGCGGTAGATGTCCAGAAGTGCTTCGTCCTGGGTCTTGACCGAGTCTTTCTCCAGCGTCAGACGCATGGACTCGTACTGGCCGAACTCCTCGAGGATCTTCTCCTCGCTCCAGCCGAGCGCCTTCAACAGGACGGTGACGTTCTGCTTGCGCTTGCGGTCGAGGCGGACGGACACCATGTCGCGCTTGTCGATCTCGAATTCCAGCCACGCACCGCGGGACGGGATGATCTTGGTGGAGAAGATGTCCTTGTCGGACGTCTTGTCGGGGGTCTGCTCGAAGTAGACGCCGGGGGAACGGACGATCTGTGAGACGACGACACGCTCGGTGCCGTTGACGATGAACGTGCCCTTGTCTGTCATCAGCGGAAAATCGCCGATGAAGACGGTCTGGCTCTTGATCTCACCGGTGTCGTTGTTCACGAACTCGGCAGTGACGAAGAGCGGGGCAGCATAGGTGGTGTCGCGGTCCTTGCACTCCTCTATGGAGTACTTCGGATCCTCGAAGCGGTGATCACGGAACGACAGCGACATTGTCTCGTTGAAATCCTCGATCGGAGAGATCTCCTCGAAGATCTCTTCGAGGCCCGAACGAGTGTTGACGTCGGTACGCCCGGCATCGAGGCGCTCCTTGACGTCATGTTGCCAATTCTCGTTCCCGATCAGCCAGTTGTAGGAGTCAATCTGTAGGTCCAGAAGGTTGGGAACCTCGAGAGGTTCCGGGATCTTCGCGAACGAGATCCGCCCGCTGGGCGAGACGACATTGGTGTTCTTCGACGCAGAGCGCGAGGCGGCCAAGATTCGGTCCTTCCAAGAACGCGATAAGCTGGTTCACTGCACAGCAAGGCGCCCGTGTCAAATTCACGGGCGTCACAGCATGGCAGGGCAAGGTTCAACTATAGGGCATGGCTCGGCAACCACCAAACGGCGGTGCCGGTAACGCTTCCTTGGTCGATGGTCCAGGTCGATCATCGTTGATCTGCGTACAGCATAGCTCTGACGATGGCACGGCCACCCTCGGGGTCGCCCGACACGCCGCAAGCACTGTTCAACGGGGCAAGTGACGACCGGACACGCCGCAACCACAGGCCACCAGGACAAACAACCACCGGACACGCCGCAACCACAGGCGGCCGGACCGCATAGCGCCTCAGGGCACACTCAACGCTGCATATCCGGTCGTTCGCGGCCACTGGCGAGGAACGTTGTACACAGACCCACAGCGATTGGGTTGATCACGACCGACGCTGACCACTATGAGAGTCATGGGGAACCGAATCAAGCCGCTGGGCGGTCACGGCGTCGTCACCCGAACTGAGCTTCTGGCTTCTGGGATGACACGAGCAGCCATGAATACATTCATCGACAGAGGCGAATTGGTACGTTTGGACCGCAGTCGATTCGCTCTACCGCAGACCGACCCGGGGATCGTCAAAGCCGTCAGCGAAGGAGGAACGCTGACCTGTATGTCGGCGCTCAAACTGGCTGGAGTCGCGGTTTTGGACGACAGCATTGTGCATGTGCGACGTCCTCCGTGTCGTCGGCGAGGCCGCGATTGGGCGGACGGCGTGACCGAATGTGGACTCCCACCCAGAAGACAGACGCCACCGATCATTTCGACGGCCGCGACGCAGTCAGCTCCTCACACGTACTGGCCGGATCACCCTCTGGATGGCATTGACGCGGCTCTGCGTGTTGCTTGCACGAACCATTCCGACGAAGAGCTGGCGGTGGTACTGGATTCCATGCTGTACAACCGGATCCGGACTCGTGCCGAGCTTCATGAACTCCTCGACGGGCACAGCAAGCGGAGCGCACGCCTCGTCGCACTCGCCAATGCGGGATCGGAGTCCGTGCTCGAGTCGATTGTCCGCCATCGATTGACGTCACGCGGAGTCAGTGTCCGAACACAGATACACATTCCCAGTCTCGGCAGGATCGACATGCTCGTGGGCCGAAGCCTGCTTTTGGAAACTGATGGCTATGCCTTCCATGCGGACCGTGAAACATTTCGCGAAGACCGACGACGAGACCGTATCGCAGTGGCGCTCGGATACTCAGTCATCCGCCTGAGCTGGGAACATGTCCTCGGCACCTGGTCACAGACGGTGGCCGACATCTCTTCGATCATCTCCACTCGTCGGCATCTGAGACGACCGAGAGAGCACCCTCCGGCCCGGATCCCGGCACCCCCCATAACGCGAGCCTGCTGACGTCGCTTCCGGCAAGCAGTGGACGCCGTCACAGCCCGACTCGCGCCGACCATGACCCGATATATGGCATTCAGCGCCCACCGAGCTCATATACGGTCGCGCCGACAGTGAATGCCGCGTGTCCGGCCGATTCGACGCGCCGCGGGCAGTCGATGCGGCGTGTCCGGCCGTCACCCAATTCGGAAACACACAAGGACCACGCAACCCCTCGGGGACTCGACTCACGGCATTCAGTGGCCAGCGAGCCCACATACGGCTGCGCCGACGGTGGATGCGAAGTCTCCGGTCGATTCGACGCGCCGCAGGCACTCGATGCGGCGTGTCCGGCCGGCACGCTCTTCCGCTGCGCCACGATCCTGGGGTGTCCAGACCTTCAGAGCACAACAGAGAAGCGGCCCACCCCCGCTGGGGATGGACCGCTTCGTGAGAAGAGTTCAGTGACTCTGGGTCACTTGAGCTCGACGGAACCGCCGGCAGCCTCAAGGGACTCCTTGGCCTTGGCGGCAGTCTCCTTGTCGACCTGCTCCAGGACGGCCTTGGGCGCGCCCTCGACGAGGTCCTTGGCCTCCTTGAGGCCGAGCGAGGTGAGCGCGCGCACCTCCTTGATGACGGCAATCTTCTTGTCGCCAGCAGCGGTGAGGACGACGTCCTGCTTGTCGCTGGTCTCCTCCTCGGCACCTGCGTCGTCGCCACCGGCGGCGGCCGGAGCGGCAGCTGCGGCAACAGGGGCAGCTGCAGTGACGCCGAAGGCATCCTCGAACAGCTTCACGAACTCGGAGAGTTCGATGAGGGTCATTTCCTTGAATGCATCAAGGAGTTCATCGTGGCTGAGCTTCGCCATGGTGGTGGGTGTTCCTTTCGATAAATCGTCGGCAGCGCGAGCTGCAACGCATCATTGTGCAGCTGCTGCTGCTTCGGTTTCCGCCTCAACGGCGGGAGCGGCGTCACCCTCGGCGACGTCAGCTGTTGGGGCCTCACTCGCTTCACCGGCGCCGCCGATGAGAGAAGGATTGGCCTGCGCGGCGGTCTCCAGTGCACCGAGGGCGCGGGCGCCCTGGGACAGCGGAGCGGCGAGCATGTATGCGGCACGGGACAGGTTTGCCTGCAGCGCGCCTGCCATCTTGGACAGCAGAACCTCACGGGATTCGAGATCCGCGAGCTTGAGTACTGCCTTGGCGTCAAGGAACTTTCCGTCCATGACGCCGCCCTTGATGACCAGGGCGGGGTTGGCCTTTGCGAAGTCACGCAAGCCCTTGGCGACGGTTGCAACGTCGCCAGAGATGAACGCGATGGCCGTGGGGCCGACGAGGGTGTCTTCGACGCCCTCAATTCCGGCTTCCTTGGCAGCAATCGCGGCGAGGGTGTTCTTCGCAACGGCGTAGGTGGCGTTCTCACCGAGGGATCGACGCAGGTTCTGCAGATCCTTGACGGAGAGACCGCGATAGTCGGTCAGCACCGTGGCAGCCGAGTTGCTGAATGCTTCAGCGAACTCTGCGACCTTGGCGGCTTTGTCCGGCCTCGCCATTGGGTCTCCTTTCTTGACACATGAGTCGCCGGATCCATCCTGGATGGGTGGACTCCGACACCTTGGTAGTCACAGGTGGGAGACAAAATGCCCCTCGCCGGTGGGCGCGGGGCATGCGGTGCAAGCTCAAGCGATCACCTGCGCGGGTGCCCTCAATAAAGGCATCAAGACGTCTGTCACCTGCGGTCTTCGGTACTACGCACCTTAACGGGGCTACGGGTCCACACCAAATCAAGAACTACGGCTGTCCGCCACACCGACCCCGTCTGCGAGAACGCCCTTCGAGACGGGGCGCTCTGGCGGCTCCAGCAATTCGTGAGTGAACTGATACTGACCTGAACATCTGCACTGCAGAAGTGACCTTTTTGTCCTTATAGTCAGGCCCCATAGGAACCAGTCTCACGCCCGTCCACGGGGGGCGGACTCGCGAGCCTGAGGTGGTGAACGACGTCCTCGGCCTCCTGCCGAGCACGAACGGACAGGAGGGGCGCAATGACCGCTACCACATCATTGAACGAAGGGGCGACGCCGACAGCACCTCCCGTGCCGGATGGTGGGAAAAAGGCCAAGCAGCGCAGCGGCAACCGGCGGGAGACCATTGCCGGTCTGCTGTTCATCAGTCCGTGGATCATAGGATTTCTGATCTTCACGGTGATCTCGATGAGCTACAGCCTCATCCTGTCGTTCACCGACTATGACCTGGTCACCAACACGATGAGTCCAGTCGGCGTGAGTAACTACGCACAGCTGTTCGACAATCCTCGTGTACTGACGGCGTTGGGCAACACGTTCACCTACGCCATCATGGCTGTCCCCATCGAGCTTGCGGTGGCCCTCTTGATGGCCTCGTTGCTGAACTCCGTCAAACGTGGCGCCGGCCTGTTTCGAGTCATCTACTACCTGCCCAAAATGACACCGGCAGTTGCCACCGCTGCCGTGTTTCTCCTGCTGCTGAACGGAAACCAGGGCGCCATCAACAAGGCACTGGACGCGATAGGCATCCAGGGGCCGCAATGGCTGCTGGATCCGGACTGGGTGAAGCCCTCCATCGTCATCATGTCCGCCTGGGCGGTGGCGGGCTCCGCGGTCATTCTGCTCGCCGCGCTGCAGGGCGTGCCGGAGGAACTCTACGAATCGGCCGCACTGGACGGCGCCGGCCCGTTGACCCGGTTCCTGCGAATCACCATTCCCATGATCTCCCCCACGCTGTTCTTCCTGGTGATCACGCTCACCATCACGGCGTTGCAGGTGTTCGATCAGGCATATCTTCTGTTCTACCGCGACGGCGCGGACTCCGCAGCACCGGATGCGGCGCTGTTCTACGGCGTGTATCTATACCAGCAGGCATTCCAGCAGTTCAACTTCGGTCTGGCAGCCGCCATGGCCTGGTTGTTGTTCGCCATCATCATGCTCATCACCGTGGTCCAACTCACGGTGGGCAACAAGCTCGTCTACTACGAATCGGGGAACTGATGAGCACGACCCAACGCTCCGACCGAGAAGGAACCACGCTGCCGGCCATCGATGACGCCGTCGATCCCGCCGAGCCGGAGAAGGACCTGGGGTCCCAGCCCCGCAGAACCTTCGAGAGCTGGCGGCTCCGCACCTGGATCTTCGAGATTCTACGATGGGCGCTGCTCATTGCCCTGGCGATTCTGTTCATGTATCCGCTGCTGTGGCTGCTGAGCGCCAGTTTCAAGCCCCGTGGTGAGGTCTTCGACAACGCCCTCATTCCCAAGACCTTCACCCCGAGCAACTACGTCGATGTCTGGACCGAGTTGCCTCTGCTGAGTTGGTTGGGCAATTCCATCTTCATCGCGGTGGCTGGCGCCCTCCTGATGACCGTGGCATCCTCAGCCGTGGCATTCGGCTTCGCATACTTCAGGTTCCCCGGCCGCAACATCTTGTTCGGCCTGGTACTGGCCACCATGATGCTCCCCGGTGCCGTCACGCTGATTCCCAACTACCTGATCTGGAAGTACATCGGCTTCCTCGGCACCAACGTGCCGCTGTGGGGCAGTGCGCTGTTCGGGTCGGCGTTCTACATCTTCCTCATGCGCCAGTTCTACATGGGGATACCGCGAGACCTCTTTGAGGCCGCACGGATCGACGGTTGCGGATACTTCGCCCTGTTCCGTCGCATCGCCTTCCCCCTCGCATTGCCGAGCGCGATCATCGTCTTCCTGTTCGAGTTCCAAGCCTCCTGGAACAACTTCCAAGGAGCGCTCATTTATCTCAATTTCGGTCAGCCCGACACGTATACGGTGCCGCTCGGCATCAACTACGCCATGAGCAAGTACTCCCCCACAGCCGGCGGCCACGGCGACTACCAGTACGTCATGGTGACCGCACTGGTGGTGACGTTGCCCATGCTGATCATGTTCGCCTTCGGGCAGAAGTACTTCATCAAGGGCATCTCCACGGGAGGCGTCAAGGGCTAAGGAAGCGCTGATCAATGCTGTTCTTGGCGAGGACGTGCCGGGCGCGATGAGATGGTGCCACTGCATCTGGTGCGTGTCGTGGATGTCCATATCCAGATGGCCAGATGGGAGGCGCCAGATCGCCCGATCCGGTGCGCCGCAGCCAGGACAAGCTTGATCAGTGGTTCCCTGATACGGTGGCTGCCCCCGGTGGACCCCCGGCCGAATGGCTTGCATCCTCGATGAGTTGTTCATGGCCGAGCAGGGCCACCCCCACGCTCCAGGCGTGGGACAGGGTGAGGATCATGCCTGGGGGTTGAAAGCATTCGGTGTGGTAATAGCGCTCCGTCACCATGCCGCGGTAGGCATTGAAATCTCCGTCGGTCCGGGCGATGAACTGACGAAAGCACTCCAGCGTCTCCAAGGCACGCCTCCTGTAGTGGTCATCGCCCGTGGCGCGGGTGAGCGCGAACAGCTCACTGGTGCAAATCAGTCCGTAGCTGGCAAGGTGTTGATTCGACGGCGATGCCTGGTCGGCACCCCGGGTGGAGAATCCGTAGCGGGCGAGCAGGGTGTGCTCCGGAAAGTCGACATCGTAGGTGTAGCGAAACGTGAGCATCCAGTCCGCCGCCATCACCGCCAACCTGAGCCAGTGATCATCGCCACTGGCGCGGTGGAGTGCGACGTAGGCCATCACCGCGGCGTACCCGTCCTCTGAGGTGGGTGCCAGGTCAACGTCCTCGGGTGCCCCGTTGATGAACCCTCGTTCGACGAAGGATGCGTAGTATGCGCCAGCCCGCTCTGCCGTTGCGGCATAGTCGCCCACACCTGACTCTGTCGCCTCGACGAACGCCGGTATCCACGCCAGCCCGGCTGCGCCATGCCACGACAGCACGTCGCCACTCCCGGCGTGGTGCATGGCGCCAAGATTTCCGTCCGGGCGCTGTCGGCGCGCAACGGCATCAAGGTTGCTTCGCGCAGCCGCCATCCACGCGGCATGTCGTGGGTGGCGGGACCCCACAGCGGTCAGCGACCTCACGAGAAAATGTGTGGCCTCCCCCAACGTGCGGGCATGCAGCCCGCACGGGGTCGGTGTCCAGGATTGGGTCCAGCCGACGTCGCGGTACCACACCCCCCAGAGAGTTCCACTGGGTGACAGATTGGCAGTGACGAAATCGATGATGCTCTCCGCCGCCCCCACCGCATCTGTCCATCCAGTTCGCAGGCCGTGCATCAGCAGCGCATGGGCCCACGGCAGACCGGAGACCCAGCCGACGTGCATCGCCTGCCGGTCGACGTGGCGTCCCGCCACTGTTACCTCCCGGTCGAAGCCGGCGGTTTCCAGCAGCACGCCGGGATCCGGATCGTAGTGCCAGCGCAACAGGCCTTCGGCGCTGAGATGCGCCGCCTGGCCGGGCGTCATCCATCCGACGCTCCGCTCAGCCTCTGACCGCTCCCACACGGACCGCAAGATGGGAGCGTGAGAGTGCCTGCTGGGCGGCAGCAGGTGGAGTTCGAACTCCATCTCGTGCTGCTGGCCGGGAGTGAACGTGTGGGCGGCGACCATGGGTGGCCGGGGCGTCGCGTCCCCGTAGTACGAGATGGGGCTTTCACGGTAGGGAAAATCGAGATGTATCCGCGCTAGGTTCTCCTGGTGGGAGAAACCGACTCCGGTTGGACCCAGTGCGCTGACATGCCTCGTCACGAGGGCAACGCCCGCCTCCTCGCTCCACACGAACACTGCCGGAGTCGCCGCCCGATCACTCCTGAAGGACCAGGCGTGGGAGATCATGGCGGCGGGGTCGTCTGCGCCGACGTCGAAGCGTGGAAAGATTCGGTCACAGTCGGCGGGCCTGTTCTCCCCATAGAACAGCCCGGGAATCATGAACCACGGGTCAGTGGAGGGCAGGGCGACAAGGACGCGTAGGCAGGCCTCCACCGTCGATTCTCCCCGATTCTCCAGCGTGACACGCAAACGCCCGTCGGCGACGGAGTGATCCAGCGTCACATACAGGTGCGCGGCGATGTCGCTACCCCATCCGCAGGTTTTCCCGACGCAATCCTCATGCAGCTCGATCGGCATCCAGCCATCCGCCTCGGCGGTGTGGAGCGCGACCTGCGGCCGCGGGTCAACTGCCACGTCTGCCTTGGTCATCTTCGCTCCTGCCATCCAGCTGGGATCGTTCCCATGGTAACGCCACAGCAGGCAGCTTGTGGAGTCGTGGTAACCCCCAGGGAAGCGTTCTTGTGCTCGAAACTCTGGCACCCGACGTCTCAGCGGGGCGGCGCGACGGAGCCCCGCTGGAGGATGTGCGCTCCTACGACCACCGTCGCGGCCGGGGAGTGGGGGTGCATGAACCGGGTCAGCAACCGCTGCACCGCGACCCGACCCAGCTCGGTCACGTCCTGCGACACGGCCGTGATTCCGGGATCCACGAGCGACATCCATGGCGCATCGTCGAAGCTGACCAGGGACAGATCGGTGGGCACCCCGAGCTGCCGCTCCAGAGCGGCCCGGTACACTCCTTCGGCCAGAAGGTGGTTGGCGGCGAAGACCGCGGTGGGTGGCTCGGATCGCCCAAGCAAGCGGTGCGTAGCGGCGCGGGCCTCGGTCTCAGTCCAGCCCGTGGGCACGATGAGGTCCTCGCCCACCCTGAGCCCAGCGTCCCGCCGCGCCCGCTCGTATCCTGCTCGACGTTCGCGGCCCGTGGTCCAGTCCGTCTCGTCGATCAGCAGGGCTGTGCGCTGATGTCCCGCCTCCACCAACAGCCGGGTGAGCCTGTGAGCGACCTCCTCATTGTTGACGACAACACCGTCGCAGCTCTCGGGCGCGAACTGTCGATCAACCTCCAACAAGGGCACTCCGTAGGCATCCAGCAGAGTTGCGACGTCCGGCGACAAAGGGGTCGCGACCACGCCCCGGACACGGACGGCGACGAAACGCTTGGCGGCTCGAATCTCCTGCTCACCGTCGGCTCCCGCGTCGGCCAGGACCATGGTGTAGCCGGCCTCGCGGGCACTCTCTCCGATACTGGCAGCGATCTGGGCATAGAACGGGTTGCGCAGGTCCGACACCAGCACCCCGATGGTCATGGATTCTGGTTGCTTGAGGCTGCGCGCCATGACATCCACCACGTACTTGAGCTCCGCGGCGGCGGCGAGCACCCGTTCCCGGACCGGAGCGGCAACGTAACCGTTCCCGGTGAGCGCCCGCGACGCCGTGGACCGCGACACACCCGCGAGAGCTGCCACATCCACAATGGTTGCGCGGGAACGCTGTCCGCGCAGGGACCGCCGCCCCTCTGATCGGGTGCTGTCCTCCATCCTCCACGTCCTTTGCATCCGGCGCACACCTGTGCGGCCCATCCTCGCATGCAGCTACCGGGACTCACAGGACGAGGTGATCACAGAGCGAGAACGTGTCCGTCCTCACGAAGCTCGTCCTGCAGCGACCCCACGTCGACCTGTTGCACCGCCCGTCCGGAGCGGAGAGCCAGTGCCGCGGCCCTGCCAGCGGCCCAGCCCAGCATCTGGTACTGCACCTCCATCCGCACGGACGAGAACGCGACATGGGACGCCGACATGCACACCGGCACGATCAGATTGGTGCAATCCGCGAACCGGGGCACAAGGCTGCGGTACGGAATGGGGTAGGGCGGCACACGCACCGACAGATACCCTTCCGACACCACCATCGGTACCGGATCCGGGTGCTCCCACACATCGCGCCAGTTGCGCTGCACCTCACGGATGTCGATGTGGTAGGAGCCCATCGCGACGACGTCCGCCTGCGGCACCGCAGCCGTCAGGTCGTGTTGCGTCAGAACGTGTTCACCCACCATGCGCCGACCCTCGCGCACGTACAGCTGATGAGGGAGGTGCGCGGTATCGGTGAACTCGTCCACCGGCAACCCCCACCGTTGAAGTTCGCGTCGGAGGACAGCCGGGACCGCCGGGTCATGGGACAGGAAGTACAGGAAATCCTGGGCATGGTGCAGGTGATGCAGACGGATTTGCTCGCGCTCCGTCTGCTCCGCCGTCGGATAGCGCCATGCGGAACCGTCGAGGACCGAGAGTGAGAAGGGTCCGAGCGAGTTCGCGTCGCACTTGAGGCCCGGCAAGTTCTGCGTGAGTCCCAGCAGCTGACCGGCCGTGATGGTGGCGCCGCGGCGGGCCCAGTGATGGAACAGACGGCGCCCCAACTCCCAGCGGTCGGCATCGTAGTTGTCGCGCCGCTCGAAACCGATACGGTTGCCCGCCCGGGTCAGACAAACCCGATAGCCAAAGGACATCACACCGCCGTCACCGTGGCCCACGGGCGCCATGGGCTCAGTCCTGATCTGGGGCAGGAGACCGCCGGTGCGGCCCGGTCCGCGGAACGGGGAGATGCCCTCCGGCACTGCGTGACGCCCCGGGAAGATCTCCCGTCGGCCGGCCAGCGACTCGCCGTACAGGCCAGTGTCCTCCCGCCCGACGGTGCTCGGGACACCGGCGGCGGCCATCACGTCGCCCTCGTAGGAGGCGTCGATGAACACCTCTCCGGTGACTTCGTCCCCACCCTCCGCCCCGACGGCAGCGATCCGCCGCTCTCTCTTCTCCACGCGGGCGGAAGAAAGGCGGTGCCCGAACAGCACTTCGACACCCGCTTCCTCCAGCCAGCGCCGCAGGATTGCCTCGGCGACGTGAGGTTCGGGCCCTGCCCAGTGACCCTCTCCCACTCCATAGTGTTGCGCCACCTCACTCCGAAACCGGGCCGCGGCTCCGCCCACGACCCGGAGATCTCCCACGTCGGTGTAACCGAGCCCTCCCGAGGTCATGCCACCAATGTGGTGGCCGGGCTCCATCACCACCACCCGCATTCCAGAAGACGCAGCGGCCACCGCCGCGCAGACCCCGGCCGCGGTGGCCCCGTACACGACGATGTCAGCCATGCCGCCGTTGCTTCCTGTAGGTCTCCCAGGTGTGGGCCACCTGCTGCAGATCCACAGCGTCGAGCTCCTCCCCGGACCTGTCAAGGGCATCGACGTAATACAGCGCCGGCACCCCGTGTCGCGGCTGCTCCGCGACGTAGGAGAGCCACTGTTGTTTGTCCGGCATCGGCCACTGGTCGGTGTCCACCGGCACGCCCGGCATGGCGGCAGCCACGACATCGGAGCGGAACCGCAGCTGCGCGACCACCGGCACCGGCACACCGGAGGGGTCGCGTTTCAGTACATCGTTGAGACGGATCATGTCGGTGACATCGCGGAATCTGGGATCGACGGCGTGCGTCACCACCAGCGCATCGGCTTTGCCGGATTTGGTGGCGTCGCGCAACGTGGCCAACAGCCGGTGCAGTGCCGCCATGCCCCACACCCCGTCACCGCGGCAGTGGTCACCGGCGCTGATCAGGGACCGCCCCGAGGGGCCCCTCTGTGTGAAATCAACCTTGAACCCATCGGCATCCACCCCATCAGGAGACACGAGGTGCCTGACGGTGCGGGCGAGCCGCTTGAGGTACGCCTCGCTGGACGGATCGGCAGCCACGGGTCTGCCGCGTGAATCCAACACGCACTCGTTGGCTGGCAGCCCCTCAGGGTCCCACGCCTTGAACCACAGCAGCACTCGCTGCCCGGCCGCGTGTCGCGCCGCTATCCAGCCCTTCAGGTCAGGCCATTTGTCCTCGTCGATGCTGCAGAGGCCGTACGCGGCCTGCCATTTGTCGTCGATCACGATCGTGCCGGGGACAATGTCGTGCTTTGCCAGCCTGGTCAGCCACTCGTCATAGACGCCTTGACGCGACAACGCCCGGACGAGCTCGGCGGCCGGGCCGTCGGCAATCCCCGGCTCGGGTGGCGGGGTGACCGCAGCAACTCGGGCGCACTGGCTGCCCCACCCGCAGAAGATGGGCTCCAGCCACCAGGCCGACACGGGTGGACGGGTGGGCGCTGGTGTGGGCAGCACCTGCTGGCGAAGATCAACGATCGCGGCCCAGGGTGACAGCACCGGCTTCAGCCGCACCGTCGGTGATACCCACTCACCGGTGACGCGGGTGTGTCCGTCATAGTCGAGCGTCAGATTCCAGCCCCCATCGAGCGGATCGTAGGCCACCTGGGTGAAGCCCGCGGCCTTCACGTCCGCCACCACGGAGATTCCCAGCCACGGCCCGTCCGGGATGGTGGTTGCCGCGGGGCCCGAGGGTGCAGCTTCGGTGTTGCCGGGAGACGGGGCGCGCGAGACGGCGAAGGTCAGCGGCGGGGGCGAGAAGATGCTGTGCAACCGCCCTGGCGCCGCGTCACCGACGATACCGAGTACCGCTGAGCTGGACGCGGGGCGTACCACTTGGATGGGCTCCGTCGGTGCGGGGGTGAAGAGTGACCCGAACCTGATCGAGGAGCGGAACCGGCCACAGCCACCGTGCTGGTCCACTCTGTCCCCGCCAGCCAGCGTGACTTTCTCCAGCGTCCCCACTCCGATCACCTCGGCCCGCAGGTGTACAGCGTCCTCCCGCGCCTCAAGCACCACTTGTTTCTGTTCCCACGCCGCCGTCCACGCCGGAAACGTGAACGCGACGACGCCGTCGCTCACCACCGCTCGTGGCGGCATCACCTCGAGCGTCTCGTCGGCCGCGTCGATGCGGTGGACGGATGCCAGCAGGCTCAGCGTCGTCCACGCTGTGTCGTTCTCATCGGCGAGCCAGGCAGTGGGCCTGTCCTTGCGCACCACCAAGTGGTACCCGGGGCGTCGTACGTGCCATGCCTTCGCAGTGTTCTGCACCTCGTCGTCAGGAAACTCCTCCACGTTCGTCCTCCCCCGCGGTGAGCGGATACTCCAGCAGGTCCACCTCGACGATCGGCTCGGCGGTGTCGGCCGGAACCATGAACGTACGCAGCTGAAACGGTGTGAAGTCCGCGTCGATGGTTCTGCCGACAAGTGGCAGGTCGATGTGGGCGGCGCCTGCCTCACCCCGGATCTCGACTGCTCGCACGATCACATCCGTCCCGCCCGGTCCGCCACCGGGATCCTCGGTTCCCTTGATGGCGGTGACCTGCACCGGCCCGGCACCGTCGGAGGCGAAGCTGCCCCTGCCCTCCATGGTGCCGCCGTGTGCTGCTTCCACCATGGCCCGCAGCGGCAGACCCAGCACTGCTGCCCGCCGTGCGGGGTCGGTGTCGTGGTGGTCGCCGCCATGCGGGATGAGCTCGTAGCGGAAGCACTGACGGCCCTGGTCCTGGTGGCTGTAGCGGTCGTGCTCACCCAGAACGAAGGGATCGTGCCAGGCGTGGACAGGGCTGCGGACGGCGGTGACACCGATGCTGGGAAACTCGCCCGGAGAGAAGTCCCAGGCGTGCTTGGTGGTCATCACCACCGTCAGGCCGGCCGGATGACCGTCGATGTCACCGCTCAGGTCGGCCCACGCCTGCCCAGGATGTTCGGCTCCGTCGATCTCACGCCGTAACTCTGCGAATGGGATCTCGTGTATTGCGCGCGGCTGCGTCACCGCCACTGGGAACCGCAGCTTGAGGAGGTGTCTCTCCTCGTGCCAGTCCAATGTCACATCGGCCACCAGCGAGTCAGCGTCGTGGGTGAGCATGAAATCCTGCGCAAGGCGTGACCGGCCCCACTCCAACTCGACGCGCAGCCGTGCCATGAGCGGTCCGTTCTCGATGAGTGTCATTGAGCGCAGCTGCATGGCCGCACCGGGCCAGGCATAGGACACCACCCGGTGACCCCACGTGTCGGTCGGGTCCGCGCACACCTGGGTGTCCGGGGCGCCGGAGGTCCCGGCGATGGGATCGGTGCCCGTTGTCTTGTCCAGCAGGGACACCAGCGCTCCGGAGTCGGGATCGAACTCGGCGCGTAGGCGGGGATTCTCCAGCACCGTGGAGGTGGCGCTCAGGGGTTCAGCGCCGGGCACCGCCGCCCCGGCGCCAGGTTCGATGCGGTAGGTGGCGTAGCCGAGTGCTGGGACGTGCGCCTGGAAGACCAGCGACTTGCGGCCCATGGTGGTGGTGGCCTCGCGCACGGTGATCGGCTGATGAAGCACCGGCTCGTCGGTGTCATCGATGACGTGCGCCTCACCGGGGATGTAGCCGTAGTGCATCTCGACGGCGGCGCTCACGGGCCAGGGATGTGGGTTGAAGACCACCACCGGTTGCGTGCCAGCCCGGAAGGCGATGCGGATCTGGCGAGCGATGACGTTGTGTGCCCGAGCCGTGATGTGTTTGGCGATCGCTGTGGCTGCGCCCAGCTCATCTCGTGCGTCACCGTAGGCGTGCTCGATGGCGGTGCCCGGCAGGATGTCATGGAACTGGTTGAACAGCACATGTTTCCAGGCTCGCTCCAGGTCTTGCCGTGGATAGGCGAGGCCGCTGCGCACTGCCGCGACCACCGCCCAACGCTCTGCGGCAAGCACGGCATGTTGGGCGCGCTGTTGCCACGCCTTGATGCCGGAGTGCGCCGAGTAGCAGCCGGCGGCGTGACGCTGCATGTCGCCGGTTCGCACGCGCAGCTGTTCGAGGTAGGAGTCGTCCCGGGCGAGGACGGCGTCGAAGTAGCGGCGCGGCGTGGATAGCTCCAGCCGGCCGAATGAGCCCATGGCGTCGAAGCGGTGGATGGAGTCGATGTTGGCGCGGGTGGGTCCGCCGCCGTGGTTGCCCACCCCGTAGAGGACCATGGCGTCACCGATGCTGCGGTCCATGACACCGAGCGCCTTCTCGACGTGGTAGTCCACAGGGCCTGCGGGGCTGCAGTACTCGTGCGGGATGCGGTAGGCCAGCACCTCGGAGCCGTCAGGTGAGCGCCACCGAAACAGCGTGTGTTCCAGGTCCGATTCGTGCGGGCCGGGGCGCAGAAACATGTAGCTGTCCATCCCCTGGCCACGAAGGATCATGGGGATTGTGGCGGTGTGTCCGAACGGATCCGCGTTCATTCCCACTGTGGCGGCCACCCCGAAGCGCGACTGCAGCCAGCGCTGCCCGTAGAGGCCCTGTCGCACAAGGGACTCCCCCATCGGGATGTTGCAATCGGGTTCCACCCACCAACCGCCCGCGTTGACCCATCGCCCCTCGGCGACACGTCGACGGATCTGCTGGAACAGGCCGGGATCCTGCTCCTCCACCCAGGCCAGCAGCACCACCTGGTCACAGGTGAACGTGAACTCGGAATATTCCTCCATGAGGTCGATGACTGAGCGAAACGTGGCGCGAGCTTCCTGATAGCCCTCCTGCCACGGCCACAACCACACCGGGTCGATGTGGGTGGCGCCGATCATGTGGAGTGTCCGCTCAGGTGCAGCTTCCGTGTGCCCGGCGCCGGGGGTGTTGGACGGCGGTGCGGGATACTGCTCGTGACCCGCGTCGGAATCGGCGGTGTTCATGGTGTCTCCTGACGGGGCTGGTTGGACGCTCGGTGGAACCGCAGTGTGACGATCTGGAACGGGCGGAGCTTGAGTGCGACGGCGCCGTCTTGGTCGCGCTCCAGAACAGTCAACGCCGCCACCTCGTCGTCCTCGCGCTCCAGCAGGTCCACTGCGGTGACGCCGGAGGTGCCGAACGACGGCCGCAGTAGAAGGTGACCGCGGCCGCCCCGCGGCTCGTAGATGCGCACCACCACGTCGCCGGAGCGGTCGTCGGCGAGCTTGACGGTTTCGAGGACACCATCGCCATGGGCGTCGAACAACGGCGGCACCGCCGCCGCGCCGGACATGACACGCTCCGGCAGATTGAGGCTGTAGCCCTCCCGCCTGGCATCATCGATGTCGGCGCCGACGACGAGCGCATAGCGCAGAGTGTGATGCCCCTGGTCAGTCTCGGGATCCGGGAACAGGGGGGCGCGCAGCAGTGACAGACGCACCGTGGTGCCGCCGGAGCCGCGTGCGTCGCCCTGACCGGCACGGGTGACGTCGTGGCCGTAACTGGAATCGTTGGCCAGCGCCACCCCGTAACCGGGTTCGGCGACGTGGATCCAGCGATGGGCCCAGATTTCAAAACGAGCGGCGTCCACCGAAGAGTTGGTATGAATCGGGCGGCGCACATGCCCGAACTGCACCTCGGCACTCGAGACGTCGGCGTGGACGTCGACGGCGAAGGCCGCTTTCAAGAGGGTTTCCCGCGCCCGCCAGTCCACGGACAGCTCGAAGTCGATTCGCCGAGTTCCGGGCGCCAGCGTCGTTACCTGAACGTAGTGCGAGCCATTGTCATCGCGTGTCACCGTCACGCGGGCACCGAAGTCACCGGTGGTCACGGTCATGTCCGTCACGTCCCACAGTTGCCGGATGGTGTTGCGATAGAAACTGTCGATGTCCCACGCGTCAAACCGCACCGGGGCGTCGGGGTGCAGTTGCAGCACGTTGGCGGCCGAGCCGGCCACCAGCACTTCACGCTGCGCCACCAGGTCGAAGACGGATCCGATGGTGCCGTCGGCGTCGATACGGAGACGAACCAGGCCATTGTCCAACACGACGCTTCCAGCGTCTTTCTGCTGGAAGCTCACCGCAAGCGTCTCCTCTGCCCCTTGGTCAGCAGCCATAGCGGCGATGCCGTGGCGGGCATCCGGGGCGGCGTTGAAGATCAACGGAACCTCGCCGTCGCCAGCCAGCGCTCGCTGCGCTGAAGTAATCAATGGCTCCAACTCCCCGGCGATCTGCCGGTAGTTCTCCTCGGTTTCCCTGTGCACCCATGCGATGGAGCTGCCGGGGAGGATGTCGTGGAACTGCAACAGCAGCGTCTGACGCCACAGTCTGCGCAGCTCGTCATACGGATAGGGGGCGTCTGTGACCACGGCGGCGTGGGCGCACCACAACTCGGCCTCGTGCAGCAATGCCTCGGTGCGCCGGTTGCCCTGCTTGCCGCGGTGCTGGCTGGTGTAGACACCCCGGTGAAACTCAAGGTAGAGCTCCCCGTCCCAGACAGGCGCGTCAGGATACTCGGCTTCGGCGGCGACGAAGAACTTCTCCGGCGCCTCGATGGTGACCTTGGGTGAACCCTCCAGGTTCCGCACGCGATGCGCGATCTCCATCATCTCGCGTGTCGGTCCACCTCCGCCGTCACCGAAGCCGAAGGGCATCAGGCTGCGCGTGGCAACGGCACTCTCCCTGAAGTTGTGCATCCCGAATGCCAACTGTTCAGCAGTGAGTTCGGAGCTGTAGGTGTCTGACGGCGGAAAGTGGGCGAAAACGCGGGACCCGTCGATGCCCTGCCACCAGAACGTGTGGTGCGGAAACGAGTTGGTCTGATTCCACGACAACTTCTGCGACAGGAAGTACCGCGATCCAGCCAGCCGGAACAGTTGCGGCAGCGCAGCGCTGTATCCGAACGAGTCAGGCAGCCACACTTCGCTGCAATCGACTCCGAATTCCTCAAGGAAGAACCGCTTGCCCTCCACCAGTTGGCGCACCATCGACTCCCCGCCGGGGAGGTTGGCGTCTGACTCCACCCACATGCCGCCGACGGGGACGAATGCTCCGGTGGTGATCTTGGATGCGATGCCATCGAAGATCTGCGGATGAGCCTCCTTCACCCAGGCGTACTGCTGGGCCGAGGAGGCGGCGAAGACGAAGTCCGAATAGGTGTCGCAGAGGTCAAGCACGTTGGCGAACGTGCGTGAGCACTTGCGAATGGTCTCGCGCACCGGCCACAGCCAGGCGGAGTCGATGTGCGCATGGCCCACCGCTGAGACGAAGGGGGCGCTGGGCGTCGCTGGCCGGGACAGCGGTTCTGCCAACAGGGCCCGCGCCTGCGGTGCGGTCCCCACCACGTCGCGAAGATCGAGGGCGTCCATGGCGTGCTGCAGCGCCAACCAGATCCCGCGGGCCCGAGGTTCGTCCTGCGGCAGCACCGGGGCAAGCTCTTTGAGGACCTGCATGTCCATCGCCAGGGCTCGCACCTCTGGTTCCACGACGACGAGCTCGGCCTGCAGCACTTGGTACAGGGGCTTATCGGTGGCAGTGAGCGGGTCGCCCAGGGGTGTGGACTCGAACCCGACGATGCGGGGATTGGCGGCAGCTTCCACGTGGATATCGACGACATAACCGGCGCGGGCAGATTCCGAGATCGGTAACCACGCCGTCCTGGGCTCGACGCCCTTGATGGGTGTGCCGTCAGCTGTGTAGGCGAGAGCCTCCGCCGAGAAGCCCGGTCCCTCCTGTGCATTCCATCCGGGGTTGAACACCAGTTCCACGACCTTGCCTGCCATGTCGGGCGGGACCGTCGCCTCCAGGCGGAACCAGCTGGTGGACCAGGGAGGCCCCCACCAGTCGCCGACAGCGATGGGGACGTGTGGGAGGGCCACCGCTTCATCGAAACTGATCGGCTCACCCGGCAGATGTGCCACCGTCAGACGCACCGGCATCCGCTGGGAATGAACCGCCGGCACCACACGCTGGGCCAGGGTGCGCTCCAGTCGTGCATGCGGATCTGCTGTACCACGATGCATGGTGCCTCCGGTGTAGGAACGATTCCACATTGAAGTCAACCATCTGCTCCGGGGAGAGGTAAAGACCAAACATGGAATCGAGGAAGCAGAAGCGCTAGTCGACGAGCAGCGCCTCAAGGGCGCCAGCGACGCGCACCAGCAGGTCCTCCCTGAAGGGGCGCGCCAGGAACTCCGCGCTGGCTGGCAGCAACGCGCCACCCGGCACCTCGACAAATCCCACAGGTAGTGCGAGGGCGGGCAGGTCGGCATGCTCCGCCCAGCGGGTGTAAACCCCGGTGGGCAGCGCCCCGATGGGACCCGCGACGTGTTGGGTGGTGGCATACATCACCACGTCGATCCCGTCGCTGTCCCAGAAACCCCGGGTCCACTGACGTAGGACGGCACGCTGGGCCATGACGCCCAGCCGGGTGCTCTGCCGGCTTCCGGCGTTCTCGGGAAGCTCTCGTTCGAATGCGACGCCGGCGGCTGCGCTGTACTGCTTGGACTCGACCAGCTCGACGAATGTCCGTACCGGCGCGGTGGGACGTGCAGCCAGGTAGGCGTCGACAGCGATGGCCGACTCATATGTGATCAGCGCTGTGGCATCCAGCAGCTGCGGCGCCGGTGGCGAAGCCTCCACGACGCGCGCCCCGGCGTCGGCCAGCACGTCGACCGCATGCTCAACCAGTTTGGTGACGTCCGGGTCGACCATGTGTCCCCAGACAGTCAGATCACCTCGGACCACACCGATCGTCAGCCCCCGCAGCACCCGATGCGGGTCTTGGCGTGCTTGCTCGGCCGGCGGCGCCAGACATCGATCGTCTGGGACACCGCGGAAGCCACGCATCACGTCCACCGCGATGGCGGCTCCGAGCACCGTGGCGGCAAGCGGCCCGACCGCATCCTGTCCCAGAGAGCGAGGAAAGATGCCATCGGTGGGCACGGTGCCGGGAGTGGGACGTATTGTGGTGACACCGCAGGCCGCGGCGGGGATCCGCAGGGAACCGCCCGTGTCGGTACCGATGGCAACGGGGACGTACCCGGCTGCCACCGACGACGCGGACCCCCCGCTCGAACCACCGACCGTCCGACTCATATCGGCCGGATTCGGCATTGTGCCCCGCAGGCTTGATACTCCGACGGTGGCTGCCGCGAAGTCGTCAAGACTGGCCTTGCCCACCATCACGGCTCCTGCGCGCCGCAACGCCCGCACGCTGCCTGCATCCTGCGTCGAATTCCAGCCCCGAAACAACGATGACCCGTGTGTGGTGGCGGTGTCAAAGGTCTCGATGCAGTCCTTGACCAGGAACGGTATTCCGTCCAGCGGTGACCGGAGCGCGCCCTCGCGTCGACGCGCATCCGCCTCACGCGCGGCTTCACGGGCATGGGGTGACAGGGAGATCACCGCGCGCAGGCCGTCGAAGCCATCATCCAGCGTCGCGATCCTTTCGAATGATGCCTCCACCAGTTCGACTGAACTCGCCTCACCCGAACCGAGCAAGCCGGTCAGCTCCTCCACCGTGATGGGGGGCGAAGACACCTTTACGCTGTGCATCATTACTCCCCAGCGTCCACCCTCGCCCGCGAACCCAGGGCGTCGGCCAGCGCCCAAACGGCCCCCTCGGGGGAACTCAATATTGGGACGTCCACTGCGGCGTCCACAGCAGCGCTGCTCATCGACGCCTGCGCCAGGATCACCACATCCACAGGATCAAGCGTCTGCACCCGGCTTCTGATGATCCGATCGTGTTCGCGATCATCTCCCCGGCCCCGCGCCTCGGCCGCCCCGGTGCAGAGCACAGGCTCGACGGTGACCCCCTCGTCAGGGCCGAGCGCCCGCTTCACTAGTTGCACGGAGGGTTCGAGCGTCGACTCCAGGGTCGCGATGACCGCGATCCGACCTTTTGCGCCCGGTAAGAGCACCAACCGGGCGGCTTCCGCGGCCATGCGCTGATCAACGCGCAATACCGGTAGCGCCAGCTTCCGTCCGGCACATTCCGTCGCCTCACCAATCGACGAGCACGTCACCAGGATTGCGTCACAACCCAGATCGGCCAGCGCACGGCAATCGGCCACGACACGCGCAGTGAGGGCGTCGTCGACGCCGGTCGCGATCGCCTGGGCGAGGAGCGAGGCGTCCACCAGGTGCGTCACGCGAGCGTCGGGGATGGCGTCATGGAGGCGTGTGTCGAACTCCGGCGCCAGGGCTGGGGCGGTATGCAGCAGTCCCGCATGTGGCTTCATAGGTGCCCCTTGTGGGCGGCCGCCTCACACCAGGGGCGGGCGTGATCGTCGACAATCTGACGCAGCCGACGCAGTCGCGGGACTGACACCTCCCGCAGGGCGGCACGCTGATCCGCTGCACCGACGACGTCGCTCCACAACGCACGCCCGGCAAGGAATCCCGAGGCGCCGGCCATACAAGCGGCGCGCACAGCCTCGGGGAACAGTGGGACGGGAACCCCTTGGGACAGCACCACCCACGGCGTGGCGATCACCTCATCCAGCCGCTGGCATTCCCCCAACAGGGTCTCGTTTTCACCCCTGCCCTCCAATGGCACCTGAACCTTGTACAAGTCCGGTCCGAGGACCGAGAGCTCGCGCGCCGCATCTCGGATGGCGGCCTCCCTGTCCCACGATCCCGCCGCCAACTCGGCAGGCGTGGCACGCACCACAGGCTCCAGCACTGACGCCACACCCCGCTCCTCAGCGAGGGCGACGAACCGCCGCGCAAGCTCCACCCGTTCATCACGATGCTCGTCCCGCCGCCAGATCACCAGCAATTTGAGTGCATCCACCCGATGCAGATTGAAACCGGGCGCGATGACTTGATCGTCTAATCCCGTGTCCTCCACCTGTCCCCCGGGCGGTTGTTCGAGGTGGTCCGCGGCCGCGATGACAGCGCAGCCGGGGGCCACGAGTCCGTCGTCGACGATGCCGCGCAGGCCGTACTGGTGGTCCACCAGGAGGGCGGAGGCGTATGGCGTCAGCTCAGCGGTCACACAGCGCTTGAAGTCGATGAGCACGTGGTCGCCAACGTCGCGCTGGCCAGCCTCGGCGAACATGGTACGCAGGCTTTCCCGCTGGTCCATCGCCACCATTGCCATGGTTCCGGAGCGGCCAGCCAAGCGCTCCGGCCCGATGCGTCGAGCACCGGTAACCACTGTGGGATCGTTCACACATCCCATCGTGCATGGCTCTCCACGCGTTTACAAGACTCGGGAGAACGCAATTCCCGTCGATTGTGCGACCGGCTCGCGGATCACGCGAGGCCACCGGCACCAACGCGAACGAGGGGTCCGAAAATCGGACCCCTCGCCGTCACGGTGGACGTGGTAACTCAGCTGTCCAGGCCGTCCCACTCCCGCATCGCCGTGTCCTGCGCATCACTCAACGCATCCTCCGCGGACTGCTCACCGCTCAGTGCGGCACCCGCGGCGTTCTGCAGGGCGCTGTTGATCGCCTGGCCGACCGGGGAGACCCCGACGGTTCGCACATCCGCCAGCGTCTCGTAGCTGGTTGCGATCAGCTGGTCGAAGCTCTCATTGCCGGTCTCCACGACATGGGCGTCGCGTACTGCCTGGTCCGCCACCGGGGAACCGGTGAACAGTCCGGTGTTGACGGAGTCGTTCTCAATGACAGTCTGCGCCCGGGCATCGCCGGCGGCCTCCCACGCGTCCAGACCGGTCACCGTGGTGATCCACTCGCAGCCAGCCACAGGGTTCTCTGCCTGCGTTGGGATGGCCAACGCCGTCCCACCAGCCAGAGCGAACACGTTGCCGTCCACATCCCTGACCGGCTGCGACGTCAACTCCACCTCATCCTTGGTATCGGCCAAGACATTGATGTACCACTGTGCCCACAGGGCAGCCCCTACCTGATCCGCGACATACTGGTTCTCCGCCCCGAACACATCCCATGTCTGCTTGAACGACGTGACCTCCGGATAGCCCCCTTGAGCGTCCATGATCTCACCCAGCCACTGGAGCGCCTCGACGTTCTTGGAATCGTCGAGCGTGGGCTTGCCCTCCTCGTCCATCACGCTGCCACCGAACACCTCAATCCACGTGGTGGTGGATCCAGGCATGTCAGGATCAAATCCGAGGGTGGTGGGCTGCGCACCACTCATCGTCGTCATCTTCTCAGTCACTTCCACGAGTTGGTCCGGCTGGGAGGTGTCGATCTCTTCCGGCACCACCCCTGCCGCATCGGCCACGCGCGTGTTGATGATGATCATTCCCGGCTGGAAGAACTGCGGCGCACCGTAGACGTCCCCATCCCAGCTCGCCTCCTGCACAACGGCGGGGTACCAGTACTCCTCTGGGTTGACGTCCTGGGCAGCGAAGCACTCCCCGAGCGGCATGATCAAACCCTTCTGTGCGAACGTGGCTATGGTGTTGCGGTCCATCTGCACCACATCCGGCAGGTCACCTGAGGCTGACAGCGCCGCGAATTTCTGTGGATCAAAATTCGCCGTATCCATGTCGACAGTGACGCCGTCCAGACGCTCCTCTGCAAGATCAGAGCGGGAGCTGCCCACTTCATCGCTGGGGTTGAACCCCATTGTTTTGACAGTTCCCTCCGGTGTGGCCGAGAAGTCAATGCCTTCAGCTGTCTCTTGCGACCCTGCCCCTCCATCATCATCACCACCACAAGCGGTGAGCGTGAGCGCACCTACCGCCAGCAGGACCAGTCCCTTTCTTATCCGCATCATCGTCATGTCCCTTCCTGAGCACCCCCCCGCCTCGTCACGGAGCTTGGAGGACACAGTAAGGCGCGAGGAGTCCATTTGACCGGGCAGCAGCCCATTCGTTCCCAAAGTCTTATCAGACTACGGGCAGCCACGCTCTCAGCATGTAGGAACGATTCCACATTCAGTGCACCAGTACTCTGCGGTGACCATCGGAGCAATGATGACTGAACCGCCTCCACCCGGCGACGCGAACAACAACTTCCCAACGCACCTGATTGTCACAGTAGAATCTTCCGGCTGAACCCGCCCCGAAGCCACTGCGGAGACGACAGTGCCCGCATCCCCACCAAGTGGAGATGCGGGCACGGGATGGACTCAGTCCTCGGCTGGCTTGGTGACCGAACCGTCAATGAGCACGCTCGGGCTCATCGTGGCGGACACCGCGATTTTGCGGATGTAGCGTCCCTTGGAGGCCGACGGCTTCAGACGGTGCACCTCGTCCAGCACGGAGTAGTAGTTCTCAGCCAACTGCTGCGCCGTGAAGCTGGACTTGCCGATGAGGTACTGCAGGTTGCCGTGGCGATCGATACGGAACTCGATCTTTCCGCCCTTGATGTCCGAGACAGCCTTGGTGACATCCATGGTCACGGTGCCGGTCTTCGGGTTGGGCATGAGGCCACGGGGCCCGAGCACACGGCCCAGTCGACCGACCTTGCCCATGAGATCAGGGGTGGCGACGACTGCGTCGAAATCGAGGTAGCCACCAGCCACCTTCTCGATCAGCTCATCGCTGCCCACTTCGTCTGCGCCTGCGGCCAGAGCCTGCTCCGCACGATCACCGGTGGCGAAGACAAGGACCCGTGCCGTCTTTCCAGTGCCGTGGGGAAGGTTGACCGTACCGCGGACCATCTGGTCAGCCTTACGTGGATCAACGCCGAGCCGCACTGCGACATCGATCGATTCGTCGAACTTCGCGGTTGCCATCTCCTTGACGAGGCGGATGGCTTCCTCAGGGCTGTGCTGCTGATCGGCGTCACGCTTGTCGGCGGCCGCCTTGTATGCCTTGCTGTTCTTCATGATTCTGGTTCCTTACGTGTTAGCCAGCCTCGCGAGCTGGTCCACCAGTTCCTGGTTCGAGTGGGATGAATCCCTTCCAGGTACGGAGGCAATTAAGTGTCGGTCAGTTGACTTCGACGCCCATGGAGCGGGCGGTTCCTTCAACGATCTGCATGGCGGCCTCAACGTCATTGGCGTTGAGATCGGGCAGCTTCTGGGTGGCGATCTCACGGACCTGGTCCTTGGTGAGCTTGCCGACCTTGTTGGCCAGGGGGTTCTCCGAACCCTTGCTGAGCCCAGCGGCCTTCTTGATGAGTTCAGCTGCCGGCGGCGTCTTCGTGATGAAGGTGAACGTGCGGTCCTCGTAGATGGTGATCTCGACGGGAATGACGTTGCCACGCTGGGATTCGGTGGCGGCGTTGTAGGCCTTGACGAATTCCATGATGTTGACGCCGTGCGGTCCGAGAGCGGTACCGACCGGCGGTGCGGGCGTGGCCGAGCCAGCGTTCAGTGCGACCTTGACGAGGGCCGCCACCTTCTTCTTGGGAGGCATGAGGGGTCCTTAGTGTTGAGGATGATGGTGTTGGCAGCACCGGCTGAGCGATTCTCGGCAAAAAAAGCGCAGACGGAGCCAGTGCAGCTTAGACGACTTTCTCGACCTGTTTGAATTCCAGGTCCAGCGGCGTCTCACGGCCCATGAAGTCCACGAGGGCCTTCAAACGCGCGTTCTTGGGGTTGAGTTCGGTGATTGTGGCGTGCATACCGGCGAAGGGACCGTCGGCAACCATGATGGAATCGCCAATTTCGAAGTCGACCACTTCCACCTTTTTGTTCCGCTGCTTGGCGGAAGTGTCGCTGGACTCAGCAGCGACCCGGGCGATGACCGAGGGGGTCAGCATGTGCAACACCTCGTCCACACTCAGCGGGACCGGCGTCTGGCCGTGGCCGACGAAACCGGTGACCGAAGGTGTGTGACGCACGACACCCCACGACTCATCGGTCAGGTCCATGCGCACCAGAACATAGCCGGGCAACACGCACCGGGTGACGGTTTTGCGGGTGTTGTTGCGCAGTTCGACGACGTCCTCGGTGGGGACGATCGTCTCGAAGATGAAGTCCTCCATGTCCAGTGACTGGGCGCGGGCATCCACGTTCTGTTTGACACGATTCTCCATGCCGGAATAGGTGTGGATGACGTACCACTCACCAAACTTGGACTCGAGCTCCTGGCGCAGGGCCTCGATGGCGACGTCGGTCTCGTCCTCGCCTTCGTCGCCCTCGTCCTCGGCTTCCTCCTCGGGCTCATCGGCCAGCACAACTTCTTCTTCGGCCTCTTCGTCCACCGACGGGGCACCCAGGTCAATTTCGACGTCGTCGCTCTGATCAGGGGTGTCAATCTCGCCCAGGTCGATTTCGAAATCCTCGGACGGGTTTGTGTTCTCAGTCATCAATCAAGCTCCTAGCAGTCTCAGCAGTAGAGCGCCGAATCCGGCGTCGAGCAAGCCCACGAAAGCGATCATGAACAGTACGAAAATGAGCACGGCGAAAAACAGAACAGTCAGTTGCGCCCAGGTGGGCCATACGACCTTTTTGATCTCACTCGCGGATTGCTTGACGAAGGTGGCGGGATCCTTGGCGGTGTACGGGTCGTGTTCTTCCCTGGCGGATTCGGAACGCTTGCGGGTGGCCGTCGCCTTCCTCACGGGGGCATTGGAACTCCGGCGGACCGAGGCCGCCGCAGACTGTTCCGCCGGTGAGAAATCGTTCTCCAGATCTGCGATCGCGGCGTCGTCGGCATCCGGGTCCGCTGCAGCGGCGTCTCGACGCACGGGTGCCGATGAGGAGCGGCGACGGGTCGAGCCCGTGGGACGCTGCTGAGGGGTCGCTTCACCGTGACCGGCCTCGGGACGGCCGCCAGAACCGTCCGTGCCCTCGAGCGCGTCTTCCTCGCGGTCAGAGGCCCCCGTCGGTTCGGGAGTCTTGTCGCTCACGCGGTTTCCCCTTCAGTCAACAAACAAAATGCCTCACCATCCCGGGGGATGGCAGGCGCCTGGAAACAGCCGTACTGCTTCGCAGGGCAGGAGGGACTCGAACCCCCAACCTGCGGTTTTGGAGACCGCTGCTCTGCCAATTGAGCTACTACCCTTCACGGCATCCTTGGCGCGCCCGAGCCAGAACCCGAGCCGCGAGCCAACGTCGCCAGTCCCCCATGCTACGCCACGACCCGCCACTGCGTCGAACCGACAGATCTGTGTGCGATGCGTCACAACGTGGTGCCGAGGATGTTCACCTCAGGCTCCAGATCGATTCCGAAGCGGGCGGACACCCCGTCCCGCACTTCCCGGGCGAGATCAACCACATCCGCGGCTTCCGCCCCTCCCCTGTTGGTGAGGGCGAGCGCGTGCTTGGTGGACAGGCTCGCTCTCGCGTTGCCGTGACCTCGCACAAAACCGGCGTGCTGGATCAACCATGCAGCACTGGTCTTGATGCGATCGCCGGCTGGGAATCGAGGCGCCTCCGGAGGCAGGGAGGCAGCCTCCTCAGGGCTCAGCAGGGGGTTGGTGAAGAAGGATCCGCCACTCCATGTGTCATGGTCGTTCTCATCCAGCACCATGCCTTTGGACCGACGAATTCCCAGCACCGCCTTCCTGACAGATTTCGTGTGGGCCCTCTCCCCCACCTCGATGCCGAGCGCGCGAGCGAGTTCCGGGTAGGCGATGGGAGCACTGAGTTCACCCAGGGGGAACTGGAAGGACACGTCAAGCACGCACCAGCGCCCCGGGTTGCGCTTGAAAACCGACGTGCGGTACCCGAATCCACAATCCACGGCAGCGAAAGTCGTGAGGGCGCCGGTGCTGCGGTCCAGGGTGCGTACGGAACTGATGGTGGCAGCCACATCCATGCCATAGGCACCGACGTTCTGGATGGGAGTGGCACCCACGGACCCGGGGATACCGGAGAGCGTCTCCACGCCCACCCAGCCCTGGGAGACCGCGAAGGCGACAAACTCGTCCCAGTTCTCCCCCGCCTGGACACGCACGACGGCGCCGCCGCAGGTGGACACCTCTGCCGTGATGCCACGGGTTCCCACTTGGATGACTGTGCCGTTGAAGCCGGCGTCGGGCACCAGAATGTTGGATCCCCCACCCAGCAGCAGGAGAGGCTCCTGACTCCCATCGGCTCTGCGCACCTCATCAATGAGTTGCTCCTGAGTGGTTGCCCGCAAGAACCGGGCAGCCGGCCCGCCCACGCGGAAGGTCGTGTGGTCAGCGAGCCGTACGGATTCGGGCTGGCCGCCCGCGTTCCCCCGGTGGGACACGAAGGACACGTCGCAAGCCTCGGACTCAGTCAAGGCGTACCTGCGCGCGCGCGGCACCAAGAACAGCCTCATCCCCACAGGTGGCGGTGATCGACACGGTCGCGACTCCGTCCGAGACGTCCTTGACGACTGCGTTGTACACCACTTCCACGCCTGCATCCGTGTCGGGTACGACGACGGGCCGAGTGAAGCGCACGAAGTACTCCATCACCTTGCCTGGATCCCCACACCAGTCCGTGACGACGCGCAGCGCCGCTCCCATCGTCCACATTCCATGCGCCACCACACCCGGGAGCCCAATGGCTCTGGCGTGACGGTCCGAGAAATGGATCTCATTGAAATCTGTGGATGCACCTGAGTAGCGCACGATGCCGGCCCGCGTGATGGGTACGCGCACCTCGGGCAGAACAGTTCCAGCGACGACCTGTTCAACCATGGGAGTTCTCCTGGGTGTGCATGAGGGTGGAGCGGGCGATGCATGCCGTTGATCCGTCGACGGCGAGGTCCACCACCACCGTCACCATGTCGAGATCACCGCGGTTGCGCACCCGTTCGATGGACAGTCTCGCCACCACATCATCACCATCGCGCAGTGGGCGGCTGAACGTGAAGGTTTGGTCCGTGTGCATGGTGCGGTGCAGCGCGAGGCCGAGGTCAGGGTCGTCGAAGAGCGCACCCCATGCCTGGGCGGCAATCACCGCGGCAAAGGTGGGCGGAGCCATGGCGTCGGCGCCGGAATAGGCAGGATTGGTGTCCCCGAGCGCTGCAGCGAACTCTTCGATCTTCGCGGAACTGACGCGGTATGCCGGCGTCGCCGGATAGGAGCGGCCTGCGTGCTCTGTGGTGATGGGCATGTTGCCAAGGCTACTTGAAGCGCCCGAATTTTCCCCGCCAAACGGGAGCCAGTCAAACGCAATCGACGGCCACACCCATGATGGGTGCAGCCGTCGAGGACGAAAAGGGGTAGGCCTCAGCGCGTCTCGCGGTGGGCCTGGTGCGTGCGGCACCTGGGGCAGAACTTCTTGAGTTCGAGCCGGTCAGGGTCATTGCGCCGGTTCTTTTTGGTGATGTAGTTGCGCTCCTTGCACTCGGTGCACGCGAGTGTGATCTTAGGACGTACGTCCTGTCCCTTCTTGGCCATGATCTCATTCCTCGGGGTTGGCGCTTGGTGGCGACGGTTGGATGAAGCTTCGGTGACGAGAGCGGGAATCGAACCCGCGACACAGCGATTATGAGCCGCTTGCTCTACCGACTGAGCTACCCCGTCAGAGTAGTTCCTTCCCGAAATCCGGGGAGAAACAGAGCCCTCATGCGGAATCGAACCGCAGACCTTCTCCTTACCATGGAGACGCTCTACCGACTGAGCTATGAGGGCCAGCCGACGACCAAAGATACACAGGGTGGCCACGCGGTACCAAATCGTCGCCGCTTCGTTGCCGCGCGTCCCCCTGCACGGAGTTTTCCAGCGAACGGTGCACCGAAGGTGCTGGTGACATTGGGAAGCTGCCGTGTGCGGAGCGCACCACCGCAAACACAGAAAACCACCGATACATCGGTGGTTTTCCTACCTACGGGTGGCGTCACGGCTCCCGGGTAGCAAACAGGTCCCGAATCCATCCGATTCGGGACCTGGTGGCAGATGTTGGATTCGAACCAACGAAGGCGATGCCGACGGTTTTACAGACCGCTCCCTTTGGCCGCTCGGGCAATCTGCCGTGCTGGCACTCGGCCAGCGTTGGGAAACACTACCGCAGGCCCGCCCCGCGAGACAAAGCGGCGCTGGCGCTCGTCCGGAGCCCTGCGCGGATCCAGACTGCACCCAGCTCTGACAGGACTTACTTACCGGCACCCACGCCCGGTTCACGGCACAATGGTCCTCACCACGCCGAAATTTTGGCAACCACAGTGGCCAACAACTTTGAAGGGGAGCTTCATGGCATCAGAGAACTCGTTCGACGTCGTCAGCAAGGTCGACCGCCAGGAGGTGGACAACGCCCTGAACCAGGCGGCGAAGGAGGTGAGCCAACGCTTCGACTTCAAGAACACCGACTCCTCCATCAAATGGTCCGGCGAACTCATCGAAATGGAAGCCAACTCCGAAGATCGGGTGAAGGCCATCCTCGACGTGTTCCAGACGAAGCTTGTGCGACGCGGCATCAGCCTCAAGGCACTGGATGCGGGAGAGGCCCGCGTGTCCGGGAAGATGTGGAAGATCACCTGTTCGACGCAGGAAGGGATCTCGCAGGAGAACGCCAAGAAGGTCTCCAAGCTCGTGCGCGACGAGGGACCCAAGGGCGTGAAGTGCCAGATCCAGGGCGATGAACTCCGGATCTCCAGCAAGAAGCGCGACGACCTGCAGGAGGTCCAGAACCTCATCAAGGGCGCCGACTACGACTTCGCCGTGCAGTTCACCAACTACCGCTGAGCACAGGCTAAGGAACCACTGATTCATGCTGTTCTCGGCGAGGACGTGCCGGGCGGGATGAGATGGTGTTACTGCATCTGGTGCGTGTACTGGATGTCCATATCCAGATGTAGGGGCGCCAGATCGCCTGATCCGGTGCGCCGCAGCCAGGCCATGATTGATCAGTGGTTCCCTAATCTACGCAGCCCCGTCGATGGGCTGGCTTCGAAACAGTCCCGAGTCAGATCAGATGACGAAGCTGCGCAGCGTACTCGAGGTCGTCTCGGAACTGGTCAAGCGTTGCGAGGGTGTACAGTCCGTCGATACGGCCGTCGACCCACAGTTCATGGATCCTGCGCAGATCAGCTTTGCGGGACTTCCAGCCGATCCCGTCCACCACCGCCATGACAAACTGGCGAGGAAGCCGCACGTCTGACATTTCCTCAATTTCTCGGACAGCGTCGGTCAACTTGCTACCGGTGGAGTCGAAGCCCTTTGCGGCAACGACTATTTCTGCCTCATCGGAGTTCGGCAACACCAAGTCACATGGCGCCGTGCGCCCATTACCACCCGTGAAACGCGCTCGCGTTTGGTAGGGCAGGCCGAGGCCCTTGGCGATCGCCTCTATTTCGTCTTCAACCTTCCGGCCTGACTTCCCCGCTCGAGTGGCTGTGACTCTCCCGCCTGCTCTGGCGATGAGGACGTCAGAAAGCTCATACTGGCGAGCCAATTGAACCTTGAGAAGCCGCACCAAATCGAATTCGCGGTCCATCCAGGTGACGACTTCTTGGGGACGTGTTCGGGCAAGCGTCACCCACCCACTCGTGTCGAAACTGTCCTTGAGCGCGTTCTTCAACTTCTCCTGGCTCAATCCAACAACGAGGCCGAGCACCGGTACCAACGACGGCTGCTCTACGATCATCGCCGAGAGGTCGGCAACCTCGATCTCACTCAGGCCCGCAAGATCCTGGACTGCAAGCTTGATCTCCTCTCCCTGGGGAGAAGAAGCAGTCGGGTCCACGTGACCTGTCAGACGCCCCAGCGTCTCGAGGTAGGCCTCGAAGGAGGGCACCACGCCACTCATCCGTCACGTCCGATGAAGACAAACTCGCTGACGTCACGCCTCGTGGCGGTCACATGGGTGCCAAAGCTGTACTTGTGATCGATCGAGAGCACTTCGACCGACGGCTTCACGGTCTTCAAAAGATCTACGATTCTACTCGCAGTTGGCAACGCATTGGAAGAATACGAAAGCACAATTGAGCCAGCATCCGAAAAGTGTTCAAACGTTCGTAGCAGCGCATCTTCAATTGTGCGTTTGTAGGCAAAAGGCGTGAACCGCTTGGTGAGCTTCTTACTCTTGGTTTCTTCCATGATCGTGACGCCACGCCAGTAGACGGAGAGCCCCTCCAAGAAATGGTATCGCTTGATGTAGTCATTATCATCTCGTGGTGGAGCATATGGGGGATCCAGATAGACCAGGTCAGGACTGGACGTTGCCAGGTCGAACACGTCGCCGCTGACAGCCCGACTCAGCTTGCCGTTGTTGAAAACAGTTGCACTGTACTCAGCTGCGCGCTCCCGGAAGTGTTCTCGAAGAGACAGTTGCAAGTCACGTCTCCCATCCGCGTACTTGGTCGAGTCCGTGAAGGTGAAGACGCCCCGTGGTTGCTTTCGAGCGGCGGAGAGAACGAGGGCTGCAATGGCGAGATCCTTTTCGTACCCTTCGAGTAGATCGATGTGTGACCATGCCGAGTCGAGGAACATCCGGTCTTCCGAGTCGAAATACAACCCGTTGAAAGTGGATTGGATGAAGTGGCGATCATCAGCCCGCGGTCCACATATCTGATCGACTGTTGTGGGTGTCAATACGTCCGAGGAGTTCTCAACGGTGGCTCGCGCTATGACGCTGGGAAAGTTGAGGTAATCATTGCTCGTGACCTCGAACCCTTGCGCCTTCAGGAGGTATGAAACGACTCCTGAACCGGAGAACGCATCAACTGCTGTGCTTCCGCCGATCTCATCAAACACTTGCTGGAGGTGAGGCAACAGACGGTACTTGGAGCCCATGTAGCGCAGCCGCGGGAACGAGCGAGCAACCTTCAGCACGTCGGCGGGAGTCTGTTCAAAGCCCGGGAGGAGAGTCATGGTCAGAGCCTAGATGACGTGACCGACAAGTCCGCCACAAATGGTCTGCAGCCGAAGGGAACGGAGTCGGCACCGGCCACGAGTTCGCGGTGCCGTTCACCAACCACCGCCGAGGCGATGTCAGCACATCGACGGCGCCGCGCTTCGAGGTGTCGGAGAGAAGCTCGACGCCCTGCTGCGCGACTTACTGAAGCTGACGTGGGCGAAATCCTCGAAGAGTTGAGGACGCTTCGCAAGGCAAAGCACTGGTGGTGGAGCAGTATGGTTGGAAGCGGCGTTAAAACTGGCCACCGGCGAAAAGAGGCAGGCGTGACGGGTGGAGCGGGAGCGACGGGCGTGCGCTTCCGCAATGTCACGAAGCGTTACGGGGCGAGCACGTCCGCGGCGCTTGAGGCTCTCGATCTGGACATCGGCCGGGGGGAGATCTTCGGCGTCATCGGGGAGAGCGGTGCGGGAAAGTCGACCCTGCTGGACCTGATCAATGGCCTCAGTGGCCCCAGCTCGGGATCGATCGTCGTCGGCGGCACGGAGATCGCCCAGCTTGGAAGGCGCGGGCTGCGCCCCGTGCGTCGTGATGTGGGCGTGGTGTTCCAAGGGGTGCATCTGCTGAGCAATGCCACGGTGCGCAAGAATGTCGCGCTGCCGCTGCGCCTCGCCCGGCGCCGCGGCGTTCACACGTCACGGGTGGCCCGGGAACGAGAGGCCCGCGCCGTCGAGGAAATCGTCTCCTTCGTCGGTCTCACCCATCGGATCGAGCACTTTCCCGCCCAGCTCAGCGGGGGTGAACAACAGCGCGTCGCGCTGGCCCGCGCCCTGGTGGGCCGGCCGTCACTTCTGTTGTGCGACGAACCCACCTCATCCCTCGATACCTCCACCACCGCTGACGTCTTGCGGGTACTCGCCAACGCGCGGACGGAGTTCGGCACAACGGTGGTGGTCGTCACCCACGACCTCGACGTCGTCAAGGCGATCTGCGACCGGGCCGCCCTCCTGGAGCGCGGCGTCCTGTGTGAGGTGTTCGACATCGCCACGAGCGGATACCGGTCCCTGCCCAGCTATCGCGAGCAGGTGACGCAGGAGCTTGGGAAACCTCCCATCCGGGCACAGGGTCCCGGATGAACGAATTGTCGGAGGTGTTCTCCGCCCACGGCGCGGCGATGGCGACAGCGCTTCTTGAAACGGCGTACATGGTCGCAGTCTCCCTCGTGGCCGCCGCTGTCCTCGGCCTGCCGTTGGGCATGACGGTTTTCCTCACCCAGCGAGGGGGTCTTGCCGAGAACCGCCTCCTGTGGTCGATCACGAATGCCTACATCAACGTCGTTCGCTCCTTCCCTTTCCTGCTGCTCGTCGTCTTCCTCATCCCGTTCACCCGTGCCGTCATGGGGACAAGCTTTGGAACCCGTGCGGCGACGCTGCCGTTGTGCTTCGTCGCCGTGGCGATCTACGCGCGCCTGGTGGAACAGATCATGCGAGAGATCCCCGCCGGCATCTCCCGCATGGCTGATGCGATGGGAGCGACACTGCCCCAGGTGGTGTGGCGCATCTACTTTCCCGAGGCACTCCCGGGGCTGCTCTACGCCCTCACCTCGGCGTCGATCAGCCTGCTGTCCTACTCCACCATCCTCGGCGTGGTCGGCGGCGGGGGGATCGGGGACTTCGCGATGCGATACGGCTACCAGGAGTACAACTTCCTGCTCATGTACACGACGATCATCATCATCATCGTCTGCGTTCTGGCCATGCAGGGGTTGGGGTATCGCCTCTCCGAGCACTTCGACCACCGCACAAACTGATCCCAGCAAAGAGCTGATCCCAGCAAAGAGAAGGAAGACACATGATCACACATCACCGCCCAATACGACTGGCCGCCCTCGCTCTGGCCTCGGCCCTGATGCTGGCCAGCTGCTCCACCCAACCGGACAGTGGCACCACGAACAACGACCCCGACCCCGCGACGACTGAGGAGACTGTCACGCTGGAGATCGCAGCCGTCCTGTCCCCGATGACCGATGTCGTCAACGCCGCCGCCGAGGCGATCGAGGATGGCTACGAGATCGAACTCGTGGAGGTATCCGACTATGTGACGTCGAACGTCATCCTCAACGATGGGGACATCGATGGCAATTTCTCCCAGCACGAGCCGTACATGGAGGGGTTCAACGCTGGCAACGACGCTTCTCTGGTCGCGATTCAACCCGTGTACAACTTCGTCATCGCTTTCTACTCCAAGACGATCGAGGACATCTCCGATCTGCCGACGAAGGGAACGGTGGCAATCCCCGACGACGCCTCCAACCGGGGCCGGGCACTCAACCTCCTCGCCGACGAGGGGATCATCACCCTCGATCCAGAGATCGACCCCTACGCGGCAACCGTCGAGGACATCACCGAGAACCCCAAGGCACTCGAATTCCTGGAAGTCGCCATCCCTGCCTTGAACGCGGCTTACGAGGAAGCGGATCTCGTCTTCCAGTGGCCCTCCCAGATCGCGGCGCTGGGCCTGACCCCGGAGGAAGACGGTTTGCTGACTGAGCTGGACGACGACTTCGCCCTGCAAGTGGTCGTCCGTGAGGAGGACGCCGATTCCCCTGCCGCCGAAGCCCTGAAGAGGGCCTTCACCAGCGACGCTGTGCGCGATGTCATAGACAGCAACGAGACGATCGAGATCGCCTTCCAAGAGTAGGGAACCACTGATCAATCATGTCCTGGCTGCGGCGCACCGGATCGGGCAATCTGGCGCCCCTACATCTGGATATGGACATCCAGTACACGCACCAGATGTCGTGACACCATCTCATCCCGCCCGGC
>CANLSH010000022.1 GCA_947493705.1 uncultured Arachnia sp. | reverse complement strand
AACGCTCTCACCCGGTGGTCGAGTAGCGCTCGGCGAGGAACGAGCCTTGCGCGTGTCGAGGCCCTCATGCGGCTGAACGAGGATCTCGACACGTCGCTGCTCGTACCTCGCGGCGGCTAATCGATCAGCTCGCGTACGCCCTGCGCCGGATCAGACATGCCCCAAACGACCCGACTCGCGGCATTCACTGTCCACCTTGCAGTTATATGATGTGGCGGCCAATGAATGAGGCGTGTCCGGTGGGTGAGGGGACCCGTGTCCGCCAAGTCCCTTCCCTGGGGGTTCTACAGCACCGCCCGGGTCAGCGATACGGCTATGCCGAGACCACTGTCGACCTCGTCGGCAGAGTCCATGTTGGGGACCAGCCGCATACCGACGGCCAGGACCTCGTCGGCGATCATGCCGGAGTGCTCCTCCACAGCCACCGCCAGTTCGCCGCTCGCATTCCACTGCAGAATGATGCGGTCGCTGACGTCCAGGCCGGCCCTTTTGCGTGCTTCCTGGATGAAGCGAATGACATCGCGGGCCATACCGGCGCGCAGTAACTCGGGCGTCAGTTCCAGGTCGAGGGCCACGGTTTCACCTTGCTCGTTGACCACTGACCAACCCTCGCGGGGCCGCTCGGTGAGCAGCACATCCTCGACGACAAGCTCCAGGGTTTCACCCTCGAACTCCACGGTCGTGGTGCCGCTTTCGGACAACTCCGCAGCGAGGCGGGCGGCGTCGGCGTTGGCGATGGCAGCTGCCACGTGTGGTGTCTGCTTGCCGAAGCGCCGTCCAAGGCTGCGGAAGTTGCCCTTGGCCGAGTACTCGACGAGGTCACCGGCTGAGCCGAAGGATTCCAACTGGTTCACGTTCAGCTCGGCTCGCACCTCGTCCTGGAGTTCAGGGGTCAGCACCGCCAGCGCCGATGAGGGCACCAGCATGCGGTTGAGCGGCTGGCGCACCTTGATCTTCGATTCCGAGCGCGCCGCCCGGCCGAGTTGCACCATCCGACGGGTGACGCGCATGGCCGTCGACAGCTCGGTGTTGATGATGTCCTCATCCGCCACTGGCCAGCTGGCCAGATGTACCGAGGAGGGGCCGTCGGGATCCGTTGGGAGGACCATGTCCTGCCACACCCGCTCAGTGACGAAGGGCATGATGGGCGCGAGCAGCCGGGTGAGGGTGTGGAGCGTCTCGTGCAGCGTCCACAGAGAGGAGGGCTCGGCGCTCCAGAAGCGACGGCGTGCGCGACGGACGTACCAGTTGGACAGATCGTCCACGAACGACGCCAGAAGGTTGCCGGCGCGCTGGGTGTCAAAGACCTCCAGGGCAGCGGTGACGTCGCGCACCAGGATTGCGGTCTCGGATGCCAGCCACTGATCCGGCACCCGCCGATCTGTCACGGCGGGCGCGTCGCCCGTGGGGGACCAGTTCCCGGCGCGCGCATACAGGGACTGGAAGGCGACGGTGTTCCAGTAGGTCAACAACACCTTGCGAACAGTCTCACCAATCGTGGAATCACCCACCCGACGTCCCGCCCACGGTGAGCCGGAGCACGCCATGAACCAGCGAACGGCGTCGGCCCCGTGGCGCTCCATCAATGGCATGGGCTCCAGAATGTTGCCCAGGTGCTTGCTCATTTTGCGGCCATCCTCAGCCAGGATGTGGCCGAGGCAGAGAACCTCATTGTAGCTGGACTGCTCGAACACCAGCGTGCCCACAGCCATGAGGGAGTAGAACCAACCGCGTGTCTGGTCAATGGCTTCGCAGATGAAATCCGCAGGGTAGTGCGCCTCAAAGGCTTCGACGGAGCCCTCCGCGTGCGGGTAGCCCCATTGTCCGAAGGGCATGGCGCCGGAGTCGAACCAGGCGTCGATCACCTCAGGCACACGGTGGTAGGTCTTGCCGTCGCGTTCGATGATGACGTCGTCGATGAAGGGGCGATGGGGGTCGAGGTCCGAGAGATCCTTGCCGGCCAGCTCACCCAGCTCTGCCAGTGAGCCGACGCAGATCAGGTCGGAGCCATCCTCCACATTGCGCCAGATGGGCAGCGGGGTGCCCCAGTAGCGGGAACGTGACAGGGCCCAGTCCACGTTGTTCTCCAGCCAATCGCCGAAACGGCCGTGTTTGATGGAGTCGGGGTGCCAGGTGGTGGCCTCGTTCTGGGCCAGGAGCTCGTCCTTGATGGCGGTGGTGCGGATATACCAGGACGGCTGGGCGTAGTAGAGCAGCGCGGTGTGGCAGCGCCAGCAGTGCGGGTAGGCGTGGAGGTAGTCGGCGGCGCGGAACAACAGGTCGCGCGCCTGCAGGTCAGCCACCAGTGCGGCGTCGGCAGTCTTGAAGAAGACTCCGCCCACCAGAGGGATACCAGCCTCGAAGGTGCCGTCCGGGCGGATGGGGTTCACGAAGGGAAGTCCGTATTCGCGGCAGACCCGCATGTCGTCCTCACCGAAGGCAGGCGCTTGGTGCACGAGTCCGGAGCCGTCGTCGGTGGTGACGTAATCGGCCAGCACCACGATGTGGGCCCTGTCCTGAGCTTGTCGAAGGGCGCCGCGGTCGGATTCGGGGAAGTCCACGAGTTCGAAGGGACGCTGGTAGTGCCAGCGCTCCATGTCCGTGCCGTTGAAACTCTGTCCGCGGGTCCATTCCTCGCCCAGGACAGCGTCGAAGAGTGGTTCGGCCACGATCAGCGACTTGTGCTCGGGATGGGTACCCACCACGTAGTCGACGCCGGGGTGGACCGCGACTGCGGTGTTCGACACCAGTGTCCACGGGGTGGTGGTCCACACCAGCATGTCCGTCTCACCGGCCAGCGGGCCACTGGTGAGGGGGAAGCGGACGTACACCGAAGGATCGGTGACGTCCTCGTAGCCCTGCGCCAGTTCGTGGTCCGAGAGGGTGGTGCCGCAGCGGGGACAGTACGGTGCCACCCGGTAGTCCTCCTGCAGGAGGCCCTTGGTGAAGATTTCCTTGAGGGCCCACCAGACGGATTGCACGTACTGCGGGGTCATGGTGACGTATGCGTCGTCCATGTTCACCCAGTACCCCATGCGGCGGGTGAGGTCCTCGAAGTCACCCACGTGACGCAGCACGGATTCGCGGCAGCGGGCGTTGAAGGCCTCCACTCCGTAGTTCTCGATGTCCGGCTTGCCGGAGAAACCCAACTCCTTCTCGACGGCGAGTTCGACGGGCAGGCCGTGGCAGTCCCAGCCTGCCTTGCGGTCGACGCGGTAGCCCTGCATGGTCTTGAAGCGGGGGAACAGGTCCTTGAAAACGCGGGCCTCGATGTGGTGGGTGCCCGGCCTGCCGTTGGCCGTGGGCGGGCCCTCGTAGAAGGTCCACTTCTCCCCATCCGCAGTCGCGGCCAGTGATTTGTCGAAGGTGCCTCGGTGGTCCCACAGCTTCATGATCTCGGCCTCCATGGCCGGAAAATCGACGCTTGCCGGGACGGGTTTGTACTCGCTCATCAGGTTCCTCTTCGCTTCAACCACAAATACTGCATGAAACGAAGGGACGAGCAGTCAAGCCCGCGGTACCACCCTCCTTGGAATCTGTGTCAGATCCCCTCTTGATGTGCGGTGCCGCAGCCGGTTCTACTGGGCCCTGGTGAGGGCTGTTCTTCCGGCAGCTCCGGGGTGATGGCCCCATCCCTGCCTTGCGGACGCCGTCCCAAGTATGCGCCACCGGGCAGCGCTGAACAAAAGTGCGGGCGGTGCGTATGCAGTCCAGATGCAGAAATGCAGACGACGTGGGTGACCGGTGGTCGGAGCCGACGTCCATTTCAACCGGACACGCCGCAATCAGCAGCCGCTTCACAGCGCGCTGTCCAGAGTTGACGCGGTCAGTAGCCAGCGAGCCGTAGGTTGCCTCGGTGCCCAGTCATTGCGGTGTGTCCGGTCATTCACAGGCGATGGAGGGAGCTGGCAAACTCGACGATGGGAGTGGTAGAGGTCGTCTGGGCTGCTGAGACCCCAGAAGTGAGCCCACCTGGGGACGTCAACCCCGTGCGCCCCAAGCCCCGGGTCATCCGGCAGAATGAGGGACATGCCGATCTTTGATGTGCCCCTGGATGAACTGCGCCGTCGCACGAGCATCAAGTGGCGCCGCTTCGAACCCGACGTGTTGCCCATGTTCGTTGCGGAAATGGATGTGCACGTGGCTGAACCTGTGACCGAGCGGCTGCAGCGAGCCATCCTCGACGGCGACACCGGTTACCCGCAGCTGCCGCTGTACCAGGAGGCCTTCGCATCCTTCGCCCAGTGGATGTGGGGCTGGGAACCTGACATGGAGGACATGCTTCTGGCGGGGGATGTGATGTCCGGCATGCGTGAACTGGTGCTGGCCACCACTGAGCCGGGGGATGCGGTGGTCATCAATCCCGCCATCTACCCTCCTTTCCGGGCGGTATGCCTCGAGACCGGCCGGCCCATTCTTGAAGTCCCGATGGGCGACGACGGCCGACTGGATCTCGCGGGACTGGAAGCAGCATTCTCTGGGGACCGTGGCCCCCGCCCGTCGGCCTACCTGTTGTGTTCACCCCACAACCCGCACGGCACGATCCACACGCACGACGAACTGGCCGCCGTCGCCGCGCTGGCGCAACGCTACGACGTCACTGTGATCTCCGACGAGATCCACGCGCCGCTCGCAGGGCCTGCCCATGTTCCTTTCACCACATTGCCGGGGGCAGAGAGGTCTTTCGTGGTGACGTCGGCGTCGAAGTCATGGAACCTCGCCGGGCTCAAGGCCGGGCTGATCATCGCCGGTCCGCAGGCCCGCGCCACGTTGCGCACGCTGCCGCTGCACGTCACGGAGGCAGTCAGTCATCTGGGCGTGCTCGCGCATGCGACGGCGCTGAGCGATGCCCGCGACTGGATCGTGGAAGTCACTCGGGAGATTGCGGAGAACAAAACGCATTTCGCTGCCGAGCTCGAGCGTCTGCTCCCGGCTGTGTCCTACACACCATCGGCGGGGACCTATCTGGCGTGGGTGGACTGCTCGGCGCTCGGGCTGACATCTCCCGCAGCCCGATTCCATCAGGTGGGGCGGGTGCGCTTCGGCCCGGGAACGGACTACGACCCGTTGGCCACCCAACACGTCAGGGTCAACCTGGGAACGTCGAAGCAGCTGATCACCGAAGGCGTGGCGCGGATGGCCGCCAGCCTTTGACGTTGCTGGCGGTGTTTCCCAGAGTGGACCGGCACAGTTGCGGCAACGATGACTGACTGGCGGATTCGCATGCCCACGGGCGCAGGGCACAGCCAACAGCTGCCGCCTTTGGTCCGTCTCACCTGCAGACCTGTCCCCGGCCGCTCGTCGGACCTGAGAGAGCCATCCTGGATCGGCGATGGCGTGTCCCTGTGGATCGCACCGCCGCGGAAGTTGGGGGCTGGAGGCTTGCTTCGACGCCACCTGAGGTGGTCGCCAGGTGCTTCAGACCTGTCCGCGATGAAAGTTGAGGTGCGAGCGCGACGGGGTGGGACCGCGCTGGCCCTGGTAGCGAGAGCCATACTTCGCTGACCCGTACGGATTCTCCGTCGCGGAACTCAGCTGGAAGAAACACAGCTGTCCAATTTTCATGCCGGGCCACAACATGATGGGCAGGGTGGCCATGTTGGACAGTTCAAGGGTGACGTGTCCGCTGAACCCGGGGTCGATGAAACCTGCCGTGGAATGTGTGAGCAGACCCAGACGCCCCAGTGAGGACTTGCCCTCCAGCCGAGCGGCCACACCGTGCCCCAGCGTCACGAGTTCATGTGTTGATGCGAGCGCGAACTCGCCGGGATGCAGGACGAAGGGCTCGTCAGCCGGCGGTTCCACAAGGCGAGTGAGTTCAGGCTGCTCAGCCGATGGATCGATGTGGGGGTAGCGGTGGTTCTCGAAGACCCGGAAAAACTTGTCCAGCCTCACGTCGACGCTGGCGGGCTGCACCATCGCGGGGTCCCAGGGCTCCAGTTGGATGGAGCCCTCGTGGACCTGGCCAAGAATGTCGCGATCACTCAGGAGCATGCGTGCGAGCCTAGCGTCTGGTGGCCCGCTGCGGTTTCCATCGTCGGCTAGCGTTGCGCTACGAAAAGGATGGAAAATTTGATGATGGCAGCACTGAGTAGACGGGTGGAGCAAGCGTTCCGCAAACCGCGTCGGCCCACGAACTCGACACCGGCGTCCGACGTCGATCCCCGCTACGCCGCCAGCGTGGTTGATCTGGCGCTCAAGGCCTCCGAAATGGCCATCCAGACAGGCGCGGTGACCTCGGACGCCATCTCCTACGCGCTGACCATCACCTCCGCCTACGGTTTGTCCGCCGATGTGGATGTCACTTTCACCTCCATCACCATCAGCTACCACCGCCGGGGCAGGGCCGAGCCCATCACCGGTTTCCGTGGGGTGCGGCAACGCTCCCAGAACTACACTCAATTGACCCAACTGCTCCGCCTCGTCGATGCCATCGGCACCGGGAAGATGGAACTGAATGTGGCGCACGCAAAGCTCGACGCGCTGAAGACGCATGCGCAGCCCTATCGGGCGTGGGTCGTCACCCTTGGGCAGGGCCTCACCGGTTTGGGTGTGGCCGCCATTCTCGGTGGCAGGCCGTTCGAGATGTTCCTCGCCGGTATCGGCAACGCACTGATGTATCTGTTGCAGCTTGCGCTGGCCCGCACGCAATTGTCCGTGTTCTTCACCCAGGCTTTCGGCGCCGCGGTGCCCACGGCACTCGCGGTGTGGATCATGCATGTCCGGGCGGGTGATTCCGTCATCTTTTCCATGGTCTCACCCTCGCTCGTCGTCTCCGCGGGAATCATCACAGCCCTGGCGGGCATTGGTGTCGTGGCAGCGGCGCGGGATGCGATGGACGGCAATCTCATCACCGCGGGAGCCCGAACTTTCGATGCCCTCATTCAGACAGCAGGCATCATCATTGGCGTTGCCATCACGCTGTGGCTTGGTTTGGCGCTCGGTGTGGACGGCTACATTGCTCCGACAGCTGGCTACGCGGCACCCTCAGCCATCCAAGTGTTGTGGGCCTCGCTGATCGCCGTGGGTCTGGCGTTCGGGTTCCAGCTTGGTTTGGGGGCCCTGCCGTGGGTGGCATTCCTTGGGGCTGCTGGCTTCGCTGTGTACCAATGGAGCTTGCCGACGGTCGGTAACTGGCCGGCCGCAGCTGCCCTCGGGGCGCTGGTGGTGGGCTTCATGGCCCAGTTCATCACGGGGCGTTTCCGGTTCCCCCTGGTTGCACTGGTGACTGCGGGCATCGTGACGCTGATGCCCGGATCTGCGCTGTACCGCGGACTCTACGAACTGATGCAGACAGTGGATGAGCCGATCAGTGTTCAGGCGCAGATCAATCTCGGCAACGCCGTGATGGTCGCGTTGGCTCTGGCTGCCGGATCGACGTTCGGAGCGCAGCTCGCCCGGCCCTTCGGACATTCCACCGCCAAGCTGGTTCGGGTCGCTGAGCTGCGGGCGTTGCGCCGAAGCAGCCGCACCACGAGCAGCACGGAGGCAGTACGGTGATGCGCGGGCCCGGATATGCCGGCGTGCGCATGATGGGGGGCCTTTCCACCGATCCGTCCATCAAGAACCACGAACTCAGCAAGGGCGTCGTGCGCCGGGTGCTCTCCTATGGCGCGCCGTTCAAGGGTTTGATCATCCTCTTCCTCGGCGCCGTCGTCCTGAGTTCCGCGCTCGGAGTGGCGCCCGCGTGGCTGTTCAAGGAAATCATCGACGAGGGCGTGCAGGGTGGCGACATCCCGTTGATCATCACGTTGTCATTGGCGGTGGCGGGCATGGCTGTGCTGGCCGCAGCGCTCAGCGTCGTGGAGCGATGGTGCTCGGCCAGAATCGGTGAAGGACTGATCCTCCACCTGCGCACGGAACTCTTCGATCACGTGCAGCGGATGTCGCTGGCATTCTTCTCCCGCTCCAACACGGGCAAGCTCGTCTCCCGGCTCCAGAGCGACGTCGCCGGCGCCCAGCAAGCATTCACCTCCACACTTTCCTCTGCCGTCAGCAATGTCTCGACCCTCGTGTTCGTGGTGGCACTGATGCTGGCATTGTCCTGGCAACTCACGCTCGCTGCGCTCGTGCTCCTGCCTCTGTTCATGATCCCCGCCCGCGCCATCGGCACGCGGCTGGCTGGTCTGACACGGAACCGTATGCAGGAGAACGCGGAAATGACATCGACGATGACGGAGCGATTCTCGGTCTCCGGCGCACTGCTCGTCCAACTCTTCGGCAACCATGACTCAGAGAATGCGAGGTTCGCGACCCAAGCGGGCGACGTCGCTGACTCCGGCGTGAAAATCGCCATGACGCAGCGGGTCTTCATGACTGCGATGATGCTCGTCGCGTCGCTGGCCACAGCCATGTTCTACGGTGTCGGTGGTGTGGCCACCGCGCGGGAGCAGATGACGATCGGCACCCTGACAGCTCTGGTTGCCCTGCTGGCACGTCTGTATGGGCCGCTGATGCAGGTCACCAATCTGCGGGTGGACGTCATGACGGCACTCGTGAGTTTCGAACGGGTTTTCGAGGTGCTTGACATCCCGCACGCCATCACTGACCGTGAGGACGCACGTGAGGTCGCAGGAGCCATGACCGTGGCGTTCCGCGACGTGTGGTTCACCTATCCAGACTCCGAGACGGTCTCGCTGCCCTCGTTGGAACCTGAGGCGTCGGTGGGAGAATCGGCCGGCCAGCCCGTCCTGCGGGGTGTGTCCTTCGAAGCCTCTCCCGGCCAGACGGTGGCGCTGGTGGGGCCCTCCGGGGGTGGCAAGACAACCATCACCAACATGATCGCACGGCTCTACGACGTGGATGCCGGGGTGGTCGAGGTGGCCGGGACCGACGTGCGTGACCTCCAGTTGCAGAATCTGCGGGACAACGTGGGCTACGTCACCCAGGATGCCCACCTGTTCCACGACACCATCGCAGCCAACCTCCGCTACGCGCGCCCCGATGCCACGGACGCCGAGGTGTGGGCGGTACTTGAACAGTCGTTGGTGGCAGATCTGGTGCGTCGTCTGCCGGATGGTCTGGACACGGTGGTGGGGGAGCGCGGTTACCGTCTCAGCGGTGGTGAGCGTCAGCGCTTCGCCATCGCCCGGCTGCTGCTGAAGGCTCCGCCCGTGATCGTTCTGGATGAGGCCACTGCTCACCTGGATTCGGGCTCTGAGCACCTCGTGCAGCAGGCGCTCGACGTGGCCCGTGAGGGACGCACCGCCGTCGTCATCGCCCACCGGCTCTCCACCGTGAGGGACGCCGACCAGATCCTCGTGGTGGATGGAGGCATCATCGTTGAACGTGGTACGCACGACGAACTTCTGGCAGCCTCAGGACGCTACGCAAAGCTCTATTCGCGCCAGTTCACGCAGTGAGAGGCTTCCGGATCGCACACTCTTCATCCGCTCAACTCTCCAGCTACTCAGCCTCGGTTCGTCCACCAACAGAAGTTGAGTAGCTGGAGCGGTGCAGAGCGTCAATGGTGTGCCGGGCTCAATAACCGCCGTCGGCCACTGCACCATCGAGCACGGCCCTGGTGCCCGAGAGCCCCAATCGCGTTGCCCCCGCGGCCACCATGGCTTGCGCCGTTTCCCAGTCACGAACGCCGCCGGAGGCCTTGACACCAAGACGACCACCGACGGTCTCTGCCATGAGCCGCACAGCGTGGGCGCTGGCACCGCCTGAGGGATGGAAACCGGTGGAAGTCTTGACGTAATCGGCTCCCGCTGTCTCGGCAGCCTGACACGCGGCCACGATCTCGTCGTCAGTGAGCGCTGCGGACTCGATGATGACCTTCAGCAATCCGCTGGTGACGGCACGGACGGCCTCGATCTCTTCGCGAACCTTCTCGGGAGTTCCGCCCTTGAGGAGTCCGATGTTGATGACCATGTCGATTTCATCGGCGCCAAGTTTGCAGGATTCCGCGGCTTCGAAGGCCTTGGTCTCGGGTGTGTGGTTGCCGGATGGGAAACCGCAAACAGTGGCGAGCTTCACCTGGCCGAGATCATCGGAGAGGGGAAGCATCGACGGAGAAATGCAGACGGAGTAGGCGCCCAGTTCTTTGGCTTCTGCCACCAGTTGCGACACCTGAGCCTGGGTGGCGTCGGACTTCAGGAGGGTGTGGTCGACCATCCGAGCCAGTGCTTCGCGTGAGATTTCCATACTGTGTCCTTGCGTTCGGAGGGCTTTCCGCAAGCCTATCGAGTTGCGGGTGATCCGCAGTGCGCGGGAGGGGATTTTTCGAAGGCGAGAGGAGAATATCTTGCATTGGTAGCGTTCATTTTTGCCAGCTGTCTTCCACTCATCAGACATCAGTCCTACAGTGAGTTTGCCCCCCGCAGGGTGCGCCTGCTCGGAGTTGAGCCGGCGGTCACCGAAAGGAACATGGATGTCCCCACCTAAGTTCAGACTCGCGGCGACGCTGGTTGCCACCTCGGCCCTGGTGATCGGAAGCGCATCGCTGACTTCCGTCACCGCCCGGGCTGCCGATTATGAGCCAATACCCCAGGACCAGATATCACTCGTTGATTACAGCTCTGAAGAGTTGACCGGCGAAGGCAGCAATGGTCCCGCCGCCCTGGTGCTTGACGGCGACCCGAACACCTACTGGCACAACCAGTGGCAGGGTGAGGCGGCGGAACCGCCACACAGTCTCACCTTCCAGCTGGCGGAGGAGCCCGTCGAACTGGGACGCTTCCACCTCACACCGCGTCAGGACTCAGGCTCCGGCATGATCCGGGACTACGAGATCAGGACCGCGGCCGGCGAATGCGCCACTGCGGACTACACCTCGGTCCAATCAGGCACCCTGTCGTTTGAGAATCGCACTGAGGACCGTGTGATCGCGCTGGATGCGCCAGTGCAGGCCAACTGCGTCCAAGTGGTCTGGAACGGCAGCTGGGGCGGAGATGGTTCCGAACAGACAACGGCCACACTCGCTGAGTTCAACGCCGACACCGGCTTTGAAGAGGGTGACGGGGACGGCGCCAGCGGAGACGCCGAGCCCATCGTCGTCGAGGTCCCCGACGGCGCCGTTGAGCTCACCGACGGTGACTTCCGGGTCCGCCTGCACCCCGACTTCCCCCAGGTGATCGATTACCGCCTCGGCGAAGAGCAGATGGCAGGCCGTCTGGGCGAAGCCCTGGGCTCGGTCCTCATCAACGAGGCTGAGCAGGCCGTCGAGGTTGCCGCACCGGTTGTGGCTGACGACGCTCTGTCCGCCACCTACGCCATGACGTTCCCGGGTCTGCCTGGCGTTTCGATGGATGCCGTGGCCTCCGTCGCTGATAACACTTTCACGCTCACGTTCACCAACATCGTGGACGCAGACAACGATGTGAATCGCCTGCGCATCCCGGGCCACAACCTGGTCACCGTGGGTTCAGCCGATGCCGAGGCACAGCTGACCGCGGGCATGTTGAACGTGAATCGCACCGTCAATGGCGACCGCTTCGAGAACGTCGCGGCCACCGATGCAGGCAATCCCCGGGGTTCGTGGATGGTGATGGCCAACAACTCAACGCTGGCTGCCGCCTTCGACAGCAACTCCACCGACGACAACACTGCTGCTGAGGATGCTGCCTCTGATCGGGTCCAGGGAAGCAATAATCGCTGGCAGCGCCAGATCGTTGCCTCCGAAGACGGTTCAACCAAGTACGGCTCTGTGTGGGCCGGCACATGGACGTGGCTCGGTGAAGCCGTCGAGGAGTATGAGGGCTCGCTCGGGCGCGATGACGACCCCTATCTCCGCGTCAAGATCACCGACGATGCGAATGCTGATGGGCAGGTGGACTGGCAGGACGCCGGTATCGCCGCCCGCGACATCATCGAGCTCAGCAACGGCATGGAGGATGTCAAGGACGAAGTGATCTCCCGCATCCCGTTCAACATCGTCTCGCAGGCCACCCACCCGTTCCTGCGCACGCTGGATGACACCAAGCGGATTTCGCTGGCCACTGACAACCTGCGCCAGAAGGTGATGTTGAAGGGGTATCAGGCCGAGGGCCACGACTCCGCACACCCGGACTACGCCGGTCACTACAACGAGCGGGCCGGGGGTTTCGAGGAACTCGAGACGCTCGCGCAGGAAGGTGAGGACTTCAACGCCCGGTTCGGTGTCCACGTCAATGCCACGGAATCGTACTCCGAGGCGTATGCGTTCTCCGAGGATCTATTGCGCATGCCACCAGAGAAGGCCTGGGGGTGGATGAACCAGTCCTACTACATCGACGGGCCCAAGGACCTGGCGACCGAAAACGTGCTGGATCGATTCCAGGACTTCTGGGATGAGCGGCCGGAGAATCTGGACTGGCTCTACATGGATGTGTACTACCCCTCCGGCTGGGAGGGCGAACGCCTCTCGGATGAGCTGCATGAGCAGGGGTGGGTCATTGGTACCGAGTGGTCCAACAAGTTCCCCGAGCACAGCGTCTGGTCGCACTGGTCACAGGATGAGCCCTACGGCGGTCAGACGAACAAGGGCATCGAATCCGATGTCATCCGTTTCGTTCACAACGCCAGGCGCGACGCCTGGAATCCGCACCCCATCCTGTCGAACTCCAACCTGATGGACTTCGAGGGCTGGACCGGGGATGTGGACTTCAACAATTTCATCGACAACGTGTGGCAGCGCAACCTGCCAGTGAAGTTCCTGCAGCAGTCCGACATCGTGAAGTGGGAGGACACAGCGATCACCTTCGCCAACGGCACGGTGGCAACCTCAGATGTTGACAGCGTCTCGGGTACTGAAATTCCCACGGATCGCACCATCGCCTACGACGGAGCGACGGTTTACACCGACGGTGCGTACCTGTTGCCGTGGAGCGACGGTGGCGAGGAACGCCTCTACCACTACAACATTGGCGGCGGCGAAACGACATGGGATCTGACTGATGCGTGGTCGACGCAGGGCACGCTCGAGCTGTTTGAGCTGACTGACACCGGTCGCGAATCGCTCGGCAACATCACCCCTGACAACGGCCAGATCACGTTGGACGCCGAGGACGGTGTGGCCTACGTGCTGTACCCGACTTCGGATGTGCCTGAACCACGCACCCCGAATTGGGGTCAGGGCACCAACATCGACGATCCCAGCTTCTTCTCGGGAACACTCGATGCCTACGAGACCACTGGCGATGCCAGCATCGTGAAGTCGGCCCGCGAGAACTTCGAGGTGGAGCTGGGCGCTGGTGCGGCATCGATCAGTCAGGAACTGGATCTGCCTGCGGGCACCTACAGTGCCTGGGCATGTTGCGTCCTGGAAGCTGGATCAGGCCGGCGGGTGAGAGTCCCGTCCCGGTAGGTACCGGAGCGCCGGGTAGTGGGCCCCAGTTCGTTGGAGAGATCCGGCGGGCCGAGCGGGGTGTCGAGAGCCTCTTTGGAGGGAGCAACTGTGCGGGCCGTAGCGTTAAGCGAACATTGCAGCCTCGTCACATTCACAACGGGAGAGCCGAGCCGCTCATGTCACGGCGAAGGCCATGTCTCATCAGCCCTGTTCCGGGGTCAGCTGGTGGGGTCTTTCCGGGGTACGGGTGGCGGCACGTACAGAAGGTCTGGTTCGGAACAGGAGAGACCCGTCTGCGCACGCCTTGTCGGGCAGAGACCGGTTGGATAAGCCGATGGTGAAACCAGCCGGAGTGCAGCGGGAGTCCGATGGGGTCGTAGTACCGGTGATTGGCGTGCAACATAACGCGCCGGGAGGAAAGGGCCCCAACTTTGATCACGCGAGCGGAGAGGGTAAGCACGAGGGCATGACCAAGGGTTCTTGGTCCAACAACCCCGGCAGGTCAAGGTCTGTCGATACTTGTGCCGGTGCAGGGTCGCCGGTGGGTAAAGTGCGAGAACTTCAACGCAAGCTATGGGCTGCGGCCAAGCAGTGTGAGGGTCGGCGTTTCCATGCCCTGTATGACCGTATTCACAGGGGTGACGTCTTGTGGGAGGCGTGGGAGCGGGTATCGAGTAATCGTGGCGCTGCCGGGGTTGATGGTGTGACTTTGGCGGCGGTGGAGGCTTATGGGGTGGACCGCATGTTGCGTGAGTTGTCCCGAGACCTCCAACAGGGAACCTACCGGGCGGGGTTGGTGCGTCGGGTGGAGATTCCCAAACCGGATGGCCATATGCGGCCGTTGGGTATCCCGACGGTGCGGGACCGGGTCGCCCAGCAGGCGGCCAAGTTGGTGTTGGAGCCGATATTTGAGGCGGATTTCTTGTCGTGCTCGTTTGGTTTCCGGCCGAAGCGGTCCGCAACTGGGGCGTTGGAGAAGATCAGGGTGGCCTTCAGCCAGGGGCACGAGTTCGTGTTCGAGGCTGACATCCGTGATTTCTTCGGCCAGATCGATCATGAGAAGTTGATGGCTCTGGTCGAGCAACGCGTCTCGGATCGTCGGGTGCTGAAGCTGTTGCGGTCATGGTTGCGTGCTGGGGTGTTGGATCATGGGGTGGTGGCGCAGACGGTCGCCGGGACTCCCCAGGGCGGGGTCATTTCCCCGTTGTTGGCCAACATTTATCTGCATGCATTCGATCAGGCCTGGGCCGAGCAAGGCACCGGTGAATTGGTCCGCTACGCGGATGATTTCGTGGTGTTGTGCCGGTCCGCGGCCCAAGCCGAACAGGCCCATGACAAGGCACGTTCCTTGTTGGGTGGTCTCGGGTTGGAGTTGCATCCGGACAAGACCCGTGTGGTTGATCTCCGGGAAGGCCGCCAGGGATTCGATTTCCTCGGGTGCCACCTGCGTGCCCGAATGTCTGGGCGAATGTGGGAGCAGTACGGCAAAGTCCGCTACTTCCTGCATCGCTGGCCCAGCGCACGGGCGATGAAGAACGCCCGGGCACGGGTCAAATCTCTCACCGGTCGAAACCGGGTCGGGGTAGAGCTGGAAGATACCATTGCCGCGTTGAATAGGTTCTTGCGGGGATGGGGCGGCTACTTTCGTACCGGTAACGCCTCCAACAAGTTTCGCCAGTTGGATCGCTATGTGTGTTGGCGGTTGAAACGCTTGTTGATCAAGCGTCGGGGCCGTAACCTGCGTGCCGGTCAGGCGGGACGTTGGACCGAGTCCTGGTTCCACGACCAGGGCTTATACAAACTACTCGGAACCGTCCGCTACCCAAAGGCTGCGTAACCATGAACAGAAGATCATCGGTAAGCCGTGTGCGGGAAAACCGCACGCACGGATTGAAAGGGGGATGGGGAAACAGGGCCTACGGGCTCCTGCGCCCCTGACTACCAATGGATCATGATTGATCGGGGCCAGACGCGCCCGGTCACCGTTGAGGCGTCCCCCGTCACCGAGGCCGGTTACTCCACCTTCAGTGATGGCACAGCCAGCAACACGATCACGGCCTCCACGGTGGAGAACGCGACCGCATCGGATGAAAAACGCGCCACCAACTACCAGCGGGTCCGGGTCACGTTCACCACCGACGGTTCACCTGTGAACTTCACGGTGCGCGCCGGTGACGGTGATGCCAAGGTGTGGGTCGAGGACCTGCGTGTGGTGGAGTGGGCCGCTCCCACCGATGGCGATGCCACCGATGAGACGATCTACTTCCAGGACTTCGAGAACGTCGACGTCGGCTACTTCCCCTTCGTGACCGGCTACACCAACCGCGGTGGGGATGCGCGCACACAGCTCGCCGAACGACACGAGCCGTACTCCCAGAAGGGCTGGTGGGGCATCAATCCCCAGGGCGACCCACAGGAGGACTTCAAGCTCAACGACAACGTCCTGGAGGGCACCTGGTCGCTCATGGCCAACAACGAGAACACCGGCGAGATCCTGAAGACCGCGCCTGGTGCCATCAATTTCGAAGCCGGCCGCAAATACCGGGTCAGCTTCGATTACCAGACGACGTATGCCGATCAGTACCGCGTTCGGCTCGGACATGATGTGGTGACCGGCGACGGTTCCACGGCAGTCAATACCGTCTCCGATGTGCTTGGGGAGGAAAGGAACACCACTCGCTGGAGCACGGACTTCGACGCCTCAAGCTGTGGAGTTCCGTTCATTGCCGTGGACAAGCTGGCGGGGCCGAACACCCAGCACAACATGACCATCGACAACCTGCGCGTTGAGGAAATCGGCGATGCCGATTCCGAAGCCTGCCTGTCCGGTGGAATTACGTCCGATAGCGCCGTGGTTGCTGGCGATGACGTGACCGTGAGCACCACCGTCACGGCCTACAACGACGCCGTCACAGATGTCAACCATGAGCTGGACATCCCCGATGGTTGGACGTCAAGCGTGGCCACGGCCGGCGCGACGGATCTCGCCTTCGGTGAGACCTCCACGCAGGTCTGGACCGTGACGACCCCTGCCGACATCACCGAGGTGATGGAGGAACGGTTGGTCTTCACCGGTTCCGGCACGGTGGAGGGCAACGAGTCCTCAGTCACGGACTCCGCAATGGTGAGGGTCATCCTCCCTCCGGAGCCCGGCGAGAACTACCTCTCCGATCTGCGGAGCAACCTCGTCGGCACCCCGACGAACGGTTGGGGTCCCGTGGAATGGGACACGGCCAACGGCGAGAACAACGCCGGTGACGGTCCGCCCTTGACGTTGGGCGGCGAAGTCTTTCCCAAGGGGATCGGCGCGCACGCGCCATCGACTATTGACTACGACCTCTCCGCTCTGGAATGCACAAGATTCCAGGCGACGGTCGGAGTGGATGATTCCCGCGGTGGCGGCGGATCCGTGCAGTTCGCGGTCTACGGCGATGGCGAACTCATCGGCGAGCAGACTGATGTTCTGAGCGGTGGGGACACTCCCGTCGAATTGGACATGGACATCACGGGTGTGGAGACGCTGTCGCTGCGGATCACCGATGGTGGCGATGGCAATGGTTCTGACCACGGTAACTGGGCTGGTGCCCGCGTCACCTGTGGTGATGACTCAACCACTCCTCCAACGACCACGCCCCCGACGGCGGCGCCAACCACACCTCCGTCGACCCCGGTGTTGGAGTACCCGGCAAAGCTGTACCAGAGTCCCGGGTATCACAACTACAACGGGCGTCGTTGGTTCACCAAGTGTGAGCCGTACTCGGCGACCGTCCGTTGCTGGACGTCGATCTGGTCCACACAGGTCACGGTTCAGGGTGGACAGTTCGTGTCGAAGACGGGTTGGTTCCACAACAACCTGACGTATCTTCCCTCGGATCGTTCGACTTGGAAGGGCAATCCGTTGGGGTTCACCAACAAGTGGACCACCTCAGATGGGCGCAACTGGTACACCGAGTGCGACACGCCTGCCACGGGCCGCAATGGTTGCCGTAGTTACCTTCGCACCGACGGTGTGGTTGAGGCGATTGCGCAGCCGGGTGGCGGTTACAGCTACAGGGTTGTGTCGAAGTGGGTGTTCAACAACATCGTGTTGTTCAACTAGTTCGTCGCTGATCAACGGGCGGGGCCGGTTCCTTTCGAGGGACTGGCCCTTCCTCGTTGTGCTCTCAGAGGCGAATCCGTCCTGCGGATTGTCAGGCCTGTGGCGGGTAGAGGGAAGTGAGCTCGGCACCAATGTGCGCCAATGAATCACGTACGGACTGGGGTTCGGTGACTTCGACGCTGCAGCCCCATCCGGCGAGGTTTCGCGCGAGATCCAATGCGGTCGGTGCAGCGACGCGGACCGATGCCCGTCCATTCTCGCCCGCGGACACCACATGACAGTGCTTTCCGAAGTGCGTGCGAAGGATCGCAACGAACCGTTCGTCAATGAGCACGGTTGCCCAACTGCGGGACCGACGCTGCTCCATCTCGTCCACCACCTCTCGCCATGCGTGTGCCAGCTCGAAGTCAGCTGGCCGCACTGCCGGTTCGTCGGTAACGAAGGCTGAGGTGATGCGCTCCACCCGAAAGGTCCGTCGCCCCTTCTCTGTCCCCGCGATGAGGTACCACACGTCGTCCTTGTCCACGAGCCCCCACGGATCGACGATGCGCTCACTCGTTTCGCGCGAGGCATTGACGTAGCCGATTCGCACTTTGAGGCGTTTGACGATGGCTGTCTGGAGGTTCTGCACCAGAGCCGAAGCTCCTGCGATCTCCTGTCCGCCCCAAGAAGCTGGATCGACGATCGTGGCACGGGCGGCTGCCTCGGCGTCGTCACGAAATGTGTGGGGGAGGGCGCTGATCAGTTTTCGCAGTGCCGTTGCGGCCGCGGGGGCTGCAGCTTGTCCCACCGCGGCGGGTCCCGCCATCAGGAATAGGGCATGTGCCTCGGGTTCCGAAAGCCCACTCAGGTCAGTTCGCGCGCCGCCCACCAACATCCATCCGCCGCCGCGTCCCGGCTGTGAGTACACGGGAATGCCAGCGGAAGACAATGCCTCGAGATCACGGCGAGCCGTGGCCAGTGAGACTTCCTGTTCGCTGGCCACCTCTGCCGCAGTGACCCGGCCGCGTGACTGGAGTTGCAGAAGTGTGGCCACAAGGCGATCAGCGCGCATGACTGAATCATCTCGCGAAAACTGCTCAGAAGGTGAGCGCTTTAGCCGGAATGCTGGAGACCACATCAACCACGGGAAGAGGAACCAGACATGTTGCGAGGACTCACCACCATCACCTACTTCGCCGACGACGTCGATGCCGCGCGAGCGTGGTACGCCGAGTTTCTTGGCACGGACGCCTACTACTTTGGCCGTGAGGCTGGCTCAGATCTTGCCTACGTGGAGTTCCGGATCGGAGACCACCTGCACGAACTCGGCCTGCTCAATCGTCGCTTTGCCCCGCACGCGGCTGGGATGCAACCGGCCGGTGCAATTGCGTACTGGGCCGTGGATGACGTGCAGGTGACGTGGGATCGACTGATCGAACTGGGCGCCTCGGCACACGAAAAGGCCACGGAGCGTGGTGCGGGTTTCGTCACCGCCTCGGTTCTTGATCCGTTCGGCAATGTGGTGGGCATCATGTTCAACCAGCACTATCTGGACATGCTCGCGTAGGCCTGGCGCTCACCCAGGCTCCGCGGTTCTCAGTGTCTGATTCACCCGGACTGCTTGGCGGGTCTGGTGTTCACGCTCGGCGAGATTCGGGGCATTGAGGGCCGCCGAAGCATAGAGGTGGGCAGCGAGTGCGAGCTCGCCGTTTCGCTCGTGAAGATGGGCCGCGACCGCATCATGACGGAGAACCGTTCCCTCAATTTCGGCCAGGGCCGCCAGCCCCGCAGGTGCCCCGTCCGCCTCGCCGACGGCGACAGCCCGGTTGAGCCGGGTGATCGGGGTGTCAGCAAAACGAAGTAACTCGTCGTACCACTCAACGATCTGCACCCAATCGGTTTCCTCGACGCTGTGGGCGTCTGCGTGGAGTGCAGCTATCGCAGCCTGGGCCTGATATTCGCCGAGTTGGTCTTCCGCGAGGGCGGATTGCAGGATGGCGACGCCCTCACTGATGAGCTCGGTGTCCCACAGGCTGCGATCCTGGTCCGCGAGCGGCACGATCCTGCCGTCGCTTCGGGCGCGACTGCTTCGACGGGCATGGTGCAGGAGCGTCAGGGACAGCAGACCGTGGACTTCGGCGTCGTCGACTGACGCGGCCAGTTGCCGGGTGAGGCGAATCGCTTCGGATGCCAGGTCAACGTCGCCCGAGTATCCCTCGTTGAAGACGAGGTACAGCACCTGCATCACGGTCTTCAGATGACCGGATGGGCCGAGCCCCGCACGGCTGACCGTACGCTTGGCCCGGCTGATGCGTTGCGCCATGGTGTTCTCCGGCACGAGATACGCCTGGGCAATCTGAGCAGTGGTGAGTCCCCCCACGGCGCGAAGCGTCAACGCAACCGCCGATGACGCAGTGAGGTCTGGATGTGCGCACAGAAAATACAGGTGCAGGGTGTCATCCGCGGTCGGGACGTCACCGGGAGGCGGGTCGCTGGAGTGGAACCGTGCCTCCCGCTTCCGGCGGGTGTCGTCGGCGCGTGTCAGGTCGATGAACACTCTCCAGGAGACGGTGATGAGCCAGCCCTCGGGATCCGACGGGGGATCTTCCTGCCGCGCGGAAAGCGCCCGTATCAGCGCCTCCTGCACAGCGTCCTCGGCCGTCGCGAAGTCTGCACCACGACGGACGAGGACGCTCAACACCCGCGGGACGAGTTGGCGCAGTTCGGAATCGTCCACGCTCACTCGGTGACTGTGGGCGGCTCACCGAGGAAGCGACGAATCTCCAGCCACTCGTTGAGCGGCTCGCCGCCGGGCCCCGGGGCCGCCGACAATTCGGCGGCCAACTCCAGTGCTCGCTCGTAGCTGTCAGCTTCAATGATTGACCAGCCGGCGATCAGATCCTTCGTCTCCGCGAAGGGGCCGTCGGTCACCGGTGGGCGACCCTGGCCGTCGGAGCGAACCCATTCGCCGTCGGGAGAGAGTGCCTGACCGTCCACGTACTCGCCGCTGGCCTTGAGCCGATCAGCCCAGTCGTTCATGTACTTGATGTGAGCCTCGAACTCCTCCGGTGCCCACTCATCCGTGGGCACATGGCTGGCGGGTTCCGGGGCGCCCCGGTAATGCTTGAGCAACAGGTATCTGGCCATCATGCTTCCTACTTCCGCTTTCGTCGGCGACCCTAGTGGTCGCACTCACTTCAGAGACGTAGCCAAACCCGGATTCTCGACATCCGTGTCAATAGTGGGCTTCGTCACCCAAGAGTGTCGCGCACGATGTCGACTCTCGGCAGCGCTTCACTCTTTTGACTCGAGGATTCATCGAAACGGCTGGTGCACGGCGTCCTAGATGAACAGTTGAGTACTTTGATGCCCCGCGAGGGCAGGCAGGTGGCTGACCCGATTCAGCTCATCCTCGATCTGAGTGGGGCCTTCACTGCCGGAGCCAACAAGGAGACTGCGGAGCCATGGGAGGAGGGGTTGGTTGGAACGAGTGATCGAACTGATGGGGAACGAGGACTTCACCGACGTCGTGCTGGTCTCCCACAGCTACTCCGGAATGGTGGTGGAGCATCATTCGCCATCGACAGCCAGAGCCACCGCTTGATCGGCGACATCGAAAAACCATCGTGCATCGGGAACGACGCCCTGCGGGGAGGCCATCTGCATGACGAGGACGTAGCGAGCGCCGTCAGAAGCCTCGACGTACCACGACCCCGCGATCTCACCGGTGGTGCTGCCGCCCTTGAAGGCAACCTGATCGATTCCCTCGGACGTACTCAGACCGGGGTTCTGGCCGAGGATCTCCGGGACAGGGGCGCCGGCATCGGAGGCAGCAACCTCCTGCAGATGTACATGCGCTGCACACAGGTCCTGGGAGGTGGCGAACCACTCCAGCCCAGCCGTCCACGGCACGCTGGCCGACAGTGAGGGATCCAGGGTGCGGTCCCACTCCGGAAGGCCTTTGACCAGCTCACGCTGCGCCTCGCTCACCGCGGGGTCGGTATTGATCGGATCCTCGCCCGTGACCTCTTTCCAATCCTCCAGCAGCGCCGGATCAGAGTATGCCAACTGGAACAGCTCGCGGGTGCTCAACAGGGGAGCGTTGACCTCTGGGGCGCTGTGACCCATCGCCGCGACGGCATTCTCGACGGAGTCGCGTCCCACCGCGTCGATCAGCATGTCTGCGGCTGTGTTGTCACTGATCGCGATCATGCCGCCCGCAGCCTCCCGCACCGTGACCACGGTGCCAGCGGGCTCGTCCTGCAACGTCCCGCTCGGCAAGGACTTCAGCTCTTCAGTCAGTGTGAGGGTCTCGTCCCAAGCAAGTTCGCCGTCGGCAATGGCCTGAACGACGGCACCGAGCACGTAGAGCTTGAAGATCGACCCGATGGGCAGCAGTTGCTCTGCCCCCTCCTCCTCGATGGGCGAGCAGGTTGCCCCGTCCTCGCTGACCTCGGCAAGGAGGAAGGCCGAGCTGTCGGCAGCCTCGGACACGGCCGCTGCGGCGTCGTCGATGGTGGCAATCTCCGGGATCGACATCAGAGGGACGACGGTGAGCACCGTGATGCGCTCATCCTTGCCGAGCCCGACGGTGAGCAAATACCGCTGGCCATCCTCGTCGGTCAGCTCGCCCTCTGCTCCGGGACCATTCTCCTGATATGTCGCGAGTTCGTAGGGGCCCATGGCGCGGATCTGATCGAAGGTTGACGACAGTTGATCCGCAGGGATCTGGGCCAGAAAATCGGGAGCGAACCGCTGTGACGCCTCTTCCTCGCTGGGGCCCTCATCCGCGGCGAGCAGGTCCATCACCCACTGGAATTCGACGCCGACTGGTGAATCGGGAATCTCAGGGGAATCGGTGCTGTCGCTCGGGTTCGGTGAAACGACGTCGGTCGTGGTGGCTTCTGCCGTGGGTGTCGTCGTGGACTCCCCGGGGGCTGACGTGCCGCTGCAGGCCCCCAGCAGCAGCGCGGCTGCCAGCATGATGGATGCGAACGTGTACTTCCGGTGGTTCATCGAGCTTCCTCCATCGGCTGGTGACTCCATGAGTCGAGTATGAGTATCGAATCATTCCGCCGGGCTGCGCCACGGTGAAACAGGTGCGTCCGGGGCGCGGGGAGCGAATCGCCCTCGTGCGTACAAGGTGATGAGAGTCAACATGATCAAGCCTGCGGTCACGGCCATCGCTTCAGCTGCATGCGCGGTTCCCAGACCACCCAAGATCAATCCGATCGTGCCGCAGAGTGCCACGAGACTGCCGAGCCACCAGAACATGCGCTCGCGGAAAGCCCAGGCGAAGGGGAGGAAGTGCACTCCCACGACAGCCGCGATGAGCGCCGGGCGCAGATCGATGTGTCCGGCCTGCGCAAGTACCCGAGATCCGATGTTGATCAGAGCCAGCTCTCCGAACACGCACGCCACATAGGTGGCAATCCGGACCGGTCCCGGGTGCGTCAGCGGTCCCAGCGCCACGGGGCGGACGTAGTGGAAGAAAAGCGCCGCAAGCAGCAACGTGAGTGCCGCGGCCCCGGTGATGATGGAGATTGCTTGGCCGAGTACAGGGGAGTAGCCCACAACGAAAACCATGCCGCCGGCCAGGCCGATCAGGCTTCCCCACCGACGGGGGTCCACCAGCACCGGCGGCTCACCCACCGCCGGTCCATACCGACGTGCTGGAGGAGACGAGGAGGAGGATGAGTCCTGTGAGCGTAAGTGCTTCATGTGGATAAACGTAACATGGTTGAGTATAGTTGACTATACCCAATTAGTGGAGGGCGACATGCAGTCTGAACAAGAGCGACCGATCACCAAGCGGCCCTATCGTTCAGCGGTGCGCGATGCGCAGGCGATCGACACCCGTCGGCGGATCTCTGCCGCGGCGCACAGCCTGTTCACCGAGCATGGTTTCAGCGGCACCACGGTGGCGCACATCGCCGAGCGAGCCGGGGTCAGTGCTCCGACGGTGTATGCGACGTTTGGATCCAAGGCCGCCATCGTGGCGTCGCTGCTGGAGCAGATGGAACACAACGCCGACGGTGCCGCATGGGTTCGGCGCATTGCGGAGGCTCCGGACTCCCACGCCAGGTTGGCCGCCTTTGCTCAGTGGAGCGCCGCGCTGTTCTCGTCCAGCAAGGCGATTATCCAAGCCGCCAGCGGTGCGACAGCCGACCCCGCGATCAATGAGTTGCGCAAGGAGGGAGACCGGCATCGCCGCAACGGTCTGCGGAACGTGATCAATCTGCTCGTCCAGGACGGCACTCTGGCCTCGGGCCTGACTCAGGAGCGCGCACTCGACAGGGCGTGGATGCTGACCGGGATTGAGCTCTACCTCTCCGCCACCGATGGTTGTGGCTGGACCGACACTGAATACGAGCACTGGCTCACAACACTGCTGCAACAACAACTGCTCGGCCAGTGAAGGCTTTGGTGCACCGGCGATTGGGGGAAGCGGAACTGACAGGTCGCGACTGGACGTCGAGGACGAGCTTCGTGATCTGTTGTGCGGCTTTCTCGTCGACGTCGGCGAGGGCGTACGAGGTGGGCCAGAGGATTCCCTCATCCAAGTCGGCCTTGTCACTGAAACCGAGGCTTGTGTAGCGGGCCCCGTCCTTCTCAGCCGTGCGGAAAAAGCACAAAACCTTGCCGTTGTGTGAATAGGCGGGGCCCCTGTGCCAGAGCGGGGGTGCGAGATTGAACTCCGCAAGCGGGGGCATCAGTGGATTGAGCCGCGAGGACGCGGCTCAACTTACGGATGCCCGAAAGGGAGCGCGGATCGGATCAGGCAGCCGGGCGGAGCCACACGGTGAAACAGGTTTGACCTGGGCGCGACTCCACCTGCGTATGACCGCCGAAACTGCGCACCACAGCGTCGACGATGGCCAGACCGAGACCCGTCGACGGTCTGGCCGAGTGAGCGCGGGCAACATCTCCTCGAGTGAAGCGCTCGAAGATGCGTGGTAGTTCGTCGGACGCGATGCCGGGGCCGTCGTCGCAGACCACGAGGCACGCACGCCCCTGACGCATCGACACCGACGTGGTGACCGTGGTTCCGGCGGGAGTGTGGGTTCGCGCGTTGGACAGCAGGTTCACCACCACTTGGTGGAGTTGATCCGTGTTTGCCATCACATCGAAGCCCTCCTCCGGCAGGTCCATCCGCCACACGTGCTCCGAACCTGCCGCGCGGGCGTCAGCAACGGCGTTCAGGACCACCTCCACCACGTCGACGGGCCGGAGTTCCACCACGGGCTCCGCATCCAGACGCGCCAGGAGAAGCAGATCTGAGACCAGCCGTGTCATACGGGTGGATTCCGAGTTGATGCGTGTCAGGGCAAATGTCGTTTCCCGCGAATCCGGCCCCGCTCGCTCTGCCAGCTCTGCGTACCCCTTGATGGCGGCGAGCGGGTTGCGCAGCTCATGTGAGGCGTCGGCCACGAAGCGACGCAGCTTCGTCTCAGAGGCTTGCCGGACGGCCAGCGCATCCTGAACGTTGCCCAACATGTGATTGAAGGCGGTGGCGAGTTGGGCCACCTCGTGTTCCGGGGGCAACTCTCCCACCTCGACGGGAGCCGGGACCTGTACCTCGCCATGATCCAGGCGTGTGCGCGAGACTTCACTCGCGGTGCTGCTCAAGGCTCGTAGAGGGCGGGTGGTGCGGCTGGCCAGCGTGGCAGTGGCCACCGCGGCCACCGCGACCGCCAGCACCCCCATGATGCCGGTGAGCAGGGTGAGTCTGAACAGGATCAGGTTCTGCTCCTCCAACGGAAGTGCCACCACGATCTGGTTGCTGCCCACCCGGGATTCCGCGCGGTATTCGCCCATGCCGGGAACTGTGACGGTGTGCTTGTCGCCATCGGATGGCACCCTCTGGAGCTCGTTCCATGCGACGGTGGTCAGGGGCTCGTAGTCGCCCTCGCCCACGGTGGTGCCACGGCGCTCGCCATTCGACATCAGCGCTGCGATGACGGTGCCTTCCGCCATACCGGGGACGTTGATGCCCGGCGCCATCTTGCCCGGAGTTCCGGGGCGGCCCTGCCGTGAGAAGGCGGCATCCAACTGCTTGTCCACCTGGTTGTACGTCATGGTGCGTGCGGCCACCAGCGTGCTGATGGACAACACGATGGCCAGTGCCGCCACGATCAAAGTCACCCGATTGCGCAGCTGTGTGGACAGGGTGGGGGAGCTGGTCATGCCGGCCTCAGGACGTAGCCGACACCCCTCATGGTGTGGATCATGGGGTCGCGCCCAGCGTCGATCTTTTTGCGCAGGTAGGAGATGTAGAGCTCCACCACGTTCGCCTGCCCGCCAAAATCGTAATCCCACACTCTGTCCAGGATCTGGGCCTTGCTCAGTACTCTCTTGGGGTTGCGCATGAGGAATCGCAGAAGTTCGAATTCTGTGGCCGTCAGGTTGATGGGATCACCACCACGCGTGACTTCGTGTGAGTCCTCGTCCAGAACGAGGTCACCCACCACCAGCTGAGTAATCGGCGAGGGACTTGTGGCGCCCGAGCGACGCAGCAGTCCTCTGAGGCGAGCTATCACTTCCTCAAGACTGAATGGTTTGGTGACGTAGTCGTCGCCCCCGGCGGTGAGTCCGCTGATCCTGTCGCTCACACCGTCCCTGGCGGTGAGGAAGATCACCGGCACGTCCGGTTGGAACGCTCGGATGCGACGCATGACCTCGAGCCCGTCGAAGTCAGGAAGCATCATGTCCAGGACGATCGCATCCGGCTGGCTCTCCCTGGCGACGCGCACCGCCTCAGTCCCGGAGCGGGCGGTGAACACTTCCCAGCCCTCATAACGCATGGCCATGGAGAGCAACTCGATGAGGCTGGGCTCGTCGTCGACGGTCATCACCCGCAGCGGCGTGCCGTCAAGTCGAGTCAGGGTGTCAGCTGTGTTGGCCATACCACCATTGTCCCAGCGAGTACTGGGCCACCCCTGTCAATCTGCTGTGTGTTTCCTGTGAACCGAGTCAGTGGTTCCTTAGTCCTCAGAATTCTTGGGGCGTGATGCGGTCTGCCTCGCGCTCATCAACAATGAGTTCGCCATTCTCGTCCTTGGGTCTCAGGAAGAGCGCATCCAGCCCGGCACGACCGGAGCCATGGGCGAGAAGCAGTACTCCGACGACTGCCTGCACAGCGTTGTACTCCCACCCCTGCTGGTGAAGGTAGAACTCGTCCTTCACCAACAGGATGATGGCAACGTTGAGCAGGACGATACCGAGACCCACCAGTGGGGTGGCCAGTCCGAAGATGAGGAGAATCCCGCCGACGATCTCGAAAGCGATGACAAGCCACACCAGACTGGTGGCACCGCCCACGCCCGCTGCCTCCAGAACCGCGGCTTCATCGGCAACCCCCACGGTCTGCCAGCGATACCAACCGTGGGCTATCAACACGACGCCCATCATGATGCGCGCCAGCAGCAACGCGATGTCTCGAACCACTCGCAAGAAGGACTTCATGGGATTACTTCTTCAGAGGGTTGATGCGCTCGGTGTCGGCACCATCCACGGCGCCGGGCACGGTGCCGCGGATCAGGCGCCCGGAACTGTGTGGACCCAGTTCCTCGATGGCCAATCGACCCACCAGTTGCTGGTTGGTGACCACTCTCTGGGACCGGCCGTTGGTGACGAAGCTGATCGTCCAGCTCAGCAAGGTGGTCACACGTTGCTTGAAGCCAGCAATGTAGAGGAGATGCAGGAACAGCCAGGCAATCCACGCGATGAATCCCGTGATGCGCAGCGGACCAATCTTCGCCACGCCGGAGTACTTGGCGATGGTGGCCATGGAGCCCTTGTCGAAGTAGTTGAATGCTCCGGGTACATCCGTGCCCTCCGCGCGTGCCTTGATGATGTCTGCGGCGTGTCGGGCCGACTGAATGGCGCCTTGGGCCATGCCGGGCACGTCCGGATAGGACATCAGATCCCCGATGACGAAGACACTCGGATGGCCTGGAAGGCTGAGATCTGGTTCGACCAGCACCCGCCCGGCCTTGTCCAGCTCCACGCCCGACTGCTCAGCCAGTGTCTGACCCAGATGGCTCCCCTGAACGCCCGCGGCCCATACCTTGCAGAAGCATTCGATGCGATCAACGGTGCCGTCCTTGCGTTTCACCTCGATGCCGCTCTCGTCGACGTCAGTGACCAACGAGTTGAGCTGGACCTCCACGCCCAGCGACTCCAGCTTCTTCTTCGTGGCCCTGCCGAGCTTGGGGCCGAACGGGGGAAGGACCTGATCTGCCCCATCCACCAGGATGACGCGGGCGGATGCCGGATCGATGGAACGGAAATCCTTGCGCAGCGTGGCGGCAGCCAGTTCACGGATCTGGCCTGCGATCTCGACACCGGTGGGTCCAGCCCCAGCCACGACGAAGGTCAGCAGTTTGCGTCGCTCCGCCTCGTCCTCGGTGAACTCAGCCACCTCGAAGGCATTGAAGATCCGTGCCCGCAATTCGAGGGCGTCATCGATGGTCTTCATGCCGGGGGCGTACTGAGCGAAATGGTCGTTGCCGAAGTAGGACTGTCCGGCTCCGGTGGCAACAATGAGCGAGTCGTAGGGGGTCTCCTGGTATTCATCATGGAATCGCCACTTGACCACTTTCGAAGCCAGGTCAATATCATCGACAAGCCCCAACAGCACTTGCGCATTCTTCTGATGACGCAGAATCTCACGGGTGGCTGGAGCGATTTCGCCCTCCGACAACACGCCGGTGGCCACCTGATAGAGCAACGGCTGGAAGAGGTGATGGCTGGTGCGGGCGATGAGTGTGACGTCAACGTCGGCATGCTTGAGGGCCTTGGCGCTGAACAAGCCCCCGAAGCCGGATCCGATGATGACGACGTGGTGCCGCTTGGTGGTCATGAAGCCCCCTGGTGGAGTTGGAGAATGTTTCCGACGGAATCGCTGAAATTGATGGCCTCCCCGGAGGCGTCGCGGAAGACGTCCGAGACAAAGTGCACGCCGTTGGCCCGGAGGCGTTCGATGTCTGAGAACAGGGTGTCAGTGCTCAGCACGAGCACCGGCACGCCCGCGGCCCTGAGCGCGCTGCGGTACTCCTCGCCCAGTGCGTTGTCACTCGGTTCCAGAAGAAGTCCGACGTCCTGGCCAGGGGCGCTGACGACGAACACATCGCTTTCCGGGAGGGCGAGGGTGGTCTCGAAGCGAAGCACCTCGGTGTAGAACCGGTATGCGTGCGCAGGTTCGGTCACGTGGATGCTGACCATCGAGATTCGCATGTGACCAGCCTACTGGTGCTACCCGACACCGAAGCGATCGTTGCTGTGCGGTTCGTCGTCGGCGAAGTAGGCTGGCTGGGCAGCCCCGACGTCGCACAGAGGTATCCCTTGCCCTCATCACCGTTGATCCACGCGCGTCCTGGCATGTTTGGAGGACGAACTGCCCGGCTCTGGGGCTGGCCACTTCTTGGGGCGCTGGGATTGTTTCTGGTGGTGGCGGCGGCCAGCATTGATCGACACGGTCTCCTGGAAGTGGGAGCAAGTCCCTGGCGAGCAGTCGTGACGATCCCGGGGACGTGTCTGGTGTTGCTCGCCTGGTGGCGGCTCGGCCCCGGGTGGCGCCATCCACGGCTGGTTCTGACGCTCTGGTCAGCGGTGATGCTCTTCAGTCCGCCGCTGCACAGTCGGGATGCGTATTCCTATGCTGCACAGGGATGGCTGGTGGCACGCGGCCTGGATCCCTACTCCACTGCTTCGGGGGACGCGGCCCAGTCCGGTCTTCTCGTGGGAATCCACTGGTTCAGGACCACGTCGGTGTATCCGCCGCTCTCCCTGGAAATCTTCGGGGTGGTGTCCGAGATGTTCGGTGGTGATCTCTATTGGAGCGCCGTCGGAATGCGGCTGCCCAACCTGCTCGCCCTCGTCGTGTTGGTGTGGTGCCTTCCGAGGCTGGCTGACAAAGCAGGTGTCTCACGAAACCTTGTTCTCTGGGCAGGCCTGCTGAACCCGGTGATCCTGGTCCAGTGGGTGGGAGGTATCCACAACGACGCGATCATGGTCGCGATCCTGGCCGTCGCATTCCTCGTCGCCCACGACGTCCGGGCCCGCGGGTGGCTGGCCATGGTGGCTGGCGGTGCGCTCATTGGTCTGGCCATGTCCATCAAGCAATCTGCCGCCGTTGCCGGTGTGGGGCTGGTGGCGCTCGCCTGGGCAGCGTCGCAGGTGTCCCTGCCCGAGAGGTCCCGTACGTGGTTGGCGCTCGCCCTGCGAGCTGCCGCTGGAGGTGCCGCCGCGGTGGGGATGTTCGCGCTGCTGTCGTGGGTGACGGGTCTCGGCCTGGGGTGGCGCAATCCCACGGCGGGCAGTCCATTGCAGGCCACGAGCAACGCACCCATCTCCTGGGTGGCGTCCTTTGCCCGGTTCCACGAACTGCTCTCGGACGGGCGGATCATCTCCTCCCTCACCCTCTTCAGCGCTCTGCTGGTCATCGCAGGCATCGTGCGACTGGTGCTGCAGGTGGGTCCCCTGCCTCCCGAATCGGTGGGGAGGCCATGGTTGCTGACATGCGGGGTGCTGTTGGCCTTCGCCGTTCTTGGGCCAGCTCTGCAGCCCTGGTACCTGACGTGGGTGATCCCGTTCGTCAGCCTTGCCCGCCCCGCCGGGCCTCAGCAACGCATTTTCCTCGTCGTGACGTTTGTGTGCGCCATGCTGGCTCCCCTGCAGGACGTCATGGCTCCTTACTGGGCCATGGGTGTTTTGATACTGCCAACCTGGGGTCTCTGGCGTTGGCTGCGACGGCGCCAAGTCGTTTTCGCGACACCGGCAGGGACCGTGGTCTGACCGGGTCGGGGGCCGTGGTTCGACGCGCGTCTGTCTCCGGGTCCCTAGTCTGCTTTCCATGACGACTGAAGTGTGGGGCGAGATGCCCTCGGCGTGGGCGGTCCGCACGTCGGGATTGGTGAAGCGCTTTGGCAGGACGATCGCTGTTGGAGGTATGGACCTCAACGTTCCCGTCGGGGGCGTCCACGCCCTGCTTGGCCCCAACGGATCCGGCAAGACCACGACGCTGCGCATGTTGTTGGGCCTCATCCGCGCAGACGGCGGATCGATGGAGATGTGCGGAGTGGGCGTGCCGGAGCGCCTGGGCGACGTGATCCAGCACGTGGGTGCCATCGTCGAATCCCCCAAGTTCTACGGCTCGATGTCGCTGCGTCGCAACCTGGAGATTCTGGCGATGTCCATCGGCGTCAACCCTCGTCGTGTCACGGAGGTGTTGCTGGAGGTGGGGCTGGGCGGGCGTGCCGATACGCGATTTCGTCAGTGCTCTCTTGGAATGAAGCAGCGGCTCGCCATTGCGGCCACACTCTTGAAGGAGCCGCAACTGCTGATCTTCGATGAGCCCACCAACGGTCTCGATCCTGCGGGGATCCAGGAAATCCGCACCACCATCCGTGCCCTGGCCCAAGCTGGCCGCACAGTGCTTGTCTCCAGCCATCTCCTCTCAGAGGTGGAACAGGTGGCGGATTCCGTTTCCATCATCGGCCGGGGACGCGTCCTGTTGGAGGGCGACCTTGCCACACTGCTCTCAGGCGAACGCTCGCGGGTGGTTGTGGAGGTCACTGATCACAGTCTCGCGCACGAGGCTTTGAGGCAGGCCGGGTACACCGTCGAGCTCTCGGGCGCCCGGTTGCATGTCAGCCGGGTTGGTGGTGCAGAAGCCAGCGATGTCGCTCGCACCCTCGGACAGGTTGATCTGTGGCCGCACCATCTCATTGCGGAGCGATCGACGCTGGAATCCGTGTTCCTAGAGGTCACGGCCGGGGAGCATCTGACGGCGACGCAGGGTCTGAACAAGTCGGAGGCGTCGTGAACTTGCTGGTGAAGGCTGAGTTGTTGCGGCTCGTGAGCCGGAGACTGCTGGTCGTGCTTCTGGTGGGTATGGCCGCGCTGGCGGCATTTGTTGCTGCCGTATCCGCAGATGGTGTCCGTCCGCTGAATGCACAGGACTATCGAAGCGCCCAGCATTCGCTCGAATCGGAGAAGGAGTACTGGGAGGAGGAGTGTGCCACCGGGTCGGCCGCATCGGCCGACATCTGTGCGGACTGGGGGGCTCCGACAAAGCTCGAAGATTTCCTGCGCACACCCAATGGCTTCGGCACCTACACCGAAGATGCAGTCACCATAGGTCTTCCCATCATGTTGCTGGCCGCGGCCATTTTGGCCGCATCGCTCGTGGGCGGCGAGTTCTCCTCGGGAAACATCGGAACGCAGCTACTTTTCACGCCCCGACGTGTTCCCTTGTTCGTCTCCAAAGTAGCGGCGGCCACGCTGGGCGGGCTGCTCGTGGTGATCACCTATCTGGGGACCACCCTGGCGCTGAGCGCCATCATGTTCCTGTCACTCAGGGGAGCAGACGCCATGGCAGCAGATGTCGGCCTTGCCGTAGTGGTGGGGCGGGCTATGGTGCTGGCGTTCCTGATCGCGGTGATGGCCGGGGCCCTTGCGATGGCTGCCGGCTCCACACTCATCACGGCAGGCATCTTCGCGGTGGTACTCCTTGGAAGCTCCATGCTCTCCGACGCGATCTCCGGCTACTCGCTGTCTCAGCCATTCCTTCCGAGCAACATCTTCTGGGCAATGCTCCAAGGCGAACACCACGTATTCGGCAACATGGTCTCCGTGTATGACGACTGGGGTGTCGCCCAAGTCATCCACTACGACTGGGCACTCACGTACTCCGTGATCGGCACAGTGCTGATCCTCGTGGTCTCGGCCTGGTGGTTCCGCCGGCGCGACATCCTGGGATGACCGATGAACGCGGCGAAGCCGCCTGTTCGTCGGAACATCAAATCGTGTGAGCGAAGCGAGCTCCACGCCTCTTTGTGGGGGCACGGGGGCGGAGCCCCCGTGTAAGCGGAGCGACTTCTACCCCCTTGGGTAAGCTGCCCAGCGTGCGATACGTCTCCACCCGTGAATCCTCCGGGGCGCCCGGAAGGCCGTTCTGCGACATCCTCCTTGAGGGTTTGGCGCCTGACGGGGGTCTTTATCTGCCGGAGCGATATCCGCAGGTGGACGCAGAGACGCTGGAGCAGTGGCGACAGGTGTTGCGGACCGATGGGTATGCCGCGCTCGCCTTCGAGGTGACATCGCTCTTCATAGACGACATTCCATCTGCCGACCTCCGTGGGATCTGCGAGCGTGCCTACGCGCCAGCCAAATTTCTCGACCCGGCCGTCGCGCCGGTGAGTCAACTCTCCGACGGGCTGTGGCTGCTCCACCTCTCCAATGGGCCCAGCGCTGCATTCAAGGACATGGCGATGCAGCTGTTGGGGGAGTTGTTCGAGTACGAACTGGAGCGTCGGGACACCAGTATCACCATCCTTGGTGCCACCAGCGGAGACACGGGTTCCGCCGCCGAATATGCGCTCATGGGCAAGCCTCGGGTGAGCGTCTTCATGCTGTCACCGCAGGGCCGCATGACCCCGTTCCAGCAGGCCCAGATGTTCTCGATCGACGATGCCTCCATCACCAACATCGCCGTCGCCGGTGTCTTCGATGACTGCCAGGACATGGTGAAAGAGATCAATGCCGACGCGGACTTCAAGACGCGACACCGCATCGGGGCGGTGAACTCGATCAACTGGGCGCGGTTGATGGCGCAGGTGGTCTACTACTTCGCCGCGTGGCTGCAGATATCGGCGGATGGACGGCCGGTGAGTTTCGCCGTGCCGTCAGGCAATTTCGGCAACATCGCTGCTGGCCACGTCGCAAAAGCAATGGGTCTGCCCATCCATCGGCTGATCCTTGCCACGAATGAGAACAATGTGTTGGACGAGTTCTTCACCACGGGGGTGTATCGCATCCGGAGCAGCGCCGAGACACACGAGACCTCGTCGCCCTCCATGGACATTTCCAAGGCCTCCAACTTTGAGCGCTTCGTCTCTGATCTGGTGGGCCGCGACGGAGAGCGTGTGGCTGAATTGTTCGGTGTGGAGCTGCGTGACCGGGGAGCTTTCGACCTGTCAGAATTGCGCTCATTCCGCGATCAGCTGGAGACGCACGGATTTGTCACCGGTTCCTCCACGCACGCGGACCGGCTCAACCAGATCCGTCGTACGCACGATGAGGACGGCGTCCTCATCGATCCCCACACCGCGGATGCAGTGCAGGTGGCACGCAGCATGCAGGTGTGTGGCACCGTCGTGGCGCTGGAGACGGCGCTGCCTGTCAAGTTTGCCGCAACCATCACCGAGGCTCTCGGGATCGACGTACCGCGGCCGGCCGTGTTCGACGGCATTGAGAGCCTGCCCCGCCACGTCGTCGAGGTGGGGCGCGACGCGGCGGCGGTGAAGCGGCTCATTGAAGGCGTTCAGGCCTGATTCTGCGCCTTTAGCAGGTCCCTGATTTCCGTGAGGAGTGCGACATCCGCGGGGGCGCCCTCCTCCTCGTCCGGGAAGTACGCAGCCTTGGCCTTCGTGTAGGGGGCGACGATGACGAAGTACACGACGGCGGAGAGGACGATGAAGGAGATCACGGACGTGATCCACGTGCCCACGGAAATGCCGCCCGGTGCCCAGCTGGAGAAATCAGGTTGTCCGCCGACTTTTCCGATGAGGTCCATGAAAAGGGCCACCGTTGCGGTGACGACGGCACCGAAGGCCGTGGCCATGATGAAGGCAACGGCGAGTTCGACGAGATTGCCGCGCATGATGAAGTTCTTGAAACCAGTCATGGCAGACAAGATATTGCAGCTGGGTGGCCCTGAATGACCATTCTGGTGCTCCAGACTCTGTAGAGGTGACGACATCTGCCTGGAACGATCCTGACCTAGGATTCCGACATGAGAGATCTGCAGTCAGAGATTATTTCCGAGATGGGTGTGCGTCCCACCATTGACCCGGCCAGGGAGGTGGAGCGTCGCGTGACTTTCCTCGCCGACTACGTGGCGGTCACCCATACGCAGGGCTTCGTCCTGGGGATCTCGGGCGGACTCGATTCCACGTTGGCCGGCCGCTTGGCGCAGCTTGCGGTTGATCGGCTCCGGCAGGATGGCATGGACGCGGACTTCGTCGCCGTCCGCCTGCCCTACGGCACCCAGGCTGATGCCGATGATGCAGAAGCCGCGATGGAGTTCGTCGCCGCCCGCACCCCCTTGACACTCAACATCGCGGGCGGTGTCGACGGACTGGAGGAGGGATTCGAGAGCGCCGTCGGACGAGACATCTCTGATTTCAACAAGGGCAACGTCAAGGCGCGCATGCGGATGGTAGCCCAGTATGCGCTGGCGGGAGAGCGCAACCTCTTGGTGATCGGGACCGACCACGGGGCCGAGTCCGTGACTGGATTCTTCACCAAGTTCGGCGACGGTGCTGCCGACATTCTGCCGCTGTTCGGCCTGAACAAGCGCCAGAACAGGCAGGTGCTGCGGCATCTGGGGGCGTCAGAGCAGCTGTGGGGCAAGGCTCCCACCGCTGATCTCCTCGACGGAAGCCCTCTGCGCACTGATGAGGACGAACTGGGCATCACATATGACGAAATCGACGACTACCTGGAGGGTCGGGCGGTCTCAGACGATGTGGCAGAGAACATTGAGACAAAGTACCTGCGCTCCCGCCACAAGCGCACCACCCCGGTCACCCTCCTTGACCACTGGTGGCGCGACTGACGTCAGGCGGGTTCCTGCTGGGCTCATCGACAGTACGCTTGGATCATGTCAGACATGGCCCCTCGCAAGCGTTTCCGAGCAGGTGACGCGGATCGTGACGAAGTCCTAACCGTTCTGCAGAAGGCGCACGCGGATGGTCGACTGAGTATCGAAGAGCTCGGGGAGCGGCAGGACCGAGTGTTGGGGGCCAAGTACATCGATGAATTCGACGCCGTGATCGACGACCTTCCCGAGGGTCGAGAACTCATGACGCAGGATCGCGGTCATCTCACTGCCCGACGCCCCTCGCCGTTGCCTGCGACGGGGGCGCCGGAGCGCACTACCGTGACGTTCATGTCCGGCAGGGACATCACAATCGAGCCGGGCACACGGCGCTACACAAATTTCGCCTGGTGGGGTGGGGACAACGTCGATCTGACGTCCGTCATGGGTCCCGGGGTCGTCGTCACTCTGGAGTTGCACGCAATCATGGCGGGGCACGACATCTACGTCCCCGAAGGTGTGCGCGTACTGGATGAGTCGATCGCGATCATGGCCGGCAATGACATCCATGGTGGCGCCCGCGGTGACGGATCCAACGGCACCGTGATCCTCAAGGGTTTTCTCTGGTGGGCTGGCCACGACGTGTGGCTCAGCTCCTCACGCCGCTGAGCCGATGTCCGACGCTCCGTGACGTCGGCCGGAAGAAGCGCAGGTGGAAGCGTAATGTCACCCGGGATTTCACTGAGTTGAGCCGGGTGCGCTCAACTCATTTGGAGTCTCTGGCAAGTTGTGGTTAACTTGAGTCAACCCCGCTCAAGGGACACAGGACAACAAGGCGCAGACAGCGCAACCGCAATCTGAGGAGATTCACACATGGCTCGTGCAGTAGGCATTGACCTCGGCACCACCAACTCGGTGGTCGCAGTTCTCGAAGGTGGAGAACCCACCGTTATTCCCAACGCTGAAGGCGCTCGCACCACCCCCTCGGTGGTGGCGTTCTCGCAGTCCGGCGAAGTCCTCGTGGGTGAGGTTGCCAAGCGGCAGGCCGTCACCAACGTTGATCGCACCATCCGTTCCGTCAAGCGCCACATGGGTACTGACTGGAAAATCGATCTCGACAAGAAGGACTACGGCCCCCAGCAGATCTCTGCCTTCGTGCTCCAGAAGCTGAAGCGCGACGCCGAGGCCTACCTGGGTGAAGCCGTCACCAACGCCGTCATCACGGTCCCTGCCTACTTCGGCGATGCCGAGCGTCAGGCCACCAAGGAAGCCGGTGAAATCGCCGGTCTCGTCGTGGACCGCATCATCAACGAGCCCACAGCAGCTGCGTTGGCGTACGGCTTGGACAAGGGTGACGTGGAGCAGACCGTTCTCGTCTTCGACCTCGGTGGCGGCACGTTCGACGTCTCGCTCCTCGACATCGCCGACGGCGTGTTCGAGGTCAAGGCATCCAAGGGCGACAGCCGCCTCGGTGGCGATGACTGGGACGCCGTTGTCGTCGACTGGCTGGTCAAGCAGTTCAAGAACAAGCACGGCGTGGACCTGTCCAAGGACAAGATGGCTCGTCAGCGCCTTCAGGAAGCTGCCGAGCGCGCCAAGATCGAACTGTCGGCAACCACCGAATCATCGATCAACCTGCCCTACATCACCGCCTCGGCAGAGGGTCCGCTGCACCTGGACGAGAAGATCACCCGCGGAGACTTCCAGCGCATGACCCAGGATTTGCTCGACCGCTGTCGTGCACCGTTCAAGTCCGTCATTTCTGACGCCGGAACCTCGGTGGACAAGATCGACCAGGTGCTCCTGGTCGGTGGCTCCACCCGCATGCCAGCTGTTGTGGACCTCGTGAAGGAACTGACCGGCGGCAAGGAGCCCAACAAGGGTGTCAACCCGGATGAAGTGGTTGCACTGGGCGCCTCCCTGCAGGCCGGCGTCCTGAAGGGCGAGGTGAAGGACGTGCTGCTGCTCGACGTCACCCCCCTGAGCCTCGGTATCGAGACCAAGGGCGGCGTGATGACCAAGATCATTGAGCGCAACACCACCATTCCCACCAAGCGCTCCGAGGTCTTCACCACGGCTGAGGACAACCAGCCCGCCGTGATGATTCAGGTGTACCAGGGTGAACGTGACTTTGCCCGCGACAACAAGTCGCTCGGCAACTTCGAACTCACGGGTCTTCTCCCTGCGCCGCGTTCCGTGCCGCAGATCGAAGTGACCTTCGACATCGACGCCAACGGCATCGTCCACGTCAACGCCAAGGATCTGGCCACCAACAAGGAGCAGTCCATGACTGTCACCGGTGGTTCTGCCCTGGGCAAGGACGATATCGAGCGGATGGTCAAGGATGCGGAAGCGCATGCCGAGGAGGATCGCAAGCGTCGCGAGACCGTCGAAATGCGCAACGAGGCCGATGCACTGGTCTTCCGCACTGAGAAGCTGCTGGAGGACAATGAGGAGCAGATCACCGATGACGTCAAGGCGCCGGTGGTGGAATCCCTCGATGCCCTGAAGGAAGCACTGAAGGGTGAGGACGACGAGGCCATCAAGCCGGCCGTCGATGACCTCAACACGAAGGCTGCCGCGATGGGCCAGTCCATCTACGCTGCCGCCCAGGCAGCCCAGCAGGCCGCTGAACCCTCGGATGCGGGTGAAGGCACCGAGGGCGATGCGGGCGAGCAGACTGAAGGAGCCGATGACGTCGTCGACGCGGAGATCGTGGACGAGGAAAAGAGTGACGACAAGTGAGTGAAGCCGACGACAACATCCAGGGTGAGGGCGCTCAGATGCCGCCCTCACCCGAGGGTGTTGGTGAGCAGCAGTCCCCGCCAAGTGAGCAGCCAGAAGGTGAGCAGGCAGCCCACGAAAGTTCTGTGGGCGACGCTGTGGATGAGGCATTCGCCGAGTCCGCAGTTGACTGGGCATCGCTTGCAGCGGAGCGGACCACAGACCTGCAGAGGCTGCAAGCCGAGTACGTCAACTACAAGAGGCGGGTTGATCGGGATCGGATGCTGTCGAGGCGAGCAGGCATCGAGTCGGTAGTGACCGATCTCATGCCAGTGCTGGACAGCATCTCGCTGGCCCGGGAACACGACGACCTCGGCAGCGGTTTCAAGATGGTTGCCGACGAACTCGAGAAGCTGGCCGCCAAGCACGGTTTGACCTCCTTCGGGGCAGTGGGTGACACGTTCGATCCGAACCGTCACGACGCACTGATGGAGATCCCGCTGGAGGGGACCGAGGTGGAGGTCAGCACTGTCTCCCAGGTCATGCAGCAGGGTTATGCGCTGGGTGATCGGATCATCCGACCGGCGCGTGTCGGCGTCGCGAATCCCAAGGCCTGACACACTGATTCGGATGGCGGTCCCGCGGCCAGCGCGGGGCGGCCATCCGGATCAACCACATCACACGAAAGACAATCCCGCACCACGAGAAGGAGGCACCGGGTGAGTACGAAGGACTGGCTGGAAAAGGACTACTACAAGATCCTCGGCGTCTCCAAGAAGGCAGGCTCCGACGAAATCCGCAAGGCATTTCGCAAAATAGCGCGCGAGAACCACCCGGACCAGAATCCCGGAAACAAGGCGGCCGAGGCAAAGTTCAAGGAGGCCTCGGAAGCCAACTCGGTTCTGAGCAACGCGGACAAGCGCAAGGAATACGACGAGGCACGTCGGCTGTTCGGCAGTGGTGTCAGGTTTGGCGCTCCCGGTGGCGGTCCCTCCGGGACACCCGGCGGCTTTGAGGACCTCTTCCGCAACGCGGGTGGGGCAGGCACGTCGAGCGCTGGTTTCGGCGACATCTTCGGCAACCTGTTCAGCAACACCGGAACCACCCGTCGCACGACGACGAGGGGCCCCCGTCGAGGTGCTGACATCGAGGGTGAGGTGACCATCACTTTCGAGCAGGCCGTCTCCGGTGACACCGTCTCCATGCGCACCATTTCCGACCAACCCTGTTCTTCGTGCCGTGGCACCGGCGCCAGGGCTGGCACGCTGCCTAAGGTGTGTCCCACGTGTGAGGGTTCCGGCATGCAGAGTTCCACCGCCGGCGGTGTCTTTGCCATGAGCGAACCATGCCGCGACTGTCTGGGACGGGGGCTGCTGGTGGAAGATGCCTGTCCCGACTGCCAGGGCTCTGGCCGGGCACGATCAACCAACACCATGAACGTGCGCATTCCTGCAGGTGTCAACGACGGCCAGCGCATCCGGGTCAAGGGCAAGGGTGCCGCGGGTGAGAACGGCGGTGCTCCCGGTGATCTGTACGTCACAGTGCACGTCAAGCCGCACAAACTGTTCGGCCGGAGCGGGAACAATCTGACACTCGAAGTGCCCGTGACGTTTGCAGAGGCGACGCTGGGTGCCGAGATCTCGGTGCCCACGATTTCAGGATCACCGGTCAAGCTCCGTGTGCCGGCCAACACCCCCAATGGACGCACGATGCGGCTCCGGGGCAAAGGGGCGCGCAAGTCCGACGGCACCGTCGGTGACCTGTTGGTCACCCTCAGGATTGAGGTACCGGAACATCTGAGTGACGTCGCGCGCAACGCCCTGCTTGAGTATTCCGAGAAGTCCGGCCAGTCCAACCCGCGCGCTGCGCTGTTCGGGAGCTGACATGACGACGCCCAACCTTCCGCAGCAGTTTGATCAGGGCGCTCCGGTCTTTCCCGTCTCGATTGCCTCCCAATTGGCGGACATGCACCCACAGACTTTGCGCGGCTATGACCGGCTCGGTCTTGTCGTTCCGAAACGGGCGCGCGGGCGGGGACGTCGCTACTCTCTGCGAGACGTGGCGAAGCTGCGTCACATCCAGCGCCTGAGCCAGGACGAGGGAATCAACCTGGAGGGGATCCGCAGGATCATCGAGTTGGAAGCCCAGATCGACGGGATGCAGGCACAGATCCACCGATTGAATGAGACGCTGCAACGCATCCAGAACTCGCCTGAAGCCGTGCGCCTCTTCACGGCAGAGTCCACCGGCGACGTGCACCACGGCCGCTACCGCACCCGCGAGCGCCTCGCCATCACCTACCAGCAGGTCTGACCCCCTCCCAGCTCCGACGCCCGCGACGCCGCCGCTCCACCAAGGCCACCGCTGGCCATGGATGCCACCGGTAAGGCGATCGGCCACCGCAAACAAGAATAACCACCGATCTATCGGTGGTTATCTTCATCTGAAGTGGCGAGGGTCGCATCGATCAGTCAGGACTGCCAGGCGAGTGCCCGTCGCAGCAGGTTCCCCAAGCGGGTGGCATTCGACGCAGTGTCCCAGTCCCAGCGAACAATCCAGAAGCCAAGCTGTCGGATCATCTCCTCGCGCCTCTTCTCCGCCATGATCGCTGTCTCGGGGGTCTGTCCCGGCCGCAGGAGTTGGCCGTATTTCCATTTACCGTCCACCTCGCCGACGAGGCGGGCCTCAGGCCAGATGAAATCCGGTCGTGCCACGAATTCACCGTCCTCGTTGAAGAGTTCACCTTGAAGCGTTGGCTCCGGGATTCCGCCCCGGGACATGGACACCCGGCTCATCGACTCCGCTGGCGATTCGCTGAGGGGACTGGCGAACGTCAGAGCGGCAGTGGCGCGAGGCACGCCGCGCATTCGAGGATGCTTGGTGAGCGAAGCTCGCACGTCGTCGGCGGAGATGCCTTTTCGCAGGGCGGCGTCGCAGGCAATGACACCCCACTCGAACGGTTGCGTACGTGCGAGGTCAGCGACGGTTCGCTCTTGCGTGGTGACCGTCAATCCATCGACCTCGACAATCTCATCAGCGTCGATCGCCGAGTTCCGCACCATGGTCAGGCGAGTTGCCCGACCGTGTCCAGACGAGCGTCGCGTCATCCAGACCCGATTCAGGAAGTGCGTCTGCACCGGCAAGCCATGCATGACGGCCGCGGACAGGTGGCTGATGATATTCGTTTCGTGCACGGCAGCTGTCGTTGCGCGTATCAGGCGGCGGTGTTCCTCAAGGGCGTCGACGTCATCCACGACGCTGTAAACGCCCCGGCGGATGCGCGTGAGCTCACCGCTGCGCACTTTGGCACTGATCTCGTTGGCGGTGACCCCATTGGAGGCCATCTGTGCATGAGTGATCAGTGGAGTATCCGGGCTGTGCATGACCTCATCACAGCTGTTGGTGGGTGGCAAGACAAGAGCCGCTGCGCAGCCTGTGGAAAACTTGGACTTGGCGTCGCCGGACTATTCAGGAAAACTCGGCATCAGCTCGTGGGTGAACGGGGCGCGCCACCGTCAATGAAGATCGCCACTGATGTATGGGTGGCGGTCTTCACTGGAGGTGGTCACAGGACGTTGGGGTGGCGTCGTGCGATTGGGGTGGCGTCGTGCAGTAGTGGTGGACCTGTTGGACCCGACATTGCGTATCGGGTCAGGGGCGTTCCGCCATGGACATCGCTATCTGCCAGAGCTCATCGTGCACCTCGCGTGGAACCTTGCTGCCCAGTGAGCGCAGCCAACGACGGATCCGGGGCAGCTCGTCGATCCACTCCTGTGGGACGAACCGGATGACCTCGTTGAGCTCGTCGTCGGTGATCTCAAGGCCGGTCACGTCCAACTCTTCGGTCACCGGCAACAGTCCGGCCGGTGTGTCTATGGCATCCACTCTTCCCTCCAGGCGCTCCACGATCCACTTCAACACCCGGGAATTCTCACCGAACCCCGGCCAGATGAACCTGCCGTCCGCGTCACGGCGGAACCAGTTGACGTAGAAGATCTCCGGCAGCTTGTCATGGGAGGTGGAGGTGCCCATGTCAATCCAGTGCTGGAGGTAATCGCCCGCGTGGTAGCCGATGAAGGGGAGCATGGCCATGGGGTCGCGACGCAGCACACCCACGGCGCCCTTCGCCGCCGCCGTGGTTTCCGAGGAGCAGGTGGCACCCATGAACACGCCGTGATTCCAGTTGCGGGACTGGGCAACCAACGGGATGGTGTTCTGGCGCCGGCCACCGAAGATGATGGCGTCCACCGGGACACCGATCGGGTCGTGGTAGTCGTCGCTCAGTATGGGGCACTGCTCGATGGGGGTGCAGAAGCGGCTGTTGGGATGGGCTGCTTTCTCGCCCGGGCGGCCACCTCGTGGACCCCCCTCCAGCGTCCAGGGGCGTCCCTTCCAGTCCGTCAGATCCGACGGAGGGGTCTTCGTCATGCCTTCCCACCAGACATCGCCATCGCCGGTCAGCGCCACGTTCGTGAACACAGAGTTCCCGGCATCGATCGTGGCCATCGCATTGGGATTGGTGTCCATCCCCGTCCCCGGCGCGACGCCGAAGAGCCCGGTTTCCGGATTCACCGCGTACAGGCGACCGTCGGGTCCGAGTCGGAGCCAGGCGATGTCGTCGCCGATGAGCTCCACGGACCAGCCCTCGATGGTGGGATCCAGCATCGCAAGGTTTGTCTTGCCGCACGCGGAGGGGAAAGCGGCACAGATGTGGTAGGACTTTCCCTCCGGTGAGGTGAGTTTCATGATGATCATGTGCTCGGCGAGCCACCCCTCATCCCTGCCCATCACCGAGGCAATCCGGAGGGAGTAACACTTTTTCCCCAGCAGCGAGTTGCCGCCGTAGCCGGAGCCGAAGGACCAGATCATGCGCTCCTCGGGAAAGTGGACGATGTACTTCACGTCGTTGCAGGGCCACGGCACGTCATCGGCCGGGTCGTTCAGAGGCATGCCGACCGAGTGCAGCGCCGGAACGAAGGGCGCCCCGGTTGCCTCCATGGCGGTCAGCACACCCTCATCCATGCGCGTCATGATGCGCATGGACAACACGACGTAGGCGGAATCGGTGATCTCGACGCCGAACTTCGGCTCGGGTGCATCCACGTGGCCCATACAGAACGGGATGACGTACATGGTGCGTCCCCGCATACAGCCGTCGTAGAGCTTGCTCATGATGCTCTTCATGCGGTCCGGCGCCATCCAGTTGTTGGTGGGTCCGCAGTCATCCTCGTCGACCGAGCAGATGAAGGTGGAATCCTCGACGCGAGCAACGTCGTCGGGGTCAGTGCGGGCGTAGAACGAATGGGGTTTGGCTGCATCATTGAGCCGGACGATTGTCCCGGAGGCCACGAGTTGATCTGCCAGCTGATCGCGCTCAGCCGCGGAACCATCGCAGTAGTGGATGGCTGATGGTTGGGTGAGGGCCGCCACCTCCTCCACCCAATCCAGGAGGCCGGCGTGCTGGGGGACCCGGCCGGTCACTTCGATTGATGGGGACTGTGAAACGGCTGCGCTCACTTCCACTCCTTCGGGGTGCGTCGCTTGTCCCTCCACCTTAGCCCTCTCCGCTGAGGGGGTGTGGCTTCGGGTGTGAAGGTGGCAACCGGGCATCGTATTGGATGCGAAGGGGGTGGTGGCGATGAGTAGCCCCAGATCCAACATTGCGTCATCTCGTTGGCTCTCTCTATGGCAGATACAGGGATGGAGTCTTACTCTGATCATACGAACTCACTGAGGAGGAATGATGCACGCTTTTCGTAAGTTGTTTGCCGCCTCCGCCGCTGCCATCGTCGCGATGGCTTCGGGCGTTTTGGTCGCTCACGGCGACTCCACCCCGTCGGTCTACACCACTCCCGGCGGCCAAATCTCGAATGACCGGTTGTGGAACACGACCTGCGAGAAGTACTCCACCAACGTTGTCCGATGCCGCGCTGATATCTGGGCCACGACGGTGAGATACGTCAATGGCCGCTACGTGCAGAAGACAGGATGGACCTTCAACAACCTGTCCTACCTTCCGTCGCCTCGAGCATCGTGGGCCGGCAACAATCTGGGCAGGAACAATCCGAGCTGGATGAGCGGTGGTCGCCAGTGGCGCACCGAGTGCGACACCCCGGCCACCGGCCGGGGTGCGTGCCGCAGCTACGCGATGGCCAATGTTGTTGCCCGCTCGGGCGGATCATATGTGAACACCAAGAAGTGGGTGTTCAACAACGTCGTGTTGTTCTCCACGTCGTCGGTCCCGCCGGTGACGACGGTGCCGGCCTGGATCATTGACCAGGCACGGCTTGATGTCACCGGTCTGGGCCCGCTTCAGGTAGGTGTTTCCGTGCGGGACCTGCAGCGGCTCGGCTATCTGTGGGACCCCCGCGACAGTTGCCTTCGGGAGAGCCAGTCCCTGCTCAATCGTGGTATCGACATCCGCAACAACGAAACCGCAGTCACGGATCTGCTGATCGTCGAGAACGCGGTCAGGACCGTGGACGGTGCACGCGTGGGTATGACGGTGGGCGAGATCAAGGCCGTCTACGGCGACAGGTTGCAACTGCAGGACAAGAGGGATCCGCTCGGCGAGACCGTTCCCACCGCGGTCGTGCAACGCGACGGGTACGAGTTGGTGTTCTTCGACAAGCGGAACGATTACTCCCGAGGCCTGGAGGAATCTGATGTGATCGACTGGATCGTGGCGCGGCCGATCTCGAACGAGTTCTACTACGACGGCTGCTGACCAACAGCACCAACGCACAAGGCCGGCACCTGTCGGGGTGCCGGCCTCGGTGTTGGCGGGGTGTCCGTTGTCCGTGCAGGGTCGCAGACGCATGGGTGGGTCGCTTGGTCGGCGCAGCCCCCACTCAAACAGCCAGTTCGATGCCGCTGCCATCCGACTTGAGGTCGAAATGCACTGTCCCGCCGTCGTGGATTTCACCGGACAGCAGCCCCTTGGCCAGTGCATCCTCGATGGTGGTCTGCACCAGCCGACGCAGGGGGCGAGCGCCGTAGATGGGGTCGAATCCGGTTGACCCCAGCCACTGCTTGGCCGCTTCGGACACCTCCACGTCGATACGACGCGGGGCCAGACGTCGGTTCAGCCGGTCCAGCTGGATGGACACGATCTGCCCCAGCTCCTCCTTGGTCAGCGCATCGAAGAGCACGATGTCATCGAGCCTGTTGAGGAACTCAGGGCGGAAAGCCTGCCGTACCGCGGCCATGACCGCATTGCGTGTGGCCTCCGGATCCAGCATGCCATCGGCCATGAACTGGGATCCCAGGTTGGAGGTCATGATGAGGATGGTGTTGCGGAAGTCCACCGTGCGGCCCTGACCGTCGGTGAGGCGGCCGTCGTCGAGTACCTGCAACAAGATGTTGAACAGGTCCGGGTGGGCCTTTTCCACCTCATCCAGCAGCACCACGGAGTACGGCCTGCGGCGCACGGCCTCGGTGAGTTGGCCGCCCTCTTCATATCCGACGTAGCCGGGAGGGGCGCCGACGAGTCGGGCGACGGAGTGCTTCTCCGAGTACTCGCTCATGTCAATGCGCACCAGGGCGGTCTCGTCGTCGAAGAGGAAGTCCGCGAGCGACTTCGCCAGCTCCGTCTTGCCCACGCCCGTCGGGCCCAGGAACAGGAAAGAGCCGGTGGGGCGGTTGGGGTCCGAGATGCCGGCCCGGGAACGACGCACGGCATCGGCGACGGTGGTGACAGCGGCTCGCTGCCCGATGAGACGGGCGGCAATGCGGTCCTCCATCTCCAGCAACTTCTCCGATTCGCCCTGCAACATGCGTCCGACGGGGACGCCCGTCCAGGCGGCCACCACTTCGGCGATGTCGGTCTCCGAGACCTCCTCGGAGACCATCGACGGGGTGCTGTCGTTCTCCTCGGCTTCGGTCAACTCTCGTTGGGCGGCGGGGATGTCCCCGTAGAGGATCTGTGAGGCGCGAGTGAGGTCACCGGAGCGCTGGGCCTTGTCGGCCTCCATGCGCAGCTGGTCGATCTGCTCCTTGATGTCGCCCACCCTGTTCAGCCCCGCCTTTTCCGCTTCCCAGCGGGTCTCCAGGCCCCGAAGTGACTCCTGTGCATCGGCCAGTTCCTGCTGCAGGACGGCAAGACGTTCCTTCGAGGCGACGTCATCCTCCTTTTCGAGGGCGAAGGCCTGCATCGTCATGCGGTCGACGTCGCGCCGGAGCATGTCGATGGCCTCCGGGGAGGAATCGATCTCCATCCGCAGCCTCGATGCAGCCTCGTCGATCAGGTCGATGGCCTTGTCGGGCAATTGACGGGACGTGATGTAGCGGTTCGAGAGCGACGCGGCGGCCACCAGCGCAGAGTCCGTGATCCGCACCTTGTGGTGTGCCTCATAGCGCTCCCGCAGTCCCCGTAGGATGGCCACGGTGTCCTCCACCGACGGTTCACCGACGAACACCTGCTGGAAACGACGCTCCAACGCGGGATCCTTCTCGATGCGCTCGCGGAATTCATCCAGGGTCGTCGCGCCGATCATGCGCAGCTCGCCACGCGCCAACATGGGTTTCAACATGTTGCCCGCGTCCATTGCGCCCTCGCCGGATGCCCCAGCACCAACGACGGTGTGCAACTCGTCGATGAACGTGATGATCTGTCCGTCTGCGTCGCGAATCTCATGGAGCACTGCTTTGAGTCGCTCCTCGAACTCGCCGCGGTACTTCGCGCCAGCCACCATCGAGGCCAGGTCCAGGGAGACGAGCCGGCGGTCGCGCAGGGAATCGGGCACATCGCCCTCCACCAGTCGCAGCGCCAGCCCCTCGACGACGGCTGTCTTGCCCACACCGGGCTCACCGATCAGCACCGGGTTGTTCTTGGTGCGGCGAGCCAGGACCTGCACGACGCGACGGATCTCGGCATCGCGCCCGATCACGGGATCGAGCTTGCCGGATCGCGCGTACTCGGTGAGGTCCATGGAGTACTTGTCCAGGGCGGATTCACCGCCCTCACTCTCCGCGGAGGTGACACGCTTGCCGCCGCGAGAGCCATTGAAGGCGGCGGTCAGCACGTCGGAATCGACGCCGGCGGCCTTGAGCACACGGCTGGCCTCTGAATCGACGTCAACCAGCGCAATCAGCAGATGTTCGGTGGCGACGAACTGGTCACCGAGGGAGTCCGCCAAAGTCTCGGCTGCCGCCAGCACACGGGCGAAGGCGCCGGAGAGCGTGGGTTGCGTCACGCTGCTGCCTGTACTTGAGGGAAGCTTGCCGATGGCGGCGACAGCGGATGCGTCGATGGCCACCGGGTCAGCGTCGACGGACTCCAGCAGCGCGGCGACGGTGTTGTCAGGCACGAGCAGCAGAGCGTGCAGCAGGTGCGCCGGCTCAGCGCTGGGGTTTCCATTGGTCAGTGCTTGCCGGACCGCCGAGGTGACGGCGTCGCGGCTCTTGGTTGTCAGTTTCTCCGTATTCACTTCTGAGTCCTCCGGATGGTCAGGTTATAAGTTGAGTCTACCTCACTCAACGTTGGAATTCCTCTTGGTATTCCCTCGACGTCTCCGGAGCGTCATCGACGTCAGCGTGACCGGCAACCGCCCCGGAGCGGGGTCACGATGAACGTGCGAGGACGTCCTTGACGGCGTCGCGGATCGTGTCACCGTTGACCATCGTCCAGGTGCGCGTGAGGTGGCTGCCGTCCGCGGACATCAGTACGCCGTCCCTGACGGGAGTACAGACGTCCTCACGACAGTAATCATCTGCCGTGTCGACAAACGTGAAGTGCGCGAGCTCGGGGATCTCGAGTTCGTCCAGAGGGGCCAGTACGTCGGAGCGCTGGACGGTGCACGCGTCCACTCCCCTGATGTCGATGCATTCCGGCACATCAAAACCGAATCTGGGATTGTCCCTTATTCCCAGCACCGCGATCCCGGCATCGGAGAGCCGTTGGAGTTGGGGTAGCTTCCACTCGGGTACCTCTTCGACGCCGTCGACGGGACGGGTGGCCACGGTGATCACCAGCTCCGGTGGGTCATCCAGCAGCTGGTCCATCACGTCATCCATCCAGACACGGCAGGAGGGGTCCACCGCGAAGTCAACCTCGGCCATGTCGCCGAAGGGGCAGGAGCCCTTGGTCATGGTCACCAGTTTCACGTCCTGATCCTCGGCGGTGGCTGCCACCTGGTCTGTCCACTGCGTGCTGTGCGAAGCACCCACCAGCGCGATGGTCGTCTTGGATGACTTGTCACCCCACGTGCAGCTGATGACTTCGGCGGCGCCGGGGGATTGCTGGCATTTGCGTTCGTAGGCTGCGGAAACGTCCCGGCGTGCCACGGTCGACGAGGGAACATACTCGCGGTCCACGGGGGGATCGCCTGCGATCACGGATTGAGTTGCCTCCATCTCGCGTTGGTTGGCTTCGATGGAGCTCCACCACACCAGGGCGCCCGCCCCGGCCGCCAGTAGGAGCAGGCAGACAATGATGGAGGCCGCCGCGGATTCGCGGAGGCGGCGGGCCGTGCGGATTGGCTTCTCCACCAGCGCAGTGGTGACGATGGCCAGGAGCGCCGCGGCCAGGAGAATGACCACGCCGTCGCTGAGGGGGACGTTCTCCTGGAACTGGTGTCTGTAGAACACCAGAAGGGGCCAGTGCCAGAGGTAGAACGCGAAGGACGAGTCCGCGAACCACAACAGCGGCCTGCTTTTCAGGATGCCCGGCTCGACGCCGTGTCTCCCCGCCGCAATGATGGCTGCCGCGGCGGTGACGGGAATCAGGGTCGCCAGACCGGGCAGCAGGGGTGATGGATCCACAAAGGCGGCAAAAGAGACAATTGCGAGCAGTCCAACCCATCCGAACAGCCGCATCACCGTCTTGTTGCCAAGACGTTTGCGCAGTAGGAGCGCGAGGATGGCGCCAGCTGCGAATTCCCACAGACGAGTGCCGAGGTGGAAGTATGCCGAGGGCTGGTCCGTCGCTGTGAGAAGGACGGAAAAGGTCAGGGAGGCCAGGAGCACCATGCCAACCACCACGAAGAGCACGCGTCGTTGTGGAGCGCGGACCGATCGGGCAAAGCCAGCAGCCAGCAGCGCCAACAGCGGGAACACCACGTAGAACTGGACCTGGATGGAAAGTGCCCAGAATTGTTGGAACGGCGAGGCGGCCAGGGACTGGGACAGATAGTCGTTGCCGGTCTGGATGAGGTACCAGTTCTCCCAGAATTGGAGACTCGCCCAGCCATGCGCAATGGTGTCGTGCCATTGTGATCGGGGCATGAGGACAACGCCAGCCACCACGGTTCCCACGATGACCACCGACGCCGAGGGTATGACCCTGCGGGCAGTTCGCAGCAGGTAGCGGCCGACGCCCCCCAGCCGTTCCCGGGGGGTTGGCAGTCCCGTCACCTTCAGCAGTGAGCCCGCTGCAAAGTAGCCCGCCACAACGAAGAAGACATCAACACCGCCCGAGACTCTGTGGAACCAGATGTGGTAGACGGCCACCATCAGGGCAGCGACGGTGCGCAATCCCTGCACGCCGTAGAGATATGTGTCATGGACGCTGAGTGACTCGGGGACCGGATGGAGGTGCTGCCCCACGTCGGTATCTCCACCAGTCACCTTGTACAACTGTCCCCGTCCCGTCCCGGCTGGCCGCCCCAAAACCGTCGTCGCCCAAAAGGTATGAGGCTAATGCAACTATGGTTGGAGCCGAAAATGGGGACCCCGGCCGCGTGGTCAGGGCAATGGATGCAAGGTGTACCAGGCGGCCAGTCGCGGAAAGCCCTCCTCCAGGCTGATACGCGGGCTCCAACCCAGTGCATCCCTGGTGCGGCGCTGGTCAAACCAGTGGGCCGTGGAAAGTTGTTCGGCGAGGAAGCGGGTCAATGGGGGATCGCTAAGCAGATCATGTCCCAGGCGTTGCCTGACCGCGGTCACGGCGTCGACGGCGCTGCCAGTAAGCCGCGCGAGACCGGACGGAATGTGGCGGGAGGGGGCCGGGGCGCCGGTGGCGAGGGCCCATCGGCTGAGGATCTCACCGATGGGGCGCGGTTCGCCGTTGGTCACCACCAGCGCCCGGCCCCGTGCCTCGTGGCACTGATCGAGGGCGGCCACCATGGCGTCGACAGCATTGTCGATGTAGAGGGTGTCCACCAGCGGTGCACCTGAGCCGATGATGGGCAGGCGTCCGGCACGTGCCCGTCGGCCGATGCGTTCCACCAGTTGGGTGTCGCCGGGCCCCCACACGAGGTGAGGTCGGATGGCGACGACGGCAAAATCATTCCGGGCATCCGCATCGAGCGCCTTCAGCTCGGCCATCGCTTTGCTGCGTGCGTAGTGACCGCGTGCGTGCTCCGGGTCGGCGGCCCCTGCGTCAGCTCCCACTAGAGAGCTACCGGCGTGGGCCACAGAAGGGCTGGAGACGAACACCATGCGGGAGACATCCGCGTCGCGACACGCCGCCAGGAGGGTGTCTGTGCCCTCAACGTTGATCCGGTGGTAATCAGCCCACCTGCCGGTCACGTTGACCTTGGCCGCGAGGTGGATCACCGAGTCGCAGCCCTCGGCGGCGCATGCAACTGCCACCGGATCGGTGATCTCGCCCAGCACTTCGCGCAGACCAAGACCGCTGGGCCTGCGCTGCAGAACCGTGACGTCGTCACCGCGTGCAGCCAGGGCTGTGGCCACGCCCCCGCCCAGAAGGCCGCTGGCGCCGGTGACCAGCACCCTCATGGGGTACCGACCGGTCCGCCGGCCAGCACACCGGTTGCCCACTGCGCGAGGCGTGCCCGGTCCACCTTCGACTGGTGACGGACGTCCACGGGGAAGGCCGACGTGGTGAGGACGGCGGCGATGGGTTGCCTGCTGACCTCGGCGGCAGCCATGCGAACGGCACGGCTCAGTGGCCTTCCGGCAAGCACCGAACCGCATCGACGCTTCACCGGTTCTCCGTTCGCATCGTTGACGATCATGATCGCAACCACGGCCTGGGTGCCCTCGGGGCCAACACCGACGATGGCAGCGTCACGGATACCAGGAATGGCCTGGAGGGCGAGTTCGAGCGCGACGGGTGTCAGCGGGCCGGATGCAGCGTGCACCACGTGCTGGCGGCGACCCTCCACCCACAGGCGTCCCTCGGTATCCAGATGGCCGACGTCCCCGGTGCGGTGGGAATCACCGTCGCGGGAGCTGGCACGTTGTGTGGCCCAGAGTTGGTCGTAGTGGTCCTTGACGTGCGCAGCGGCGACGATGATCTCGCCGGTGACGTCCGGGTCCTTGGTGGGGTCGCCGTCGGGTTGCGACGGGTCCTGCGGCAGCGGCGCAATGCTCACCTCGACGCCCGCGAGCGGACGTCCGACGCACACACCATTACCTGCGCCAGCGGCCTGCAATCCCGCCAGTGTGATGTCAGAGACCGCCAGACACTCCGTCATGCCGTAGGGAGTGTGGAGTTCAGCATTGGGCAGGACCATCTGCACCGACTCGAGGAGCGGCACCGGGATGGGGGCGCCGGCGGACATGGCCACACGCACACCTGACAAGGTGTCCCGCTGCCCGGTCGAAAGTGATGGGGCCGTGGCCACCACGTTGCGCAGCGAAGACGGTGAGGCGAACACCGTCGTGGCACCGGCGGCGGAGACCGCCTCAGCCAGACCGGTGGCCGTCAGGGTGGAGGGGGAGGTGACGTCCATGTCAGGCACCGCGGAGGCGACGCCCATCGCCGGGCCGTAGAGCGCGAATGGTGCAAATGCGGCCACGAAGGCATCGTGGTCGCTCAGGTTGTAGATGGCCTTGATGTGTCCGGCCTGGGCCCGAATCTGGTCAGAGCGGTAGACGACACCCTTGGCGGGCCCAGTGGCGCCCGATGTGAACAGCACGGCGGCCTCGGCATCGACGGGCGGAAGCGGCGGCGTGGGGGCGTCGGCGCCCATGAGACGCACGCCGTCGAGGGTGTCAGCGACGTGCACGGGGCCCCAAATGCCGGGGCGACGCACCAAGGATCCCAACGCTGAGGTGGGCCCCTCGACAAGGATTCTTCGACCGGGTACGCCGAGCAGCGCGACGGCGGCCAGCCCCTTGCCGATGCCGATGACATGGTCAATACCGGCGCCGCGCAGGGCCCGGCGCATGCCACGAGGACCGAGGCCCGCGTCTGCAACGACGACGACGGCGCCGATGCGCCAACAGGCATAAAGAGCAACCGTCAGGTCGATGCCGGGTGGGACGAGCAGTGCGACGCGCTGACCGGGCTCAACGCCGCTTGCGACGAGTCCGGCGCCCACGAGGGCGATGTCGGCCTCCAGTTGCGCAAAGCTCAGGCGCCGGCCGTTGGCAACCTCCACGACGGCGAGGGCATCGGGGGTCCCGGCAGCCCGTCGCAGTAGTTCAGACCATGCCAGATCCGTGGTCTCAGCCGGAGCCGAGCTGGGCGTCGGCGACAGCTCGGGCGCGGGGGACTCGATGCGGTCCGCCACCCAGTTCCAAGTGTCCTCGGCGGAGCGGGGCGCATCTTCTGTGACCAAGTGGCTGGCACCTTCGTAGCGCTGAAGATCGGCTCCGGGCAGCCGTGCCTGAAGATCGCGGAAATGATCCTCGCTGAACACGGGATCGGCAGCACCGCGCATGAGCAGGGTGGGAACCTCCAGCCCGGTCAGGCCCACAGCGATCTCGTCCAGAGCTGCGCGTGAGGGGTGCGACGGCTCAGCCGGTATGTCGGCCACAAACTGGCCGACGAATCTCCGATCGGCGGCATCCGGGTAGGGCGCGGAGAAGGCGTCGCGGATGTCGCGGGGAATCCTGGAACCGGACAGGGCGGTGGCGGCGCGCACGAACATCGACGTCCGGACACACGTCAGCGCCGCCATCGCGCGGGCGGGCCGCAGCGGCTTCGGGATGCCGTGACTGAAGTCATGGTGGACGGCGGTATTGGCCAGGACCAGGCCTGCAAGCTGATCGCGGTGGCGCAGCGCCCAGCCGCTGGCGACGATGCCGCCCCAGTCATGCCCGACTGCGACCACCGGCCCTGTGAGAGCCAGGGCGTCGGTGAGGCGGCTGAGATCATCGACGCGCTGCGCCAGGGTGCGTGGCGACTCCAGGGTGCCGGACGGATCCTCCGAATAGCCCATCCCCAGCTGATCAACGGCGATCACGCGCCAGCCGGGACGGGCCGCGTCCAGGAAGCGACGCCAGAGGTAGGACCACGTGGGATTGCCGTGAACGCAGAGCATCGTCCCGTTTGCGGGGGGTGCATCGTCGTCGGATGCAGTGTCAAGGATGTGCCAGACCCGGTCCACGCCGTCGGCGTCGGGGGCCGTGATGCGGCGCGACCATGACGGGTCCAGCCCCGGGAGTTCAGGGACCGCCCTCACCACGCGATTTCCGTGAAGGAGGTGTTCAGGCCGGAGCCGATCCCCATGAGAAGGACACGGTCACCCTTGTTCAGGTTCGGCACTTCCTGCGCCAGTGTGAACGGCACGGCCGCTGCCGCGGTGTTGCCGTGATGGACCAGCGAGACAGCCAGCCTGTCATTGTCGAGGCTCAGGGCCTTGGACAGGCCACGCAGGTGCGCAGTGGATGTCTGGTGAGGAATGTAGGAGTCCATGTCAGTCCACTCGAACTCGGTCTTGGCCTCGTCCCAGGCATCCTGCACCAGGGCCATGCCCTCGACGAACAGTGCACGGCTGTCGGTGTGCATCTCCTCCATGGTGCCGATGCACAGGCCATGGTGGGAGGTGCCGGCGCGGCTCAGGCCACCCACCACACGGTGGCCGTTGGGATGCTGGTCACTGCGGCCGAGCACCATGGCAGCGGCGCCCGATCCGACGGTCAGAGTGGCGAAGGCTTCCTTCAGCTCATCCTTGGTGGTCTCCCCGTTGATCAGGCGATCCATGGTGCGTTCCTGCGGCTCGCGCGTTCCCTCGGAGGCGACGATGAGGGCGTAATCCAGCTGTCCTGCATCGATCATGGAGCCGGCCACCTGCATGGCGTTGACGAAGCCGAGACAGGCATTGGTGATGTCGAAGTTGAGGCAGTGCGTCGGAAGACCGAGTTCGTCGTGGACCTGTGCGGCCACTGACGGCTCCAGATGGGGGCGAGAAACCGACGCGTTGATCAACAACCCGATCTGTCCGGGTTCGACCCCTGCAGCTGCCATGGCGGAGTTCCCGGCTTCAACGGCTCCCGAGATGTAGCTGGTGCCCCTGGGCCACCAACGACGCTCCTGAACACCGGCCAGTCCGGCCAACCCTCCGCGTGACATGCCGATGCGGGCATACATCCCGTCCAGGGCATCGTCGAGTGACTCCGAACTGATGATTTCCGGTGCTTCCACACGTGTCACGGAGACAATGGAGGTATTCGTCAGCCGGTAGATGGCGTTTCCACTCATGTTCTGTAAGTCCTTCCGGCGGACCACCGACCCCTCGCCCACGTCCGCGGTTGCCGAGCGTACCAGCCGTTCGGTAGCGTCTCGTCGTCTCTGTGGTCGGTCATTGCGGCCGGCGAATGCCCGAACGGCGGCCTCACCGTTCGAGAAACAATGAGCTCTCTCGTTGGGACAGCAGTGGCTGCCGCATCTCCTCGTGGAGAAAATCCAGCATGGCCCCAGACAGATCGGGAGTCTCCGATGCGACGGCGTCGACGGCGATGGCCACGTGGAAGTCGTGGGCAAATCCGTCAGTCGCCGTCTGGAAGACGCAGCTGTGCGTTGAGACACCGCACAGCAACACGTGGGACACATCGCGATCGCGTAGGTGCTCGGCCAAGTTGGTCGCATGGAAGGCACTGTCCCGGGTTTTGTTGATCACCACGTCGGGGCCCCTGGCCAAGTCGTCCAGGAACTGAGCGCCGCTGGTGTCCGGGAAGGCGAAGCCCTCGTCGTCCTCCCACATGTTGAGCGTCCAGGTCGAGCGATCACGGGCATGCTGGGTTCGCACCAGCACCACGGGGCGCCGCGCTGCATGGGCGGTGTGTATCAACTCATTGACTCGCCCCAGGATGCGGTCTCGATGATTTCGCAGACCCGGCAGCTCCAAATAGCAGTTCTGCATGTCGATCACCACCAGGGCTGTCTCGCTCGTCGCGGCAGGAGATCCCGGTTGGCTCTCAGAGTGATCATCGTCAGGTGCTTGCACGAATGACATGTGCGCCATTGTGACGGATTGCGGTGTCACAAAAACGGTGGTGCGGTGGAAGAACTGTGCTGCACCCAAGTTTTCGTAGGGTTGGGCTGAGCCAGAGGAGGACATCATGACCAAGGTGATTACTACATATCTGCAGGACCACCATGCCGGTTCCGCCGCCGGACTGGACGCGTTTGCCCGGGTGGCGGAGCAGCATTCGGATGATGAGGTGCGCCAATCAGTGGGTCGCATCGCTGAAGAAGCCGGGCGGGACCAGACGATGCTGGAGCAGATCATGCAGCGTTTCGACACCAAGCCGGCCGCGCTGAAAGACCTCTCCGGCAAGGTGGCGGAGAAGGTGGCACGTCTCAAAGCGAACCAGCGCCTCCTGCATCGCTCGCCGCTGTCCGATCTCGTCGAAGTCGAAGCGCTTGTCGACGCCGTGCATGCCAAATCCATGGCGTGGAGGGTCCTGTTGCAGCTGGACGACGCGCGCTTGGAGAGGGCACAGTTGCAGAAGCTGCTGGAACGGGCGGAGGCTCAGGAGAGTGAGCTGAAACGCCTCCTGCTGTTGCAGGCTCCCAAACTGTTGCAGAACTGAGCCGTGGCATCCCTCTCCGCAACGAACTGAGTCAAGCGCCAGAGACGAGCCACGCGTCGCTGCGCTGCCGCCACGCCAGGGTGATGGCCCGTATCCCCATGAAGCCGACGCTGAAAGCCGCCCACAACCAGACCAGTCCCGGTGTGCCATCCGGGGCCCAGCGGGCCACGGCAAGAGCGAGTGGCACGTAGACAATGAGATTGAGAACCCCGACACGTGCGAGGTAGGGGCCATCTCCCGCGCCGATGAGCACGCCGTCGGCCAGGCAGACGTAGGCGGCGATTGTCAGGGTGCAGCCGATCACCAACAATGTGGTCGTGACCCCCGCCCGCACTTCCGCGTCGGGGGCGAAGAGCGACGCGAGGGGGCCGCGCAGCGCGATGATGCCGCCTCCGAGCACCACGCCGGAACCCAGAGACCACCACAGCATTCGACGCACGAGCGCTCGGACCTCGTTGATCGCTCCGGCTCCGAGCGCGATGCCGATGAGTGTTTGTCCGGCAATGCCCACGGCGTCCAGGGCGAAGTTGAGGAATCCCCAGATGTTCCACGTGACCTGATGGGCCGCCAGGGCTGCGGCGCCTTTGCCGGCGGCCACCCATGTGGTCAGCACCAGTGCACCGCGAAGCGTCAATGTGCGCATCAGAAGAGGGCCGCCCACGATGAGACTGGAACGCATTCCGGCGACGGTGGGGGCCATCGCGGCCCCGGCGCGGCGACCACCCCGCCTGACAACCCAGGCGGCCGTGACCCCCATGACGGTCTCCGCGATGGCCGTCGCGGCACCCGAGCCTGCGATGCCCATGTTGAGGCCGAACACCAGGAGAAGATCCAGCACAACGTTCAGTGATGCCGCGCCGATGGCGAGCACCATGGGGGTGCGGCCGTCCGCCAGCCCCCTCAGCGTGCCCGTCGCCGCAAGCACCAGCAGCATGCCCGGCAGGCCGGGGAGGGACCAGCGGGCGTAGCTGAGCGCTTGCGCATGAACCTCGCCGTCAACGCCGAGCCAGGTCAGAAGCCAGGGGCTGGCGAGCCACGTGAGAGTCCCCAGGACCACTCCCAGGACGACGGAGAGCCACATCGCCTGGACCCCCAGCCCCAAGGCCCTGCCTCTGTTGCCCGCACCGAGTTGTCGTGCCACCACAGCCGTGGAGCCGTAGGCCAGGAAAACCATCAGGCCCACGAGCGTGGAGGTCACTGTGGCCCCGGCACCCAGGCCCGCCAGCGGCACCGTGCCCAGCCGCGAGACGATCGCCGTGTCGGCCAGGAGGAAGAGGGGCTGTGCCACCAGGGCAGCGAAAGCGGGCAGCGCGAGTGCGAGGACGCGTCGGTTGATGCTCTGCTCAGCCATCTTCCTCCGCAATGTCGGCCGTGGGTCAGCGGGCAAGTCTAGGGAACAACTGATCAATCATGTCCTGGCTGCGGCGCACCGGATCGGGCGATCTGGCGCCCCTACATCTGGATATGGACATCCAG
>CANLSH010000021.1 GCA_947493705.1 uncultured Arachnia sp. | reverse complement strand
TCTGGATATGGACATCCAGTACACGCACCAGATGCAAGTGACACCATCTCATCCCGCCCGGCCAAGTCCTCGCCGAGGACAGCATTGATCAGTACTTCCCTAATCCGCCAACCAGGCCTCCACCTCGTCGGCATCCCGTGGAAGGGATGCCGACAGGTTCTCCGGCTCCCCGTCGGTGATGAGGATGTCGTCCTCTATACGCACCCCGATGCCTCTGTACTGTTCGGGCACCAGCAGGTCAGTGGATTTGAAGTAGACCCCCGGCTCCACGGTGATGACCATGCCGGCGGCCAGTTCTCCCTCACGGTAGATCTCGCGGCGTGCCTGGGCGCAGTCGTGGACATCCATGCCCAAGTGGTGTGAGGTGCCGTGCACCATCCAGCGACGCCAGTGACCACCGTCCTCGGACAGCGCCTCCTCAGCGGTCCCGGGCAGGATGCCCAGCTCCTCGAAGAAGTCGGCCAGTACGGTGATGGCTGCCGTGTGGGGATCGGTGAACTTCGCTCCGGCGCGGCAGGCCTCGATGCCGGCGCTCTGGGCGGCCAGCACCACGTCGTACACACGACGCTGCGCCTCAGTGAACGTGCCCCCCACCGGCAGGGTGCGCGTGACGTCTGCCGTGTAGAGAGTGTTCAGCTCCACCCCAGCATCCAGCAGGATGAGATCGCCGTCCGTGAGGTCGCCGTCGTTGGTGATCCAGTGCAGCGTATTGGCGTGGTCGCCGCCCGCCGCGATGGTGTCATAGCCGACGGCGTTGCCGAGGTGGCGGGCGTGGAGACCGAAGACCCCCTCAACCCAGCGCTCGCCGCGGCCATTGTGTACGGCGTTCGGCAGCTCCCGGGCGACGGCCTCGAAACCGATACGGGTGGCGTCACAGGCGCGTCGCATCTCATCGATTTCGAACTCGTCCTTCACCAGGCGCATCTCTGACAGCGCAGTTTCCAGAGCGGCGTCGGATTCCGTGGCGTCTTTGTCCCGGAGCCGGTCCACCATGTCGGTGATGGCGGGATCGGCGTCGCGGACGACAAGGAGGTCGCGGCCGGAGAGCGCTTCTTCCAGCTCGCGGATGTCGCGGCAGGGGAGTTGGAGACGGGCGCTCATCTCCTCCAGAGAGTCGCGCTGCCCCACCCACATCTCGCCGTAGCGGGAGGAGGCGTAGAACTCCTCGTCGGTACGCGGGCAGCGGGGACGGAAGAACAGCGTGCCCGGCATGTCGTCAGCGAGCACCAGTACGGCATCAGGCTCCCGGTCCTCACCCAGACCGCTGAGCCACGCGAAGGACGTGTGGGGACGGAAGCGGTAATCGGTGTCGTTGGAGCGGACCTTGAAGGGACCGGCAGGAACTACCACGGTTGTGCCGGGGAACTCTTTCACGACCGCCTCGCGCCGTGCAGGCGTCCACGCGGCCGCCGGTAGAGCGTCGGGCAGTTGCTCGTCGTAGGGTGCCCAATCACCGACGATGAACTCCTTGAAAGCCTCCGAGAAGCGGGGCTTGCGGTTGGCACCGTCGACGGCGGATGACTGTTCTTCAGCTGCACTCATGCGAGCGAGTGTAGACGGGGCCGGGAACCCTTGTAGATTGAGCCGATGACCGATGTCAATTGGGAGGACCACCCGCGATGCTTGCCGAGCCCGCTGACCAGCACAAGCTTCTGAACCTGGCAGACCTGGATTCCGAAATGGGACGCCTGCAGCACACCGCGCGCTCCCTGCCACAACACCAGAAGATCGCCACCCTGATGGCCGAGCGGCAAGCGGTGGGGGAGTCCTTCGTGGCCGCGACCACCGAGGTGGATGATCTGCAGGTCGCGCTCCGGCGGGCGGAGGCCGATCTCGTGCCGGTGCGCGCCCGGCTTGTGCGGGACCGCACACGCATCGACGACGGCTCCATCAGCGACGGCAAGACCCTCAAGGGGCTCATCGATGAGGTGGCACGCATCGAGCGCCGCATCGAGGAACTTGAGGAGGCGGAATTCGAGGTGATGTCCCGGTTGGAGGATGCCGAGACGCGCGCCACGGAGTTGTCGGCACGACGCGACGAGGTGGAAGCAGCGCTGCGCGACGAGGTGGCCGAGCGGGACCGGCTGGTGGGCGCTCTGAGCAGCGAGGCCAAGGGGGTCGCGGGGGCCCGCAAGGAGATCGTCGGGACGGTGCCCCCCGCCCTGTTGGCGCTGTATGAGAAGTTGCGCACGCAGCGAGGATCCGGGGCGGCGAAGCTGCATCGTGGGCAGTGCACCGGATGTCAGCTCCAGATCACGGTCGCGGATCTCGACGCGTTCCGCAAGGCACCGGCCAACGAGGTGCTGCGCTGCGTCGAGTGTGATCGCATCCTGGTGCGGACGGCAGATTCGGGGCTCGGATGATTCAGCGGCGCCTCCACATCCCGGGGGTGCCGACTGAAGTCGTGCGTGGGCTGCACCTGCTGCAGGATGAGCTCGGTCTGCCCGAGGAGTTTCCCGCAGCTGTGCTCGAGCAGGCGGACGCCCTGGTGGCTGACCCGCCCTTGTTCTCGGATCACGCGGACCGGACCGACGTCGAATTCATCACCATCGACCCGCCCACATCCATGGATCTGGACCAGGCCATGCACATCGAACGCGACGGTGACGGATACGTCGTCCATTACGCGATCGCCGATGTGGCTGCCTGGGTGGAGCCCAGCTCTCCCATTGCTGAGGAGGCGTGGACGCGTGGGCAGACGATGTACGCGCCGGGCGCGAAGGTGCCGCTGCACCCACCGGCGGTGAGCGAGGGGGCGGCGTCGTTGTTGGCGGACGGCAAGCCTCGGCCCGTCATGCTGTGGACCCACCGGCTGGACGCGGAGGGCACTATCACTGACTCCGTGCTGGAGCGTGCCATGGTGGTGAACTCGGCCAAGCTGAGCTACGAGGATGTGGCTGTGCAGCTGGCGGCGGGGACGTCGTCGGAAACGGCCCAGCTGCTTGCGGAGGTGGGGCCGTTGCGGGTGGCCAAGGAGGCCGAGCGCGGGGGCATCAACCTCAATCTGCCGGACCAGGAGATCGTGGCCACCAATTCCACATGGGAACTGCGGTTCCGCAACCCATTGGAGGTGGAGGAATGGAACGCCCAGATCTCGCTGATGACCGGAATCGCCGCTGCTCGCATGATGGTGGACGGTGGCGTCGGCATCCTGCGGACACTCCCACCCGCCGAGGACTCGGCCATCTCGAAACTTCGTCGCGTAGCAGCGACTCTGGACGTGGACTGGCCCAAGGATCTGGACTATCCCGATTTCGTCCGCGCCCTCGACCCCTCCAACGCGCAAGAATTGGCCGTGATCGTGCAGTGCACGACACTTTTTCGTGGTGCTGGCTACGTCGGTTTCCACGGCGGGGTGCCGGAGAAAGATCTGTCCCACGCCGCCGTCGCTTCGCTGTATGCGCACACCACCGCACCGCTGCGACGGCTGGTTGACCGTTTCGTGCTGGAGATCTGCCACAGCCTCTCGATGGGAAGCGAGGTGCCCGGCTGGGCCGTGGAAGCGCTCGACGGTTTGCCAGCGGTGATGCAGGAGACCGGCCAGAAGGCGAACGCCTACGAGCGAGGTGCCGTCAACCTGGCGGAAGCACTCGTCCTGGCGGACAAGGTGGGCGAATCCTTCGATGCCGTTGTCATAGACGTTTCTCCGCGCAACGGGCAGGGCACTTTCCAGATCACGGAGTACGCCATCCAGGCTCGGATTCCGGACACTGATCCCGACTCCGTCGGCCAACGCGTGCGCGTGCGGCTCGACGGCGTCGACCTGGTGGAGGGCGACGTCGATTTCAGCGTAGAATCAGATCAGGACGAGTCGGCCAGATGATCGCGGTGCGCAAGCGCTGAGGAAAGTCCGGACTTCACAGAGCAGGGTGGTGGGTAATGCCCACCCGGGGTGACCCGCGGGAAAGTGCCACAGAAAACAGACCGCCCGGCTTTCGCGCCGGGTAAGGGTGAAACGGTGGTGTAAGAGACCACCAGCACGCCGGGTGACCGGTGTGGCTCGGTAAACCCCACCTGAAGCAAGACCAAGAAGGCCAGCCTCGGCTGGCTGCGAACGCTGTCTGAGCGCTGCTCGCGCGAGGCGTTCGGGTAGGTCGCATGAGCCCGTCGGCAACGGCGGGCCAAGATGGATGATCATCCTTCGACAGAATCCGGCTTACCGGCCGACTCGTCCCTTTCAACGCTCCTGACAAGGGGCTGAGCTAGTGGAGAGTGGCCACAGTCCGCAGGGAGTCCGCAGGAGAACCGCCAGAGAACGCCGCGTCCACCGCCTGCCGCGTCTTGTCGTCGGAGTCCGGCCACAGATGCGCGTAAGTGTTCAGCGTCTCCTCAGCCGACTTGTGCCCAAGACGGGCCTGAACCGTCTTCACTGACTCGCCGTGATGGATCAGCAACGATGCGTAGTGGTGGCGCAACTGGTGGAACACCACGCCGTCTAGTCCAGCGTCCCGGATCGCACGCGCCCACACGTAGCAGAACGTCCCCCGACGGAGCGGAGCACCGCGGCCACCGACGAACAGCAAACCATCGTCCCCGAGGGGATGCCGTGCGACGTGAGCCGACAGCTCGCGCCCGATGCTGTCCGGCAATGGGATCACCCGGTTGGACGTGTCAGTCTTGGGTGGCCCGAAGTGGTACCCGTCCGCGCCCGTGTGGAGTAGCTGCCTGTCCACGGTGATGGTTCGACGGAGGAAGTCCACGCGGTCCAGTGTGAGCCCGAACAGTTCGCCCTGGCGCATGCCCGTACCGGCTGCGAGGATCACTAGGGCACGCAGATGGTCCGGTACGCCGTCGGCAATCCTCAGCACCTCATCAGTGGACAGCGGGACGACGCGCGTCTTCACCACCTTGGGCAGCTTGATCCCGTCGCACGGAGTCTTAGCGATGAGCCCCGAGCGGACGGCAGACTTGAACACCGTCGCCACGTAGGAGTACGTCACCGTGACCGTGGCAGGCGCCAGCGTCTTGTTCAACCGGGCCACGAGCTGCTGCATGTCGTCCGGCCGGATCGTCGTCAACGGCCTGTCACCGATCACGGGATAGATTCGCAGACGTAGCGCCCGCTCCACCAGCTCCGCAGTGCTCGGACGATACACCTGACCGGCGCGCCACTGCTCCGCATAGTCACGGAACGTCACCCGCCCCGCCTTGGGATCGACGTAGGCGCCCGTGATGACCGACGCCGTTATCTCATCCAGCCAGCGCTTGGCATCCTCCCGACGGCGAAAGTGGCGCGCGTGCTCCTTGCCCGCCTCGTCCCGGTAGCGCGCCCGCCACTTGCCGTCAGGTCTCTTCGTGATGCTCGCCATCGTCCCTCCCGTCAAGCACAGACAGCTTCGAGTTCACGAACCTCGTCATCGCCGCTAGGTTCTCCCGCATCTGGGCCAGTTCCAGTTCCAGTCGGTACGCCATGCCATCGACCAGAAACAACATCCCTTGCTGTGCGTCCAATGCTTGCCACTCTGTGTCGCCCTCGCCTTCCTCCATCAGGAAGTAGCGGACAGGGACCTCAAGCACGGCGGAATAGGCGGCTAAGTCCTTGAGTGTTATCGGTCGGGAGGCACTCTCCGTCCTGGTAACCGTTACCCGCTGCGTGGGGTGTCCGGAAGCCGTCAAAGCCACGGCCACGTCCTCCTGAGTGAATCCGAGCGCTTCCCGAGCGTCCTTGATTCGCTTGCCCACCAGCTGAGCCAATCGCTCCGTTGCTTGGCCTATGTTCTCCATGTGCACCAACGTATCCCATTCCTGTACTTGACAGCAACCCCTCCAAGTGTTTACGGTGTACTCACCACGTACCAAACACGAGCCATATAGTTCAGGAGAGGAACATCAATGAACGAGTACCTGCTCACCACGAACGAGGTGGCCGAGATGCTGCGGATTCCCGTCGCGACGTTGCGATGGTGGCGACACGAGGGAACAGGCCCAAAGGCGTTCAAACTCGGAGCCCGGAAAGTCATGTACCGCAAGTCGGACGTCGACGCCTGGCTGGAATCCCGGTACGCGGCTGCCGAGCCCGTCGCCTGATGCACGCCGTCATCGAACCGGTGAACCAGTTCGCCGTCCGCGTCCTCCAGGAAACCATGCTGGCAGCGCTGCCCTGGTCCTGGCTCCGACGTGCCGAGACGCTCGACGCAGCGCGTCCCCGGCCCGATGACTTCAACGGCAACGCAACCCCCACCCAACTGGCCGAGCGCGACGCACGGCTGGCCCTCCAGGCCGAGCAGTGCCGCGTCCACGCCCAGTTCCTCATCGACAACCCCGACACGATGGCCCAGACCATCGCCGCCGACGTCGCCACCCTGATGGCAGAACCGGAGGCCGCCCATGTCCGAATGGCAGCCTGATATCCCGCCCGAGGATCCGTACGCCGATCCCGATGCTCCGTCCGTGGGCATCGGAGGCTTCGAGCCCGTCGACCTCACCGCCTACGCCGAAGGCACCTACGTCCAGGAGGAAGCAACCATCCTCCTCAGGGCCGACGGCGTGGGTCTGCTCTACCCCGGCAAGGTGCACGCCTTCAACGGTGAGCCCGAGTCCGGGAAATCCATGCTGGCTCAGTGGGCCGTGGCCGGCGATCTGAAGGATGGCCGCGACTGCCTCGTCCTCGACTACGAGTCAGACCCACAGAGCTACGTCGGGCGGCTCCGAGAGATGGGCGTCCCCATTGACGCCATCGTGGAGCGCCTCGTCTACATCAACCCCGAAGGTGACCCCGTGAACGACCACGCAGCACGGGCGGCTCTCTATGACGTGACGAACTCCCGAGACTTCACCATCGCCGTGTTCGACGGCATGACTGAGGCCCTCGCCTTGTCCGGTCTGGCAACGAACTCCAATGACGACGTGACCGTGTGGCATCGCCTCGTGGCTCGCTGTCCTGCCCGTCGGGGTGCTGCCGTCGTCGTGGTGGATCACGTCACCAAGTCAAGCGAGAACCGAGGCCGCTACGGCATCGGAGCACAAGCCAAGCTCGCGGCCATCACCGGAGCCGCCTACCTCGTGGAAGTCCGCAAGCCCTTGGGTCGGGGTCTCATCGGTGAGATATCCCTCAAGGTCGCAAAGGATCGCGTCGGCTACATCAACGGCCACGCGGGCACCGAGCACACCGCAGGACGGCTACAGGAGGCCGCACGGGTCACCGTGGACGGCGCCAACCCCGGCACCATCACCGTAGACATTGAAGCCCCACAGTCCGGCGCGTCGAACGACTGGAGGCCCACCCACCTCATGGAGAGCATCACCGAGGCCTTGGCGCTGGCAACCGAGCCCCTGAGCTTCCGAGGAATCAAGGAGCAAGTGCGAGGCAAGGAGGAACACATCAGGACCGCCATCGCCGCACTGATCGAGGACCGGATCATCACGACGTCGCGAGGCCCCCGGAACGCCACCCTTCACGCCATCGCAACAGCGGGAGACACTGAACCCTCTTTGAGTGACTCCCTGAGTGTCTCCACCGTCTCCCTCCTAAGAGATGGAGTGGAGGGAGACAGTGATCAGCGTATCCCGGAGACAGTCGGGAGACGGTCGGGAGACACTGGAACAACAAGCAACTGCACAGCCTGCGGAGAACCCTTCAACCGGCCCGGATCACTGACCCGATGCCGTGACGACCACAAGGAGGCCGCCGCATGATGAGCGCCTGTGCTGAGTTCGACTGTGGCCAGCTGGCCGACGGGACCTACTGCGAGACCCACACCTACCGCAAGCCACCGCCGGCCGTCACGAACTACCCCACCGCCGACGGATACGACTACCGCTGGCGCAAGCTCTCCGAACGGGCCCGCAAGCTCCAGCCGTTCTGCTCCGACTGCGGAACCCGCGACGACCTCACAGCCGACCACTCACCCGAGGCATGGGCGCGCAAGGAAGCGGGCAAGACAATCCGGCTCAAGGACATCGACGTCGTGTGCCGGACGTGCAACATCAAGCGCGGAAATGTCCGGGGGGAGACGCCAACCTGGGGGGTAGGGGCAACCCGACCCCTTCACGCGTGTACGGCTGAAGGCGAAGTTTCGCTCTCACACCCTGGGGGGTATCGGTGAGCGCCATCAAAGCAGGGCCGAAGGGTGCCATCAAAGCGGCCCCGTTGGACTTCACTGGGTGGCCGGCTGACCGTGCCAAGCGCCGCGTGAGGTTCATTCAGACGTTCTGCATGGTCCCGAAAGGCAAGGGGGCGCTCAAGCCGTTCAAGCTGCGGTTGTGGCAGCGTTCCATCCTGTCCGGCTGCTTCGCTGCTGGCATCAGGACCGCCCTGGTCTCCCTGCCTCGTGCGAACGGGAAGTCCGCTTTGGCTGCTGCGCTGGCCGTGGCTGAGTTGTTCTGTGGTCCGCCGTCGGCTGAGGTCCTGGTGGTCGCCAGTGACCAGCGTCAGGCCAATATCGTGTTGAACCTGGCCCGCCGGATGATCGAGTTGTCCCCGGAGCTGGCCGAGCGTTGCCACGTCTACAAGGATCGCCTCGTCGTGCCCGAGAACGACGCCACCATGCTGGCCCTGCCTGCCGATCCTGCCGCCCTCCATGGCTGGGACCCGTCGCTGCTCATCGTCGACGAGCTGCACGTGGTGACTGAGGACGTGTGGGAGGCCGTGACGTCGGTCTCCGGTAAGCGCCCCGAGTCGCTGGTGCTGGCCATCTCGACCCCCGCGACGTCGGCCGACTCCATCATGTGGAAGCTCGTGGAGCATGGCCGCTCGGGTGAGGACCCCGCGTTCTTCCTGCGCGAGTTCGCCGCCCCCGACGGCTGCGACCTCGACGACCGGGAAGCCTGGAAGCTCGCCAACCCGGCGTTGGGTGACTTCCTCGCCGAGGACGGGATGGCGGCTGCCCGTCGGACGCTGCGCGAGCCCGTGTTTCGCCAGCTGCGCCTGGGGCAGTGGGTGAAGGGGTCCGCCGCGTGGCTGCCGTTCGGTAGTTGGGGTGACTGCACCGACGACCAGCGCCGCGTCCAGCCCGGTGACCGCATCGTGTTGGGCTTCGACGGGTCCGCCTCCGGTGACTCCACCGCCCTGGTGGGTGCCACCGTCGGCCCCAAGCCCCACATCTTCGTCGTGGAGGTCTGGGAGAACCCCGGCGACCAGCAATGGCGGGTCCCGCGCGCCGACGTCGACATGGCCGTGGCCAACGCGTTCGAGACCTTCGACGTGGCGGAGCTGGCCGCCGACCCGTGGGGGTGGAGGTCGGAACTCGAGTCGTGGGCCACCCGCCACGGTGAGCGAAAAGTGATCGAGTACAACACCGGATACCTGAAGCGGATGGGACCGGCAACGGACAGGTTCTATGCCGCCGTGATGGATCACAACCTGACCCACGACGGTGACCATCTACTGGCCGCCCACATGGCCCACGCCGTCGCCAAACGGACCCCCATGGGTGACGTGGTGACCAAGGACAAGCGCACGTCAGCCCGCAAGATCGACGCGGCCGTGGCGGCCATCATCGCCCTCGACCGTGCCCAGTTCCACAACAACGCACCCAAGAAGCGGCACCGCGCCGCATCGTTCTAAGGAGACCGAATGTCCAAGACTGAACTACTGTCCAAGCTGTTGCAAGGCCTCGACGAGTCCGCACCCCGCCGGGCCACCCTGGAGGCCTACAGCCGAGGGGAACAACCCCTTGCATTCCTGGCCCCCGAGGCCAAGCAAGCCATCGGCGGCCGGTTCGCCCGCATGTCGACCAACGTGTGCAGGATCGCGGTGAACGCCCTGTCCGAGCGGTTGCGTGTCTCCGGTTTCCGGTCCGCCTCCGTCGACGTCAAGTCGCTGTGGGCCGACTGGCTGCGCTGCGACATGGACCAGTTGGCCCCGCTGGGGCACCGGGAAGCGCTGACCCTGGGTGAGGGCTACGTCATCGTGTGGGCCGACGCCCAGGGCCGCCCCCAGGTCTCCATCGAGTCCCCGGCTCAGGTGGCCGTGATCCGTGACCCGGCGTCGCGTGTCGTGGTGGCTGCTGTGAAGCGCTGGAACACCCCGACCTCGACCGAGGCCACGTTGTTCGAGCCCGACACCGTGACGCGCTACAGCGCCCCGACGACCGGGGCAACGATCACCGGCTACAGGTCCACCGAGGTCCTGCCCAACCCCTACGGCGTCGTCCCGGTTGTGCCGCTGCGCAACAGTGACCGCCTACTCGGTCCCGCATTGAGCGAGATGGACGACCTCATGCCACTGGTGGACGGCATGAACAAGCTCCTTGCTGACCTCATGGTGGCCTCCGAATACTCCGGCCGGCCCCGACGCTGGGCAACCGGCATCGAGCTGGAGGAAGTCGACGTCCTCGACGAGAACGGGGAACCAACCGGCGAGACCATCGCGGTCAACCCGATCCCCGAGACCAACCGGACGATGATCAACGAGTCCCCAGACGGCAAGTTCGGTCAGCTCGACGCCGCCGACCTCGACAGCTACGAGGCAGCCATGCGCGTGCTCCAGGCCCAGGTCTCCGCCGTCTCCGGCCTGCCACCGCACTATCTGGGTGCCCACGGTGACCAGCCCGCCAGCGCCGACGCCATGCGCGCCGCTGAGGCCTCCCTTACCGCCAAGGCTGAGGCCCGCCAACAGGTGTTCGGCCGGACGTGGGAGCAGGTCGCCCGCCTCATGGTCGCCACGAGGACGGGACAGGACCCCAACACCGTCGACGTGTCCGTGACGTGGGCCGACCCCGCCACCCGCTCCATGGCCCAGGAGGCCGACGCCGTGGTCAAGCTCCACGCCTCCGGCCTGCTGCCCGCCTCCTACGCCCTGAAGAAGCTCGGCTACGCCGACGACGAGATTGAAGCCATCCGCGAGGCCCGACAGGCCGAAACCACACCCACCACCGAAGGAGTTTCCGCATGAGCGAGAACATCAACCCCACCGACGACACCGTGACCGACGAGACCACCGACGAGCAGACCCCCGAGACCCCGCAGGAGGGGCAGGACGGCCCCCAGAACGACGCCGAGACGTTCCCCCTCGCCTACGTCCAGAAGCTCCGCACCGAAGCCGCCGAGGCCCGCGTGAAGGCCAAGCGCGCCGACGACCTGGCCGCGTCCCTGTTCACCGAACGAGTCCGCGCCACCGGCCGCATGGCCGACCCCACGGACCTGCCGTTCAACGCCGGGTTGCTCGACGATCCCGACGCGCTCACCACGGCGATAGATACGCTGCTGGCATCAAAGCCGCACCTTGCCAGCCGAACCCCGAGGGGCAACGTCGGGCAGGGCTCAACCGGAGCAAGCGGCGACGTCGACCTGGCCGCGCTGCTGCGCGCCGGAGCATAGGAGGAAAATGTGAGCGACGACAATCTGAAGGCAATCGCGGACGACCTGAACGTCTTGATGTCCGACGTGAACGCCATCCGGAACGGAGACTATGACGCCCCGATGGGAACGAATCGTGACCCCCGGAACCCAGCCGCCACCATGGACGACATCTACGCCCGACTTGAGGGCATGACCTCTCTCATGGAAACGCAGAATGAGCACCTCTACAGGATCGCTGCCGGTATCGAAGCATTGCAGGGTGACATGTGATACCCACGGGGGTATAGTGAAGGGGTGAGGCCTGGTGCCTCGCCCCTCACTGTTTGAGGCCCCGGCGGCCGACGGTAAACCATCACTTACCGAAAGGACGCCGACATGGCAGTCTCCACACAGAACGCAACCGAGCTCACTCAGGAGCAGGTCGCCAAGATTCTCGTCCAGCCGCTCGCTGAGAAGTCCGTCTTCCTCGCTGCTGGCCCCCGCATCTTCGACACCGCCGGACCGCTGCGCATCCCCAAGGCTGGCGCGGCCGTCGACCCCGACTGGACCGGTGAGAACGAACTCATCACCGAGAAGGACGTGGACTTCGACGAGGTGCAGTTGCTGCCCTCGACGATGAAGTCCCTCAAGGTCATCACCCGCTACAGCAACGAACTGGCCCGCCAGTCCGTCATCTCCCTCGACCAGGCCATCAAGGACCGACTTGTCAACGGCGTGGCCGACAAGCTCGACGCCCAACTGCTCAGCGCCTCCGGTGACGGCATCACCACCCCCAAGGGCCTGTTTGCCTACTCCGGCATTCAGACTCTCGCCGTGGGTGGCGAGCTGACCACCGACGACCTGCTGACCGCCTGGGGCATGGCCCTGGCCGCCAACGTCAACATGTCCGGTCTCCGCTGGGTCCTGACGCCGGGTGACTTCGTGGCGCTGCGCAAAGTCAAGGACAACGACGGCCGCTACATCCTCAACGCCGACCCGACGGCGGATGCAGTGTTCCGTCTGTTCGGTGCTCCGGTCTCTGTGACCTCCCGTGTGCCCGACACGACCGGCGGCACCGTCACCGGCCGCGCCGCACTGGTGGACTTCTCCCAGATCGCCGTTGCCCGCGACATGGCACCGAGCGTGAAGGTCCTCACCGAGCGTTACGCCGACTACGACCAGCAGGCCATCCGTGTTGTGGCCCGCTACGACGCGGCACCGCTCAACCCCAAGGCCGTCGTCGCCCTCACCGGCATCACGCGCGCCTGACCGAGCCGGGTCCTCTGCTGCGTCGGAACCGCCGGAGGACCCTCAACCCAAGGCCCCGTGCCGTCTCTCCTGGTGGGTGGGCGACGCGGGGCCTTGGCACACACCTAGGAGGACCACATGCTCACACTCATCAAGGACAGCCACGCCAGCTACACCAAGAGGCAACTCTGGGACGCGCTCGCACCCGGCGGCACATGGAACGCGATCAACTGGAAGATCGAGCCCGACCGCTCCGTCCTGCCTCCCGGCATGACTGCCACCAGCGAGGACCTGTCTGGCACACCGACCACAGCAGGCGACTACAACGTCACCCTCACCGAACTCAACAGCTTCGGAGAAGTCAAGAAGCGCAACGTCATCTCGATCACCGTTCCCGGCGGAGGACCTCCAGGACCGGGCACGTCGACGCCCCTTGCCAAGCGCCTGGCCGCGTTCCTGGGTGCACCCAACGACCCCGACATCATCGCCCTGGCCACGATTCACCTGCCCATCGTGCAAACGTTCGTGAAGTCCTACACCCGTGAGCGTGGCTTCTGGGCAGACCTCCCCAACGAGGACCTAACGACGGTCATCATCACCGCCGGCGCCCGCCTGGTCGTCAACCCCGAGCAGGCCACCCGTATCCAGATCGGAGACACCTCAGAGACCCCGGCAGTGTTCAACGGATTCACGCTGGCCGAACTGGCCGTCCTCAACCGCTACCGTCGGAGGTCGGCATGATCGCCTTGCGTCTACGTGACCGGATCGACATTGTGCAACGCGCCGCCCCCCACGCGGTCCTCAGTGCTGACGTGCCCGCCTACGTTGGCACCGCCACCACGGCCATGACTACCGCCGACGGTGCCCGCATCGGCTTCGAGACCGGCGTCAGGGCTATCGTCGCGCCCCGGCCGTTCGACCCAGCTGCGGACGCCATCCGGTGGCGCGGTGAACTGTACGTGGCCGACGGTGCCCCGATGGTCCGCCGACGTGGAGCACGGGACCACCACGTCACGATCCCGCTGCGTCGGACCGTCGACTGACATAATGGTGGTAGCGGACAGACCCCGCTACTGCACGCACAGCAGAAGGCCCCGCCCTCACCCGAGGACGGGGCCGCTGCATGTCCGCGTCTAGTCCGCAGAAAGTCCGCAAGAGTGGCGAAAGTCCCCAATCTGTCCCACTCGTGCCAACGTCACCAATCAGACGATAGGCGTAGTCAACCCGCATATGGCAGCTAAACACCTAGTCAGCGAACAATGCGCGATGGTATCCGGCTTACCGGCCGGCTCGTCCCTCAATTTCTTGATGTGTCACGACCGACCTCACCTCTGTCGACCCCTCGGCGACCGGACACGCCACATCCAGTGCTGACGAAGCCGTATGCGTCCTTGGCGGACAGTGAGCCCTGCGTGTCGGGTCGGGTGGGAGACGCGAACAGGGCGACGTCAGTGTCAGGGAAGCGGCTTGCTCCTGACCAGGTGGAGGATGCAGTTCTGCCAGCCGTCGACGGGGCGGCTCTGCACGTCCCACACAACCTGAGCAGCGACATCAAGGTTTTCACCCGGCATCCTTGACTCATGACGACGAAGAAGATGTCACGCGACAATGCGATCCTGATCCTCCAGGCGCTCCGGAATTACGGAGCTTTGTCGCGAGCGCAAGTCGCCGAGAGCACGGGTTTGAGTCTCTCAACGGTGGGCAGGCTCATCACCAGTTTGGCGGCAAAGGGTGTTGTCGAGCAGTTGGAGGATGCCAATGCCACTGGCGGACGTCCGGTCTACGCGGTGCAACTACGCGCCGAGGTGACCACCACCCTCGCGGTGGATGTGTCCGGTGCTGCTGTCGATCTTGCCCTGGTCGGTCTGAATGGGCAGCTGCTGGCTCGGTGGATTGAGGGAGTGCCTGATGGGCTCACGCCTGCGAAGCGCATCGTGCACACCATCTCATTGGTGGAAGACTACTTCGCGCGTGTCTCGGTGAGTAACCGTTGCGTGGCTGTCGGGATATCGGTGCCCGGCCCAGTTTCTAAAGGTGGCTGGGTTAGGTTCGCACCTGCCTTGGAATGGCATGACGTGCCGTTGGGTGATCTCATCCGCCAACGCATTGGGGTGCCCGTCACTATCGGCAACGATGCCAACCTGATAGCCGTGGCGGAGAGTCAATACGGTTGCAGTCGCCGAGCAGATTCCTTGGTGGTACTTGCCGTCTTCGAGGGTGTGGGCGCTGGGATTGTCGTAGATGGACGGCTCTGGTCCGGTCATGCGGGCGCGTCGGGTCAATTGGGGCGCACTCTGCTCTCTGTCGCTGCGGTTGACCGGGTTTACGCCGGTTTCGGAGACTTGGAGCAGGAGCTTGGATCCGTCGGACTGGCGCGTCGAGTGCGTGAATCGGGCCAAGCGGTTTCGGAAGGTGAAGGTGTGGTGACGGCCCTCTTCGGCAACGAGCGTCGAATCGCTGAAACGCTGCCCCAGAGGGTATTAGATGAATTCGCAGCTGCCCTGGTCAATGTTTGCGCCCTTATTGACCCGGAAGTCGTGGTGTTGGCCGGATGGCTGGAGCCGCACGCCGACAGGGTCGCTCCGCAGCTCACCGCGCGGCTTGCAGGCCGGGTCATCAATGGGCCTCGCATCCATGGGGCATCAACGCAGTTTGACGGCAAGCTGCTTGGCGCGGCGGCCGAAGCGTTTGAATGCTCCGGTTCACTGAGGCAACTCGTGGAAGCTGGATTCTCCGGAAGCCCTTGACGTCACCCGGGCGCTGGCTATGCTGGAGGCACTGCTTCTTAGCAGATTGCAAATAAGAGTGATTCACCTCAGAGACGAGGAGTTGCTGATGTCCTGGTTCAGGCCCCGAACAGCAGTTGCGGTGGTTGCGATGCTCGCGATCGCCGGTTGCAGCACCGTCACCCCCGAGGATTCGCCGGGCGACCCCGGCACGGATCCCGCGACCCCCGAAACCACAAGTCAAGGCCCTTTCACGATTGGCGTGAGCAACGGATTCGTGGGTAGTGAGTACCGAACTCAGATGGTCGACGACATCCGGGAAGCGGCGAAGCAGTACCAGGAGGAGGGTCTGTTGGAGGAACTTGTTCTGGAGAACGAGGACACCGACGTCAACGGTCAAATCCAGCAGATCCGCAACCTCATCAATGCAGATGTGGACGCAATCATCGTCGATCCCAACTCAGGTTCTGCACTGGATGCCGTATTCCGTGAGGCCACTGACCAGGGAATTCTCGTCTACGCAATCGATCAGGCGGTGACGGAGGAGACGGTGACCAATGTGGGCATCGACCAAGCTGAGTGGGCCCGAACGAGTGCGCGATGGCTCGCCGATGAGCTGGGTTCCGGAAGCAAGGTCGTGGCGGTCAACGGAATCTCTGGACACCCTGCCAACGAGGCACGCTGGGGAGCGGCGGAGGAGGTCCTCACCGATGCCGGCATCGAAGTACTGGCCGTTGCTGATGGCGGGTGGGATCAGGCAAAAGGCCAACAGACGATGACCAACCTGTTGGCAACTTATCCGGATCTCGACGGCGTCTGGACCCAAGATGGTATGGCTCAAGGTGTCCTTCGTGCGCTTCTTGCTGCCGACCGAACGGACGTGGTGACCACCGGGGAGGCCCGCAATGGGTTCATGCGTCTTTGGAGCGAGCAGGATGAAGACTTCCGCAGCATCGGTGTCATCAACCCTCCGGGTACCGGCGCCACAGCGCTCCACATCGCGATGGCTCAACTGCAGGGTCAGGAACTCAATCCGGGCGCGCTGGACGGCAATTCCATAGTTTTAGAGTTGGAGGAGCCCATCACCAACGAAAACTTTGATGAGAAGTGGAGTGCCGTTTCCGAGAATCCGGATACCTACGTCATGGATTCCATCCTTTCCAAGGATCAGGTGCAGAAGTTCTTCGAGTAGGCCGGAGCATCACACATGACGTTGCCTGCGCTCAGTGCCCTTCATGTCGATAAGGCCTACGGGGCCGTGCGGGCGCTCCAAGATGCCCATCTGGAGGCGCACGCCGGGGAAGTACATGGGCTGCTCGGGCCGAATGGTTCGGGCAAGAGCACCCTCAACAAAGTACTTGCCGGGACCGTGAGAGCGGACAAGGCCACGATTCACATCGAGGGTCAGCTCGTACGAATCGACTCTCCGACGAGCGCGCATCGGCTCGGTATTGATGCGGTGCACCAGCAGCCGAGCGTCCTGACGAATCTCACTGTTGAACAAAATCTCCTGCTCGGCTCCGAGTTCTCGCGTGCTGGAATGGTGCGGGATCACCAGATGCGTGCCCGCGCCGCTGACATGCTGGAGCGAATCCGCGACGCAGTGGGGCCTGAGGTGGAGGTAGACACCCCCGCCTCCAATCTCGGACCGGGGCAGCTGCAGCTGATCGAGATAAGCAAGGTTTTGCTGCGGAGCCCTAAAATCCTCATTCTGGACGAAGCAACCGCATCGCTGCATCGGGGCCAGGTTGAGATCCTGTTCGAGTTGGTTGAAGAAGTGCGACGAGAAGGCACGTGCGTCGTGTTCGTTTCTCATCGCCTGGATGAGGTCATGCAACTCTGTGATCGAGTCACAGTCCTTCGTTCAGGGAAGACCGTTGCAACGGTCGAGGTGGCGGAGACCACGCCCGAGCAACTCGTCACGCTCATGGTGGGAGACAAGGGAGCCGTCGCCCGACGTCCTGATCGTGGGGCGGACGATCGCCCGGACAAGCTGTCCGTGCACGACCTCACCTCCGAGAAGCTCCGGCGCGTCTCATTCTCGCTAGGAGAGGGGGAAGTTCTAGGACTCGGAGGGTTGCAGGGTCAAGGACAGTCGGATCTGTTGATGACACTGTTCGGGCAGGAACGGAAAGCTGCTGGCGAGATAATACTCGACGGCGCAACGGTGCATGTGCGCTCACCGCACGCTGCCGCCCGACACGGTATCGCCCTGGTGCCCGGCGACCGCACCACGCAGGGCCTGTTTTCCACACGACCGGTGCTGCAGAACCTTTCCATCGCCAGCCTCTGGCGGCGCCTGCTCGCTCGATTCTTCGTGTCGATCCGCCGGGAGCGGACAGCGGGCGAGACGATGATCGAACGACTGGACATCGTGCTCGGATCGCTCGATGACTCGGCCTCGGGTCTATCGGGGGGGAACGCGCAGAAGGTGGTGGTTGCCCGATGGCTACTGAACGAGCCATCCGTTGTGCTGCTCGATGACCCGACAAAGGGTGTCGATGTGGGCGCCAAGGGGGATTTCTATGAGATCATCGACGACTTGGCCCGCCAGGGCGTTGGCGTGGTGCTCAATTCAAGTGAGGACCGGGAACTGGTTCGCCTCTGCGATCGGGTGTTGGTGATGTACGAGGGCCACATTCGCCGCGAGCTGCTCGGCGCTGAGATCACTGAAGAGAATCTCGTCAGTGCGGCACTGTTGGTCGGCGAGAGCGATCAATCGGAGGGCCGGCTGCCGTGAGCACCGATGTGTCATGGTCCCATCGTCTAGGCGTCGTCAGGCTGGATGTCAGTGTGCCGTGGCTACTACTGGCGTTGGCTGTTGGCACGAGTGCATGGCTGCAGCCGAACTTCTTCTCGCCCTACTCGTTATCGTCCTCGTTCGCCTCATTTCTACCTCTGATCCTTGTCAGCGTCGGTCAGGCCGTTGTCATCATCGGCGGGGGACTCGACCTGTCGGTCGGTGCCATTCTCGGGCTCTCCAGCGTTGTCTCGCTCACGGCCATGGATGGCAGGCCTGAGTTGGTTGCGCTTGGTGTCGTGGCGGCGGTGGGAACCGGCGCCGTGTGTGGACTTGTCAATGGCCTGATCGTGAGCGTTGTAAGACTCCAGCCGTTGATCGCCACGTTTGCGACGGCGTCGGTATTCACAGGCATGACTCTGTGGGTTCTTCCCACCCCGGGTGGCAGCGTGCCCCGCTCCATCACGGCCACCTTTCGCACAGCGATGATCGGCGTCCCGGTCACGTTGTGGCTGGTGCTTCTGATCGCGGTCCTCTGGCTCGTTCTGCGCAAGAACGTGCTGATGCGACGAGTTTACGCAGTGGGTGGTGATCCCAGCGCCGCGTTCGCCTCGCTGGTCCCGGTTCGCTCAACCCAAACCTTCAGCTACACGGTGGCCGGTGGGTTTGCGGGACTGGGTGCTTTAGCGGTGTTGGCGAATTCGGGGGCGGGTGACCCGTTCGTCGGTGGCGAATTTGCACTCAATTCCATTGCAGCGGTCATCATCGGAGGCGTTGCACTCCGCGGTGGTTCGGGCGGCGGTATCGGGGTGATCGTTGGGGCGATCGCACTGTCCTTGGTCACGAGCATCCTGTTCTTTCTAGGGATTCCCACCACATATCGGCAACTGGCTCAGGGAGTCATCATCATCGCGGCGCTGGCATTGTCTGCCCTTTCGTCGGGGCGGACGTGAGTGAGCATCCGATGAGTCGTCTGGTCACCTTCGTGAAGCAGCCCACCGTGATCGCCGCGGCTCTCGCTGTTCTGCTCATTGTCATCGGGGAGGTGATCTCGCCCGGGTTTGCCGGATACAGCCAAGTGATCTCCATGTTGCGTGTCGCGTCGTTCCTCGGCGTCATCGCGATCGGCCAGACGATTGTTATTCTCAGCGGAGGCACAGGCATTGATCTCAGCGTTGGCAAGGTTGCGACATTTGCAGCGATCATCGCATCAAGGCTGATGCAGGGTCAGGACAGTCACTTCGTCAGCGGCGTCATCGTGGCTCTGTCGGTGTGCGTGGCCATTGGAGCGATCAACGGATTGGGGATCGTCTTCCTTGGTATTCCGCCCTTCGTCATGACTTTGGGCATGCTGGGGGTGGTCCAGGGGCTGATCCTCGCCTACACGGGCGGGGTGGCCGATGGTCGTGCCGCACCAATACTCACGTCAACTGTCAACGGAAGCATCATTGCTGGGGTTCCCGGAGTGCTGATCATTTGGGCCCTGCTGACCGTTGCTGTCTGGTTTTTTCTGAACCGCACCCGATATGGCTGGGACCTCTATTCGGTGGGCGCCAACCGTGTGGCCGCACGGCTGACCGGTATTCGGGTGCGGTGGACAATCATCACTGCATACATGCTTGCCAGCCTGTTCGCGGGGATCGGGGGCATCCTGATGGTTGGCTACACGGAGACGGTGTTTCTAAACCTGGCGGACAATCTGATGCTTCCATCTGTGGCAGCTGTCATCATCGGCGGCACTCTCATCTCTGGAGGCGTCGGGGGATATGTGGGAAGCGCTATTGGTGCGGTGGTCCTGACGGTCCTTGAGAGCCTGTTGACAACTTTGAGCATCGACAACTCAACACGCACGGTCATCAACGGTGCCGTGCTCATTGCGTTGCTGACCATCTATGGCCGACAGAAGAAACTCAGGTCGTGAGAAAGGAAACAAGATGAAGAACAAACGGTTGGGCGTCGGAATTGTTGGCGCAGGTTTCATCGGAGACTTTCACGTGAGGTCGTGGCAACGTGTTCGAGGCGCAGACATCGTGGCGGTGGCATCACGACGTCTCGAGAGTGCTCAGGAGTTGAGTTCGCAGGCAGAAGAGCTCGGAGTCGGGGTGGACGTGCGTTCATACGACGATGTGGCCGCACTGGCTCGCGACGAACGCGTCGATGCTGTGTGGGTGCTCACGCCAAACCACACAAGGGTGGAGGTGGTGCAAGCCCTCTGCGACGAAGTGACGCAGGGCCGGGCGCACCTGATCGCGATCGCCATCGAGAAACCACTGGCGCGCTCACTGGGAGAGGCCAAGAAAGTCCGACAACTGGTAGCTGATGCGGGATTGCTGCACGGCTACCTCGAGAATCAGGTATTTTCGCCGTCGGTGACGCGGTCTCACCAGCTCATCTGGACGCGGGGGGCGGCGACCGCCGGGAACCCCTACTTGGCCAGGTGTGCGGAGGAGCACTCAGGGCCGCACAAAGCGTGGTTCTGGGACGGGATCAAGCAGGGTGGTGGAGTTCTCAATGACATGATGTGCCACAGCGTCGAAACCAGTCGATACCTCTTGACGCCACCCGGGATGGAGCCTTCAGAATGGCTCACACCCAAGAGCGTTTCCGCCTCCATCCAGGTCCTCAAATGGAGCCGGCCAGAATATGCTGAACAGCTAATGGCTGATTATCCTGGAGCACCGGATTACCGTCTGCAGCCAGCGGAGGACTACGCTCGCGCGAATTTCGAGTTTGTGAACGGTGATGGCCAAACCGTGATCGCAGAGACCACGACTTCATGGAGCTTCATGGGTGCGGGGTTGAAGTTGTCTTTCGAATTGCTCGGTCCAGAGTATTCGATGTCGGTCAATACCCTCGACACAGAAGCGAAGGTGTTCTTTTCCAGAGCTCTCGAGCAAGCCCGGGGTGAAGACATGCTGGAGAAACAGAATGCAGAGCAGGGTCTGATGCCGCTGGTGGCTGATGAGGCTCTGGTTTATGGGTACACCGACGAGAACGCATCTCTGACTGCGGCCTTCGGTAAGGGGATGCAACCGATGCAGTCACTGCACAGCGGCGTGGCAGTGGTCGAATTGCTGATGGCAGCCTATTTGTCTGCGGAGCGACGAGAGACGATCACCTGGCCACTCGATTTGGATGATTTTGTTCCGCAAGTGGCACGCGGTACGTGGCGTCCCGATTGAGTTAAGTGGGGGCCTCGAAGCTGCCTGATGATCCGCCTACTACTGGGAAAGCAGCTGGCCGGACACGCCGCATTGAGTGGTCGCGAAATTCTATATTTTTGGAATCACTGATTTTCTCGGTAGCCCGGGGTGGCGTCTCCGCCGGGATCGGTGCCGACGAGATGATGGGGTATGCGCAATGAGGAGCAGCCCAGTTTCACTGATGTCGAGTACGGCAACCGTCGCAGGGTCTCTCGCCGGGAGCAGTTCTTGGAGGCGATGGAGGCCACGATCCCGTGGGACAGGTGGGTGGCGCTGATCGCACCGTTCTATTACGACGGCAAGATGGGCAGGAAGCCCAAGCCATTACAGACGATGTTGCGGATGTATCTGTTGCAGGTGTGGTTCTCGCTCTCTGATGAGGGAGTCGAGGACGCGATCTATGACTCGTATGCGATGCGCAAGTTCATGGGTCTCGATTTCTCTGTGGAGCAGGTCCCTGATGCGACCACGCTGCTGCACTTTCGTCACCTGTTGGAGAAGCACTCACTGGGTGAGAAGCTCTTCCAGGCGCAGAATGAGATTTTTGAGGAGCAGGGCTGGATCATGCGTGGCGGCTCCATTGTGGATGCCACGATCATCGCTGCGCCGTCGTCGACGAAGAACGCTACCGGCACCCGGGATCCGGAGATGCATCAGACCCGTAAGGGATCGCGTGGCGGACAGCGGCGCGCAAAGGAAAGTTGAAGACAATGGCCACTCCAGATCGTGACGAGCAGTCACGCCAAGCATCGGTGCGGGCCAAGGTGGAGCATCCGTATCTGATTGTGAAGCGTGATTTCGGGTTTACCAAGACCCGCTACCGCGGGATGGTCAAGAATCTCAACCACTTGCATGTGTTGTTTGCCTCGGCGAACTGGTTGATGCGGGCCCGTGCCGTCGCCCTGACCGGGTGACGGCGGGCGGGAGCCTGCCCAAAACCAGGCAGGAGGGTCCGAACCAGGGGCTCGCGAGGGTAGTCAGGGTGTCCAAGAGGCCCCACAGCGCGTTTCCAGCTCGTCCTGGCACTATCCGAGCCACGAATGGCCACTTGATCAGCGCTTCCTTTACCTTGGATTCGCAGTGAGTGCGGCGTGTCGGTTGGGTGTGAGACGCGAACGGGGCGACGTCGGTGTCAGGGAAGCGGCTTGGTCCCCCGTACCAGATGGAGGATCCCGTTCTGCCAGCCGTCGACGGAGCGGCTCTCCACAGTCGCGAAACCGGCCAGCAGGATGTGCTGCGCCAGCTCGCGGACACCCATGAAGTCATCGACGGAGCGGTGCAGGTACTCATACAGTTCCCGGTTGCGGGCGACCACGGAGGCCAGCGGCAGGATGATCGTCTGGTTTACCGCAGACCAGATGCGGCGTGAGGCGATGGAATCCGCCACCGAGTAGTCCTCGGCCACGAAGGTGCCGCGGTCGCAGAGCTGAGCCTCGATGGCCCGCAGTGTTGCATCAACGTCGGTGACATTGCGCAGGAGGTAGCAGGCAAGGATCCCGTCGGCGCGTGGAAGATCCAGTTGCGACAACTGCTCAGCCCTACCTTCACGGAAGGAGACATTTTCTGGCCAGTCCCGTCGACGGGCCTGGGCCAGCATCCCGGCAGAGGCATCAACGCCGATGATGGTGGGATCCATTCCGCGTCTGCGGGCGGCGTCAAGCAGCGCGCTGGTGGAGAGACCCGAGCCACAGCCAAGATCCAGGAGGACGGGGCGGGAATTCGCGACATCGACATGGGAGAGCAGAGATTCTGCGGCCAGCTGGAGGTGTCGTTTGTAGCCGGGGTTCAGACCCACCATGGCGTCATAGGTGTCCGCCACCTCGTCGAAGCCAGCCGAAACCTGCTGCTTGTCCAGCGCCCCACGCAACATCTGTCATCCTCTCGAGAACCTTTTCGCCCCCAAGAGTGGCACATGAGTGTCTCGCAGCCGCGCATGCCACGTCGGCTGAGCGCCGAGTCTGCAGGACAAGAGCGCTTTTTCTTCTTCAATCCGCACGGTAGGTCTGAAACGGCGTCGCGGGTGAGGATTGAGGAACTGAAGTCGGGTTGCCGTCCGGCCGGCCAGGAAAACTGGGCCATTGGGCAGCCTCCGATCCAGCGCATAAGGTTTGGCCATGGCTCAAGGTGTGGAGAACGGGGCGGCGCAGCGCCCGGGACGTGATAATCGGGTTGAACGACATGCAGGACCTGACGGCGCGACGTGGACCGAGGGACGCAGGGTCGTGATCGTGGGCGGCGGAATCGCCGGCCTTTCGGCGGCAGCGACGCTGGCAGAGCGTGGCGTTGCGGTAACCGTCCTGGAGCGCGAGGAACAGCTCGGCGGACGTGTCCGCTCCTGGCCGACGACGCTGGACAACGGCGACAACGTGGCGATGAGCCGGGGATTCCACGCATTCTTTCGTCAGTACTACCAGCTGCGCGCGCTGCTTCGACGGGCCGATCCGACGTTGTCCGGTCTACGCGCCGTGCCCGACTATCCGCTCACGTTGCGCGGTGGTCCCCGCGACTCCTTCGCCCGGATCCCCCGCACACCTCCCCTGAACCTCATCGGCTTCGTCGCCAAGTCGCCGAGCTTTCCCGTCCGCGACCTCACCAAGGTGGACATCGACGAGGCCCTCGGGCTCCTGGACGTGGAATTCCCCCAGACCTTCCACGACATGGACGGCCGCTCCGCCTCCAACGTCCTGGACGATCTGAACTTCCCCGATACCGCCCGCCACCTGGCGCTCGAGGTTTTTGCCCGCAGCTTCTTCGCGGACCCGGATGAGTTCTCCGGTGGTGAGCTCGTAGCCATGTTTCACACCTACTTCGTGGGCTCCGCGGAAGGGCTGCTCTTCGACGTGGCCGCAGATGACTTCGGCACTGCGTTGTGGAACCCCCTGGCCCGCCATCTGGAACGACAGGGCGTGCAGTTTTGCATGGGCACCAGCGCCACGTCGCTGGAGGTTCGCGACGACGGCGTCACAGTCCACACCGACGGCGCTTCCATCGAGACCGATGCCGTGGTGCTGGCCACTGAACTACGACCGCTGCAGGGCATCACGGAGAACAGTCCCAGCCTCGGGGATGAGCCGTGGCGCGAACGTATCGCCAGCCTGCGATCCGCACCGCCGTTCGTGGTGTGGCGACGCTGGTTCGACACCCCGGTGGCCGACGGTTCGCCTGACTTTCTCGGCACCAGCAACTACGGGCCGTTGGACAATGTGTCGATGATCCACCAGTTCGAGGACTCTGCCCGCCGCTGGGCTGCCCGTCGTGGCGGCAGCGTCGTGGAGCATCACGCCTATGCCGTGGACGAGAACCCGGATGAGGCTGCTCTTCGCGCTGAGATCCAGGCCATGCAGGATGTTTTGCATCCCGAGCTGGCGCAGGCCGGCACGCTGGGGGAGGAATGGCTGGTACAGCGGGACTGCCACCTCGTGGACACCTCACCCTGGCGGAACCGGCCCACGGTGGAAACACCATCCCCTGCGGTCATGCTGGCGGGAGATGGCATTCGTTGCGACTATCCGGTCGCGCTCATGGAACGCGCCGCGACCACTGGTGTGGAGGCCGCCAACACACTGCTGGAGGGCTGGCAGGTGGCGGGGCAGGACATCTTCACGGCCCCGACCTCGCCGCGCTTCGGCTGGGTGCGGCCACTCCGCAAGGCGCTTGCGAAGCGGCGCTGAGAACGCCCTGATCCAGCTCTGCGCAGGCACCAAGAACACGATTGGTAGGTTGAATGTCATGACAGTGGATGACGATGTTGTAGTGCTGGTTGATGACCAGGGCCATCAGTTGGGGACTGCCCCACGCACCACGTTCCACGACGAGAACACTCCATTGCATCTCGCGTTCTCCGTCTACTTGCGAGACCATTCCGGCAGGGTGCTGATGACCCGACGCGCCGTGGACAAGGTGACGTGGGCCGGCGTGTGGACCAATGCTGCCTGCGGCCATCAACGTCCCGACGAGGGCCCCCTGAACGCCGCCATGCGCCGGGTGCCTGATGAGATCGGTGCGTCACCGCAGAACCTGCGGATGGCTGTGCCGGACTTCCGGTACCGCGCCGTCGATGCATCGGGTGTGGTGGAAAATGAACTGTGTCCGGTGATGGTGGCGGAAGTGGATCCCGACGAGCTCGTGTTCGATCCCTCCGAGGTGGCGGAACACGCCTGGGTGCACTGGGCGGATCTACGACACACCGCCGCCACCATGCCCCACCTCCTGAGCCCGTGGAGCGTCGAGCAGATCAACGCGCTGGGTGATGATCCGTGGGCCTGACGCTTCGGGTCAGCCCAACACCATGACTCCCCAGTTCGACGTCGCCGTTGTCGGTCTGGGACCGGCGGGAAGAACCCTCGCTCACCGGCTGGCCCTGTCCGGGTTGACGGTGCTGGGCATTGATCCACATCCGCACCGCGTCTGGCCGCAAACTCTGGGCGGCTGGGCCCGACAGATCCCCACGTGGCTGAGCGATGACGGCGTTGCCCTGCGCGTGGAGGAACCCCGGATCCGCGCGAGCGCCGATCACATCATCGAGGATCAATACGCCGTTCTCAGCAATGCCCGACTCCAGCAGGCCACCCCATTGACGGACGTGGAACTGGACGAGCAGGTGTTGGATGACGACGGCGTGGCCGCCCTCCGTGGCCGTGCCCGTGTCGTCATCGACTCGCGGGGCGCCCGGCCTGCAGGACACTCGGGCGACGTGCCCCATCAAACTGCGCACGGCATCCTCGTGCCACCCGAACTGGCCGAACCGGTGCTTGGGGCCGCGAACGCTGTACTGATGGACTGGCGGCCATTTGACGGCGCCGAGCGCTGGGGGAGCACACCACCAACGTTCTTGTATGCCATTCCGATGGCCGACGGGCGTGTCCTGTTGGAGGAAACGTGTTTGGCCGGCCATCCAGCGCCGGGGCAGCCGGAGTTGCGTCGACGGCTTCTGATCCGTCTCGCTGGAATCGGTGTGACGGCGGAGGATGTCGCCGATCTGGAGGTGGAACGGGTCTCCATTCCCTTGGTCCGTCGGGGTCTGCGCACCACCGGCGTGTGGCGTTTCGGCGCGGCCGGTGCGCAGAACAACCCGTTCAGCGGGTACACATTTTTCGCATCGCTGGCGGCCGTGGATGACTGGGTGCAGCGAGTCGCGAACAATGACATGCCCCGCAGCGACGAGCCGCTCTTCGTCCGGCGTCGTGCCCTTCATGGTGTGCTCAACCTGTCGCCTGATGACACCTTCGCCCTGTTCGACGCCTTCGGCCGCCTCCCGACAGCGCAGCAGCGGGCCGTGTTGGACGCTGATACGGCGATGCTCCGCCTGGTGACGGCCATGACCCGGCAGTTCTTGCTGATGCCCACCAGAGCCTCCATCGGCTTGGCGAGGGCCACTCTGCTCGGGCAACATCGAAGTCCTATCGGAGAAGTGCCGTCACAGTAAGAGCAGCTGCTCACTTTCACTTTCGGAAGGCGATCCCCGTTCCTGCGACGAGGCGTCGTCGGCCACGTCGCCCGGAGGGTCTCCGGTCGGCTTTCGCCCCATGAATCTGTCGGTTCTGCCGGGCGGAGTGATGATGGGTTGTCCGGTGTCGTGGTCGATGTGGATTACCCATTTGTCGGCGGGTCGTCGGTATCTGTCCGGTTCGACGAGTTTGTGGTGTTGGCCGCAGAGCAGGACCAGGTTGTGCAGGGCGGTGTCGCCTCCTGCCCACCAGGGTTGTAGGTGGTGTGCTTCGCAGCGGGTGTCGGGTGCGTTGCAGCCGGGAAAGATACAGCCACCATCTCGCAGGGTCAGTGCTTTGCGGATCGCTGGAGTCACGAGGCGCTGGGTGCGACCCACATCAAGGATTTCAGAATGGGCGCCGAGGACCACCGGCATGATGTCGGCGTCGCAGCACAGCCGCCGGAGTTCTCCTGCGGTGATTTTCGCGCCGCTGGCGAGCACGCCTGCTTTCTCGGCTTCCTCGCGGAGGTCTTGTTCGCGGACGGTGACCACGATCCGTGGCCTGTCTCCGATACTGGAGGGTGCGTCGCGGTGATCAGCGATGATCTGGACCAGGGCGTCTGCGCGTCTCTGATCGGTGGTGCGGAGGTTGTCGTCGCCGACCTGGTCCTGGATCGTCTTGGTATTGGCGCCGGTGGCGCGGGTGGCTTTGTAGCGGTCCCGCTCGGCGCGGCGGTCGGATTCGACGTAGGCCTGCAAGGTCGCAATCAGCGATGCGGCTTCGAGATGGGGAAGGGAGCCGCGGAACCACATCGAGCCCTCGCCGTCATCGCCCCAGCGCAGGTGCCGCTTTGCCCGTGCTTTGCGGCGTTGGGCTTCCAGGACGGCATCATCATCACCAGCAGCCTGGGGCGCGAGTTCGGGTGCGACTTCAGCCAGGACCTCGTCAGCGAGCTCAGTCAAGCGCCGCGGGGTGTTCTTGGTGGCGCGACGCATGAATGCTCTCTCCGCCGCGCTCTTCTGCTCGTCGGTGAGTTCTGCCGGGAGTTTTTCAAGGCCGGCCGCGATGGCTGCAGCATGACGAGGAGAGATATCGCCGTCGATGGCAGCATCGCGGATGGTGTCGTGCTCATTGACGCCACGGGCCTCCTTGACTGCTCTGTTGGCGTCGCCGGAATCGCGTCCTTCATCGAGGCCGATGAGGGAGGTCAGGGGTGTTCCAGTAGCGGTCAGTGCTGCCGCGTCGGCCTCCGCGGTCAAGACGCAGGCCAGTGATGTGACACGGTCCTGAACTTTCCTGGCGCGGCCCATCAACACGAGCCGCTCAGGGGCGCTGAGACGTACACGGTCAGTGTGATCAAGACAGGACAAGGCGGCCTCGATCACGCCGAGTACCTCGGCTGCCGTCCGCTTGATCTGGTCCATACGAAAAGACTAATAGAACGCACTGACAATTTATTCTGGAGGAGGTTCTCGGCTGGTGAAGTACGTCAACAAAATGGCGTCCCAAGCCTCGAGACGCGATAGTCCGCTACAGCATGCGGCACTCCTTCGCCGTACTGCTACTCGCGTAACACCCTTCTGTGTGGACGCGGCGCAGATCTCAGGACCGGCTTGGAACGGTCAGAATTTCGGCGCCGGTGTCCGTCACGACCAGCGAGTTCTCGAACTGCGCCACGCGGGACTTGTCCTTTGTCACGACCGTCCAGTCGTCGTCCCACACCTCGGAGTCCTGCGAGCCGAGCGCCAGCATGGGCTCGATCGTGAAGGTCATACCGGGCTCCATGATGGTGTTCAGCCGGGGCTCGTCATAGTGCAGGACGACCAAGCCGGAGTGGAAAGCGGTGTGCACCCCGTGGCCGGTGTAGTCCCGGATCACGCCATAGCCGAAACGCTTGGCGTAGGACTCAATGACGCGACCAATGACTGAGAATGGCCGGCCGGGGCGCACAGCCTTGATGGCGCGGTTCAGGGCCTCCTGCGTGCGTTCGGTCAGCAGTCGCGATTCCTCGTCGACGTCGCCGCAGAAGAAGGTGCCGCAGTTGTCGCCGTGAACACCGTTCTTGAAGGCAGTGACGTCGATCTTGACCAGATCACCATCCTCCAACGGGCGCGTATCCGGGATGCCATGGCAGATGACCTCGTTGACGGAGGTGCACAGGGACTTGGGATAGCCGCGATAGCCCAGCGTCGAGGGGTAGGCGCCGTGATCCAGCATGTACTCGTGCGCGACCGCGTCCAGGTGGTCCGTGGTGACCCCGGGGGCAATGGCGGCGGCGGCCGCATGCATCGCGTCGGCTGCAATCCGTCCCGATTCACGCATGCGCTCGATGACTTCCGCGCTCTGCACATGGCTGCCGGTGTACGGCGTTGGCGCTTCACGTCCCACATACTCGGGACGCTTGATGGACTTCGGAACGTCCCTGACGGGGGTGATGGGATGGGCGATAACAGGATTCACGCGCCCCAGTCTATGGTGACCGATCCAGGAGGGCATCGAGAGCCGAGCCGGGCTGCACATCAGCCAGCTGTGCGGCTCCGTCAAGCCCGGAACCGGCGGCTGGCCTCACCGTCACGCCTGGCACAAGCTCATCCAGATGCTTCGTGAAAGAAGACTCGACCAGGGGGTTGAGGAACACATTGCCCACTGCGCTGACCACCGGTTCCGCTCTGACGGACTGCAGTCCGGTGGCGACGCTCTGGGCGAGTTCCTTTCCCGCCGCAGCGGAGATATCTGCAGAGACGGGATCGGTTGCGGCAAGCTCGGATACTCGTCGGGCCCAGGAAGCTATGCGCGACACGCGGGAAGGATCGGCCTGTATCTGTAGGTACAGCTGGGACAGATCCCCGAATTCCTCGATGGCGAGCTCCGTGAGGGCGGTCGGCTCACCGCGCTGGTCGTGGGCGCGCAGTACGGCCGACAGCGCTTCACGGCCAATCCAGAAACCGGAGCCCGCATCGCCTAGCAAGTGCCCCCAGCCATCGACGCGGCGCACCGCGTCGGGACCCACCGCCAGCGTCACCGCCCCGGTTCCGGAGGCCACGACGGCACCCTGGCGCGGCCCCAGGGCGCCCAGAAAACTGGTGGTGGAGTCATGGGCAAGCAGCACGCGACCCACGCGGTCGCCGAGCAGGAGCTTCAACTCGCGGGCGCTGTCCGCGTCGCCGAGCCCCGACAAACCTACGGCCACGATGTCCGCCTGATCGCCGTTCAGCGCAGTCACAATAATGTCTCGCACCTGAGGGAGCAGGGGGTGATCGCTACGGATGCCGGCGAACTCAGGCCCCGCCGTTGTTCGTTCGGACCCCACAAACAACGTACGTATTCCGGACTGGCCACCGTCGAGTGCCAGAAGCTCTGTACGGCCCCCGGTACGTCGAAGGTGACGATTCTCGTCGGCATCATCGTGCCATCCGGGCGCGCTCATGGGCGTCATGCTATCGGTGGCGCATCAGCCGACGCGCAGGGATTCGGTGACCGTGGCCACCTCAGCCAGGTTCTCCTCGTCCTCGATGGTGGCGCAGGATATGAAGACCGCGAACGTATCTGGATCCCCCAGGTCCAGCACGATGACGTCCACCACGTCTCCCTTGATGTCGCCCTGGGAATCGACAAAGACATCCGAGGTGATGCGCCAGCCTGCGTTGCCGTCCAGTGTGAAGGATTCGTCGCGGAGATCATCGCGGCCGGTGAAGCCCAGGTACAACCCGGATGAAGCAAGGCAGCCCATGAGCTGCGAGGCGGTGCTGCGGGGATCCGCGAAACCCTCGGACCTGCGCACTTCACCGACGCTGACGTTGCTCTGCCAACCCCAGACGATTTCCTTGGTCGTGGAGTTGTGGTCATAGAGCCACGGCATGAAGACGGGCTCGTCCCTCCAGTCGAAGCCTCCGGGTGGCTCGAAGGACAGTCCACCACCATGCATCCGGCCGTCACGGGAGATTTCCGAGCGGTCATCGAGACTATTCTGGGGGCAGTCGATGAGACCACCGTCTGCCGGATCCTCCGGTTCCGTGGGAGTCTCGGTGGTGGGTAGTTCGTTCCATTGACTCCCCGTGGGTCTGGCGGAGTTGGGATCCCCTGAGCTGACAGCAAGTCCTGCCGGCCGGAGCACGAAGACGGCCACAAGTCCGATGATGACCACCATCGCAAGGACAAACCATCCCCATGGGCGGCCAGAACTGACGGCTGCAGGAGCAGCGCGGGTCTGCTGTGTCCACACTTGTCCGTCCCAGTACCTGACGGCGCCCTTGTTGCCCGACGGATCGGGGTACCAGCCGGGGGCAGACATGGCATCAAGTCTAGATGCGCGGCCGCGAAGTCATTTCGACCAACACCCCTCACATTCATGTGGCAGGCGAGCCTGCACACACGGAGATCCGCTTGGTGCCAACCGGCAACCCGATGATCTCAACCGTGGTGAGGCGGCCCTCCGGCGCGTCGACGCTCACCCCGCCGTCGGCCTCTGGACGCAGGTTGACGGCGATGCGCAACGCCTCGAACGGGACTGCAGCTGCCCACGCCTGAGGCGAGCATGCCGTCGGATAGCGGACGGGCACCGGCTTCTCGGCCCGGTCGAATCCGCAGAACAGTTCTGGCAGGCGACCATCAAACGCGCGGGCGGCATCCATGAGACCGTCGGTCAGACGCGTCGCCTCCTTCCGGTGGCCGTAGGCAGCGATGCCGGCGGCGGCGATGACGGAGTCGTGCGGCCACACCGAACCGAGGTGGTAACTCACGGGATTGTAGGCCCTGGCGTCGCTGCTCAATGTGCGCGTGCCGAAGCCTGTGAACATCTGCGGCGACATGAGTGTCTCGACCACGCGTGGCGCCACCGTTTCGTCGACGATCCCGGTCCAGAGACAGTGACCAATGTTGGAGGAAATGACGCGCAGTGGCCGCTCGTCGCCGTCCAACGCCATGGCGTAGAAGCCGAGGTCAGGGAGCCAGAACTTGTCATGGAAACGCCGTTTGAGATCTGCCGCCTGCTCGCCCCAAGCGGTGGCACCATCCCCGTCTTCCAGCCGCTCGGCCAACAGAGCGCGCGCGAGGAAGGCGGCGTATGCGTAGCCCTGCACTTCGGAGAGTGCGACCGGTGCGGTGGCCTGGGTCCCGTCGGAGTGCACCATGGAGTCCTTGGAGTCCTTCCAGCCCTGGTTGCTCAGGCCGTGGCCCGTGCTGCGCTGGTACTTCAGAAAGCCGTCCTTGTTCGGGCCGACGTGCGCACAGATCCAATCCATGGCGGCGTCCACCGACGGCATGAGTGCCTCCAATTCGTCGGCGGTTGCGCCCCACCGGGCTGCTTCGCCCGCTAGCATGACAAAAAGGGGCGTCGCGTCGACCGTGCCGTAGTAGATGCCCTGCTCGTCCACGGGCAGGGACGAATCTAGAACATAGCGCCTCTCGTGCAAGATCTTGCCGGGCTGCTCCTCTATCCGCGGATTTTCGCGTGTTCCCTGGAAGCGGGCGAGCGTGCGCAGGGTGCCAAGACCAAGCTGGGGGGCAAACGGCATCATCATCCACGCCGTGAGCAGTGAGTCACGCCCGAAGATGCGCATGAATTTCGGTGCACCCGCCGCAACAATCTTATGTTCCCGATGTGAGAGGTCGACGATGCTCAGAGCTCCGATGTCCTCCTGGCCGCGGGAGATGGCCCCCGCCAGCGACGGATCGTCCAGCCGGATGGTGGGCATGGCGGCACGCCAAAGGACCATCCGATGAGGATCCGGATCCTTGGGGTCCGGGGCATCTGCTGGTGCCAGGGATTCATTGTCAACAGGGCCCGTCAGGGACGACTCTGCGGTGATCGTCGTCTCCCATGTTCCGCCGGGAGGAATGCTCACCGAAAACTGCAACTGCATTGCTGACGGACCTACAGAGCGGGTGCCGGAGACACCCGTGGCGCTGACTGTCACGTAGTGCTCCGGCTCGTCCCTCTTGTAGAACAGGAGATCGACACCTTCAGCACGGCTCCGTACATCATGGGCGACGACGGGACCGCCATCCTGAATCTCGTACATGGTGGTGAAGTCGCAGTCGGCGACCAGGTCCACGTCAATGTCGGCATCCTCGCAACCATGATTGCGAATCGTCACTGTTTCGAGGAGTCCCGCACCGACGATCCGATGCCGCTCGATGAGCAATGGGGAGTCGGCGTTGCCGGGACGTGTCGGACCGCGGCCCTCGAAGGTCGCCTCCACGGATTCCGTTCCGGTTATGGACAGCGCCTCCACCGATGCCCCGTCCACAACGAGGCGCCAGGTGGAGATGATGCGGGTGTCGAAGACGAACATGCCCTGAGCCGATCCCGGCTCTATGTCTCCATCAAGATCGGACACGCAGATCGACGGCCCGTCAAACAGTGTCACCGTGGGTTGGCCTACTGTGACCACGGTGCTCGGGGCCGGTGCCCCTGAGCCAGCGCCGGTGGCGGGGCCCCCGAGGGGGGCGGCAGAGAGCTTTGTTGTCGTCATCTCGTTCTCCAAGGTCGAGTCTTTGCTGAGAAGTTTGACGTCATCTGGCAGGAGGCGTGGGGTGTGTTCTACATACGGGGTACGAGCCCATACCAGCGAGTTGGCTTCACCCCAACGGGCCTAGCGAGAGCCAGATTGGCGCGTTATTATAACCGGCATTCACTCGTTCCAAGTCTACAACTTCACAGGTGTTAGCCAATGTCTCGTATCCATTCGAAAGAGGCAGTTCGGATGTGATCTCGGCGTCGAGGTCACGGTCGCTGATCCGCCCTTCGACGATGAAGGAGGTCTTCATGTCATCCACAAGCGTTACGTCCGCCACGGAGATCAGGCGTCTGGGCTCATCGGGGGGTGGAGAAGAGAGACGATTGCGGATCGGGATGGTGGCCCCACCATGGTTCGCGCTTCCCCCAGCGGGTTACGGCGGCACCGAAGCCGTTGTCGCCACTCTGGTGGACAAGCTCGTGGAACGCGGGCACGACGTCGTGCTGGTTGGCGCGGGTACCAACGGAACAGCGGCCCAAGAATTCCATTGCCTGTATGAGACCCCGCCCACCTCACGCCTCGGCGAGCCAGTGCCCGAGGCGCTGACGGCGGCCCATGCCACCCACGTCCTGGAATCCGCAGGGGTGGACATCATCCACGACAACACGCTGTGCGGTCCCTTGCAGGCAGGCCGACGGAAGGTCCCCACAGTACTCACCATGCACGGGCCGGTCGCCGGGGAGAACGGCCGCTATCACGAATTGCTGGGCAACAGCGTGTCTGTGGTGGCGATCTCGGACGCCCAGCGCCGGGCCAATCCGCGGATCAACTGGTGCAGGACGGTGTACAACGCCATTGATGTTGCATCCTTCCCCTACCGGGAGACCAAGGATGATTATGTGCTGTGGATCGGTCGGTTCACGGCGGACAAGGCTCCCGACCTTGCGATAGACGCAGCACGCGCCGCAGGTCGACGCATCATGCTGGCGGGGAAAATGAACGAGGCTTCCGAGCGTGAGTACTTCGACGCACACGTCCGTGGCCGCCTGGGCCGTGATGCCGAGTACGTCGGTGAGGCTGATGCCGCCACCAAGAGAGAGTTGTTCGCCGGTGCCCGCTCGCTCGTTTTTCCCATCCAGTGGGATGAGCCCTTTGGCATGGTGATGATCGAGGCGATGGCGTGCGGAACCCCCGTGGTGGCCACTCGACGTGGCAGCGTGCCCGAGGTGGTGCGGCACAATGAAACGGGTGTGATCCTGCCAGCCCATGCGGGCGTGCGGCAGATTGCCAGAGCCATCGATGCCGCGGAGGACCTGAGACCCGAGACGTGCCGGGAACACACCGAGAGCCGTTTCGACCTCGCCGTGATGGCGGCGGGCTACGAGGACGTGTACCGCACACTCGTGAGCCGGTCCAAAGCGCTGGGCTCGGTTGCTCCATTGGGCAGAGTTACTTCGGAGCGGACGGAATTGCGAGACAGGATCAATCCGCCACACTGTGACGGCGACAGTGCAGCCAATGCGGCGACGCTTGGAGGCAGTGCGGAGCATTTCTATGGTGTAGCTGGCTCCGCGCCACGGCTGGATTCTTTACAGCGCGGATAACCGAGTGATCCACAACCTGCGGCGATCGGTTGCCTCGCGCACCACGTGGTGAGGTCAGCGTCTGGACAGCGAATCGAGAGCCGCGGCCACCATGTCCTTGCGTTCTTGGTCCTCGATGGGGGCCTGGGAGTGGAAGAGAGTGAGCGTGCTCCCATCACCCGCGTCCAGCACCACGACCACCACTTCATCGCCGGTCACTGGTTGCTCAGGAATGTTCCAGTAGTTCTCGCGGATGATCCAGCCCTCCACGCCGTCGGAGGTGGTGAACGGCTCGTCCTGCAGACGTTCGCGGTAGTCCAGCGTCCGGTAGAAGAAGGACGACGAGAGGCAGTCGCTGGCCTGTGTGGCCGCGGTGCGTGGATCGGGGCTGAAGTCTGCCGTATCGATCTGTCCAATGGCCGTGATCGCGACCCACGTATCGGCCACACCCTCCACCTGTCCGGAGCGGTCGGAGGCGAAGTCGATGGTCCAGCCTCCTCCGTCGTCCCACCCGGGCACGCCCCGGTACTGGATACCATCCGAGACGTACCAGGTGCCCTGCGGTTCGTTGTTGCCCTCCTCGACCAGCGGGCAGGCCACCGGTCGGCCGTCCCCGTCGGTGGGCTGGGGTGTGGATGGCGTTTCGGTGGGTTCCAGTTCATTCCACTGGCTTCCGGTGGGTTTGGCGGAGTTGGTGTCCTCCGGGCTCCCCCAGGGGCCGGAATTCCACGGCTGCCACACCATCAGGGCCACGACCAGAAGGATCGCGGCCAATCCGATCCCAATGCCAATCAGAGAGTTGCGACGGTGTCCGCCTGGGTTGCCGGGTCCGTCCTTTTCCGTGGCGACGGGCGCCCACGCGGTGCCATCCCAGTACCGGGGCGCGTCGGACCCGCCGGGGTCGGGATACCAGCCGGGTTGAGCCATGGCCCCATTATCGCCATTGGTCAACTGCGGCTCAGCCCGCAAGACCGAGGAAAGCGAGCAACGCGCGGTCGAACCGGATGAACTCGGAGTCAGTCAGGCGACCCAAGCGCTCGCGAACGCGTGGCTGGACATCGTGGTGATCTTGTCCACCATGATGTTGGTCGACTGCACACCGTGATCTCATTAAAGTGATATCGGAGGTGATCCTTATGGAACAAATCTTGATCCGCAGCCTGCCGGCGGGGACAAAGGCAACGCTGCGTGCGCGAGCCATGTCTCATCGCCGTTCCGTCGAGGCAGAGGTGCGTGAGATTCTCGCGAATGCCATCAGTCAGGAACCTGTCACGATCGTTGACTTGTTGGGGATGGATGAGGGGGCCGATATCGAGTTCGAACCCCCGCGGCTGGGCTTGAGCGTCCGGACTCCTGAGCTGTGAGGTACATTCTGGACACGAACGTCCTGTCCGCACTGCGAATCCGCGGACGTAACTCTTTGGTCGAGGCTTGGGCCGTATTGGTCTCGGTGGCTGACCAGTTCGTCACCGCCACGACGATCTCAGAGATCGAGCGCAGCGTCATCACCAAGGAACGAGTCGACCCGACACAGGGTGGGATCCTTCGCTGCTGGTTCACTCGCAGGCCACTCCGTCGTCGTCCCGATCGAGCTTGGAACTGTAGCCCGGTTGGCCTCGGTAAATGGGGTCGGCGCCAGCCTCGCGGACGGCTGTGCAGTTCTGGTAGTAGACATCGGCTGGGACAGGATCCGGCTCAACGGGTTCTGGGGCCGGTGGAATGGGATCCGGAGTCACGGCTTCGGGCGTCGGGGGTGCGGCGGCTGGTGTCGTCGGGGCCGGCGGGGCGGCAGCGGGTGTGGTGGGCGTCACTGCGACCATCGGCTCAGTGCTCGTCGCTGCTGGGGTGGCGTCGATGCTGTCAGCAGTGGCTGGAGGCTCCACTTCGCTGGGGAGCATCGTCTCGGGGCACTCGAACAGAATGTCCTCCATGGCGTCGTGTTCGGCTTGTGTCACCCACACCTCGTACTCAGTTTTCACGGCGATTTGTCGGGCGACGTAGTCGCAGCGGAATGCCTTGTTTGCCGGCAGCCAGGTGGCGGCATCACCATCGCCCTTCTGCTGGTTGGCCACACCTTGGACTGCGAGCAAATTCAAAGGATCGTTGGCAAATTCTGAACGTTGTTCCTGAGTCCACTGCTGCGCACCCTTCTGCCATGCATCCGAAAGTGCTACGACGTGGTCAATATGAATCTCTCCTGAGCTCTCAGTGCCTCGAACGAATTCCATCAAATTGCCGGTGAACGGATCCTGTAGAGCTCCGGTCATCACCGCGCAACCCTGTGAACCCGGCTTTGTGCGTGCTTGTGTCAAGTCACGGCGGAGTATGTCATTTCGGGTGTCGCAGCCGTTGCGATCCACGTCAAGCCATGCTTGCCCAAACTCCTCGCGCGAGTACCCAGTCTTGGGCGCTCGCCCCTTGATCTCAAGCTGAGCCAAGGCGGCCACCGCGGTACCGTCAGGAGCCATTGTCACTGCCACGGGCGATGGCGTTTCCGACGGGGCCGCGCTCGAACGGGAGGCAGAAGGAGACGGAGACAGCGAGGTTGATACCCCGCTGGCAATGCTTGGGTCATCGGGCGGTGGTGCAACGGCCGTACCCAAACTCATGGCCACAATGCCAGTGACCAGTGAGAGCACTCCGACCTTTCTGCCGTGGGGAAGAATGGGAGTCAACCAGGAGCGTCCCACCACTGCGTGCCACAGGCCGGTTCCGAAAATTGTGAGTCCAAAAAAGACAGCTGCACCGAAGACTCCGGCGCTGAGGGCGCCCAGGATTGTCAGTGCAACAAGTGCTCCGAGACCGGTCGTGGTGCTCTTCGGTATTGGACCACTCGTGTTTCGTCGTGATTGGAAGCTTGTGGGCACATCGATCCTCCGCATCTGGCAGCCCCCGGAAGGAGGGCGAGACGCCAACCAATCGTCAAAGGGTGGCAGAAATATAGCCGACCCACTCCGATTTAACTAACCCAGTGACAAACGGTCGAAAGCATCATCGGGAAGCCGAGGATCCAAGTCCCTGACAACGAAGGTAGATACGATCATGAAGAGGCAAATAATATGCGATATTGATAAAATCCGACGATTCGGAACTCCATTCGGTCTGAATTACGGTTCATTTTTCATGACCAACTTTTGGTAGCATGCTGGCTGTCAAGGCATGGCTTCATGCGCAGGTCGCACGTCACTCAGGATGGAGCAGCCGGTCACTTCTAACGGTCGACGCGCGCGCCGCCGCCGGTGGCGAGTTTGATCACTTCGTCGACCGTGGCCATGGACGTGTCGCCAGGGGTGGTCATTGCCAGCGCGCCATGGGCGGCGCCGTAGTCCACGGCCGTCTGCAGGGGTTCACCCGTCATTAGGCCGTAGATCAGGCCGGAGGCGAACGAATCGCCGCCACCCACCCGGTCGAAGATCTCCAGGTCGGGGCGGTGGATGGACTCCACCACGCCGGTGTCCCTGGACCAGGCGATCGCACCCCAGCCGTTGACGGTTGCAGATTTCACGCTGCGCATGGTGGTGCCCACCACCTGAAAGTTGGGGAACTCTTCGACGGCACGGCTGATCATGTTCGCGAAATGCTCGGTGTCCAACTCGGTGAGGTTGTCGTCAGTACCTTCGATCTCCAACCCAAGAGAAGCAGTGAAGTCCTCCTCATTGCCGATCATCACGTCGATGTGTTGCGCGATCTCCCGATTCACCTCCTGTGCCTTCGCCTTGCCGCCGATGCTTTTCCAGAGGCTGGGACGATAATTCAGGTCGTAGGAGACGACGGTGCCGTGCTTGTGAGCGGCGGTGACTGCTTCCAGCACCACCTCTGCTGTGGACTCGGACAGCGCCGCGTAGATGCCGCCGGTGTGGAACCAGCGCACCCCTTGGCGACCGAAGAGGTCGTCAAAGTCGATGTCGCCGGGCTTCATCTGACCCACGGCGGTGTGGCCGCGATCGGAGACGCCGAGGGCACCGCGGACACCAAAGCCGCGCTCGGTGAAGTTCAGGCCGTTGCGGGCACTGGTGCCCACGCCATCGAAGTCCACCCATTGGATGAGGCTGGTGTCGACGCCGCCTGTGAGGATGAAGTCCTCGGCCAAGCGTCCGACGGCATTGTCCACAAACGCGGTGACAACGGCGGTGCGTAGACCAAAGCAACGGCGCAGCCCGCGGACCACGTTGTACTCGCCACCTCCTTCGGAGACGGCAAAGTTGCGGGTGGTGCGGATGCGGCCGTCCCCGGGATCGAGCCGTAACATCACCTCACCGAGAGCCACGGCGTCGTATCGGCACTCATCGGCCGGGCGGAGTTCGACCATAATTCTTCAGTCCTTCCTGACCAGCGCGACCGCGTCGCGCGTGAGCTGGGCAATCTCATCAAACTTCTGGGTGCGGACCATGTCCTTCGGCACCATCCACGATCCACCGATGGCGCTGACACACTCCAGCGCCAGGTATTCGGCGATGTTCTTCTGACCGATGCCACCTGTCGGAACGAATTTCACACCACCGAAGGGAGCTGAGAGTGCCTTGATGGCGGCTGCGCCTCCGGAGGTCTCGGCCGGGAAAAACTTGACGGTCTTGAGCCCCATTTCCAGGGCACGGGTGATCTCGGTGGCGGTGACTGCACCGGGCAGCACAGGGATGCCCAATTCCTGGCAGCGATGCACGACGGCCTCGCTGAGGCCGGGGGAGACGATGTACTGTGCCCCGGCCTCAAAGGCTTCATCGACCTGCTGGACGTTCAGCACCGTGCCGGCACCCACGAGCACGTCGCCGCGTTTCGCTATGACGGCGATCGCCTCTGCTGCTGCCGATGTGCGAAACGTCACCTCCGCCACCGGGAGTCCTCCGGCAACGAGAGCTTCGGCGAGACCGGCCGCGTCGCCCGCGTCGTCGAGAACGACGACGGGGACGAGCCGGTGCGAGGCGAGGGTCTCCAGCAGGTCTTCACTCATGTCAGCGCATCTCCGTGATGGGGGCGGAGTCCATGTCGGTGAACTCCTGGTTCTCCCCGGCCATGGCCCAGATGAATGAGTAGGACGCGGTGCCGACACCGGAGTGGATGGACCAGCTGGGCGAGATGACACCCTGCTCGTTACCGACGATCAGGTGACGGGTTTCGCTCGGTTCACCCATGAGGTGCACCACGCGGGCGTCGTCGGGGACCTCGAAGTAGAGGTAGGACTCCATGCGACGGTCATGTGTGTGGGCCGGCATGGTGTTCCACATGCTGCCCTCTTCCAAGGTGGTGACGCCCATCATCACCTGGCAGCTCTTGACGTCGCCATTGAACAGCAGCTGGCGCAGCTTGCGCTCGTTGGAGGCTTCCTTGGAGCCGAGCTCCTTGACGTTGCCGTCCTCCGGTCCCACGAGCGTGGTGGGGTACTGCGTGTGAGCCGGCGCGCTGTAGAGGTAGAAGCGTCCGGGTGCCTCGAAGGTCACCTCCTTGGTGCCGCGGCCGACATACAGCAGGCCCTTGCGCGGCAGCGTGTACTCGGTGCCATCCACCGTGACCCGGGCGTCGTGGCCGATGTTGATGATGCCGGCCTCACGGTTGTCGAAGAAGTGCTCGGCATGCAGCGCTTCGGGTGTGGGCATGGTGAGCGCGCTGCCGGTGGGCACTGCGCCTGCCATGATGATGCGGTCGTAGTGGCTGTAGACGAACTTCATCTCACCGTCGACGAAGAGGTCTTCGACGAGGAAGCGCTCGCGCAGTTCCTCGGTCTTCATGGTGGCCACGTGCTCCGGGGCGCTTGCGTAACGGGTTTCCATTGTTGCTACTCCTTCTGATGTACCCCGCGGGATGCGGAGCATTGGTTTCGTGAGGTCAAGGGGCCGGAGCCCCGGATGGGATTATGAGGGGGTTGCCCCCCGTGATGGGGTCAGCGGCCGAGCCACCCACCGTCGACGGCGAGCAGGGTGCCGTGGACATAGCTGGATGCCTTGGAGGCGAGGAATACGACGGCGCCGGCCAAGTCCTCGGCGTCGCCCCACCGACCGGCTGGAATGCGCTCCAGAATTGACTTCGAGCGATCCTCGTCGGCCCGCAGCTGGGCGGTGTTGTCCGTGGCGAAGTAGCCGGGGACAATCGCGTTCACGTTGATGCCCTGACTGGCCCACTCATTGGCCATGGCGTGCGTGAGGCCGGCGACGGCGCTCTTGCTGGCGGTGTAGGAGGGAACATTGATGCCGCCCTGGTAGCTCAGCAACGAGGCGGTATTGATGATCCTGCCGCCCTCACCACCTGCCTTCATGGCCTTCGCCGCCGCCTGTGCGAGGAAGAACACGGCCTTCTGGTTGACTTGGATAACATCGTCCCAGTCCTTCTCGGAGAACTCCATGGCGGGGGTGCGACGGATGATCCCGGCATTGTTGACGAGGATGTCGATACGGCCGAACTCGGCCACGACATCGTCAACGAGATGCGCCAACTCTTCCACGGTGGCTCCGGAGAGATCACACGTCAGAGTCAGGCTCTTTCGGCCCAGGGCATTGATCTTCGCGGCGGTGTCGTCTGCGGGCTTGCTGCTGCCCACCAGCGCCACATCGGCGCCGGCCTCAGCCAGCGCAATGGCCATCGCCTGCCCCAGACCGCGGGTGGCTCCGGTGACCAGGGCCACCTTGCCGTCGAGTGAGAAATCTTCGAGAATCACGTGTTTCCTTCCGTTGAGTGTGGAGCTGTTTCGCGTGGATTCACGGGGCTGAGCCCAGGTGTGGGGGAGCCACCGCGGCGGAGCTCCCGTGTGTTGGGGACCAGTAGGACACCCAGTCGGGGCGCGCGCGCCGCAGGAGCGCCTCCATGTAGAAGTAGTCGCCCCAGAGGTTGCCCTCGTCTATCCCCAGGCCACCATGCAAGGCGTAGACGCCATGCAGCAGGAGACAATTCTCCGGACCCTCGGCGGTGGTGGCGTAGTTGTTCTCCAGGGAGTCGAGGATGGCGTCGGCGGCCTCCTGGTACTCGGTCTTTCCGGTGATCCTCGCGAGGTCCATGAACCCGCAGGCCGCGATGGCGCCGGCTGAGCTGTCGCGCGGTTGGTCGCTGCCGTCGGTGAAGATCATGTCCCAAAACGGCACATTGTCCTCCGGCAACAGATCCAGGAAGCGACGTGCGCAGCGCTCGGACGCCTCAAGGAGGTCTGCGTTGCCGGTGTGGACGTAGTTCAGAGCGAAGCCGTAGATGCCCCAGGCCTGCCCGCGTGCCCACGTGGATTCATCGGAGTGACCCTGGGCAGTGGTGCCGTGCACCGGCTGGCCCGTCTTCACGTCCCAATGGAACGTGTGGTGGGTGGTGTCGTCGTCGCGAATGATGGATTTGCCCAGCAGGCCGGCGTGGCGGGCAGCCGCCTCGGCGTAGCTCTGGTCACCGGTGATCTCCGTGGCCCAATAGAGTAACGGCATGTTCATGAGGCTGTCGATGATGGCGCGCCCTGCCTGGGCCTCATCCTCAAGGTCTCCCCAGGACTGGAGGATGCCGACGCTGGGGATGACACGCGTCATGAATTGATCAGCAGCAGCGATGGCGGCGTCACGCGCCACTTCGTCGCCGTCGTAGCGCCAGGCGGTGACGCAGGAGAGCGTGTAGAGGAAGCCCACGTCGTGGTGGTCCACGTGTACCTTGCGCGTGATTCGGTCCACGAAACTGGGGATGTGGCGGCGCCCGGCGTCGAACCACTTCTCATCACTGGTGAGATCACCAGCGGCCCAGAACATCCCCGGAACGAAGCTCGTGGTCCATTCCGTATTGCCGCCCTCGGGTTCGCCGAACTGGGCTTTGCGGAGCGGGTAGACACCGTCAACGGTGCAGTCATCCGGATACCGGGTGCCGAACTGATCGTCGAGTTGCTGAAGGGTCTCCAGCGCGCTGTCGACGGCGGGTGATGTGGACATCGAGGTGCCTTTCGTTGGGTCGGACAGCCGCATGGGCGTGCATGCCCCGTCCGGCCAGGTGATGTCAAAAACGGTGGTGTTGTCCGAGGAGGACGTGGTGAAGTCCGCCTGGCCGCATGCGGTGGCGGAGCTGAGTTCGACGAGCACACCCAGCCACGTGTCCCTGACCAGCGGAAAGGTGATGAAGGGTGTTGCGGTGGTCTCACTCAGGGGAGTTGCGTCGCTCCTGTGATCGATCCCCGCTGCACCGCCGGGAGACAATGTTGTGATGCGTGTGGCGAGGCGTTCTGCCGCAGAGCTGGCACCGGAGTCGGTGATGATGTCCGCCGGGGTCTCGACAGGCAGGGGCCAGCCACCGATACGGAGTTTGCGGGCGGTGGTCGCGGGGCTGGTGAGACGGACGAGACGGATCTCCCAGCTTCCTCTGACGAATGAAGCTGTTTCCAGCGTTCCGGCCGGGGTGGCTGTTCCGGGCCAGCCCGTGGAGTCCTGCTGGACCGGTGGTCGGGCGGTCACCCAGCGTGCTTGAGTGAGTGAGTGTGCGAGCCCGACAGGTCCATCGGGTGTGTCAAGCACTCGGCAGTCCAGGAGTTCCATGCCGGAGCGGTGGCTGGCACGCTCGTCGGCGTCCAACAGCACGACGGAATTGTCCAGAGGATTGGCCCAGCTTTCGTCATCCAGGAGCGGTGATGTGGCGCTCGAGTATCCAAGACGGGCATAGAGCGGGCTGTCCGCTGCCTCGGAGCCCTGGAACGAATGGTCCGTGCCGTGGTTGATGACACGGACGACGCCGTCCTCATGGGTGCCCTGAACGAGCCAACCGGGCGCCCGGATGGCTCGAAGCTGATCACCCCGGTCGATGGGGAGGTCCTCGGCAGGCTCGGTCCAGACCGGATGGTCGCCGGGGATTGCCACGCCAAGGAGGCCTTTGACGGCCCAGTAGGGGGAACCAGGCCCTGTGTAGAACTGGGCCAGACGCGGCCAAGGACGTTTCCATCCCACGTCGAGTACTCCCGGATGTGCAGCGAGGTTCGTATCCACAAAGTGTCCGACGACCCTGGATGCGGCGCTCCGCAGCACGCCGGGAGAAGGCAGATCCACACCCGCCATGGCACCCACCCAGAACGGAGCGGCCGCTGCAAAACGATAGGTGAGGCTACGGCCCTGGATCAGCGGAGAGCCATCGGAGCCAATGAGCCGGAGAGCGTCGTCGAGGTAGCGCTGAAGAGTTGCCCGGTCCCGCTCCAGCCGCGCCGGAGCAAGCGCTGCAGCCCCCTGCATCCTCGACCACAGAGTGGGGTAGAGATGCAGAGCCCACCCGTTGTAGTGGTCGTAGTGGCGGCCCTCGCCGTCGGAGATCCAACCGTCGGCACCGGGGAAGGAGTCGTGAGTGGCGAGATTCGCCTGGATCTCCTCGACGCTGTGCTGTGCGCCCACTGAGGCGAGGAAGGTCTGGGTGACGATGCTGAACCACACCCAGTTGTTGCGCCAGTAGGACTGGTCTCCGACGACGCAGGAGAGGTAGGTGACAACGCGGTCCTGGACGGCAGCGTCCAAGCGGTCCCAGATCCAGGGGCGGGTCATGTCGAGGCCGAGCGCCAGTGAGGCGGCCTCCACTTTGGCCTGGGGATGTTCGTCGGGGCGCGGCCATCTCTCCGAGGAGTGCGGGTCTGTGCCGTTGGCGATGCCCTCGGCGTACCACGCCGCCATGTCGAGGGGATCGTGCCCCGCGTCCCCGGCCAGCCGAAAGGAAGCCAAGAGGAAAGTCCTTGCGAAACCCTCCAAGGCATCGACACGCGCTCCCAGTAGTCCGGGTGTTCCCGGGAAAGAGATGTGTGCGTGCTTCGGCGACGCCAAGGGGCGGATTGCGAGCAGGAGTTCATCGGCGAAGCCGGTCCATGTACGGCGATCGTCCCAGTTGGGGGCGGCAGCGATTGCCAACGCGACACCTCCTCCCTGAACGACACGAGACTGATCGAAAAAGATCACTTATGAACACAATAGCTCCTTGGTGGGCCAAATGGAGGTAAAGTGATCAATATGACACAGCATCTCCTTCCCGACGGGCGTCGCGAGCGCATAGTCGCTGAGCTTCGATCGCGCGGGATGCTGCGCGTCAACGAGTTGGCGGAACTGGTGGGAGTGGCCCCTGTCACCCTTCGACGGGACATGGCCAGACTGGCGGCCGATGGAGTCATCCGCCGGCTGCATGGCGGGGCAGTGCTCATGGAGGTGGAGGAGGAAACAGGCCCCCTGCTGGATGTGGCACGCCGCGTGGGAATGCTTGTGCCCTCGCTGGATTTCTACTGGCCGGAAGTGATCCACGGAGCACAGGACATGGCAGCTGAGCGTGGTGCCTCCCTGATCCTGCGTGGCACCAGCTACGAGGACACCAACTATCACAGCCATGTCGAACATCTGCTGGCGGCCGGAGCAGAGGCACTGCTGCTCGCGCCCGATGTGACGAGGTCTGAGACGGCCGAACTGCTGACATGGCTGCAGGAGGCTGGCATTGCAGTGGTTCTGGTGGAGAGGGACATGCCCCCGTTCTCCGAAGCCCCGCGGTGTGAATCCGTGTCCACGGACCACGCTGCTGGCGCTGCGGCCGCGGTGCAGCATCTTGCGGATCTGGGACACGAGAAGGTGGGATTCGTCGCGAACCCGGGCAGCCCGCACCGGAACGAGATCCACCGAGGATGGGTGCGGGCGACGCGCACCTGTGGTCTCGACACCGATGCGTTCAACCGCGATCTCCGCCGTCCGCAACGAGGCGATGACGCAGAGACAGTAGCAACGCTGGTAGGTGACTGTCTGGCCTCAGACACGACGGCCCTGCTCGTGCATGCTGACAGGGAGGCGAGCGCCATCGTTCAGCACTGCCAACAGGTGGAAATCGATGTGCCGGGTGATCTCTCCATCATTGCCTACGACGACGAGGTGGCGGCCCTCTTCACGCCTCCCCTCACGGCTGTGCGTCCGCCGCGCACCTCCATCGGCCGTGCCGCCATGGGGTTGGCAGTGGAGCGGCTGCGTGACCCCGGTAGACCCGCTCATCGGGTGATCATCACCCCGAAGCTGAACATCCGTGAATCCACGGCCGTGAAGCAGGCACACTAGAGACATGGACAGGCAGACCGAATACGTACTCCGCTCCATGGAGGAACGCGACATCCGCTTCGTGCGGCTCTGGTTCACCGACGTGCTGGGTTCACTGAAATCAGTGGCCATCGCACCGGCGGAAGTGGAGGGTGCCATCTCCGAAGGGGTCGGTTTCGACGGGTCTGCCATCGAGGGCTTCGCCCGCGTGTTCGAAGCGGACATGGTGGCGCAACCCGACGCGTCGACGTTCCAGGTGCTTCCCTGGCGCCAGTTGGAGCGCGGCACCGCCCGCATGTTCTGCGACATCAACCTGCCTGACGGGTCCCCGAGCTTCGCAGACCCCAGATACGTCCTGAAACGAGCCCTGCAGCGAGCAGCCAACCTGGGATTCACGTTCTACATCCATCCCGAGATGGAGTTCTTCCTGCTCAAGCAACTCAATCCCCCCATCCCCCTGGACAGCGGCGGATACTTCGACCACACAACCCTGGGGGACGGCACCGATTTCCGTCGTGACGCCATCACCATGCTGGAGAAGATGGGAATCTCGGTGGAGTTCAGCCACCACGAGGCCGCACCCGGGCAACACGAGATTGACCTGCGCTACGCCGATGCGCTGACCATGGCGGACAACATCATGACGTTTCGCGTCGTCATCCGGGAAGTGGCCGTGAGCCAGGGCATCCACGCCACCTTCATGCCCAAGCCCTTCAGCGAACAACCGGGTTCCGGCATGCACACCCACATGTCGCTGTTCGAGGGGGACACCAACGCCTTCTACGACGGTGCCGACGAGTACCGCCTCAGCACAACTGCCCGCCACTTCATTGCCGGGCTGCTGCACCATGCACCGGAGATCGCGGCGGTCACCAACCAGTGGGTGAACTCCTACAAGCGGCTCAGTGGCCAAGGTGAGGCACCCACCTATGCCTGCTGGGGCAGGGCGAACCGCTCCGCGATGATCCGGGTGCCGCAGTTCTCCCCGCACAAGACATCCTCTGCGCGCATCGAGTTTCGTGCACCTGATGCCGCCGCCAACCCGTATCTGGCCTATGCACTCATGCTGAATGCAGGGTTGGCCGGTGTGGAGGGGGAGTACGAGTTGCCCGAGGAGACCGAGGATGAAGTGTGGCGACTCTCGGCCAGGGAGCGTCGGGCGCTGGGTATCAAATCGTTGCCACGGAGCCTCGACGAGGCGCTGAACATCATGGAGAACAGTGAACTCGCGGCCGAAACGCTGGGGGAACATGTCTTTGAGTACTTCATGCGCAACAAGCGCGAGGAGTTCGAGATCTACCGCCAGCAGGTCACGCCCTGGGAGCTGGAACGACACATCTCGGTTCTCTGATGAAGGGGTCGGCGATGGTGGGCGGGGCTCTGGGATGAGCGTGGAACCGATGCCTCAGAAGGCCCAGAGCGGGAACGCCTGCCGCGCCTCATCCGCATGCGCTCCAGAGCTGCGGATGTCCTGCTTGGCATCGTCCCAGACGTGGTGGCCGGTCGCCAGATCGATGAATGTCAGCGGCGGCATCTCCACCACATTGGGGGGTGTGCCGCGGGTGTGCGTGGGGCCGCTCTGGAAACCGATCTGGACAGCGGAGACGGGCGGAACCCGCACTTCGATGCTCGCACCCGGATGGCGTTGGCCCAGCCGGGCACATCCCGCCCGGCAGCAGGCTGCGGTCAGCTCGGCTCCCAGCTCGAGCCCATGCTGGCGGGCAGCCTGCGCCGTGGAAAGCAGAACGTCGGTGATGTCGGGGCGACGGCGGGACAGTTCGGCGTCGAGTTCCCGGCCCAGATCGGTGGCCCTGCCACACTCAACGGCTCCCAGGCAGGCGTACAAATCCCGTAGTGCCGCCACGATTGCATCGCTCGGCTTGAACATGACCTCACCATATCCATCCACGGTGTCGGCCCCATGACCAGGGTCACGTCCACCACGGGCGAGTTCGCGCGCCGCGGATTTGATGCCCCCGCCGCGGCGGCGGCGACGTGGGGCCGGTGGTGTGAAATCCGAGGGGATGAGCCGCCCATCACTCTGGATGTCTTCATCCCGGCTGCGGACAGGAATCGCGCACTGGATGTCCTCGCACGCCTGGGGGAACACTCACCGGATTGCCTGAAGGAGGTACTGGCGGACACACAGTGGTTGGGACGAGTGATCCTCGTGGCCGGCGCATCCAGCGTTCTGGGTCAGTTCCTGGCACGAAATCCCGCCGAGCTGGAACTGCTGCGAACGGCACGCCCCTCCCGGGACGCGCGAGGATGGCGAGAGTTCTACGTTGAGCGTGTCGGGATCGTCGACGAGGTTGCCACCGGAGATGGGGATGACCTGCGTCGGGCTCACCATGCCGCCCTCGTGGAGATTGCGGCCAGAGACCTGGAGGCCGCGGATCCGATGCGGGTGGTGGACGAGGTGGCTCGGGAACTGGCGCACGCCGCCGATGCGGTGCTGCACTGTGCCCTCGCCATCGCGCGGGCTGAAGTGGCGCAATGGCAGGCAGCACGGTTGGCAATCGTCGCCATGGGCAAGGCGGGCGCAGAAGAACTGAACTACCTCTCGGACGTGGACGTCATCCATGTGGCCGAACCAGCCGCGGGGTATTCGTTGGAGGAGGGTATGCGCGTGGCCACGGCACTTGCCGCGGCCGTTGCACGCATCTGTTCGGCGCACACCATCCAGGGCACCATCTGGGAGGTTGATGCTGCGCTGCGTCCTGAGGGCAAGGCTGGTCCCCTCGTGAGAACGGTCTCCTCCTGTCGTGCTTACTACGCCAAATGGGCGAAGAACTGGGAGTTCCAAGCATTGTTGAAGGCTCGCCCTGCAGCTGGCGATGTGGAGCTGGGTGAGGAGTTCTGCTCCATGGTGGCGCCGCTGGTGTGGGCGGCCGCCGAGCGCGATGGATTTGTCGCCGAGGTGCGAGCCATGCGTAGCCGCGTGGTGTCGCTCATTCCTGCCAACCAGGCTTCGCGGGAGATCAAGCTGGGCGAAGGTGGCCTTCGTGACACCGAGTTCGCCGTTCAACTACTGCAGCTGGTGCACGGCAGGGCCGACGACACACTTCGAGTTAGGGGCACCTTCGACGCCCTTGAGTCTTTGGTGGCCGCCGGCTACATCGGCCGGAGCGACGGCGACGAAATGGAGCAGGCGTACCGATTCCAACGTGTCCTGGAACATCGGGTGCAGCTGCGCCAGCTACGCCGGACCCATCTGATGCCCGACGACGAACTCGTCATCGCTGCGATCGCCCGGAGCATCGGCCTCACCGGCGACGAGCTGCAGAAACGTTGGAGGGGCAGTACCCGCACCGTACTGCGACTGCAACGCCAGATCTTCTTCTCCCCGCTGTTGGAGATGGTCAGCGCCATTCCTGCAGAAGGGCTGAGGCTCTCCCCGGAAGCGGCCCAGACCCGCATGCGGGCGCTGGGGTTCAGCGATCCGCGCTCCGCACTCGGACACATCCAGTCGCTGACCAAGGGATCCACCCGTCGTGCCGGGATCCAGCGGCAGTTGCTCCCCGCGATGCTGGAGTGGTTCGCGGAAGGGCCCAACCCAGATTTCGGATTGCTTGCCTTCCGGCAACTCTCGGAGGCGCTGGGGGACACCAGCTGGTACCTCCGTGCCCTGCGGGACGAGGGCTGGATGGCTCATCGGTTGGCACGCGTCGCATCCTCCAGCCGGTATGTGGTGGATCTGATGAAACGGGCACCCGAGATGGTGCAGATGCTGGCCAGCCGGGACGATCTCGAGCCCCGGAACACAGCTGACCTGACAGAAGCCATGACGCGCGCCGCCCACCGTCACGAGGACGAGGAGCGATCCATCACCTCCGTGCGCGGGCTGCGACGGCGGGAGCTGTGCCGGATTGCGCTGGCGGATGTCCTGGGGAATGCGGACGTCCAGACGGTGGGTCTGGCGTTGTCGGACCTGGCCTCGGCCTCCGTCGACGCTGCCCTGGCGATCGCTGCGCGTCGCGTCGATTCGCCGCCGGTGGGTGTGGTGGCGCTCGGCAGCTGGGGTGGCAATGAGATGAGCTATGCCTCGGATGCGGATGCGATGTTCGTCGTCCCCAATGACGTGGACGCCGCCGGTCTTGCCGCCGCAACCGAGCTGGTCAGGCGTGCCACCGCCGTCCTGGGTAAACCGGGACCCGAGCCCTCACTGGTGCTGGACAGTGATCTGCGGCCCGAGGGCAAGGGCGGTCCGCAGGTACGCACGATTGCCTCGTACGCGACGTACTACGAGAAATGGTCCGCCACGTGGGAGTCCCAGGCCATGCTGCGGGCCCGGCCCGGCGCGGGGGATCTCTCCCTCGCGGCCGCCGTCATCACCGCCACCGATGACCGCCGCTACCCAGTCGACGGACCGACAGCGGCCCAGACGGCGGACATTCGACGACTGAAGTCCCGCATGGAGAAGGAACGCATCCCGAGGGGGGTTCCCAAGGAGCGGCATCTGAAGCTGGGCTCAGGCGGACTTTCCGATATTGAGTGGACGGTGCAGCTCCTGCAGCTCCGCCACGCGCATGACCATGCTGAACTTCGCACGTCGGGGACGCTTGAGGCGCTGACGGCTGCCGCCACGCTGGAGTTGGTGACGGCCCGTCAGGCTCATGATCTGCGTGCCGCCTGGGAGCACATCAGCCGTCTGCGCAATGCCATGATACTGGTGCGGGGCCGGGCAAGTGAGGCACTGCCAGCGGATTTCCGCGAACTCGCGGCCATCTCAGACCTCCTTGAGTACGGTCCGCGCCAATCCTCCCAGATGCTGGAGGACACCCGCCGGCTCATGCGCCGCGCCTTCCAGGTGGTCGACGAGCTGTTCTGGCAGTAGCCGCACGCGATGTGTCGAAATTCCTCCCCGGTCTGACCGGGATCTCGACCCGGTGGCGGGCGGCCTACTCGATGCGCGTGTGGAGACACCCGCAAAACGATTGCTAGTATTGGCGCCAACATACGTGTTCCGGGGTCGGTGAAAGTCCGAACCGGCGGTGACAGCCCGCGACCCTTTGAAGCTCCCCGGAGCGGACAAGGTTGATTCGGTGGAACTCCGAGGCCGACAGTCAGAGTCTGGATGGGAGGAACGCGTCGCTGTGGCAACCGTGCCCAGCGACGGTGTACGCATGCCTGATCCGGTGTGTCGTTGAGCCGTCGCAGGATGCGTTCATCCACGGCGTCACCACCAACCCCGGACCTGACTGAGGAAGGGAATCCGGGAAGTGATGGGTCGTGTACGAGCTCGTGCGATGGCGCACCTGGGGCTGTGGTCTGCCTTCCCGGGACGTGTCCGCCCCACCCACGGTGCGTGGCGCTGGGTGCCCGCGACCACCGCTCTGACCATCGTGTTGTTGATGTGGTGGGCCGTCACCGCCACCGGCGTGGTGCCGGCCGTGATTCTCCCGAACCCCGTCGATGTCACTGCACGGGTGCTGTCCTGGGTGCGCGACGGCACGGGCTGGCGATACCTGGTTCCGACGTTGGGGGCCGCTGTGCTCGGCAGTCTCATCGCGATGATCGTCGCCATCCCGTTGGGGATCGCCATCGCCCACTCACGCCTGATGGCGGCAGTCATTGAGCCGTTCGTGGCCTTCTCGCAGGTGATCCCGCTCGTGGCCATCGCGCCGCTGCTGGCGCTGTGGATCGGGTACGGCGTGGTCCCCATTGCCATACTGTGTGCCATCATCTCGTTCTTCCCGATGGTGACCACCACCGTCGTCGGGCTGCGTGGCCTCGACATGCGGATCGTGGAGCATGCCCTGCTCGACGGCGCCGCCCCGCGGCAACGTCTCATACACGTCGAACTTCCCATGGCGGCCCCCGCCATCCTCGCGGGTGTCCGCGCGGGCTTCGTTCTATCCATGACGGGTGCCATCGTCGGCGAATTCGTCATGGGTGGCGCTGGCCTGGGGACGCTACTCACTATCTCGAGGGAGGCTGCCGACAGCGTCGGCGTCTTCGCAGTGCTCGTGTGGATCGCCGCCGCGGCACTGCTCCTGCAGGGCTCCATCCAGATCGCAGAACGCGCCAGCACCCGCCGTCTCCAAGGAGAACACTCATGAGAACCACTCGTCGTCAGCTATTCACCGGAACCCTCGGCCTGGCGGCCCTGGCTGGACTGGCATCGTGCAGCAACGGTCCCGGCGGAACTTCAGTGAGTGAACCCGCAGGGGAGGGCGCCACGGCGGGCCCCGTCGAACTCACCATCGGGCTCACCTACATCCCCAACGTGCAATTCAGTCCCTTCTACGTCGCCAGGGATCTCGGACTGTTCAGGGAGCAGGGTCTGGAGGTCACACTGCGGCACCACGGCGCGCAGGAGGACTCCTTCGGTGCGCTGTTGGCGGGCGAAGAAGACGTTGTGTTCGCCAGTGGCGACGAGGCGGTCGTTGCATCAGCCTCAGGCTCCACGATCGCGACATTCGGTACCGGTTTCCAGCAGTTCCCGGGCGTACTGCTGGCCCCGGCGGACTCCGGCATCACGTCGGTGGAGGACCTCCGCGGCACCACGATTGGGATGCCCGGGCACTACGGCTCCAGCTACTACACCGTCCTGGCCGCCCTGCACATGGCCGGGCTTGAAGACGACGACGTGACACTGCAGGACATCGGCTACACACAGGTCACCGCCCTCACCACCGGACGTGTCGATGTGGTGGTGGGCTACAGCAACAACGAAACAGTGCAGTTCACCAACGCCGGATTCGACGTCGTGGAACTTGCCGTACAGGATCCCGACGAGCCGACGCTCGTGGGCCCGGGCCTGACCACGGTGCCCGGACAACTTGACGATGACGTTCTGCGAAGCCTCAAAGAGGCACTGCTGAATGCCGAGGAGCAGATCCTGGCAGACCCGGACGTGGCCATCGCGGCCACCCGGGCCGAAGTCCCCACTCTCTCCGAACCGGATCAGGAGGAGACAGCACGGGCCGTCCTTGCAGCCACGTCCAAACTCTGGCTGCGCGACGGTGAGCCCAGCATGGAGGTGGACGAGCAGGCCTTCGACCGCATGGGGGAGTTCCTGGCCGAAGTGGGCATCATCGAGACGCCTCCGACAGCTCCAACCGTCGCGGTGTGACCTGTTCGCCGACGGGCTCATCGTCGCTGATCCCTCGGCGGCCGTAGGAGTCCACGTGCAGGCGTTTCGGCCACCAGATGGCTGGGCCGATGTCGTAGGTGAGCGCAGGCACCAAGACGGTGCGAACCACGAACGTGTCCAGCAGCACGCCGAAGGCGACGATGAAAGCCAGCTGGAGCAGGAACAGGATGGGAAGGACGGCCAGGGCCGCGAAGGTGGCTGCCAGAACGATGCCGGCCGAGGTGATGACGCCTCCCGTCACCGAGAGTCCGCGCAGAATGCCGACCCGTGTGCCGTGGTGCAGTGCCTCCTCCCTGACGCGCGTCATGAGGAAGATGTTGTAGTCGATGCCCAGGGCTACGAGGAACACGAAACCATACAGCGGGACGGATGGGTCCGCGCCGGGCAGCTGCAGAACGTGGTTGAAGACGAGTGCCGCCGTGCCAAGCGCTGTGCCGAAGGAGAGCACGGTGGTGAGTACCAGCAGTACAGGTGCCACGATGCTGCGCAACAGGAAGATCAGGATGATGAGAATGACCACGAGCACCAAGGGGATGATCAGGTTGCGGTCGCGGATGGAGGTGTCCTTGGTGTCGATTGCCACGGCGGTGGTGCCGCCCACGAGCGCCAGATCCCCCAATACGGCGCGAAGATCGCGGACGGTGTTCTCCGCCCCGGGGCTGTCGCCTGCATCAGTGAGCGTTGCTTGCAGGAGAACCTGCCCGGCATCGGTGGTTGGTTCAGGAGCAGGTGTCCCCGGGGGGCCGAGAGCCTGGATGCCCTCGGAAGTGACGGGAGCTGAACCTGACGGGGAATCTGCAGCCAGCACGCTCACGGAGGAGACTCCGTCGGAGGCGAGGAGAACATCGGCCGTTTCCTGAAGCCGATTCTGTTCCACGAGGACGTTGGCGGGATCACCGGAACCGTCAGGGAAGTGTTCCGCCAATACGGCTTGGCCATCACGTGCGTCGCTGGCACCCAGGACGAATTCGCTGGCAGGTACGCCGTCGGCCTTGAGCGTGGGGACGAATGCCGCGCCAGCAGCGAGCAGGATTGCGCACACGATCCATGCCGTACGAGGGCGTTTGGCAATGAGGCGTCCGGCAAGTGCGTATGGCCCGGACTCCATCTGGGCCTCGTTGGAGCGGTCCGGATCAAAGCGGGGACGTCGGGGCCAGAACGCGGTTCGGCCGAGAAGATACAACATGGCGGGCAGGAGACTCAGAGCAGCCAGCATGGCGAAGACGATTCCAACGGATGCCACTGGTCCCAGCGACTGGTTTGAGGCCAAGTCGCTGAGCAACAGGCAGAGGAGACCAGCGATGACGGTGCCGCCGGAGGCAAGCACCGGTTCCACGACGCCACGGATGGCGGCAAAAGTGGCCGTGTGCCGGGACTTGTGACGCCGCAACTCCTCTGCATAACGCGATGTGTACAGAAGGGAGTAGTCCGTGGTGGCGCCGATCACAAGGATGAAGAGGATGCCCTGGGTCTGGCCGCTGAGGGTGAGTATTTCTGCCTTGGCCAGCCACCAGTTGGTGAGCAGGGCAGCACACAGTGCGAAGAGACTTGTGATCAGCACCAGAAGGGGTAGCAGGACGGCGCGATAGACCGCCAGCAGGATGACCAACACCACGCCGAACGTGACGAGCAGGAGGAGTCCGTCGATGCCGGCGAACGCTGCTGTCAGATCTGCGGTGAAACCAGCGGGACCGGTGATGTGGGTCCTGACACCGTCGGGTAAATCTTCTCGAAGAGTTTCGCGCGCGGTTTCCACAAGGTCCCCGATCTCGGCGTCGGTGGACAACGGCACGAACGACTGGGCGGCTAGTCCGTCCTCGGAGGGGATCAGGGGCGAAACCTCGTCCACTCCCTCGAGGTCAGCAAGGCCGGCCACGGAATCTGCGAGTGTGGCGAGCGTGGTCTGGTCGAGGGGGGAGTCCGCGTCGAAAATGATGATCGCCGGAATCTGGCTGTCGCCGACGAAGTCGATGAAGCGCTCGCTCACCTGCGTGGCGTCCGCGCTCTCGGGGAGAAAGCTGGCCTGATCATTGCTGGCCACCTCGTCCACGCGGCCGAAGTACGGCCCGCCCACACCGGCGACGGCGAACCAGATCACTACGAGCAGCGCCGGGATCAGGATGCGCAGAAGTCGGGACGGGCGACCGTTCCCCTCATCCCGAGGACTCCGCTTGTCGCGGACATCGCGTGCGCTGGTTGCCGCCATGAGAACTCCTCAACCATTGATAACTAGATGATCTAGCTGATAAACAAGCTAGACTAACTAGCATGACGTCGTCAATCCCTGAGGCGCAGTCAGATTCGCCAGGACTGCAAGGACCCTCGGTCAGCTCTTTGACTCATTCCCTGCGCGCCGTCCTGAACAGCTTCACTGAACTCCAACGTCATGTGGCCGCTCAGCTTGGTCTGGGGCTCAACGATGTGGCGGCACTGGAACACCTCGTGCGACGCTCCGAGCTGGGGCCTGCGGATATTGCTTCAATTCTGCGCATCACCACGGCTTCAGCGACAGTGTTGGTGGATCGGCTGGAGAATGCAGGTCATGTGCAACGACGCAGTCACCCCCAGGATCGCCGCCGCAAACTCCTGATCGTCACGGAGCACGCCCAGGCAGAGGTATTCCGGGCGCTGAAACCGCTCTTTGACATGCACGAGGAGATCGACCAGCACTACAGCGAGGATGAGCGGGCCGTCATCGAGTCCTATCTCCGTCGCGTCAGCCAGAGCTACGACGCACATGTGTACGGTGACCACCACGAAGCGGCCGTTGAAGTGGATCCTTCTTCCTGAGCTGATCAGCACCCGCCTGGGCGTGGTTGTATTCCGCTGTTCGCTGGTGGCGGACGGAGTTGGTGGAAGGGACCATCCGCTGTTGTGATTGGAACATGGTCCTGCTTCTCGTCACCCGTGCTTGGGTCGATTTGCAGCGCCAGTCCAGCGCAATGTGTTGAGGCTCAGCCATCGCCTCCCCTGCTCTGACCCGCTCCTGAGCGCGGTCCCCGTAACACCCTATTGATCCCCCACAACCCGAAAAGGGACCACCATGTCTGCAACCACTCGTGTTGAGGCGCCGCAGTCGGCGCCCGAAAAGAAAAGAAACCCCCTTTCCAAGTTCGGCGTTCAGATCTTCATCGGACTGATCGTCGGCGCCGCCCTGGGTGCCATTGCCGTCGCAATGGGACCAGTCGGCAGTGGGGATGAGCCAGACCCCAACTGGCTCGCCGCCACGCTCGATCAGATCGGTAGCTCCTACGTGGGGCTGTTGAAGTTGCTCGTGGTGCCCCTGGTCGTCACAGCAGTCATCTCGTCGATCTCTCGGCTGCGCGAAGTGGCCAACGCTGCTCGCTTGGCATTGCAGACGTTGCTCTGGTTCGCCATCACAGCTTTTGCCTCGGTCATCGTGGGCATCATCGTGGGGGTGGTGTCCCGTCCGTGGCTGACTGGTGGGGTGACTGCCGATGCTGAGCGCGACGTCGGGTTCGTCGGTTCCTGGACCGCCTTCCTGACCGGTCTCATTCCGGAGAACATCTATGGGTTGGGTGTGCGCGTCTCGGAAACCGATGCAGGACTTGCCGGTAGCGCGTCGGTGAACGTCCTCCAGATCCTGGTGATTTCCATTGCCTTCGGCATTGCCGCCCTCAAGGTGGGGGAGAAGGCTGACGGCTTCATCGGCTTTGCCGAGTCCGCCCTGGCCGTCGTGCAGAAGGTGCTGTGGTGGGTGATTCGTCTGGCTCCCATCGGTACGGCCGCACTCATCGGCAACGCGATCGTCAGCTACGGGTGGGCCTCACTCGCGTCTCTCGGCACCTTCACTGCCGCACTGTACGTGGGTCTCGTGCTCGTCTGGCTGGTTGTCTACCCGCTCGTCCTGAAGCTGAATGGACTCCCGGTGGGCGCGTTCTACCGCAACGTGTGGCCAGTCATCACCCTGGGCTTCATCACACGCTCCTCCATGGGCGTTATGCCCGTTACCCAGCAGGTGGTGGAGCGCAACCTCGGCGTCCCGCGTTCGTACTCCAGCTTCGTGGTTCCGCTGGGCGCCACCACCAAAATGGATGGCTGCGCTGCCGTGTACCCGGCGCTCGCCGCGATCTTCGTCGCTCAGTTCTACGGTATCGATCTGAGCATCACGCAGTATCTCCTGATCATCTTTGTCTCTGTGCTCGGCTCCGCCGCCACAGCTGGCACCACCGGCGGCGTCGTGATGCTCACACTGACGTTGTCCACCCTCGGCCTGCCGCTTGCCGGTGTCGGTCTGCTGCTGGCCGTCGAGCCCATCGTCGACATGGGCCGCACCGCCCTGAATGTCACGGGCCAAGCGCTGGTTCCCACGATCGTCGCCAAGCGGGAGGGCATCCTGGATCGCGAAACCTATGATTCCGCGCCGTCCTTTGATGGCATTCGCATCTGATCCTTTTTGGTCCAGAGATTGCGGGACAAGGAACCGCCTCAGCCAATCAGTGCCCGCCGACAATGGTCGGCGGGCACTCGGCGTCTCGTCAGGGCAGATCGACTGGACTCGCGGCATCCACTATCCGCTGGGCCTGGGATCGACCGGACTCGCGGCATCCACTATCCGCTGAGCCTGGGATCGACCGGACACGCCGTGGTCGGTGATCGCTGAGCCTTGGACCGACCAGAGTTACCGCGTCCAGTGTTCGGTGGGTCGATATAGGACGCGGAGCACAGTCGTCGCGGCGTGTCAGGTCAGCTCTGAATGCCGGCTGGGAGAAGGATGCGTTCGGCAATCACGGAGACGTTGTCGAAGACTTCCCGTGTGCCCTGCGGTCGGCACCAACCACGGCCAATCCGCCAATCACGCCAGCAATGATGAGGATGACTCCGCACGCCACGCTCGAGAAGCGGTCCGGCCAGGGTAATAGCCTCGGGGGTGTGAACATACCCAGCACGATGGGCTCAAGGAAGGCGCCGACGGGGACGATCATGCGGATGGCCAGACCCCAAGGGCCACGACGCCTGGCTGCAGCACCAATAAGCCCCAAAGGGCCACAGACGAGAAGCCCGAGTACGAACCAGGAGCTGTTCTCATCCCAGATGGTCGCGTCGAACATGCCCGAAACACGCCCGATGGCATAGTGCGCGGCGAGGGAGAACTCACTGCCCACGATCCCCGCCACGAAAGACTGGAGTGGGTGGCGGACGAGCCAACCGCTCAATATTGTCAGCGGACACGAGAAACTGCCCGGAGACGGACACGTAGCTGCCCGGTGGCGGACATGAGAATTGCCCGCTGACGGACATGGGATTTGCCCGACACGATTTGTTGTTGCCCCACCGGTTGACCGGGTTGGGGCCCCTCCTCAGGTGCGATGGATGGTGCTTGATGCCGTCGTCGCCCTGAGGAGGGACACTATGAAGTCTGCCGAGGAAATCATGGAAATGTTGGATGCTTACGACCTGACTGGGTCGTTGCGTGATGCTGCCGAGTTGGCGGGATGTTCCCACCACACCGTCAGCCGCTATGTTGCCGCCCGTCAAGCGGGCGGAGAAATGGACAAACCCGCGGCCAGACCGCGGCTGATTGATGAGTTCCTGCCCAAGGTCGAGGAGTGGGTCGAGCGCTCGAACGGGAAGGTCCGCGCCGACGTCGCCCACGACCGTTTGCTCACTTTGGGGTTCACGGGGTGTGATCGCACGACCCGCAGGGCGGTCGCGCAGGTGAAACAGGCATACCGGGCGGGGCGGGTGCGGGTCCATCGGCCGTGGGTGAGCGAGCCAGGGATGTGGTTGCAGTACGACTACGGCGACGGCCCAGTCATCGATGGGGTGAAGACGGTGTTGTTCATCGCGTGGCTGGCCTGGTCCAGATTCCGGGTCGTGATCCCGCTGCGAGACAAGACCATGCCGTCGGTATTCGCCGCACTGGATGTGACATTTCGTCGGCTCGGTGGGGTCCCGACGTATGTGTTGACCGATAACGAGAAGACCGTCACCGTCGAACACATCGCCGGTATCCCGGTCCGTAACCAGCAACTCGTGGCCTTCGCCCACCACTACATGGTGGTGATTCATACGTGTCAGCCGGCAGACCCGGCTTCCAAGGGCGGCAGCGAGTCATCTGTGAAGATCGCCAAAGCCGACCTGGTCCCCACGGATGCGAACCTGCTGGAAGCCTATGACTCGTTTGCCGAACTGGAACAGGCCTGCGAGACGTTCTGCGACCAGGTCAATACCCGAGTTCACAAGGTCACCCGCCGGGCCCCTGCCGAGATGCTGGCCGAGGAAAGCACCCGGTTGCACCCGGTCGCGGCCCATCCGTATACGGTCGCGTTCGGAACCACGAGACAAGTCCCGGCCAACACCCCGATCGTCACTTTCGAACACGGCCAGTACTCCGTCCCAGACCGGTTGTTGGGCGAAGCTGTGTGGGTTCGGGTCCATGGCCGCGGCGTGGATGAGCAGATCATCGCCACCCACCTGGGCAAGGACGGCCCGGTGGAGGTCGCCCGACACATGCGAGCGCAACCAGGCAGCCCCAGAATCGACGATGCGCACTTCTCGCCGGCCCCGGCTGGTGCTCTGGATCGCAGACCGCGGGCCCGCACTGTTGAGGAGGCGGCGTTCCTGAACTTGGGCGAGGGGGCACGGCTCTGGCTGTCCGAAGCAGCTGCCACGGGCACCACCAAAATGCGGGTCAAAATGGGACAGGCGACGGCGTTGTCGAAGCTCTTCGACCCCGCAGAGGTCGACTGGGCCCTGGGGCATGCCGCAGTTCACGGCCGCTTCGCCGAGAAGGACTTGGCATCGATCCTGGACCACCACAGCGGCCGCCCCGACGCAGGGCGCCACCAAGCCAGCGAGGACCGCAGCCTGACCCAAGGCACAAGTGCTTGGTCACGGCTCGGCACCAACACCCAGGCCGACGATGACCAGTCCGGCGTCGACGAGGAGGTGGCCTCATGAGCACCCGAGTATCGGTCCCGGCCGTCGGGATGCCGTCGGCGCCGCCACTACCCGAGGACGTCGAGACGTTGCTGCGTCGGTTGCGGCTGCCTCATATCCGCAATCTGGCGCCGGAGATCGTCGCGACGGCGAAAGCACAACGCTGGGAACCCATCGAGGTCCTCAAAGCCCTCTTCACCGAAGAACTCGCCGGCAGGGAACGCTCCGCACTGGCCACCCGACGCCGCACGGCCGGGTTTCCGACGGGGAAGACCTTCGACGCCTGGAAACCAAGCGCATCGTCGATCCCGCACCCCACCCAACAAGCGTTGCAGACTCTGGAGTGGGTCCACCGCCGCGAGAACCTCGTGGTTTGCGGGCCCTCAGGGACGGGGAAGACGTTCTTCCTCGAAGCTCTAGGCCAGCGCGCCGTCGAGACGGGGTTGAAGGTTGCCTGGTTCAGCCTCGAAGACCTCGGCGCTCTCCTGCGACGCCACCGCGCCGACGACACCGTCACCAAAGCCATAGCCCGGGTACTACGCGCCGATTTAGTGGTCGTCGATGACATAGGCCTGCTCCCGGTCGCCACCGACGCCGCCGAAGGTCTCTACCGCCTCGTCGACGCCGCCTACGAGAAACGCTCCGTAGCGATCTCCTCGAACCTGCACCCCGCCGGATTCGATGAGCTGATGCCCAAGACCTTGGCCACCGCCACCGTCGACAGGCTCCTCCACCACGCCCACGTCTGCCAAACCAGCGGCGACTCCATCCGCCTCACCCAAGCACTCGCCGGACAAGGGGTGAGCCCGTTGACCTGACCAACCTCGTCCGTTGGTGGCCAGCCCCCTTGGGCAGATCCCGTGGCCACTACCGGGCAGAACTCGTGTCCGTCACTGGGCAGGTTTCATGTCCGCCTCCGGGCAGAAACCGCTGTCCCTTGACACAATATCGCCAGTCCTGCCCACGCCGTGCCGGAGTTGGCCAACTTACTTACCGTGAGCCTGAAGGTCTTGAACTCGTCTGCCTCTCCTGACATCTGAGACATCGTGGTGATGTTGGTTGCCCAGCACACCACCGCCAAGGCAAGAGCAACGACCACGACGAGGAGCCAGCTTCGCAGATTGACGTTGGTCGGCACCTTCCAGTCGGTCTGCTGCCGAACTGTTCCCAGGGGATTCATGGCCACCGGATCCTTTCCATCTGATGTTGAGGTTAGGACAGCAACCCCGTGGGAGAAGCGTGTTTTCGGTGACATGCCGCGATGAGGACCAAGGTGTGGACCGGGGGATCAGCGCGGTAGGACACAGGTCCGACGGTCAGAGCGTGATGAACAGCCCGCGGTCATAGGTTCAGGCGTCGCCTGCCATGGCCGGATGCTGAAACTGGGCGCCGTGATTTTCCGTCATTGGTGGGCGTGGTGAAGCTGGCGCTGTCCACCCTGGCCCTGAACAGTTTCGTTCGGAAAATCAGGAGTTAGGGAACCACTGATCAATCATGTCCTGGCTGCGGCGCACCGGATCGGGCGATCTGGTGCCCCTACATCTGGATATGGACATCCA
>CANLSH010000020.1 GCA_947493705.1 uncultured Arachnia sp. | reverse complement strand
ACCAGATGCAAGTGACACCATCTCATCCCGCCCGGCCAAGTCCTCGCCGAGAACAGCATTGATCAGCGCTTCCTTAGGGCCATTTGCTCTGCCGACGCCCAGCCACCCACGTCATTCGCCAGCGAGTGCCTGCTCGCTCTATCGGTAGTCGGCCCATATTCGCTGCGAAGCCCCGTCAAGGGTGAGGTCTCCTCCGTAGGGGAGTATCCACTGGGGTCTGGTGTGCCCGAATGGCACGCCGACACACACCACTGCGTCGGGATTGTAGTGCTGCACGATGTCGATGGCGGCGCTGCGTTGGTCGGCGCGGTATGCAGCCCTGTGCGCTGCTGATGAGCGGAGCTGGAAGTTCGACGCCGGGGGGCGAGCAACGAGTACCGCAGCCAAGGCTTTCAGCAGACCTCGCTCGCCGAGAGACTGCAGAATCCATCGAAACTCCCTGATGGGAATGACGTGCTCACTCGTCTCCAGCAGGAGAACGCCAGCCTTCATCGCCGCTGGCTCCGGTGGTGCGTAACCGGCGGTGAGAGCCCAGTGGATGACCTCCACGCAGCCACCCCAGGTGTGTCCGGTCACTGAGCGAGAGGGCCCGGCCCACGTCCAGGCTTCGGTGGGTTCACGGTCGCCGAAGGCGGTCAGCGCAGCGGGATCCGCCCAGTCCTTCCCGAAGTCCTCGGATTCTCCCGGATCGGTGATCTGCAGGCGTTCACCCGTCAGTAGGGCGGCTCGCAGAGCCGCGCGGTGGCAGTCATCAACCTTGGGCCCCGCGCCAAGATGCACCTGCGTTGAACCCCCGTAGAAGCCGGCCACACCATGACTCCACAGCCACGACAGGATGTTGGTGTTGTCGCTGTAGCCCAGGAAAGGCTTGGGGCCAGCCTTCACGAGGTTGGGATCGAGGTGGGGAACAACCTGTATCTGGTCCTTGCCTCCGATCGTGGCGAGAACAGCCCGGATGTCGGGATCAGCGAAGGCCGCGTTCAGGTCTGCGGCCCGCTCGAGTGGGGTGGCTCCAACCTTGCGAGTCGTGGGGTACTCGACGGGGACCAGGCCAGTGATGTCGGCAAGGCGCTGCATGGCTTGCTCATGGATGGCCGGAGCGACCCCTGGCGCAGCAAACGACGGGGACACCACCGCGACTTTGTCGCCCGGGACGGCCTTTGCGGGACGCACGAGATCCACAACCATGCCGCCATCCGATCAGATTTGTCTCGCTACACCAACCGGAGTCTCCGAGATTCAGTGACAAGCCAGTGTGGCAGCGTCGTTGAGGCGTATTGCCCAGCGGTCTCCACGAAGGCAGTGTGCAGTTGTGGTTGGAGGACCAACCACAACTGCACACTGCCTGCCCGGCTCAGGGTTCAACTGTGCGGTTGAACTCAGAGCGCGTAGTAGAGCTCGAACTCGTGCGGGTGGGGTCTGGTCTGGATGGCCATGATCTCGGCGCGCTTGAGCTCAATCCACGTCTCAATGAGATCCGGGGTGAACACGTCCCCCGCGAAGAGGAATTCCTGGTCCGCCTCGAGTGCGTCCAACACAGCGTCGAGCGTCGTGGGAACCGTCTCGATGTCCGCGTGCTCCTCCGGGGGAAGCTCGTACAGGTCCTTGTCGATGGGGTCCGGCGGCTCAATCCGGTTCTGGATGCCATCCAGACCCGCGAGCAGCATTGCAGCGAAAGCGAGGTAGGGATTGCTCGAGGGGTCCGGGCACCGGAACTCGATGCGTTTGGCCTTGGGGTTGGCCCCGGTGATCGGAATACGGATGCACGCAGAGCGGTTGCGCTGCGAGTACACCAGATTCACGGGAGCCTCGAAGCCCGGCACCAAGCGGTGGTAGGAGTTCACCGATGGATTCGTGAATGCCAGCAGCGCCGGTGCGTGCTTGAGAATGCCGCCGATGTAATGGCGCGCCATGTCTGACAGGCCCGCATAACCGCTCTCGTCATAAAAAAGTGGCTCGCCCTGGTCCCAGATGGACATGTGGCAGTGCATTCCGGAGCCATTGTCCCCGAAGATTGGCTTCGGCATGAAGGTGGCGGTCTTGCCAGCCTCCCAAGCGGTGTTCTTCACGAGGTACTTGAACTTCATGACGTCATCGGCCGAGCGCAGCATGGTGTCGAAGCGCCAGTTGATCTCGGCCTGACCGGCGGTCCCGACTTCATGGTGGGCACGCTCCACGACGAGCCCCGCGTTCTCCATGTGACGCACGATGTCGTCGCGCAGATCGCCGAAGTGGTCCACGGGCGCGACGGGGAAGTAGCCACCCTTGAACCGCGGCTTGTAACCACGGTTGCCGCCCTCCTCGACGCGGCCGCTATTCCACGCGCCGGCCTTGGAGTCAATGTGATAATACGAACTGTTCGCAGTGGAATCGAAGCGGATGTCGTCGAAGACGTAGAACTCGGCCTCGGAGGCAAAAAAGGCAGTGTCGCCAATCCCGGTGGAGGCCATGTATGCCTCTGCTTTGCGCACGATATTGCGCGGATCCCGTGAGTAGGGCTCCTTCGTCAGCGGATCGTGTACGAAGAAATTGACGTTCAGCGTCTTGGACTTGCGGAACGGGTCCACATACGCGGTGGTCGGGTCCGGTAGCAGGGACATGTCCGATTCATGAATCTTCTGAAAGCCGGTGATTGATGAACCGTCGAAGGACAGACCATCGGTGAAGACCTCTGGGCCGAATGAGGAGACCGGCACCGTGAAGTGCTGCATGACACCCGGGAGATCGCAGAACCGGACGTCAATAGTCTCGATTCCCTCATCCTTGATGTAGGCCAGCAGTTCATCTGCGTCCTTGAACATGTGTTTCCTCCAGTAGTGGCTTTCCGACTTCCAAGAACAACGCTACCGGTTCGAGATTGCCCAGTGGTTCCGCATCCGTTACAGCCGGGTTACGCCGGCGGGGTTACCCTTGGTCCCTGTGAGCGAAGCGTTGATGTATCCGGGGCAGAGTTTGGGACTTCCTGTGTCCGGGCGGGGATCGCTGGCTGGCTGGTGGCCCAGAATCGGTGCCATGGTGGGGGACTGGGCCGCCAGCATGGTGGTGGCCGTTGCTATTTTCGGTACCGACGTGGTGGTGGGCGATGACTGGCGCACCTTCATGATCCTCGTGGTCTTCTTTGTGGAGGCCAGCGTGCTGACCGCCCTCACTGGCGGTTCTTTCGGCCAGTTGATCGCAGGCATCGGCGTGATCCGGCTCGACGGCGCCACCTTGGGTTGGTGGCGCCCCATCGGGCGTACCGCCCTGAAGTCTCTGGTTGTCCCGCACGTGGTAGTCGGCGCCGAGCGGCGTCCGCTGACGGATCTCATGCTCGGCACCGTCGTGGTCACCCGCCGCTGACGTTCACCCGGATACGGCCGTGCGTCTCACCCGCCAACAGCCGCCCGGACGCGGCGATCGCTCCTTCCAGAGGTACTTCTTCTGTGAGCGAGTCCAGAACGTCGCCGTCGAGGTCTCGAGCCAGGATTGCCCAGGCCTCCTCTCGTGCTTCCAGCGACGCCCACACCGAGTCGATGCCAGCGAGCGTCACGCCCCGCAGGATGAATGGCAGCACGGTGGTGGGTAAATCCGGTGATCCGGCGAGGCCACACGCCGTGACGATGCCACCAGGCACCGTCTGGGCCACGGCATTGGCCAGCACCGTTCCGCCGACGGCATCGACGACACCAGCCCAGCGGGCGGATTGCAGGGGCTTGCCCGCCTCGCTCAGGTCGCTGCGAGCCACGAGCGACGTCGCCCCCAGTCGGTGCAGGTAGTCACCAAGCTCATCGGCGCGACCCGTGAGGGCCGCCACGTCGTATCCTGCACGGGCGAGCAGGAGGATGGCGATGGAGCCGACGCCTCCTGTCGCACCGGTCACGAGAACCGGACCATCCTCGGGAGTCACACCCTCACTCGCCAGACGGGCGACTGACAGTGCAGCGGTGTAGCCGGCCGTTCCGATTGCCGCGGCGCGAGCGGGTGTCATGCGCTCCGGTAGGGAGATGGCCAGGGCAGGATCGATGTGCGCCCTACTCGCGAGTCCTCCGTGTCGGGTCTCGGACTGTCCTGCGCCGTTGAGGACAATCCAGTCACCGGGTGAGAAACGATCATCACCCGAGGATGAAATGGTTCCGACGAGATCGATCCCCGCCACCAGGGGAGTCTTCTTCACCACACCGGGCCGGCCGGTGAGCGCGAGTGCGTCCTTGTAGTTGATGCCGGAGTATGCAACGTCGACGACGGTGCCCTCGTCACTGAGAAAGGACTCCTCCACCTCCTCAAACTTGGCAACCCGCTTGTGCTTGCCGTCGGACGGAACTTCATGGACCACCAGTGCCTGGATCATGTGTCGAGACTAGCCACCATGACTGACGCTGATGCGGATCACAGCAATATCTGAACAGGCACCTGTCGTTTCTCGCTCCGGGGGATTCTTGAGTATCGGCACTGCGCAACGTCTGACGGCAATAGTGTCTTCACGAGAGGAAGCCCACGGATGTATCGCTGATCCCGTCCGCCGCCTCCTGTCATCTTATGAAAGTCGTCAAGGGAGGACTGTCGTGAAGATTGCATCGGAGCCGGGGAGCAACCCCGTGCCACAGCTGGACCCGGACGTCGCCGCAGCGTGGGGGGCGGGGATCTGGGGTCCGGGGGTGGGTCGAACAACCGCCTACGTCATGAATTCGCTGCTGGTGAGTGCCGAGCCAGCCAACCTGTCCCGTCTGCTGGAAAGAATCTCCTTGGTTGCCAAGGAATTGGGCGTGGGTATTGAGCCCATGGAATTGGGCATCAGCGCTGAGAAGGTGGAGTCACCGATTCGGCTCAACCCGGTCACCAGCGCTGTGAAGCTGTTCGGCGACGATGACGTTGTCGATGCAGCGCGACTTCTGATCCGGCTCCGGGAGGCGGGAGTCCCGGGCGTTGCCCTCGATCACCTCATGGTGGCGACCCCCTATTACGCGGGCGTTCCGTACTACGCGGGTGTTCCGTACTACGCGGGTGTTCCCTACTATGCAGGGGTCGGTGCTCCGGTCACGAGCTACGGCACTCCTGGAACCGGTGGACGATCCCCGGTGACCGTCGTGCTACCGGACCCAGCGCGGCGGCTGGGACCCGTCAAGCGTCAGCCGGTGGTAGTGATCCTGGACACCGGTCTGGAGGACCATCCCTGGTTCGCGGATCCGACGACGGCGACGGCAGAGGTGTTCGTCAACGGTCATCTGTTGGGGCGCCATGGAACGGTCCCGGGGCCCGCTACGCCTGAGCCCCCACGCAACCCCCTCGACGGCGGCCTGCTTCCATATGCGGGGCATGGAACCTTCATCGCCGGTCTCGTCCGTCAGCTCTGTCCGGAGGCCCGTATCCTGGGCATCCCCGTGATGACCGATGACGGCGTCGTGTCCGAGTCCTGCCTGATCGCGACATTGCAGTCGCTGCGAACCAGGCAACTCCAGGCTTTGGACAGCGGCGACGACGCGGAACTGATCCACGTTCTGAATCTCTCACTCGGGTACTACCACGAGGCCCCGGAAGACGCCCTGTCTGACGGCCCGCTCAACCTTCTGATGGAGGACCTTGGAAGGCTGGGCGTCCAGGTGGTGGCCGCTGCCGGCAACAATGCGACCACGGCGCCGATGTTTCCCGCCGCTTTCGCTGATGGACCGTCCGACCCATCACGACTGCCCCTGGTCAGCGTCGGAGCGCAGAACCCGGACGGAACCATCGCGTACTTCAGCAATGCCGGTCCGTGGATCAGCTGTCACAGAAGCGGAGCGGCGGTCGTCAGCACGATGCCCACACGGTGCGGTGGCGATAGGCAGATGATGGCGGCGCTGGATGTCCATGGGCATGAGCGGGGCACCATCGACCCGGATGATTTCCGCTGCGGGTTCGGCGTGTGGAGCGGAACGTCCTTCGCCGCCCCAGTGCTCGCAGGTGGGCTGGCAGCGCACTTGGCCGCTGCTGGTGGGGCAGCTCAGCTGGACGACATTCTTGGCATGGGTTGGGAGGCTCTGGGAGCCGAATTGCGCTGGAATCGACCCTGATACAGCCCGTCGCGATGTATCAGCGACCGTTGGGAAACCTCTTCATGGATGAGACGCGAACCTGCGTCGAGACGACACATCCTGAAGGAGAACGGCCATGCCCGAGCTGGCAGAGAACGAGAACTACTACTACGCAGACGGCGAGAGGGTAACCCTCGTCCCATCCAGGCAATTCCTGGCCGTTCGCGCCGACGAGGAGCAAGTCAACACCCTCAGTGCCCGTGCGGGTGCGGCTTCCCCGGACCCACAGCAGCCGGTCAACGTGTTACGGATCCCAGACCATGACCTCGTGGTGCTCAAGATGGACGGTACCGAGGGGGCGGCCGCGGCTGCGGGCGCCTTCGCAATGGCCGACACGGCGGGTGACACCAGTGCGGTCGGTCCGCCGGTCTACGAGACAGTCACTGAAGGCCACGAGGACTCGCCAACCGGTCTCGTTGACGTGGGGGAACTGATCGTCAAGCTCGCCCCCGGCGGGAATTCGGCAGCGCTGCTCAAGAAGCATCACCTCGCGGTGGTGACCGAGGACTATCCGGAGCCAGGAGCGAGTCTGGTTCGCACGACGCGGGAGCAGGATTCGGGGGTGGCAATCGCCAATGAGCTCCATGAGCAGGACGGCGTCGAATTTGCCATTCCGAACTTCGTGAGGTTGTCGCCACGGCTTCACTCCGTAGAGGAGGCCGCGCAGGTCACGGACATGCCGGAGGAAGCCGGTCCGTCCTACACGCCGAACGATCCGCTGCTGTCATCACAATGGGGCATCGCCAAGATTCGCTGCCCCGAGCCGTGGAACATCTCCCGTGGCAGCTCGGCGATCTCCGTGGCCGTCATCGACGAGGGCGGCAATGCCCACGAGGACTACTCGCTCGCACCCGGCTACGATGCCCGCTTCAACGACAACAACCCCACACCCAACTCCTCCGACGGGCACGGCGTGGCCTGCGCGGGCATCGTGGCAGCCAGGGCCAACAACGGTCGGGGCATCGCTGGGGTGGCGCCGAACAGCCGGGTGCGCCACATCCGCATCGCCTACGGCATCGGCGGTGGCTTCTGGTCCACGACCGACGCCGTCATCGCGGCGGGTGTCCGCCGCGCCGTCGATCTGGGTGCCGATGTCTTGTCCAACTCCTGGGGAAGTGGCGCCAGCACCGTGGTCACCAATGCGTTCCGCTACGCGTCAACCAATGGCCGCGGCGGAAAGGGAACGCCGATTGCCGCCGCGACCGGTAACGGAGATGTGCTCGGTGTCGGCTACCCAGCGCGGTTGTCACCACAGATCCGTGGCTTCCTCGCTGTTGGGGCAAGCAACCAGTGGGACCAGCGCAAGTCCAAGACCAGCCTGGACGGCGAGACCTGGTGGGGCTCCAACTACGGCCCGCAAGTGGATGTGGTTGCGCCGGGAGTCAAGATCCCGACCACCGACATCATGGGCGCGGGCGGCTACAGCAGCGGCAACTACGTCACGACCTTCAACGGGACGTCGTCGGCGACGCCGCACGTGGCAGGCCTGATGGCGCTCATCCTTGCCGTTGATCCGGGGTTGCGATCGTGGGAGGTGGAGGACATCATCAAGCTGAGCGCCAAAGGGCTGGGTGCCAGCGGCCGCGATGACCACTTCGGATTCGGGCGCATCGACGCCAGGGCGGCGCTTGAAGCAACGTCGCGGATCTGGTCGCAGACCAGGGTCACGCCGGTCTTCCTCGGCTCGGGACGCGACGCCTACCTGCGGGTGCGCATCCGCATCTTCAACCCGGGAATCAACACGGTGCGGCTCAACAATCTCCGATTCCGGTCCATGGCGCCGGACGGCTCAGTCCGTGACGAGTTCGTCTTCCAGGGCAATCCCGGCCCCGTCCTGTCGGCCCGAAGCGGGCACGACGTGACATTCACCAATCTGCTGTTGCGGGCCAATGGCAACTCGTCGAGGTGGTCATACCGCTGGTCCATCAACTGGGGCTACACCTATTGGCGTCCCAGCTCCCCGGCTCTGCCGCTGTCAGCGGCTGAGTTCCGCGTCGAAGAGGCAGTGGCACTGGACGAGTCCCAGGGGCTGGCGGAGGTCGGCGCAACGGTCGAGGGTGACGACGAGGGAGGATCCGGCGATTCCACCACCGTCGATGACATGGGGGTGGGCGAGACCGCGGCAACCACTGACGGTGACAGCGTCACGATCGATCGGGCCACGAAGGGCATCACCATCTGCGTGCGGTGAGTCCGCACCGACCGACACGGAATCGACCCGGCACCTCGGTGCCGGATCGATTCCGCGCGCCACCCATCCGGACCGATGCGATGTCAGCAATTCGACATCTGATCCTCGGGGCCGGATTAAAGTGGTCCAGGGCGGTCCCTGATGTATCACGGCCGTGTCCTGTTCCCTCTTGGTTCCTGAAAGGCAACGTGGGAGGACCGAAATGATGAGCTTCAGGATCGTCGGACCCGCCGTCATACGCGGCGGGCCACTGCACGGCATTGCGCCCACCGGGGTTCGGCCATGAACAGGACCACCAGTCTCGTGCGTGAAGCCGCCACGCTTTTCGAGGAGTTCCGCGACGGCCAACGGGACCGCCTTGATCCCCTCGTTCGGCTCATGACCCCCACCCTGTGGCACATGGCGCGCTCCTGTGGACTCAGCCAGAGCGATGCCGAGGACGTCGTCCAGACCGTCTGGATGTCGGTCGTCGCCAAGGCGGAGACCATCCGGGATCCGCGGACCATCGTCGCCTGGCTCGGCACCAGTGTTCGGAGGGAATCGTGGCGGGTGAGCCGGGAGCGGAGGGCGGCGTTGCCCCGAGACACACTTCCGGAGCATCCCGACCCGGGGCAGGGCCCAGCCGATATCGCTCTTCGTGCCGAAACGGACCGGGCACTGTGGCGCCACTTCTCAGCCCTCACTCCCAAGTGTCAGGAAATCCTGCGGGTCATCAGCCGCGGTGGACCGCCCGACTATGCGACGCTCTCTGACGCCCTGGGCATACCTGTGGGATCCATCGGGCCCACCCGCGGGCGATGTCTTGCGACACTCCGCGACGCTCTCCTCGCCGACCCCACCTGGAGCACATCATGAATGAGCCCATGGACGCTCTCGACGCGGAGATACTCACCCACATCGCGTCACTGTTCGACGCCATCGATCCACCCAGGGACGATCTGGCTGACGACATTCTGTTTGCCGTGTCGCTTGCGGCGCTGGACACGGAACTGGCCACGCTGGAACACGAATCGCTGCTGACGCTGCGCACCAGTTCTGCGACACCCACCGACACCGTGACGTTCACGAGTTCGGCCCTCCAGCTCATGGTGTCGGCATCGCCGACGAGCGGTGCCCTGCGAGTTGATGGATGGATCACTGGCGGTGGTCTCAGGGTGGAGCTTCTTGCAGGTACTGTCTCCCACCAAGCCACCTCTGACGCCCACGGTCGTCTTGTCTGGTTCGACATTCCTCGGGGCCCCATCCGGTTCCTGATGCATCCCGCCGATGTTGAGTCGCGCCCCGTCCTCACCCCGTCGATCGAACTCTGAGATGTGACGGAGAACGCCGTGGAGGCCTTGGAAGCGGCATACCAGCAGGCGAGGACTGCCATTGCCCACTATCGACTCCCAGACGCCCGCCGCCACCTGGACGAGGCCCGGCGGCTGCTCGCAGGCGTGGTGGGAGAGAACCGCTTCGAGCTGGAACTGCGAATCCGGCTCACAGAGTCATGGCTTACCTGTGATGACCTGGGACTGCCGGCAGCGTTGGAGCAGGTGTCCTCTGGACTACGGGATGCCCAGGAGGCCGGACGCGACGATCTGCGTGGCCTGGCCCACATCCAGGCCGGAGTGCTGAATGCTCGGGCGGGTCACGTGGAGGAGGCGTTGGTACAGCTGAGGGACGCCGTTGAACTCTCGGCTGCACTCCCCGTCGAGGACCGTGTCAGGTTGCTCATCAACAAGGGGGCCATTGGCTCGCAGGCAGGTGAGCTGGATGAGGCGGCGCGAGACCTGCGGACGGCGACCTTGATGGCGCGTGAGCTCCCCGCATACGCGTTCATGGCCACACACAACCTGGGGTTCGTGGAGTATCTGCGTGGAGATCTGCCGGCGGCGTTGCGTTGGATGGCCGAAGCTGATGCTCTGCCCGCGGACGTTGATCGCTCGGTCTCGCGGTTGGACCGGGCCCGGGTTCTCATGGAAGTGGGGCTCGTGGACGAAGCCGGTGCCCTCCTAGCCGAAGCCTCACAGGCGATGGAGGAGGTGCATCTGACCCAGGAACTCATCGACGCCCAGCTGGAGATGGCGAGGTGTGCACTTCTGCGTGGGGACCCCGAAAGGGCGGTGGAGGTGGTGGACGGGATGGCTGAGGTGTCTGGAGGGCGGGGTGAGGAGCGTCGCGACCTGGAGGCCCGTTCTCTCCGACTGGAATCCTTGGGGGCGCGGGCCGGTATTCCCACGCCCGAGCTCGTGGCAGAGGCTGCAGCGCTGGTGGTCGCCGCCCGTGACGCCGGCTGGGTGTGGTTGGCGGACAGGAGCATTGCCCGGTGGGTCATCCTGGCGAGACGGGCGGGCATGGACATCGACGGTGCGGATGTCGCGGTCGCGCTGGGCAGGATGCGACATTCTCCGTACCTCGCGACCCGGTCGCTCGCCATCCTCGCGCAACTGCGGCTGTCCACGGATGCCGCACGGAGGCGGAAACTCGTGCGTGTGGCAGCCCACGACGTCGCAGTCGCGCGCGCGGGCATGTCGAACCTGGACCTGCGCTCCGCACTGGCCATCCACATCACGCCGGTCATAGACGTGGATCTCGCCGATGCGGTCGGCGGGCGCGACGCGTGGGCCGCACTGGCCGCCACGGAGCGTTGGCGGACGGCTCTGAACAGCGTGCCCTCGGTACTTCCCCCCGCCGATCCGACGATTGCGGCATTGTGGTCCCGCTTGCGCCAACGCTCCGAAGAGCTTCGCGACGCCGAAGCAGCGCAGGCGGTGTCCCTTCGGGCGGACGTGACAAGGATTGAGCGACGGCTGCGGGAGCAGTCCTGGACGGGCAGTGCGGACTCGTCGATACGCAACGCCCGTCGCCCCCGTCGAACAGAGCTGGGGAAGGCAACGGTGCTCAACTACCTCCTGGCTTCCGGGGCGGTATGGATGGTCAGGATCATGCCGGGACGAAAGGCCGAGCTTCTCTTCGTGGGCCCCACGCCTGAAGTTGTCCGGCTCGCCGCCCGTGCCACGGCGGACGCATCGGCTGCCGCGCGAGTGGGGCAGGGTCTGCTGGCTGCGGGCGTGCTGGGCTCGCTCCACGAATCCTTGGCGAGACTCGACGAGCAGCTCCTTCCCGAGGACATCGGAGATGCGGAGGTTGTCATCGTGCCAGGTGGTTCCCTGGTCCACCTGCCGTGGGGCATGCTTCCGCGGCTGCGACGCCGTTCCGTGACGGTGTCCCGATCTCTCACGGCATGGCACGCCGGAAGGACTCGGGTTCACGGTACGCCGCGCGTGGCCGTCGCAACAGGGCCCGGTCTGGAACTTGCCAAGCGCGAAGCGGATGCTGTCCGTGCCCAGTGGAGCGGCGCTGCCCAGGTGCGGGGAGAACCCGCTGCCGTCGCTGATGCCCTGACGCGCCACGACGTCGTGCATGTCGCAGCGCACGGTTCCCATCGCGCCGACAACCCGCTCTTCTCGTCGCTGCGGCTGCATGGCGGATCGCTGTTTGCCCACGAGCTGGAGAGAGTCAATCTCGCGTCGTCTCTGGTCATGCTTTCGGCATGCAGTGCGGGCCGGGCCCAGCTGAGACCTGGGGATGAGGCGTTGGGGCTGACGTCGAGTCTGCTGGCGATGGGGGTGAAGGCTGTGGTGGCGCCCATGACCGATGTTCCTGATCAGGTGGCCTTCGACACCATGGTTTCGCTGCATGCGCGCTTGTCCGAGGGTGAGGACGGCCCCACAGCGTTGGCCGCAGCCAGCGGCACACTGCTGGCCCGCAGCTTCACGTGGTTCGGGTCGAACTGGCAGGCTGAAGGAACGTGTTGAGCAGCAGGGCGACTTTCAGCCGCACCGTGGTGCGGGAAAATGAACCCTTCTACGGTGATCGAGTAACCGCCGTGAGGGACGAGCGGCGGCGTGTCGAGCAGCAGGGCGGCTTTGGCCGCACCGTGGTGCGGGAAAATGCACTATTCTGCGGTGGTCGAGTAGTCGCCGCGAGGCACGAGCAGCGAGGTGTCGAGACCTCGTTCTGGCGCACATGGCCTCGACACGCGCAAGGCTCGTTCCTCGCCGAGCGCTACTCGACCATCGGTGGAGGAGCATTTTCGTGTCAGATTCTCTGTCGGCCACACGAGGTCTCGACACACGCCAGGCTCGTCCCTCGCCGGGCGTTACTCGACCACCGGAGGGATTTCCGTATCAGCCCCGGATGTATCACAGCGGGCAGCGGGTCCTCTTGGTGTGTGTAGCGCGGTTTCCGCACTGTCAGGTTCGGGGGGACCTGACCTCGTGGCCACGGAGGACGGCGGCCCGGGAAGGTGCACGGCGCTGGGCTGATCCGACTTGGGCAGAGCCACGGATCTTGCACCCAGGAGTGGGGCTCGCGGATCGCGAGCCCCACTCCCGTGGGGGACTCCGATGATCAGGAATTGGCGAACAACTCGTCGGGAAGGTGTTCGACACCGCGGACGTCTGCCAGCAGGCTACGGTCCAGAGGGATGCCACGACGAAGCACGCTGATCTCACCCGTGGGCTCCAGAATGACGGCGGCCACCTCGGAGCGGTGCCGGATGCCGGCCTCACGTAGCTTGGGCCACAGCTCCTCCTCATCGAGGTGAATGCGGCGAAGGTTCTCCTCCAGGAAGCCCGTGCCCGCCATGAGGAGCAGCGGCGCATTGTTCAGTGGCCACGCCGTCTTGATGAGCCGACGGAGTTGACCGGCCAGTGCCTGCATGGCGAAGAGGGTGACCATCGCGAGGATGCCTGCCGCGAGCACCGGCGTGTCACCGAGAGCGGCGCGGCCAATGACGGCGCCCACCACGATGATCACAGCCAGATCCGTGCTGGACATTCTCGCCAGGGCGCGTTGTCCCAGCAATCTGACGAGCAGTACAAACATCCAGTACAGCCCTGCGGTGGCAACGATGACCGCTATGGCATCGATCGCGGTGATGGAGAAGTGGTCCAACATGGGTGATCTCCTCGGGTTGGCATGAGAGTGCTGAGCCCAGTAGAGCACTGCGGGGCAGCGTCGTGTGGCCACAGAGCGGGGATCAGCCTTCGGCAGCGACGAGCCAGGCATCCTCGAGTTCGCTCTGGCGAGCCTTGGCCGCCCGCAGTTCTTCCGTTAGTTGGGCGAGCTGTTCGTAGTCGCTGGCAGCTGTTGACATTTTCTCATGCAGTTTGCGGATGTTCTTGTCCACTTTTGACAGCTGCGATTCGAGCCGGCCCAAGTCTTTCTTGCGCTGCCGCTCAGCGGCCGCATCGGAGGGTGCCCCGCCCGTAACCGGAGATTTCGCAACCCCGGGGGAGGCCTGCATGGCCTGTCGTTGTGAGAGATACTCATCCACCCCACCCGGCAGCAGAACGCACGAGCCGTCCCCAAGCAACGCATAGCTGACCTCGGTAACGCGCTCCAGGAAGTACCGGTCATGGCTTACGACGATCAGGGTGCCCGGCCACGTGTCAAGGTAGTCCTCGATGACGGTCAGCGTGTCAATATCCAGGTCATTGGTGGGCTCGTCGAGGATGAGCACGTTGGGCTCCGACAGCAGCAGCCGCAGGAACTGCAGCCGACGACGCTCGCCCCCCGAGAGGTCACCGATCCGTGCCACCAGCTTGTCGCCAGTGAAGCCGAACTCCTCCAGCAGGCTGCCTGCCGATGCCTCGCGCCCGGTTGCGAGGCGCGTCTGCTCCTTGAGGCGGTTGACGGAATGCAACACCCTGTCGCTGTCGTCGAGCTCACTGACTGCCTGCGACAGGTACCCGAGCCGGAGTGTCTGGCCGCGTTTGATCTTGCCAGCGTCAGGCTCACGCAGGCCGGCAAGGAGTTCGAGAAGCGACGTCTTGCCCGCCCCGTTGACTCCCACCAGGCCGATGCGGTCGCCCGGACCGATGGACCATGTGAGACCGTCCAGCAGGGTGCGTCCGCCGATGCCGTAGTGGACGCCCGTGAGGTCGAAGACGTCCTTGCCCAGCCGCGTGGTGGCGAACTGCTGGAGCGAAATCATGTCGCGCGGCGGGGGCACGTCGCTGATGAGGGTCTCGGCAGCCTCGATCCGGAACTTCGGTTTCGACGTGCGTGCCGGGGGGCCACGACGCAACCACGCCAGCTCCTTGCGGGCCAGATTCTGCCGACGGGCCTCGTTGGTGGCAGCTTGGCGCTGACGCTCCACACGTGCCAGTACGTAGGCGGCGTAGCCACCGTCGTAGGCGTCGATGACGCCGTCGTGCACCTCCCAGATGCGCGTGCACACTGCGTCGAGGAACCAGCGATCATGGCTGACAACCATCATGGCCAGGCCGGCACGCGTGCGGGCTGCGAGATGCTGGGCAAGGAAGGAAATGGCCTCCACGTCCAAGTGGTTGGTGGGCTCATCGAGCACCACCAGGTCGTGGTTCTCCAGGAGCACTTCAACCAGTCCCACGCGACGACGCTCGCCGCCCGAGAGAGTGCCGATCAGACGGTCCAGATCGATCCCGGCCAGGAGTGACTGCACAAGGTCGCGGCGCTGGGAATCGGCTGCCCAGACGTGGTCCGGTTCACCATCGAGGATGACGTCACGGACACTCTGTTCCATGTGTCCGACGTGTTCCTGGGTCAGGACTCCGATGGAGGTGGAACCGGAAATGGTCACTCGGCCCTGATCGGGTTCCAGTTCGCCGGTGAGGATACGCAGCAGGGTGGTTTTGCCGTCGCCGTTGCGGCCGACTACGCCGATCATCTCACTGGCAGCGACGCCGGTGGAGATGTTGTCGAGCAGGATGCGGGTACCGAATCCGTGCGTGACGGATTCCAGGTTGACGAGGTTCGCCACTATGTACTCGTCACCATGTATCAGCGGCCCCGCATCGCCTGGCGGGCACCCTTGGTGCTCATGGGGCCCTTGGGGACGGGCATCTTGGGCCGCATTGCGTCCAGTGCCCGCAGGCGGGCCGCCACCTCCTCAGCCTTGGCAGGGGGAAGCTGTTTCGGCAGTTTCTTGATGTGATTGGTGAGCTTGTCCAGCGGCACCTGTCCGCCGCCCTTGCCCATCTGGATGATCTGCACTGCGACGCCGTAGGCCACCTGCTCGTGCTTGCGCTTCTCACTGGCCAGTTGAGCCTTGAGTGCCCTCGCATCGCCCTCGCCGATCAGCACGAGGCCACCGGGGCCAAGCGCCCGGTGGATGACATCGACGGAATCGCGATTGCGGCTGGCGGCGATCACCGGAGTGTATTTCCACTTCTTGCCGAGCATCTGCAGCGCCACTTCCGCTGAACCGGCTTGGCCGTCGAACCGGCGATAGGCGGCCTTCTTGGCGCGGAGCACGAACAGGCCCATGGCCGCCACCAGCCCAGCGGAAAGACCGACGAACCCCCAGATGAGGGGAGAGTCCAGGAGGAAACCGATGATCAGGAAGATCGCGAAGACGCCGAGACCGGCGCCCAACAGGATCCACGGGAGAGCCTTGTCATATTTCGCGGTGACCTTGTAGGTCTCGACGAACTGACGTCCACGGCCCCAGTCCGCAGGGTCATTGGAACTCTTGCGGCGCGCCTTCTCCGCGCGCATCTCCGCCTTCTGCTTGGCGGCCAGGGCCTTGGCCTTCTCGCTTGCCATCACTACTCCGTCTTAACTCGTCTTCTTGCGGGCGTCCATGGCCGTACGGTACAGGCGGCCGGCACGATAGAAGGAACGGACCAACAGTCCGGACAACACGCCAGAGTAACCGATCTCTCTGACCTGTTCCTCCAGGGCCTCGAACTCGGCCGGCTCCACACAGCGCCGGGCGTTGACACCTGAGCATTCTATACGCGTGATCTCCTCGTGCCCGCCAAACCTGAGGGGTGCGGTCACGGCGGTCTGGAGTGCGAGGATGTGCCTTGTGAGAGCCGGAATCCTGTACAGCGTCGCCGCCTATCTGGTGTGGTCTCTCTTCCCGCTGTACTTCATCCTCCTCGCCAGATCCGGAGCTCTGGAAATCATCGCGTACCGGGTGATCTGGTCCCTGGCGTTCTGTCTGATTGTTCTGAGCGTCACGAACGGATGGCGAGACATCCGCAGACTCCTGTCATCCCGGCGCACAACTCTGGCGCTGGCAGCGGCGGGTGTACTGGTGAGCATCAACTGGACGGCCTATGTGACGGGTGTGAACTCCGGACGCATCCTGGATGCTGCGCTGGGATACTTCATCAACCCGCTGGTGGCAGCGGCGCTGGGTGTGCTCGTGTTGCGCGAAACAATGAGCCGGATTCAATGGGTTGCGTTCGGGTTGGGAGCAACGGCCTGCACGATCCTGGCGATCGGGTACGGGAAGGTGCCATGGATCGCCTTCGCTGTGGCGGGCTCGTTCGGGGCCTACGGTCTGGTCAAGAAGCGGGTCGGTGCTCACGTCCCTGCCCTCGCAGGGCTGACGATGGAGACGGCCGCCGTTGCGCCGTTCATGCTGGCCTATCTCCTGTGGTTGTCCATCAGTGGTGGATCCACGGTGAACGTCGCCTCACCTTATGGGCTCGTTGTGCTGCTGGCGGGCCCGATCACCGCCATCCCACTCCTGCTCTTTGCGGCCGGTGCACGACGCATCCGGCTGGTGACACTGGGGATGATCCAATACATCGCGCCCATCGGCCAGTTCCTGCTGGGCTGGCTGGTCTTCAACGAGCCCATGCCCGCAGAGAGGTGGGCAGGCTTCGTGCTCGTCTGGGTGGCCGTTGGGCTCTTCGTGGGCAGCGCCGTGTGGCAGTATCGCGTACGACAGGCTGCGATGTCTTAGCGGTTTGAAAGGTGCTTGACTACCAGCACCTGTCAAACACCTACACAAGAAGCGTGAATGACGAAAACGGCCGGCGCAGGGATCCTGGCGCCCGCCGTTTTCGGTGGTGTTGTGGGTGATCAGAGACCAAGTTCTCCGCCGAAGTCACCCTCTTCGAGGCGAGCCTTCAGTGTGCTGAGGAACCGGGCTGCCAGTGCACCATCGACGAGGCGGTGGTCGTAGCTCATCGAGAGATACATCATGTCGCGGATCGCGATGGACTCGGATCCAAATTGGTCCTTCACAACCACGGGACGCTTCACGAGCGCACCGGTGCCGAGGATTGCGACCTCGGGCTGGTTGATGATGGGTGTGTCGAACAGTGTTCCAGCGGAGCCGTAGTTCGTGATGGTGAACGTGCTGCCCGAGAGCTCGTCCGGCCCCACCTTACTGGCGCGCGTCCGGGCGGCGAGGTCGCCGATCTTCTTCGCAAGGCCGGCAAGGTTGAGATCCCCGGCATCCTTGATGACGGGTACCAGCAGGCCCTTCTCGGTGTCGACCGCGATACCGATGTGCTCCCCATCGGCGTAGGTGACAGTGCCTGCCTCCGTATCGATGCGGGCATTGATCACCGGGAACGCCTTGAGCGCCTCTATGGTGGCTTTCGTGATGAAGGGCAGGTAGGACAGTGAAGCGCCCTCGCGCTTCTTGAAATCGTCCTTCGCCACTGCACGGATACGACTGATGGCCGTCACATCCACCTCCACCGTCGCAGTCAGTTGCGCAGAGACCTGCAGCGACTGGACCATCCGGTTCGCGATCGTCTTGCGGAGGCGGGTCATCTTCTCGGTGGTGCCGCGCACCTCGCTCGAGGCTGTGGGTGCTGGCTTGCCGGTTTCCTTCTCCGACGACTCCGGAGCGGCTTCGGCCTCCGGCTTCTCCGCTGCCTTCTTCTTGGCCTCTTCGGCAGCTGTCAGGACGTCCTGCTTGCGGATACGACCGCCAACGCCTGTTCCGCTCAACGACGACAGATCAATGTCGTGTTCACGCGCCAACTTGCGCACCAACGGTGTGACGTAGGTGCCATCACCTTCGGCTTCGGAAGCCCGACGTGCAACCGCTGCCTGGACAGCGGAGGACTGGTCCTCGGACTGCTTGGAAGCCTGCTTCTCGGCCGGCTTCTCCCTCACTGGCTGCTCCTTGGCGGACTCATCCTCCACCTCGGCGGGAGCCGCCTTGTCGGGCTCCACATCGTCGGTATCAGTTCCGGCCTGCGTGGTGGGATCAGACTTTGCTTCCTTCTCCGTCTGGGCGGGCTCTTCAGGTGCGTCCTCCTCGGGGGCAGCGTCGCTGTCCCCGACGATTGCCAGTACGGCACCCACCTCTGCCACGTCATCCTCTGCAAAACGGACTTCCAGGAGAGTTCCTGCGACGGGGGAGGGGATCTCGGTGTCCACCTTGTCCGTGGAGACCTCGAGCAGAGGCTCATCCACCTCGATGCTCTCACCAACCTCCTTGAGCCAGCGGGACACGGTGCCCTCGGTCACGGATTCACCCAGGGCGGGCAGTGTCACCTCGGTGCCGGAGGCGGAACCTCCACCGGAGGTGGGTGCGGTCTCACCCTGTGCTTCATCAGCGGCGTTGGAGCGTGCCTCGTCGGCAGCGTCCTCGGTGGCCTCCTCGGCCACTTCCTGCGCTTCTGCCTCTTCCGCTCCTGCCTCCTCGGATTCCGCCTCTTCCTGTGCTGGCTCAGGGTCATCGGAGGAATCCGAGCCATCGGACTCCTCGGAATCGCCCACCACCGCTAGCACGGCACCCACTTCGGCGACGTCGTCCTCCTCGAAACGGATCTCAAGCACTGTTCCGGCAACGGGGGACGGGATTTCGGTGTCAACCTTGTCGGTCGAGACCTCCAGTAGGGGTTCGTCGACCTCGATGCTCTCTCCAACTGCCTTCAACCATCGAGAGATGGTTCCTTCGGTGACGGATTCGCCCAGTGCCGGCAGGGTAACTTCAGTTGACATGGTGAAAATTGCTCCTTCAAGAGGATCTTTAAGATGTTGTCAGCCAACTCTATCCCCCATCAGGAGCGCATGTGCAGGGGACTGCCGGCCAATGACAAGTTCGCCTCGGCGAGAGCCTCAGACAGAGTTGGATGGGGATGGATGATGTCGCGCAAATCCTCAGGGGTCGCCCCCCAGCCCACCAGGAGTGCGCCCTCGGCTATGAGCTCTGAGACATCATCTCCCACAACGTGCACGCCCACGATCTCGCCCCCAGAGCGACGAATGACCCTCACCAACCCGGTCTCGCGTTCTCCGGGGGTTCGCGACATCAGTGCCCGTCCGTTGCCACGCAATGGGTAATCAGCCACCTCAATCTCTCCCTCGGCGCGAGCCTGTTCCGTGGTCAACCCGACGGAGGCCAGCTGTGGGTGTGAGTAGGTGATGCGAGCAATGCTGCTGTCCGCCCCCAGGACGGGGCGCTGCGAGTGCTTGCCCTGCAACTGTGCGATGTGTTCTCCGAGGAACAGCCCGTGGGCGTATCCTCGGTGTGCCAGTTGCGGACCCGCCACCACATCGCCTGCCGCATAGACACCTCGGGCAGTCGTGTGGAGTACGTCGTCCACCGCGATGTGGGTGCCGGCTCTCTCCACCCCGGTATCCTCCAGCCCAATACCTTCGAGCATGGGGCGCCGCCCCGCAGCGACCAGCACTACATCGGCCTCGATCACATCATTGTTCAGATCAATGCGCACCCCGTCGTCGGTGGCGCGCGCTGAGGAAATGGATGTGGAGAGCTGTATCTCGACGCCCCGTTTCCGGAGCTCGGAAAGAATAACTTTGGAGAGATCCGGCTCCTCGGTGGGAAGAAGCGAGGCGGTTGCCTCGACGAGCGTGACCTGTACCCCGAGGTCGTTCCACATGGAGGCGAACTCGACGCCGATGACACCGCCGCCGACGATGACGGCGCGCTCCGGCAGTGTCGTGAGTTGCAGCGCCTGCCAGCTGTCGAGGATGCGTATACCGTCCACGGCCAGCCCCAAGGTGATGGGCTCAGCCCCCGTGGCGACGACGACGGCGCGCGCCCGGAGAACCGACCCGTCCACATCGATGCCCGGGCCCCGCTGATCAGAGGACAGGGCCCCGCGAGCGTTGATGACTTCGATGCCGCGAGAGGCTATGAGGCCGGAGAGGCCTTTGTGCAATTGCGCCACGACTGTGGTGGCGTAATCCTGGATGGCGCGCGCGTCCACCTCTCCCAGTTCAGCCCCAATACCGAATGCGGGTGCCGAAATCACCGCCTGGCGCGCCTTGGCCGCGTGGAGCCAACTCTTGGTGGGAATGCACCCCCGGTGCAGACAGGTGCCACCCAACGGGCCCTCGTCCACGAGCGCGACGGACAATCCCAACTGAGCGGAGCGCAGAGCACAGGCGTAACCGGCGGAGCCCGCTCCGAGGATGGCAACATCGTATTGATCACTCATGGTCCACCAGTCTTCCACGCCGGATGCGCCGACGCTCGCCGAGTTCGCGTGGAGCCGTGCCGGACCCGTCTGCGCGCATGGTTGTCAGTCACGGCATACTTGGGGCGTGGGTTGGTTCAGTAGAAAGAAGCGGCAAGCACAGGTTGCCCGCGATGCGCGCGAGGTCCCGGATGTCACCCGGGACCATCTCTCGGGGTTCGTGGGCACCCGACGGGGGGTGGAGGCATGGCTCGAACAGCCCACCAGCTTCAACAAGCCTTCCATTCTGCTCGTCGCTGCCAGTGGGGAATCGACGCGCCGCGCAATCCCATCGATCGATTACGGTTACGAATTCGCAGCTGGGCATGACATCCCTGCCTACGACGCTGGCGTGGTGCCCTACCCCGGTCGCATGCGTGAATACGGAGCGCGTCGACGTGGCTGACAGGCAGGCCTGTTGACGCCCCTCGTCGTCAGGATGACAGTTGTCGGGCCAGCGCCACCAGGGTCCGCACAGCAACGCCCGTGCCACCCTTGGGGGTGCATCCGAACGCGGAGTCCTCATTGTTGGCAGGACCGGCGATATCCAAATGCCCCCACGCGATCTTCTCCGGGACGAAACGGTGAAGGAAGGCGCCCGCTGCCAACGCTCCGCCGAATCTGTTCTTGCCGCCCGAGCGCATGTCTGCAACCGACGAATCCAGTTGGGAGCGGATCTCCTCGGTGATGGGAAGCTGCCAGAATTCCTCGCCACCCGCCTCGGCCGCATCCAGCAGACGGTCGGCCGTCACATCATCACTCGCCATGAGTCCACCCACGCGCATGCCCAGGGCCACCATGCACGCCCCCGTCAGGGTGGCGACGTCAACAATGAGTTGCGGTTCATCCAGTGCGGCACGAGCGATGGCATCTGCCATGACCAGGCGACCCTCAGCATCGGTGTTGTAGTTCTCCACCGTCTGGCCGTCAAACATTGTCATGACGTCACCGGAGCGATATGACGTACCAGAGGGCATGTTCTCGGCCATGGCAGCGTAGGCCGTGACCTTGATCTTGAGGCCCAGCCCCGCGATGGCCTGCATGGCAGCGATGACGGCGGCCGCACCGGACATGTCGTACTTCATGCCAGCCATCTGGCCTGCTGGTTTGATGTCAAGACCACCAGAATCAAAGGTGATGCCCTTGCCCACCAGAGCGAGATGGAAGGTGGCACCGCGGGGGGCGTACTGCATGCGCACCAGGCGTGGACGGTTGGCCGACCCACCACCGACGGCGAGGATGCCCCCATACCCCCCTTTCTCCAGTGCCTTCTCATCAAGCACGTCGATACTCACGCGCTGATCACGCAGACTGTGCTTGGCCGCTTCGGCAAAAAGTGCCGGCGTCAGGAGGTTGGGAGGAGTGTTTGTCCAGTCGCGTGCTTGGCAGACAGCTTCTGCCACCACGCGAGCCTCGTCGATTGCTTCGCGGGCGTCGCCACGTCCGGCGGCCACAACATCGACGGTTGAAACCTTCGGCTTGTCCTGCTTGGAGGTGAACACCTCCGGCTCGTAGGCGCCCAGCAGCGCGCCCTCAGCTGCTGCACGGATGAGATCAGGGGCGGCGAGTTCCAGGGACACCGCCACCTTCAGCCCCTCTGCGCCGGGTAGCTGCATCGCCGTGCGCACGGCAGCTCCGACTGCGCGTCGCAGTTGTTCCGCCGTGACATCGGCGTCCCCGAGTCCCACGACCACCACCCGGACTGAGGTCGGGGGGAGAACGACAGCTGTTTCCAGCGTAGTGCTCGCTCCATGGGTGAGGGCCAGCGTGCGCAACGGCGTGCTGTAGGCCTTGTGATAGGACTTCTCAAGGTCTCCGATGGCACCCACCAGGGTGGGTTGGCCGCCCACGGCGGTGAGGCCGAGGATGACGACGTCCGCGTCACGGTCAATGGTTTTAGAGAGGCTGAGGCTGGCGTTTTTTCGAGTCACGGGACCACCCTACCCATCTGGGGGGGCTTGGGTGATGGCTGCGGACGAGGGTAGGTTTACCGCCGTGATGAGACGCGTGGTGTTGTGGGCTTTCGTGATGGCAGCCCTGGCTGTGGCCGCGTCAGGCGTGCTCACGTGGATAGCGCCATCAACGCAATGTCGCGGTGTGGGGATGGGCCCCGGAGATGTTTGCAGCTACTCCAGCTACACATCCACGGGTACGGACCGGACACAAACCTACGAGGAACGGATCGCTGATGCCCGCCAGTCTGCGCCGGTGGTGGTGGTGCTCGGTCTGGCCGCCGCAGGCTTCGGAGTCTTCGTTGCCGTGAGATCTGAGAAACACCGGCAGGTGGAGGGCCCTCAGCTCTCCAGCGACATCGGCCCGTAGACGTGTCGATCCTCCTCATACAGGGTGACGTCCCCCACTCCACATTCCTGCAGATCACTGTAGAAGAGTGACAACCACTCCTCAGCCTGGGTCTGCTCGTCGAATCGCGGCAGCAGGTCTCGTCCCTGCAGAGTCTCCATGGAGTAGGAGCCGGTTCCGGGTTTCCAGCAGTAGGACATCAGATGGAGTCTCCTCGCTTCACTCGTGGTCCGGGTCGACGGAATCGGCGGATCATGAGGGCCCGGTTGAACATGTACATGAGCAGGCCACGCTTCGGTGCGTCGGGAACCCTCACTGCGAGAACCTTCTTGAAGCCGTTCCACATGATTGCCGTGTTGATGATGGAGAGTCCCAGCATGAGCCACAGCCCCGTGCCGATGTAGAAGCTGATAGCGGGCCATGCGCTGGTCGCCACCACGCTGGCCATCAGGAGCAGCATGACGGGCAACAAGAACTCCGTGACGGTCCATCGCACATCAACGTAGTCGCGCAGCAGTGTCCGCTCCGGGGAGCTTTCCACCTTGTCCCACGTGTCGACGCGCGCCTTGTACCGGGAGTCACGGTTCGCCCGGCGCTGTTCGGCCTTGCTCAGATTGGGGTGCAGGCGTTGCATTCGTTCAGCCTCTGCCTGTTTGCGCGTCGGCGTGGCACCCTGCTTCTTCTGTGGTGTCCGTGTCACCACCCGCGTGCTGCCGGTGTTGGTTCCGACGGGGACAGGCGTGGTGGTCGGTTTGCCGTCGCTCTGCCGCGACGTGGCACGCTTCTCGCCCTTCGGAGTGAGGGAGGAGATGCGGCCACCACCGGAGGCGCTCTCCTGCGCCTGCGTCGGCTCCGCAGTCTCAGGTGCCTTGCGCTCGTAGGGGCGGAACAGTCCCACCGGGTCCTCCAGAGATCTAGTTGTTCGCGGTCGAGCGAACGGATCATGCCTGCGAAACCGCAGGCCACATTGTGCGTGGTGCACTGCCAGTGTAAACCAGCGCCCACGATCAGGGTTCCATCAGGGTCATCGCAGCCCCCGTGCGGGCCCATACCGGGTAACGTGGTGATTCACCGGTAAAAGCTGTGGAAGGACTGACTCGTGGCAGGCATTTTCGAGCGGATCGCCCTGATGTTCAAGACCAAGGCGAACAAAGCTCTTGACAAGTACGAAGACCCCAGGGAGACGCTTGACTACTCCTATGAACGTCAGCTGGACCTCCTGAGGAAAGTGCGCAGGGGGGTTGCAGACGTTGCCACCAGCCGAAAGCGGGTGGAACTGCAGGCACAGCAGATGAATGGCGAGATGGAAAAACTGCAAACTGCTGCGCAGCGTGCTCTGGAGGCCAACCGCGAGGATCTGGCACGGGAGGCGCTGACCCGCAAGGCGGGCCTGCAGCAGCAGCTGGGAGATCTCCAGACCCAGCATGCGCAACTGCAGGGGGAGGAGGAGAAGCTGGTTCGAGCCAGCACCCGTCTCCAGGCCAAGGTGGATGCCTTCCGTACGCGTAAGGAGACCATCAAGGCCACATACTCGGCCGCGGAGGCACAGACGCGCATCAATGAGGCGTTCTCAGGGATTTCTGAAGAGATGGGCGACGTGGGTCTCGCCGTCCAGCGCGCTGAGGACAAGACACTGCAGCTGCAGGCTCGCGCCGGAGCGGTGGATGAGCTGCTCGCTTCCGGCGCCCTCGACGACCCGACGGGATACGCCAAGGACGACATCACCCGGGAACTTGACGCACTCGCCTCCGATTCATCGGTGGAGAACGAACTTGCAGCCATGCGTTCCCAGCTCACCGGCGGGGCTGGTCCCACCGCACAGATCGATGCCCCTGACGCCCCCAGCGCAGACATCACCGCCGCGACACAGAAGGAGGACCAGGCATGATCATCCGCATCATGGGACTCGGACAGTGGTCCATGGAACCCGATGAGCTCGTTTCCCTCGGCGAAGTTGATGAGGCCGTTGAGGAATCCGTTGCATCCGGTGACCAGGATGGTCTCCGAGTCGCCCTGGAGAAGCTGGTGGCCGGTGTCAGGAGTGTTGGCACTCCAGTGCCGGATGATGTGATCGTCGAGTCAGACCTGGTGCTACCCGATGTGGATGCCACGGTCGAAGAGGTCCGCGCTCTGCTCGACGCCACGCAGGAGTTCTACGGGCTGATTCCCGACCTGCATGAGGGTGGGGACATCCGTTCTTGAGGGTCCTCGTCGCTGCTGATGCCATGGCGGGACTTGACCCCCGCGGTGCCTCGGAAGTCATCGCGACGGCATTTGCGGAAACCGGTGCGCAGGTGGCGGTGATCCCCCTGGCCGACGGGGGTGCAGCATTCGCAGACGCCGTGGCCCAGCTGGAACCAGTCGACGTCGTGACAGAACCACGCAGCCTCTCTGAAACGCTGGAAGTTCTTTCTCGTCCGGTGAAAAATCCCGGCGAGCGCTCCACCCTCTGGGTGGATCTCACCGCCCTAGAGTCACCAGCCTGGAGTGAATTGACCGCTGTCAGGCGTTCGGACCTGGATGAGATGGCCGCTGGACTGAATCAGCGAGACATCGTGGCCATCGTGAAAACCGGGGAGCAAACGACGACGCTGACCGGTCTCTCCGGCAGGCTTGCGGAACGCGGACGCGAGGAGGGTCTGGATCTTGCCCAGACACTCGCCTCCAACGATGCGGTGGCGCAGTGGCTCGCATCGGTGGGCGTCGATGACGCCACCCCGGGTAGCGGAGCTGCAGACGGCGTCGGTGCAATCATCTTGTCCCTCGGTGGCCGGGTGCTTTCCGGGATTGAGGCTCTGATCCAGAGCTTCGACATGGAGTCGAGCGTCGCCAGGGCGGATCTTCTGGTCACGGGCAGCCACATTCTGGATTTTCATGCAGTGGGTGGGGACGTGGTCAAGGAGGTCGCCCGCTTGGGCACCGAGGCGAGCCGGCCTGTCATAGCGATTGTCGGACGGAATTACGTCTCGGCGCGAGAGCTCCGAGTCGCGGGCATCGAGTCCGCCCACGCGATCCTCGAGGGGATCGGCGCTGACGAAGCCGTCCCGGCTCAGCTCGCGCAGGTTGCGGGTAAGGTGGCCACGTCCTGGAGCTGGTGAGACCCTCCAACTGCATGTCATTTCGGTGCGGCGGCTGGCCAGCGTAAACTGGGATGCGAGATCAACTTCACCGACATGGGAGCCATCGTGACCGACACACAAACCACAACCTCCGGCGTCATCCTCACCGATGTGGCCGTGGACAAGGTCCGCGCCCTGCTGGAGGGCGAGGGGCGCGATGATTTGCGCCTGCGCATCGCCGTGCAGCCGGGAGGCTGCTCAGGGCTGCGCTATCAACTTTACTTTGATGATCGCGACCTCGACGGGGACATCGTCAATGACTATGACGGTGTCAAGGTGGTCACGGACAAAATGAGCGGCCCCTACTTGGGCGGCGCCAGCATTGACTACGCTGACACCATCGAAAAGCAGGGATTCACCATCGACAATCCCAACGCGGGCGGGTCCTGCGCCTGCGGTGACTCGTTCCACTGAGCGGCTCCTAACCGAACCCGCTCAAAGCAAAGGCCACCGCGTCTGGTATCAGAGTGCCACGTGGTGGCCTTTTGCGTTATCGTAGGCTTCATCAGTGACAACCTGTCGCGAAGATCATGAAGATTCGCGAGGACGCTCGACGAAAGGCATCTGGTGAGTGTGGAAGTAGCGGGCAGGTCTCGGCAGAAGCACCTCCGACGCCGGATGACAGCTGCCGTCTCGGCACTGGCGATGGTGGCTCTCACGGGCTGCTCCGGACAGGGGAGCCGATTGGGTCTACCTGTGGCGGCCTCGGAGGAGGCACCGAACATGGGCAACCTGTGGATCGGTGCCTGGGTGGCGTCCTTCGTGGTCGGTGGTCTCGTTTGGGGACTCATTGGCTGGTCTGTGATTCGCTACCGACGTCGTGAGGGTGACGCCCCAGCACCGCGCCAGACCAAATACCACCTTCCTCTGGAGTTGTTGTACACCCTCGTGCCCTTTCTGATCATCGGCGTGCTGTTCTTCTACACCGTCCAGGCGCACGACAACCTTCTGGACCAAGAGGCAGAGCCGGATACAACGATCGGAGTCATCGGCCAGAAGTGGTCCTGGACCTTCAACTACATGGAGGAGGACAACCCGGACATCGGCACGAACGCCAACGATGGTGGAACGCCCGAGGTGATTCCGGATCTCTACCTACCCGTGAACAAGAAGGTTCGTTTCAACCTGAACTCGGCTGACGTCATCCACTCTTTCTGGATCCCCAGCTTCTATTTCAAGATGGATGTCGTTCCTGGTCATCCGAACTCCTTCGACGCGACCCCCAACCGTATCGGTGTCTACGAGGGCAAGTGTGCAGAGCTGTGTGGGACCTATCACTCCCAGATGGTGTTCAAGGTCCATGTGGTGTCGGAGGACGATTACAACGCAAAGGTCCAGAGCTTGGCCGCAGCTGGGAAGGACTTCGAGGTGCAGATTCCAGAGACCTCGGGTGACCTGGTCCCGAGCTTTGAAACGCAGGAGGAGCAGCAGTGAGCACACAGACCGCTCGGGTGAGCACCCAGTCCGAGGTGCGTACCTCGTCACGAGCCGAGACATCTCTGGGCACCAAGGTGGTGGGCTACCTGACCACGACCGATCACAAGGTGATCGGCAACATGTACCTCGTCACGTCCATGCTGTTCTTCATGTTCGGTGGTGTGCTGGCGCTGTTCATCCGCGCGGAGCTCGCCAATCCCGGAATGCAGTTGCTGAACTTCGAGACGTACAACCAGTTCTTCACCATGCACGGCACGATCATGCTGTTGATGTTCGCGACGCCGTTGTTCGCAGGCTTTGCAAACGCACTCATCCCGCTGCAGATCGGCGCACCCGATGTTGCCTTTCCACGGCTCAATGCGTTCAGCTACTGGCTGTACGTCTTCGGCTCGTTGTTGGCCTGCGCCGGTTTTCTCATGCCCGGGGGAGCGGCCAGCTTTGGCTGGTTCGCCTATGCGCCGCTGAGCAACGCCATCAACTCACCCGGGTTTGGCTCGAACATGTGGGTGATGGGGCTCTACATTCTCGGAACTTCCACGATCCTCGGGTCGGTCAACTTCATCACGACCATCATCTCCATGAGGGCCCCGGGGCTCACGATGTTCCGGATGCCCATCTTCACGTGGAACATCCTCGTGACATCGATGCTGGTACTGATTTCCTTCCCCGTGCTTGCCGCCGGCCTTCTGGTTCTCGGATCTGACCGGGTACTTGGAAGCCTCATCTTCGATGCCAGTAACTCGGGTGCCGTGCTCTGGCAACACTTGTTCTGGTTCTTCGGCCATCCCGAGGTCTACGTGATTGCTCTGCCGTTCTTCGGAATCATCACCGAAGTCCTGAGCGTATTCAGCCGCAAGCCGGTGTTCGGCTACTACGGACTGGTCTTCGCTACGCTGGCCATCGGCGCTCTCTCGGCGTCGGTGTGGGCGCACCACATGTTTGCCACGGGTGCGGTCAGCCTGCCGTTCTTCTCCTTCATGTCATTCCTCATCGCGGTCCCGACGGGGGTCAAATTCTTCAACTGGATCGGAACGATCTGGCGCGGATCACTGACCCTCAATTCCTCGATGCTCTTTGCCCTGGGATTCCTCGTCACCTTCCTGTTCGGAGGGCTGACCGGCATCATTCTGGCTGCACCGGCGCTGGACTTCCATGTCACGGACTCGTACTTCGTGGTGGCCCACTTCCACTACACGGTCTTCGGCACCGTCGTCTTCGCCATGTTCGCCGGTTTCTACTACTGGTGGCCCAAATTCACAGGCAAGATGCTCAACGAGACGTGGGGCAAGATCCACTTCTGGATGCTGTTCTTCGGCTTCCAGATCACCTTCCTCGTTCAGCACTGGCTGGGGGCCGAGGGCATGCCCCGTCGCTATGCCGACTACGCCGCAGATGAGGGCTTCACGGTTCTCAATCAGGTCTCCACGTTCGGTGCTTTCTTGTTGGGCGCATCAATGATCCCGTTCCTCTGGAACATGTGGGTCACCCGCAAGTCGCCCAAGGTCGAGGTCAACGACCCATGGGGCTGGGGGCGGTCGCTCGAATGGGCCACCTCATGCCCACCGCCTCGGCACAACTTCGATTCCCTACCAAGGATCCGCTCGATGCATCCCGCCTTCGACCTTGCACACCCTGACCTCGCAGAAGAGGACGAGGCAGAGTTCGCAGAACTGGTCGACGAGAATGAGGACTCCGAACTCGTAGGAGGTACTCACTCATGAAACCCGAAAGACTTGTCTTCTGGTTCATCGCGGTGTTCTTCGCCGCAATCACGCCCGTGTACTGGTTCATGGCCCAGGAGATCGCGGGCACCTTCGTACTGGGTTTCGCGGCCCTTCTGGGCGCCCTGATCGCCGGCTACCTGACCATCGCGGCACGCGGCTTCGACGCCCGGCCTGAGGATCGTCGTGATGCTGAGGTCTACGAAGCCGCCGGTGAGGTGGGATTCTTCCCGCCTCAGAGCATGTGGCCGTTCGTGTCCGCCGCTGTTGTCACGTTGATCTTCCTCGGTCCTGGTGTCGAGCAGGCATGGATCACCATCCTGGGGCTGGGAATCGGCATCTGGGCAGTTTCCGGTTGGGTCCTGGAGTTCTACCGGGGCGATTACCAACACTAACCACACGGGGGCTCCGCCCCCGTGAACCCCCGCCGGGGCTTGCTTCGCTCGCCCCGGTTCGAACTCGCTTCGCTCGCACGATCTCCTGTTCCGAAGAACAACCCACGGGGCTCCGCCCCGTGAACCCGCCGGGACTACGTCCCGGTTCGAACTCGTTTCGCTCGCGCGACTTTCTGTTCCGAAGAACAGGCGGCTTCGCCGCGTTCTTCGGGCCTCATCGTGATGGGCGGGCGTACTTACGAAATGACGAGGTTCCTGTTGATGGGTCCACGGGGCGGAGCCCCGTGAATCAACTGGCCTTGCTGAAGGCCTCCCTGAGTCCCAGGATGCCGGAAGTCTTGAGGATGCCGCGACGGTAGATCTTGGCGCCCACCCATACTGCGACACCCATGAAGGCAAGACACAGGACGAGGGCGATGACCGCGTCAATCCACGTGGACTCGCCAGCCAAGAGCCTTTGTGGCATGAGGACGCTGGAGGCGATGGGAACGTAGCTCAGGACCTGCGCCGTCGTTCCACTGGCAACGAAACCAGCCATGTACACGCCGAACAGGATGATCATCAGCGGCATAGTGGTGTTGTTGATGTCCTGAACGCGTGTGGCCATGGCTCCGGCTGCCGCCCACAGACAACTGAGCGCTGCAAAGCCCATCAGGAAGAACACGATGAACCATCCAATATTGGGCGCCAGGACGGGCAGGAACTGACCGTACTCCGTCACGGATATCCCGATGACCCCCACGATCAGGAAGATCAGGAGCTGCCCCAAGGCCATCATGGTGTTGCCCAGCACCTTTCCGATGAGGAGGTGACGGGTTGGTACCGCCGCGGTGAGGATCTCGACAATCCGGGATTCCTTCTCCTCCACGACGCTTTGTGCAATCTGGAGGCCGTAGGTGAAGGCGGCCATGAAGAAGAGCACGGAGAAGACCAAACCGGTGATGAGGGCGATGACGGCATCCTGCTCCAACTGCTCGCCGGTGAGCCTGAGCTCTACATTCGCTCCCTCCTGCAGAGCCGCCGGGTCAATGCCCAACTCTGCGGCGTTGGTGCGAGTCATGTAGGTGGACACCGCCTGTTGGACGTCACCCACGCTGGTTTCAATACTGTCCACCACCAGATCCCAGCCAGCATCCGTCTGTACGAGGCCCGCGTCGACGTCACCGTTCTCGACGGCGGCCTCGACGTCTGCTTCCTCCATCGTGGAAGTTCGGATGTCGCGGCCGCTTGAATCCGCGGCGATTGCCACCACTTGGGCGCCCGCATCGTCGGTGACCGCGACCGTCATCTCGTCCTGCGAGGACGCGAAGAAGAACGAGAGGAAGAAACCCGCAACGAGCATCAGGACCACGACCACCGTCGAGATCCAGAAACCCTTCTGGGTCAGCTTGGCCATGATCTCGCGACGCGCGACGATCCACCATGGCATCGCGGGGGCTGGGTAACTCATCGTGTGATCTCCCTGTAAATCTCGCTCAATGGACGGATGGTGGGGCCGAAAGCCCGGACGGGGCCCCGGCGCATGGCTTCCGCGAGCACCGACTGCTCGATGGCCTCGCTGCTGAAGGCCACGGATGCTTCGGCACCGTCGAGGTCGAGGACATGGACGCCGGGGTGGTCTCGCAGCCAGCCAAGATCGGATTCGGTGCGAATACGGTGGTGGGTCTCACCCGCTCGACGTAGTTGGTCCACCGGCCCGTCGGCCACCACCTTCCCCTTGGCCAGGATGACGATGTCGTCACAGAGCCGCTCCACCAGATCCAGCTGATGGGAGGAGAAGAGAACGGGCACCTGGCGTTTGGTGAACTCACTTAAGACGGTGAACATCTCATCAACGGCGTCGGGATCAAGGCCATTGAAGGGTTCGTCAAGCACGAGACCCACCGGCTCTGCAATGACAGCAGCTGCGATCTGAACGCGCTGCTGGTTGCCCAGCGAGAGGGTCTCGAGTTTGTCCTTCAGACGATCCCCGAGACCGAAGCGGGTCATCAGGGCATCAGCAGCGTCTCGAGCCTGCTTGCCGGTCATGCCGTGGAGCTCGCCGAGATAGACCAGTTGGGTGCGTACCGGCTGTTTGGGATACAGACCGCGCTCCTCCGGCATGTAGCCGAATTGGGCTCGCTCCCGTGCGGTGATGGGGGAGCCGTTCCAGAGAACTTGACCTGCATTCGGCTGCAGGAGGCCCATGATCATCCTCATGGTCGTTGTTTTGCCCGCGCCGTTGCCACCGACGAATCCGGTGAATCTCCCGGGGTGGACATCGAATGAGACGTCTTCCACGGCGGTGAGGTCGCCGAAGCGACGGGTGAGACTACGTATCTCCAGCATGGTGGGTACTCCCTTGTTGATCGTGAATCCCACGATGCCAGCCAGGAAGGGTTCTCCACATCGGCCGCAGTGCTGAAGTTGTGGCGTACCCACCTCCACCGAAAGGGGGAGGAGTTGATCAGTGGGGGTCCACTGGGTCGCTGGGGGCCACCACTCCGTGCTCAAAGGCGTGAATGACCGCCTGCACCCGGTCACGAACGTCGAGCTTGGCCAGGCAGGAGGAGACGTGAGTCTTGATGGTGGCTTCTCCCACGACGAGGCGCCCGGCGATTTCGGCATTGGAAAGGCCAGCTGCCATCAGCGCCAGAACATCGCGTTCACGGGAAGTCAGCCGTTGCAGGCCCGCGCTGGTGGTGGGTGCCGCACGCCGACCCTCCACGGCGCCAGCGATCACCCTGCGTGTCACCTCCGGGGCGAGGAGGGCACCACCACTCGAGACGGTGCGAATGGACTCCAGGAGCTTCTCCGGTTCAGCATTCTTCAGGAGGAAGCCTGCCGCACCCGCTTCAAGTGCTTCGAAGAGATAGTCATCACGATCAAAGGTGGTGAGCACTATGACTTCCACATGAGGATGGGTGGCGCGGATGTGACGGGTCGCCTCAATGCCGTTCTGAACGGGCATCTCGATGTCCATGAGGACGACATCACACTGGCCGGCCGCCGCGACGGCTTCCTCACCGTTGCCGCACTGTCCCACCAGCGCGATGTCGTCCTCCACGCTGAGCATGAGGGCGAAAGCCTGGCGAACCAAGCTCTGGTCATCCACCAACAGAACCCTGATCATGCTGTCGCTGATTCCCTTGTGCCGCCGTTGAGCGGGAGCCTGACGAGCACGCGGTAGCCCCTCTCTGGGCGCGAACCGATTTCTGCGGTGCCACCGAGGGCGGCGACACGTTCACGGATACCGAGTTGACCCAGTCCTGAGCCTCGCGTACCGGTGAGTGGCCGTCCATCATCAACGATCTCGGCCTCAGCCAGTCTCTCACCGACGCGGATGGTCACTCGTGCTTGTGCAGCGGTCGAGTGGCTGCGGATGTTTGCCAGCGCCTCCTGTGTGATACGAAACAGTGCGGCTGACTGCACCCTGCTGAGTTCGTCCAGACAGGAGGTCTCTCCAACGACCGAGACGTCCACGGCCAGGCCCAGCGTGGAGTTGTCCTCCACGAGGGTCGCCAGCGATTCCAAACCGGATGCAGCGGGGCCACCCTCGTCCGAGCGCAGGGAACCCAGCATCGTGCGAAGCTCGTGGACGCTCTGGCGGGCTGAGTGCTCAGCAGCCACCAAGGACTTCTTCGCGTCGTCTGGCTTCTTGTCCATGATGCGCCGGGCGGCCGCCGTCTGAACTCCGATCAGGGAGACGTGATGGGCGAGTGAGTCGTGGAGTTCGCGGGCGATGCGGATTCGTTCACCCGTGACGGCCTGATCCGCGAGCTGACGTGACTGCTCCTCGACGAGCTCTCTGGAGTGCATGAGTTGAGCCTCGCCGCGGGCCTTCAACCAGGCGTTGCGGCCCAACCAGGTGGCGGCCCCGAAATAGGCGATGTTCACCAGGACCTGACTGATCACAAGAAGGATCGGGGAGGAACCCAATTCGGCGATCTGCAACGCACCGAAGACGGAGAAGGCAAGTGCGACCCACGCCGTCATGGAAAGCAGGACGACGATGGTGGCCAGCATCAGGGCCTCGCGATTCCGGGCCCAGGCCATGGCGGAGTAGAGGCCGAGGAAGTACAGCACCTGCATGCCGGGCTGTTGAGTGGCCAGAGGAAACAATGAACCCACCGCGACGAAATGAACACCCGTGCAGAGCAACAGTACCCACACCGGGAACAGCCTCCGAACCGAAATCATGACACCTGCGACCACGATCAGGGGAATGCTCCACGGCAGGTGGGTGTCTTCTGTGATTTCCGGGATGGTCCAATAGCCGAGCAGACTGCTGATGGAGAGCACCACCAGGATGAGCGCGATGCCGATATCGGCACGGAGGGCGCCCGGTGGCACCTCGCGTACGAAGTCGTCGTCGATCCCGAAGAAATCGCGCATCTACCAGCTCTGCTCCACGGGACGCCCCTCTTCGTAGCCTGAACCGGACTGGACGCCGATGACAGCCCTGTCCGCGAATTCCTCAAGGGTGCGGGCACCGGCATAGGTGGCCGCGGAGCGAACACCAGAAGTGATCCAGTCCAGCAAGTCCTCCACACCGGGACGCTGCGGATCCAGATACATGCGTGAGCAGGAGATGCCCTCCTCGAACATTGCCGCGCGGGCTCGTTCGAACGGCGACTGCTGCCGCGTGCGGTGCTGAACGGCGCGCGCGGACGCCATGCCGAAGGATTCCTTGTAGATGCGGCCCTGGTGGTCGTTCATCTGATCACCGGTGGACTCATGTGTGCCGGCGAACCAGGAGCCGATCATGACAGAGCCTGCCCCTGCAGCCAGCGCAAGCGCGACGTCGCGCGGATACTTGACCCCACCGTCGGCCCAGACAGCCGAGCCGAGCTCCTTGGCAGCAGCTGCGCATTCCAGCACGGCAGAGAACTGTGGGCGGCCCACGCCTGTCTGCATCCGAGTAGTACACATGGCACCGGGACCCACACCAACCTTCAGGATGTCCGCACCAGCGGACACAAGGTCTGTCACACCGTCAGAGGTGACGACGTTGCCAGCCACGATCTGGATACGACGCCCAGTCCGCCCGTGGAACTCGTCCCGAATTTCGGCAGCGACCCGCAGCGCTGAGATCATCTTTTCCTGGTGCCCGTGCGCCGTGTCCATGACCAGCACATCAGCATCGGCAGCCAGGGCGGCCCGGACCTTGGCCGATACATCGCCATTGATCCCCACCGCTACCCCTGAACGCAGCCGGCCCTCATGGTCCAGGGAGGGGGAGTAGATGCCGCACCGCAGCGCACCCTTGGCGTTCATGACGCCAACGAGACGCTCGTCTGCATCCGTAGCGACCGCGATCTGCTGATGGGAGGAGGCGAGGATGTTGAAGACCTCCTCGGGCGCGGTATCGGGCGTCACGGTGGCCATGTCTGTGGTCATCACATCGCCAGCCTGGGCGAAGCGGTCCATTCCTTCGCACGCCGCTGGGGTGACGACCCCCAAGACATGGCCATCCGCCACCACCACAGCCACGCCATGCGCACGCTTGGTGATGAGCCCGAGGGTCTCTCCCAGTGTGGTCTCGACGGATATGGTGACGGCCGTGTCGAAAATGGGATGGGCAGCCTTCACCTTGGCAATGGCTCGGGACACGACATCAGATGGGATGTCTTGGGGAAAGACCGCCAAACCACCGCGCCGCGCCATTGTCTCGGCCATGCGTCGTCCGGAGACCGCCGTCATGTTGGCTGCCACCAGCGGCAGGGGCGTCGCGAGCCCGTCCGTCGAAGTCAGGTCCACGTGGAGCCGGGACGTGACATCGGAGCGGCTCGGAACCATGAAGACATCCGAGTACGTCAGATCATGGGATGGCTGGGCATTCAGGAATCGCACGGTCTCCATTCTGACATCAATGCCATCAGGACAGACAATGATGGCCCACCCCGGTGGGGGCGGGCCATCATTGAATGAGAGGTGTCAGCGGTTCGAGGACTCCTCGAGGCTGCGCGCCTCGGCCCCTTCAACCGCGGTGCTGCCGCTGGCTTCATGACCGGAAGCTGCAGCCAACTGTTCGGCCGTGGGCTTGACGGCATCATGGCGGAGGTACCAGCGGGAAAGACGTGCCCTGAGCGGCGACACCTTCTGTTTGATCCTGATCCCGCTCGCGTCCTCCTTAGGGCTGATCTCCAGCGGTGCGTGTTGGAGATGTTGGGTCAGGAGGAACTGCTCATCCTGGCTGATGGGCAAGTGGGGCTCCGAGTATCCGCCGTCCGGCGCGCGACTGATGAGGCCGGACTCGGAGCCGTGCAGCGCACGTTCCCTGTCCTTGCGCTGTAGGCCGATGCAGACGCGACGCGTGATCAGGAAGGCGATGACGGGACCGACAAAGACCGCGACACGTAGGAAATAAATCAGCGCGTTGATACTGAGTCCGAATCGGGTGGCCAGAATGTCATTGCCGCCGCCCATCATGAGGAAGGAGAATGCGGTGATGCCTGCTACGCCCAGCGCCGTCCGTGTGGGGGCGTTGCGGGGGCGGTCCAGGATGTGGTGCTCCCGCTTGTCCCCGGTCAGCCAGGCCTCCACGAAAGGCCATGCTGCGAGAAGTCCGAACAGGAGCAGCATCAATCCGAGGCCGGGAACAAAGACGTTCCATGACCACGTGGTGCCGAAGAAGTAGGACTCCCAACCGGGCACGAGTCTGATGCCGCCTTCCACCCAGCCCATGTACCAGTCAGGCTGGGACCCTGCTGTGATCTTGGAGGGATCGTAGGGTCCGTACAGCCAGACCGGGTTGATCTGGAAGAGACCGCCCATCAGAACCAGGAAGCCGAAGACGACGAAGAAGAAGCCGCCAGCCTTGGCCATGTAGACGGGGAACAGGGGGTAACCCACAACATTGTTCTCGGTGCGTCCTGGGCCGGGGAACTGCGTGTGCTTGTGGTAGACCACCAGCGCCAGGTGGGCGGAGATGAGTCCCAGCAGCAGACCGGGCACCAGCAGGATGTGCACCATGTAGAGCCGGGGGATGATCAGATCACCCGGGAATTCGCCGCCGAAGACGAAGAACTCGGCCCAGGTACCAATGATCGGGATGGATCGAATGAGTCCATCGACGAATCGAAGGCCTGTGCCTGAAAGGAGGTCATCAGGAAGTGAGTAGCCAGCAAAGCCAGCGATCAGGGACATCGACAGGAGACCGACGCCGATCAACCAGTTGACCTCCCGTGGCTTGCGGAAGGCTCCGGTGAAGAAGACGCGCAGCATGTGCACGAAGGCAGCGGCCACGAAGAGCAGCGCAGCCCAGTGATGAATCTGGCGCACGAGAAGGCCGCCGCGTATGTCGAAGGAGATGTTCAGTGTGGAGGACAGTGCCTCCGACATGGGAATGCCCTTCATCAGCTGGTAGGACCCTGCGTACTCGATTTCGGCCATGGACGGCTTGTACCAGATTGTCAGGAAGACACCGGTCAGCAGCAGGATCACAAAGGAGTACAGGGCGATCTCGCCCAGAAGGAAGGACCAGTGGTCAGGGAATACCTTGCGCAGGTTGGCACGGCCGAGTTTCGCCAGCCCGAGGCGTTCGTCAGCCCACCCCATCGCTCCCGCTCCGGGGGTGGGGCGATCGTCAGAGGGTGCTTCCGCTGTCTCGACTGCCGGGGATGTTTCGGAGATGATCGTTGGCTTTGCCATCATGTGTCTCCATCTGGGTACGAATCTGGGGCGTTGCGTTCAAAGTAACTCGGACCCACCGGCACTGTGAAGTCACTCTGTGCTACCAGGTACCCCTCAGAGTTTACCTTGATGGGCAACTGCGGCAGTGAGCGTGCGGCCGGCCCAAAAACCACCACGCCCGCATCAGAGAGATCGAACATGGATTGATGGCAGGGGCACAGCAGATTGTGCGTCTGACGTTCCCACAGACTGATGGGACATCCCACGTGGGTACAGATCTTGGAATAGGCAAGGATGCCGGCAACCTGCCAGTCCTGCCGCGATTCTGGAATCTTGATCGATGCTGGATCCATCCGGACCACGATGAGTGAGCTCTTGGCCTTCTCGATGGCCATTTCGGAGCCGTGATAGTCCAGGAGAGTTTCAGGCTGGGCGTTGACCAGCTGCCCGATTTCGATGTCCTCCGGCCGGATCTTCTCAAAGGTCACATCGTTGACGACAGGGACACCATCGGCCCAGATGGTCTCCTCAAGAGTCTCGTTGATGCGGGATCTCGTTGGCCATGGCCCGAGATCCGCGAAGAGCACCACAACCGGCACCAGGGAAAATCCCAGGGCGCCTGCAAGAGCTCCGCCGATGAGTTTGCGTCGTCCGAAGCGGGACTGCTCCACGCCGTCCGAGAACTGCTGAGCCACCTCGGCGCGGGCCTCGGGGGGTGACGCGGCGCTGTGGCGGTACTCGATGCTCTCGGCGTCGGTCATGATCACCCTTGCCCACTGGACACAGGCCAGACCGATGAGGAGAACGGCGGTGCCACCCGTCAGCCCGAAACCTACGTTCTGGGCGTTGGCGTAGATGGGGCCAAAATCGATGAACATGTCACGCGGTACGGCGAAGTAAATGACGACGAAGGCGATGGCGAGTACCGGAACGGCTGCGAGCATGCCCACGATTGCGGCATATGCGCGGTTGCCGGCGGCCGGGTTCTCATCCGTGTAGCGCTCGATGTGTTCCTCGATGCCGGGATTGGGCACGGGCTGGCCGTAGCCCGGGTCCTGCACCGCGGGATAGTTGTCGTGACTCATCGGGCTCGTGCCCCCTTCTTGGCAATCCAGGTGGCGACGAGTGCGATGCCGCCGATTCCGATGATGAAGACCCAGAAGCCTTCAGACACCGGACCGTCCTCACCCATGCCGAGTCCGCCGAATGTGGGCTGCTCATGGGCATCGTTGAGGTAGCCGATGATGGCGCGGGTGTCGTCGTCGGAGATCACGTCACGCGAGAACACAGGCATCTGCTGGGGGCCCGTGCGCATCGCCTGCCAGATGTGAATGTTCTCGGTGCCAATCAGGGACGGTGCATACTTCCCCTGCGGAAGAGCTCCACCACCGCCGACGATGCCGTGGCACGCAGAACAATTGGCCCGGAAGAGAGAGCCCCCGCGGGCTATCTCCTCCTCAGAAAGTCCTTCGGGTGAGTACTGCGCCTCCGTGGGGGATTCGATCCCCGGTCCCCAGGTGGAGATGTAGGCAGCGAGCGCGTCCACTTCCTCCTGTGTGTACAGAGGGGTGCGGGCAGGGATCTGGGCTTCCGGGCGCGCCGCGGGCATACGGCCGGTGGCCACCATGAAGTCGACGGAAGCGCTTCCCACGCCAATGAGACTTGGCCCCAGGGTGTTGCCCTCACCGTTCAGGCCGTGGCAGGACGAGCAGGAGACCTGGTAGAGCTGGCGTCCTTCCTCAATCTGTTGGCTCATCTCTGTCTCGGCGGACGTCTGCTGAGGCGAGACAACGGAGTACGCCAGGCCCACCATCATGAGCGCCAGAACAAGCAGTAGTGGACGAGCAGCCTTGTGCCGGCGTCGCTTTGAGAGAAAATTCATTTCTTAGACTCCAGACAGGGGCTCATTGGAGGAAGTAGATGACGCCGAACAGGACGATCCAGATGACGTCCACGAAGTGCCAGTAGTAGCTGACGGCGTGGGCTGCGACGGTTTGCTCATGAGTGTGGGTACGACTCATGTAGGTACGGGTCAGAATGAGGAGGAATGCGACAAGTCCACCGGCGACGTGGATGCCGTGGAACCCGGTGGCCAGGAAGAATGCGGACCAGTAGGCATCCGTCGAGATGGTGAAACCCTCACTGAAGAGGGTGAAGTACTCCCAGATCTGGCCGGAGACGAACGCCGCGCCAAGAATGAAGGTGATGATGTAGGCCTCACGCAGGCCCCACTTCAGCGGATTCAACCAGGAGCCACTCACGCGGCCGCGCTCGGCGGCATTGGCGCCCAGCTGGCACGTGACCGAGGACAGGACGAGAATCGCCGTGTTGATGCTGGCGAATGTGATGTCCAGGTGTTGGGTGCTCTCCGCCCACAGCGATGGCTCCCCGGTTGCCGCAGCCCGTTCATTGTTGACGTTGCGCACCCAGAAGTACGCGGCAAACAGGGCGGCGAAGAACATGAGCTCACTGGCGAGCCACACAATGGTGCCCACGGCCACCATGTCCGGGCGACCTTTGGGCCTGTTCAGCCGTGCGGAGGAGACCTCGTGAATGGCACCGCTGGGGAGCGAGTTGCTCGCGATGAGGGAATCAGATTGGCTGCTCACCCCTCCATTATGCCTGCACTTCAGGGTTCAGATGCAACGTGTCGCCTAGTTGTGTGACCCCGGATGTGTTTCCACAGGGTGCTGAGGCATAATGCGCCCATGTCTGTCGGTGCTCTCCTGAGTGGATTTCTCCCCTTCCACGCGGATCCGGGCGACGACATCATCCCGCTCGAGGGCTGGCGCTACCTGAGTGCCTGGACCTTTGAACCGCTGCCATTGGTGATGCTCGTGCTGACCGTGGCTGTTTACCTCTATGGGGTGCATGTCCTGCGCAAACGCGGCGACAAGTGGCCCGTGCTGCGAACCATCTACTTCTGTGTCCTGGGAGTGGGAACGCTTGCCATAGCGCTCTTCAGTTTTCTCGGCACCTACGACACCGTGCTGTTCTGGTCCCACATGATTCAGCACATGCTGCTGAACATGATCGCACCGGTCTTCCTCGTGGCCGGAGCACCCATGACACTGGCCCTGCGGACACTGCCGAAAGCACCCAGGAAATGGTTGCTCACAGTGCTGCACTCCTTGCCCGCCAAGATTGCGCTCTTTCCTCCGCTGACCACGTTCCTCATGATCGCCAGTCCCTTCGCGCTGTATCTGACCGGCTGGTACAACCTCACGCTGAACAACGATTTCGCCCACGACACGCTGCACATCTACATGGTGGTGGTGGGATGCCTCTTCTTCTTCCCGTTGCTGGGCGTTGATCCGGTTCCCATCAGGATGCCGTATCCCATCCGCATCCTCCTGTTTCTCCTCACCATGCCTTTCCACGCATTCCTGGGCGTCACGATCATGGGTTCCACTCGTCTGATCGCCGAGGACTGGTACGTGGCCTTCGAACGCTCCTGGGGACTGAGTCCCCTCGAGGACCAGACGTGGGCCGGAGGGCTGATGTGGGCCACGGGCGACATCACGATGTTCTTCGCGATGTTCACGATCTTCCTGCAGTGGATTCAGGACTCCAAGCGTGAGGCGAAGCGCATCGACCGCAAGCTCGACCGGGAGGATGCCCTGGCGGCGAAACGGGCCGCTGTGGTCGCACACGGTGACGTTGGATACGATTCCCTAGAACAAGCACCGCCAAGCAGTACCGACACCGACCCGCTCGGGGATGAGGAAGTTCAATGAGAGAAGAAGCGGACCGCCTCAGGATTCTCCTGTTCTCTGATGACCGCACCACACGTGAAGAGGTGCGGTTGACCCTGGGGCGCAGGGTTGCCCGAGATCTGGCGGAGGTTGAGGTGTTCGAGGTAGCCACCGGTCCCGCTCTGCTGCGCACGTTGGATCAGAGCACCGACTATGACCTGATCATCCTTGATGCCGAGGCGCAGCCACACGGCGGTATGGGACTGGGCTATCAGATCAAGGATGAGTACGCCAACTGCCCCCCGGTGATGCTTCTCGTCGCGAGAGTGGCGGATGCATGGCTCGCCACGTGGTCCAGGGCCGAGGCGATCTCGCCCTTCCCAGTGGACCCCCTGCAGTTCCCTGAACAGGTGGCAGCTCTGCTGCGCCGCTCGGTCTCAGCCACGTGAGTTACACCTGGCCGGACATCCTGAGTGGGCTGGTGAGACGCGAGGGTCTGGAGGCGGAGGCCGCTGAATGGGCGCTGAACGAAATCTTCGCCGGGCGGGCAAACGAGGTCAATGTTGCGGCACTACTTGTCGCCCTGCGCGCCAAGGGTGAGACCGAGGACGAGATCGTCGGGCTCTCGAACTCCATGCTTGGCAACTGTCTGCCCATCACACTCGATCCGGAAGCCGTGGATGTGGTGGGTACTGGCGGCGACAGGGCCAATACAGTGAACATCTCCACCATGGCGGCCCTGGTGGCCGCGTCCGCCGGTGCCAAAGTGATCAAACATGGCAGCAGGGCCGCATCCTCGATGGCCGGAACAGCCGACACCCTTGAGGCTCTGGGCATCAATATCTCGCTGGATCCGACCCGTCAGGCGGAGGTGCTGCGCGAAACGGGAATAGTGTTCTTGTTCGCGCAGCTCTACCACCCAGCCATGAAGTTCGTGGGCCCCGTTCGCAAGCAGCTCGCCATCCAGACCACTTTCAATTTTCTGGGGCCCCTGTCCAATCCCGCTCAGCCACGGGCGATGGCCTTGGGCGTCGCTGATGATGACATCGCTCCGGTGGTGGCTCGGGTCCTTGCGGGGCGCGGGGTGCGGGGGATGGTGTTCCGCGGTTTCGACGGGCTGGATGAGTTGACCACGACGTCGGCCTCCGACGTCTGGGTGATTGCAGATTCCCGTGTGCACCGCACCACCCTCGATCCGATTGAGCTGGGGTTGAATGCGGCCGCACCTGCGGATCTGACGGGCGGTGACGCTGCGCACAATGCCACGGTCGTGGAAGAGCTGGTGGCGGGGAAGACCGGTCCGATACGCGACATCGTGGTGCTCAATGCGTCCGCAGCCCTACTGTCGTACCGTGGTGTCAGTGCCGTCGTACCGCTGGTTGAGCAGATGCTGGAGGCCCAACGTGACGTGGAGGCGGCGCTGGACACCGGCGCGTCGGCCTCCACCCTTGAGTGCTGGGTGGCCATCACCAACCGCTGATGACCACGGCAAGGATGGGGCCCAGCCACAGAGCAGGTCCGTACGCGAAATAGTCTGGACCCTCTCGGCGACGCTGGAGAAGGGCATGCACAATTGCCCACACCGCCCCGGTGAGCGTTGCGAAGAAGAGCGCCATGAGCCAGCCGTCCACACCCCTGAGCGCGCCCATGGTGCCCACCGTCGCGGCGAGGCGCACGTCTCCGTACCCGAAGGTTGTGCTGTAGCGCCACACGAGGTGAAACAGGATGAAGGACATCACCCCACCGGTCAGTGCCGCAAGGGCCGTTTGCCAGTCGTGAATGGCCACCCAGGTGAGACCGGCAGCAACCTGTGCCAGGCAGATCGTGTTCAGCGTCCGTGGCAGCCATGTGGTGCGCAAATCCACCCACACCAGCGCTGCACCGGCCCCGAGGTAACCGAACCAGGCACCGAGGTGGGGTGTCGGTACCAGATGCAGAACCTGGGCCAGAGCAAAAACCGCCAGGGCGATGAGGATGACATGCATCCGGGGAGCGAGCCGCGCATAGTGCGGTGCCGGTTCATCGTCGGTGGTGGCGGGCTCCCGCAGGTGAGGTACAACGAAACGCAGGTGGGCTGCGGCTGACAGCGCGCACACCAGTGCCACGAGCCAGGTCATGCATCCGAGGTTATCCCCGAATGCACCCGAGCACAGCACAGTGCCCATCGCCCCATGTGGGCGATGGGCACTGTGTCATCACGCAGACATCCGGCACTCAGTGCCGGTGTCAGTCAGCGCTGGGCGCGGGTGAAGCCAGCCTTCTCAGCTGCCTCCTCGGAGTTGAACCAGACCTCGGCGATGGTGCGGTCGTAACCGCCCGAACCCGCCAGGTGGTACTTCTTCGAACGCTCATTGCCCTTGATGGTGAATCCTTCCGGCGGCGTCTCGCCGACGTAGGAGCCTTCGCCATAGCCCTCATCGGTGTTCTCGACGACATCTTCGTTCGCAACTGCATCCTGCGGGGCAGCAGCGGCAGCATCCCCGGCGCCATCGAAGGGGTCCGTCGGTGCAGGGACGGCGTCGGTGACCAACTCGTCCTCCGTCTTGGACGCCGCAGCTTCGGCATTGGCCCCGGACACTTTGGCTGCATTGGCGAACGTGTCGTTGTTGTTCACGTAGGCCTTGGACGGCTCATGGGCTGTCCAGCCATCGTCCTTCGGGGTGAGAAAGTGCCGCACTGCCGCGACGCCCCCCGCAACGATGGCCGAGATGGCGATGAACTTGACGAACTTCTTGCCTTTGCCGCTCTTCTTCTTCTGCGGCTCCAGTTCACCCTTGAGCGCCTGCACCGCAGCCTTGCCCCGGCTACTGGCCTGGGCCACGGCGGGGTTCTCAGCAGCCTCGTTGAGCAAATCCTGCAACCTGGGCAGGAAATCGTCCGAGATCTTGCCTCGCGCGGCATCAACAGCGGGAGAGACCTTCTCCATCGCGTCCTTGATGTGTGGCTCCCAGGCGTCCAATCGCTTTGCAGCGAAATCGGCGGTCCGCACCTTGGCATCGTGCGCCACGGGTTTCGCAGCCTTCTGCGCGTCGGACAGCAGCTCATTTGCCTTTGCCACGGCTTCGTTCAGGGCGCTCTGAGCGCTCTGACGGATGTCGCCTGCGGCGGCGGCAGAATGCGCGGCGGCCTTCTTCAGTTCCTTCTTGGACTTCTTCACATTTCCTCCAACTTGGGTGTGGCTCGTGGTCGAGCAGACACCACGCTACCGGGTCCTGGGTCTTCGGACTGGCGATGTGCGCCACGTCAGGTAGGTTTGTCCATTGAATCCGGCACCACATCGATGAAAGAGGACCGCTTATGAGTACCGCCACACTGCACACCACACTGGGTGACATCGTCATCAACCTGTTCGACGAGCAGGCACCAAAGACGGTGGAGAACTTCACGGGCCTCGCTGGAGGCACCAAGGAGTACAAGGATGCGAAAACCGGAGAGAAAACCACCGGGAACTTCTACGACGGGGTCATTTTCCACCGCATCATCCAGGGCTTCATGATCCAGGGTGGGGACCCGCAGGGCACCGGTACCGGTGGACCCGGTTACCAGTTCGAGGATGAATTCCATCCCGAACTCAGCTTCGACCGTCCGTACCTGCTGGCGATGGCCAACGCGGGCCCGGGCACCAACGGCTCGCAGTTCTTCATCACGGCAGGTCCGACGCCGCACCTCAATCGTCGCCACACCATCTTCGGAGAGGTGGCGGATGAGGCAAGCCAACGGGTGGTTGACGACATTGAGGCCACGCCGACCGACGGGCGTGATCGGCCCAAGACTCCCGTGGTCATCAACTCGGTGACGCTGTCCTGAGCTGACGGGTGATCGTGCACGGCACGGGCCGGGTCCTTGCGGGCCCGGTCCGTGCCGTCTTCTATGACACCTCGATGGACAGCGGGCTGAACTCCAGATCCATTGCATGGTTGAGGATGTCGCCACCCAGGAGTTCGGAGGCCAATTGCTCCGCTGGGAGACCCGCGTGCAGCGGCCACGCCCACTCCCCGTCGGTCTCCAGCAATCGGACGCCGGGCAACTCCAGCCACGTCGCCACCCTCTCTGCTTCTTCCCAGGTGCCTGCCGGGATGCCGCGGGGCGGTGCGACGACGGTCTCGGCGGCGGCGACCGTTTCGGCGGCCACCGATTGCACTGCTGAGGTTCGCGCAGAACTGGCAGCAGCCAGCCGGCCGTACCTGAACACGTGGATCTCCCAGCCCCCTGCCACGGGAGCAGCGCCGACGATCTGGCGACAGGCGGCGATGGAGCGGACCCGATGGTGGCGCACGGATGTCGCGTGGAAGGTCTTCAGCCGAGACGTCAGCACCCCTGCCTCCTCATAGCGCTGGGCAGCGATCAATTTGGCCAGGCGTGGCTGGGCCGAACGCAGCACCCCTCTGGCATCCTCATCCCAGGCCCGTCGGACTTCCTTCACTGCCTGAGCATGCTCGGCTACCCCCTCGCCCAGCAGGCACGGTGCCGAACACCGGCCCATCTCCGAAAGGGCACAGTCTGCGCTGGCAGTCCGGGGCGAGAGACGAGTGGTGCACTGGCGCAATCGGAATGCCTCCTGCAACACCATCGCTGCCTCCAGAGCCGCATCCATGGAGGAAAACGGACCCCAGTGTCTCGCCTCCTCATCGGCGATGCGGCGGACGGCAGACAGGCGGGGAAAGGCCTCCTTGGTGAGTTTGAGCCAGACGAGGCGGTTCTGTTTCCTGGACCGCCGATTGTAGCGAGGCGCATGGCTGGCGATCATTCGCAGTTCCCTCACCTCCGCCTCCAGCGAGGTGGCGCACTCCAGGAACTGCACACCCGTGGCCACGCGGACCATTTCATGGATGCGTGAGCGTTTCTCTGCCGCCGAGAAGTAGTTGCGGAGCCGTCGACGCAGATTGATGGACTTGCCCACATACAGCACCTCCGTGCGCAGACGAGAATCAGCATCAGGGCCGGTGTGCTCGAACCAGTACACGCCGGGACCTTCCGGGGCAGTGGCGGCCCATCCGCGCTTGGCGCGCCGATCAGGGGAGACCTGGGCGGTCATCTCCGACAGATCCTCCAGCGTGTGAACTCCGAGGCCGCCCACCCTTTCCAGGAGACCATGCAGGACATCCACGGTGGCCCGGGCATCGCTCAGCGCCCGGTGGTTGGGAATGGTGGTGGCATTGAAGTGCGCTGACAGCGTGGAGAGCTTGCAGTTGCGCACCTCATCCGAAGGCAGTACCTGACGAGCGAGGGCCACCGTGTCGACGACGCGTGGACGGGGCCAGGTGATGTGCAGTTCTTCGTGGCCGCGGCGCAGGAAGCCGATGTCGAAGGGCGCATTGTGGGCCACCATGACGCATCCCGCACTGAAGGTGGCGAACCGTGGAAGGGCATCGGCAAGGTCCGGGGCACCGGCCACCATCTGGTTGGTGATGCCTGTCAGGACCTGGATCATCGGCGGAATGGGGGTGGTGGGCCGCACCAGGGTCTGGAACTCGCCAAGGATCTCGCCCCCACAGACCTTCACGGCGCCGATCTCGGTGATGCAACTCTCTTTGCCCCCGCCTGTGGTTTCCAGGTCCACGACACAAAACGTCACCTGGGACAGGTGGGTGCCGAGTTCGTCGAACGACGGCTGCTCAGGGGAAGGAGGTGCCATGTCCCACACCCTAGAAAGACCCACCGACAATCACGAAGGCACGCGGTGAGGTGACTTCACTCAGCAGGACATGATTGATCAGTGGTTCCCAAAGTGTCAGAGGGAATGGACAGGATGGGATTCATGACTACTTTGCATGTTGATTGTGACGGGTGCGCCGCTCGTGGAGCCGGGTGCACCGATTGTGTGATTTCCGTCCTGCTGGGGCCACCCGGTGACGTGGAGTTTGAGGAGTCAGAGGTGGAAGCCATGGCTGTGCTCGCTGATGCCGGTCTGGTTCCCCCTCTCCGTCTGGTGAGCACTCGGCCTGACCACCGCTTGGGGGATATCCTGAAAGTCGTTTAGTATTTCCTCAGGTAGGCGAATGGAAATCTGTGGGGGTTTGGAATCTTGAGGATCACACTGCGCCGGGCGATGGCCGTGGCTGTCACAACTGTGCTGCTTTCCGGGCTGATGGTGCCTGCACACGCAGATCCCGACGCAGTTGCGGAGGCCAAAGCAGCTCTCGAGCGTATTCAGCAGCAGGCGTCCGCGATCGACCAGGAGATCATTGAGGCCAGCGATCGGGCTGCTCAGGGTCAAACCAGGCTTGCTGAGGTCACACAGGACCTGGAACAGCAGGAGGCGCTGGTTTCGGCCATGTCGATGGATCTTGGTGAGATTGCTGTCGTTCAGCTGCAGTCGGGCGGCTTCGACGTCACCGCACAGCTGCTCACAAGTGATTCCGAATCCAGTTTCCTCTCCGGCCTGGCAACCATCCAGAATGAGGCGAACCGCAGTAATTCAGATCTCCAGCTTCTGCAGGTTGAGCAGTCCCGGGCGGACGCGCTCCAGGCCGAAGTTGATCGCACAAATGCCAACCTGCAGGCGGACGTCGAGGCCAAGAAGGAGCTGGCACAAGAGTTCGAGGCCAAGGAATCCGAGGCGCAGGCAGTTCATGATCGATTGAGCGCCGAGGAAAGAGAACGGTTGCGCCAGCTCGAAATTCAGCGGCAGCGTGAACAGGACGAAGCCGACAGGCTGGCCCGTGTCGCTGCCGAGCAGGCCGAAGAGCGAGAAGCTGCCGCCGCCGCGGCAGCTGCCGCCAGCGCTTCTCCCACCGCGGCTACCGCAGACGAGCCCGCCGCCCCCATCATGTCTCCGCCAGAAGAGCCCACCGTTGCCCCGGCCCCCACCAACGCAGCGACCGTCGATGAGCCCGCCACAACCGCCACGGCCAACAGTTCCCGCGCCCAGAGTGCGATTTCCGTCGCCACGTCCAAGGTGGGCAGCTCGTACGTGTGGGGGACCTCCGGCCCCAACACTTTCGACTGCTCCGGCCTGACGAGCTATGCCTACCGTCAGGTGGGCATCTCTCTGCCACGCTCGTCCCGGGCACAGCTCAGCATGGGTACACAGGTGGCCAAGTCAGACCTCCAGCCCGGGGACCTCGTCTTCTACTACTCGCCGGTGAGCCACGTGGGCATCTACATCGGAAACGGCCAGATTGTTGATGCGGCCAACCCTCGCAGCGGCGTTCGCATCACAAGTCTGAACTCGATGCCCTTCTCAGGTGCGCGCCGCGTCGGCTGATCACGCCTGCCCAATGAAATGTGCTGAGCGTTCAAAGATCAACTCGGCATCATTGTCGAGTGTTGCCACGTGGTAACTGTCGTGCAGGGGCACCACCTCGGTTGACGGGAGGGCTCGAAGCAGCGCCTCGTGGCTGGAATCATCCACCACGTGGTCCACGTCGGAGCGGAACAGGATGATGGGTGCGCGCACGCGGGAAAGATTGGCGCGCACCTGCTTCCACAGCCGGGTCATGCTCCAGGCCGCGGCCACGCTGAGTCGGTCGTAGCCGAGTTCCTCCACGCCCTCCTTGCGGATGTCGGACACGACACCCGGCTGGGATTTGATGACGTGACGCAACACGCCTGAGAACGGAAGGAGACGATTCCTGCTGGCAATGGCGGGGTTCACCAGCAGCACGCCCGCCACCGGATGCTCCTGCGCCAGCCGCAGTGCCAGGGCGCCACCCATGGACAGCCCTCCGACGAAAATTGTGTCGCAACTTTCCGTAAGCTCTCTCCACGCGGCCTCAACATCGGCGTACCAGTCGCTCCAGTGGGTCGTTGCAAGATCCTGCCAGCTCGTGCCGTGGCCGGCCAGCCGTGGGGCCACCACGCGGGCGTCGCACCGGTCGGCGATGGCATGGGCCCAAGGAGCGACCGACATGACTGAACCCGTGAACCCATGACTCAGCACTACACCGACGGTGCCGTCGCCCACTCGCAGGGTTTCCGCCTCGGGCCAGATCCGTGTGTCCATGCCATGACCCTGCCCCGCGCGATGCCTCCCCCGCAAGCAGGGGGGCGAATCGATGACTAGAGTGAGTTCTGCGAACCAGCGCCAGAGGGGAGTCCGGGAACAGCGTGTGGTACACAGTTTTCAAGGCAGTCATCTTCAAACCCCTCGTCAAATACGGTTTCAGGGCCAAAATCATTCATGCCGGGAATGTTCCGCGACGTGGGGGCGCCATTCTGGTGAGCAACCACATCGCCGTCATGGATTCCCTCGTGATCCCCGCCATGATTCCTCGCAGGATCACCTACCCCGCGAAGGCCGAACTGTTCGTTGGTAAAGGTGGTCCGGGCCCCGCCATCGTCGCCTGGTTCCTGAAAGCTGTGGGCATGGTTCCCATGGACCGGGGCGGTGGCCGAGCGAGCGCAACCTCACTGAACAACATCTCCGAAGTCCTGTCCTCCGGTGCTTTGGTGGGAATCTATCCCGAAGGAACCCGCTCCCCGGACGGCCGGCTGTACAAAGGCAAGACGGGCTTGGCGCGAATGGTGCTGGCAAATGATGTCCCAGTCCTGCCCGTGGGTGTGGTGGGGACGCACAAAGTGCGTGGCGCATTCGGAATCCCGTGGATCAGTCGCCCCGTCGTCATCGTGGGGGAGCCCCTGCAATTCTCGGAGTTTGCCGGTCGTGACAGGGAGACACGCGTGCTTCGGTGGGTCACCGATGAGACGCTCGCCGCAATCCAGGAGCTCACTGGCCAGGAGTATGCGGATGTCTACGCCAGCCGCGTCAAGCACGGTGACCTCAAGGACAGAGGCTCGGACGCCTTTGTCACCCGCAGACCAGGAGGCGGTCAGCCGCCGGGTGTGATCGCTGCGCCTGAGGCCTGACACGGGTGAACCACCACTGCCCGTGCCGGGTATCCACGACCGCGACGTGTGCCGGGGCCCACGCGCAGGTGAGGTAGCCTGAACTCCATGTCACCCATCATGTCCAGGGAAGAACTGCGCGCCCTGCCGCAGGTCCAGCAGCCGTCCTACCCCGACGCTGACCTGTTGGATCAGGCGATCGACACCATGGAAGCCCTGCCTCCCCTGGTGTTCGCAGGCGAGTGTGACGATCTGAGGCTCAAGCTGGCCGATGTGGCCCGGGGGCGGGCCTTTCTGCTGCAGGGCGGTGACTGCGCCGAATCCTTTGCGGCTGTGACGGCGGACAACATCAAGGCAAAGCTGCTCGTGCAACTCTCCATGGCCGTCGTGATGACATATGCCGCCCAAGTGCCGGTGGTGAAGGTGGGACGCATTGCCGGTCAGTACGCCAAGCCTCGCAGCAATGGCAACGAGACTCGGGACGATGTGACGTACCCGTCGTACCGTGGCGACGCCATCAACGGTTTCGAGTTCACCGAGGAATCGCGGGCACATGATCCGCAGCGACTCGTCCGCATGTACAACGCCTCCGCCGCCACATTGAACCTGGTGCGGGCGTTCGTCAAGGGTGGCTTTGCTGACCTGCGTGGCGTGCACACCTGGAATCGCGACTTCGTCGGCAATTCCCAGGTGGAGACAGAATACGAGGAACTGGCGAGCGAGATTGATCGAGCCCTGGCCTTCATGGTGGCGTGTGGTGTCGATGACCGTGCCCTGTCCACCATCGACTTCTACGCAAGCCACGAGGCACTCCTGCTCGAGTACGAGCGCGCCCTCACCCGTGTCGACTCCCGCTCGCAGCAGCTCTACGGGGTTTCCGGCCACATGCTGTGGATCGGTGAGAGGACCCGACAGCTCGATGGCGCCCACGTCGAGCTGTTGCGCCGCGTCCAGAATCCGCTTGGGATCAAGCTTGGCCCCGCCACCGCACCCGCCGACGCCCTCGCGCTGGCGGATCGACTGGATCCGCATCACGTCGAAGGCCGCATCACTTTCATCACACGGATGGGAGCCGCCAAGGTTCGTGACGTGTTGCCGCCCATCGTCGAGGCCGTTGAGGCATCAGGCCGTAAGGTCGCCTGGGTGTGCGATCCGATGCACGGCAACACCTTCGAGAGCGCCAACGGATACAAGACCCGTGCCTTCGTGGATGTGGTGGAAGAGGTCAACGGTTTCTTCGACGTCCACGACGCGCTGGGGACCTGGCCCGGTGGTATCCACGTCGAGTTGACCGGTGATGACGTCACCGAGTGCGTTGGTGGAATGCACCAGTTGTCCGAGAACGATCTGAGCAGCAGGTACGAGACCGTGTGCGATCCACGCCTGAACCGCAACCAGTCCCTGGAGCTGGCCTTCACCGTCGCCGCGAGACTGCGTCAGGGCCGCGGCCGTCGTGACAATCCCGTGCAGGCGTTCCGCGCCCGCGACCTGTGATTGAGCGTTCTCCGTGATCGAACGCTTTGCTGTGACTGATTTGCGCAGCGACACGCTCACCCGACCACCGGCCGCAATGCTGGAGGCAATGATGTCGGCGCCCGTGGGCGACGATGTCTACGGGGAGGACCCCACCGTCGGTGCCCTCGAGCAGCGGGCCGCCGAGCTCCTTGGCCACGAGGCGGCGCTGTTCTGCGCCACCGGTTCGCTGGCCAACCTGCTGGGCATCTGGCTGCATGTGCCACCCGGTGGCGAAGTGCTCTGCGACGCAGTGGCCCACATTGCCCGCGCTGAGATGGGTGCCCACGGCGCCCTCCATGGTGTGACAATGCGGACCTGGACATCCGAGCGAGGCAAACTGGTGGCCGACGATGTCCTCGCCATGCTGGCAATCGACTGCGGGCCCTACCTTGTGGAGACCGCGGCGGTGGAGGTGGAGGACACCAGCAACTTCGGCGGCGGAACCGTGCAGGACTTCGACGAGGTGTCGAGGCTCAGTCAGGAGCTTGCTCAGCTCGGCATCGCTCGCCACCTCGATGGTGCACGTCTTGCCAACGCCGCGGCAGCCACGGGCCGAAGCCTGAAGGAATACGGCCAGCTTTTCGACACAGTCAGCCTCTGCCTCTCCAAGGGCCTGGGTGCCCCCATCGGCACCGTCCTGGCGGGCTCGGCTGCCGACATGGCCCGCGCACGGGTCCAGCGCAAACGTCTGGGGGGTGGGTGGCGACAGGCGGGCATTCTCGCCGCAGCAGGCTTGTGGGCTCTGGATCACAATCTGCCCCGCACCGCGGACGACCATGCTGCAGCTGCTGCTTTCGCCCAGGCCGTGGTGCAGCGTGTGCCCACAGCCGTGGCTTCCGGCTCCGTCGAGACAAATGTGGTGCTGCTGGAAGCGCGCAACGCCCGAGCGGTCGCAGCGCAGTGTGAGGAACGCGGCGTCCGTCTCAGTGTGTTGGGTCCCCGCTTGCTGCGCGCCGTGACACACCTTGATGTGACGAAGGATGAGTGCGTATCAGCAGGTGACACCGTGGGCGAGGTGCTGGCCCAGGCCCCGTAGTCTGCGATGGCGTCGGCTCAAATGGGGGGCTCAGGCCCGGCCGCGACGTCTCCGCAGCTCGTCGACGAGCGTGTCGATGACGCGTGCGCGCTTGCGCGGCCACACGGTGAGGAGCAGGGCCAGCACCACCAGGGTGCCCCCGATGACGATCTGGGGTGTGAGGTTCTCAAGACCGAACCCGATGGCGAGCACGACTGACCACACGGGTTCTGTGCACATGATCACCGCACTCGGTGTTGCTGCCACGTGGCTCTGCGCCCAGCTCTGCAGGAAGAGAGTGACGGCGCCGCAGAAGATGCCGAGGTACAACAACTGTCCCCACAGAAGCGGATCGTGGGGGAGCTCGAAGCTTGTGAAGGGGATCGCCACGATGGAGGCGATGGTGCCCACGAGGGCCTGCATGACGGTGAGTTGCTGGACGTTGTCAGGCCGTACCCAACGGCCCAGCAGCACGATGTGAAGGGCAAACATCAGGGCGCCGAACAGAGTGAGGGCAGCCCCGAATCCGAACCCTGCCTCACCCGTGGCCGCACCTCCGGCGAGGACCACGATCCCGGTGATGGTCAGACCCACCGCGGCCCACGTGGTGGCAGGCTGACGCTGCTTCAACAGGACTGCGGAGATGATGGCCGTGAAGACCACATAGCTGGCCGTGACGAACCCGGAGAGGGAGGGTGGGGTGTATTGGAGTCCAATGATTTGACTGGCGATTCCCGTGGTGAAGAGCGCTCCCAGGATGGTGCCCCGAAGTGCGGTGCCGCCGGACATTCGGAGGCGGGTGGAGAACACAGCGACCAGGACGACGCCTGTCAGGATCAGCCTGATGATCAGGAGATCGATGGGGGAAATGGATTCAAATGCGCTCTTGGCCACCACGACGGTGGACCCCCACGCCATGGCAGCCACCATCAGCGCGACGAATGCCAACGCCATCCGGTTCACCTGCACGAGGAGTGAGCATAGTGCCTCGGACCACGACTCAGGCGATGAGCAGGACTACCGTGCTGCCCTCGGCGACGCTGGTGCCCTGCCCGGGTTCAGTCCCGGAGGCAATCTTCAGAGAGAGGGGAAAGTCAGTCACGTATTCAACTTCCACCTCCACGCCGAGGGTTTCCAGAGTCTTCTGGGCATCCTCAAGGCTTTGGTAGCGCACGTCGGGAATCTCCACCATCACCGGACCGAGTGATTCAGTGATGGTGATGGTGTCGCCCCGTCTGCCATTGCCCGACGCGGGAGTCTGGGAGATCACGAGCCCCTTGGCCACCGTCGAGGAGTTCTCCTGGGAGGTTTTCACCTCGAAGCCCGCATCCTCCAACTGGTCGACTGCGTTAGCGGCGGTTGTGTTCTCCTGCGCTTCCTCGTCGTATGTGAAGTTGGGGATGGGGATGGGTTCAGGCCCTTTCGAGACACTCAGGTCAACGGGGGTGTCCCGCTTGAGCTCTGCGCCGGCGGCCTCCGATGCGGAAATCACCATGCCACTGGCCACCTCCTCCGACCACGATTCGGTGACTTCTCCGACGGTGAGATTCTGGGACTGCAGCGCAGCCCGGGCCTCGTCGATGGAGGTGCCCGCCACCTCGGGCATACCGAATCTCTCCGGCCCCAGTGAGATCACCAACTGCACCTCTTCACCACGCTTGACACGCTCCCCCTCCGTCGGTTCGGAGGAGATCACCAAGCCCGCAGCCACGTCCTCCGAATGCGCCGTTTGTGTCATGTCCAGCTCCAGGCCGTTGGCTTCAGCTCTCTCTGCTGCAACCGCCTGGGAGACCTGCACCAGTTCAGGAGTAGTGGTGAACTGTCCCGCCGCAAACCACCACGACCCCAACCCCGCTGCGGCAGTGATGAGCAGGACGAGCAGCACCAACAGCACTCCGCGGCGACGGCGGTGCACCGGATCGTGGGAGATCTGCAGATTGGGGAAGACGGGCGTGCGTTGCATACGTGGTTGGCGTCCGGAGTCCTCCATGGTGGAGCGGATCGGTTGTTCGTGTGCCTGTGTGCCCGGCTGGCTGGCAGGGGAGCGCGGCGAGGTGGGCCGCCACATGGGCACCGAGTCCCAGTCTGCCCCACTGGAGGTTTCACGATTCGTCGCTGGTGGGGATGCGATGTGGGCCGCGGTGGCACCAACGCTTGGCCGGGGACGTGCAACCGGGCGTGGAGCAATGGGTTGCGTCAGGTCTTCCCGGAGCGACGGCTCGGGGCGAATGCGGTCCGCCAAGTCCGGGTTGTCGCGGCCACCGGTCGTGGCCAGCTCACTGCGCACTTCTCTCAACTGCTCCAGCATGACACGTCCATTGAACGGCCTGGACTCGGGCGAGCGCGCTGTGCACGCCTCTACGAAGGCATCCACGTAGTCCGGGATGCGCCAGCCGTCATGCCCTGACGCCTTCAGGACTGTGGACGGCTTTTTGATGTCGACGTTCACGTGAGCGTAGGCGATCTGGTAATTGTTTTCACCCGTGTGGGGCTTCTTGCCCGTCAACATTTCAAAAAGGACAACGCCGGCCGAGTAGACGTCGCTCCGGGAATCCGGTCGGGAATGGGTCACCAGTTCCGGGGGGAGGTAGCTGGCCGTCCCCACGAGGACACCGGTGGCGGTCATCTGCGGTGAGGTCATGATCCGCGCCAGCCCGAAGTCAGCCACCTTGACCTGCCCACGGGTGGAAATCAGCACGTTCTCGGGCTTGATGTCGCGGTGCACCAGACCGCCCTCATGCGCGGCGGACAGCGCAGCAACAACGGGGTCCAGGAGTTCGAGGGATTCATCTGGCCTGAGTGGTGCCTCACGGCTGATGCGTCGACGCAGAGTCTCGCCCTCGACGAACTCCATGACGATGTACGGCTGGCCCTGGGCTGTCCCCTGATCGAAGACGCCGACGACGGCAGGATGATTGAGCGTGGCGGCGGCGCGGGCCTCATGGTCGAATTTGGCGGCAAAGTCATCATCCTCGCCAAGGTCACGCCGCATGATCTTGACCGCGATGGTTCGCATGAGGCGCAGGTCCCGGGCGCGGTACACCGTCGCCATTCCGCCGCGTGCAAGTTTCGCCAGAATTTCATAGCGATCGTCCAGCACGTGGCCCACCATCGGGTCGTAAGTGCTGCTCATGAACGCAAAGTCTCCAAAACACCTCTGAGGCGGACGACGGACCGGGCCAGCCCGTCGGTGCATTGTAGGTCTGCCCACTGACAGACTCCACATCGGCGCGCCCGGCGTGTCATTCTTCGCAGGGAATAACTATCCGGCCCGTGCCGTCCACGCCTGAAATCAGCGGTCGCGCTGGGCGCTCAACTCCGCGAGCCGGACCAACGCGATGCGCCCCGGCCGTGTCATGTCGGTGTCCTGCAGCAGCTGAATCGCCGTGGCGGTGTCGTCGGCGATGAGTCGCTCGGCTTCGTCCAGCGCGCCGGTTGAGGTGATGATGTCGCGTCCATCCTGAAGTTGTTGCAAGGAGATGTCTGCGTTGCCCAGAAGTGCCTCCAATGTGTCACGCTGGGCTGCGTCGGCACGTTGGAGAGCAGTGAGTACCAGCACCGTGCGCTTGCCCTCCCGCAGGTCGTCACCAGCTGGCTTGCCAGTGACCAGAGGGTCCCCGAAGACCCCGAGGACGTCATCACGCATCTGGAAGGCACGGCCCACGAGCGAGCCGACCTGTGCCAGTGCCGTTTCGAGAGTCGCGCTGCCGCCGCCGAGTGCTGCACCCACCTGCAGGGGCCGCAGGACGGAGTAGCGCGCGGTCTTGTACTCAAGAATGCGGCTCGCGATATCCAACTCGGCTGAAAAAGAGTGTGAAGGTGTCACGCCGAAGGAGGCACCAACGTCCAGGTACTGGCCACAAACCACTTCGGTACGCATGCTGGCGAGGAGGGCTCGCGCCCGGGCCATGCGCTCAGGGACCAGCCCGCTCTGCTCGAAAAGTTCGACGCTCCACATCAGGAGGAGATCACCCAGGAGGATGGCGGCGGCCGTGCCGAAGGCGGCCTCATCCCCGCGCCCCCCCATGGCCTGGTGGTGGCTCGCGAACTGTCGATGGGCGGCGGGGACGCCGCGTCGGGTGTCTGACGCGTCGATGATGTCATCATGCACGAGTGCGGAGACGTGGAGCAGATCCAGCGATGCCGCCGCCCGGAGCAGCCCCTTCGGATCAGCGGGGTGCCCGCCGGCAGCAACATGGCCCCAGTAACAAAACGCAGGCCGCAGCCTCTTGCCGCCGACGGTGAAGGTACGGGCAAGATCAAGCATCTCGCTGGTCACCACTGCAGCGGTTGTCTCCTCCTGGGAATCCAGGAAGTGGGCCAACTCCGTGGAGATGGCCTCCAGCAGCGTCGGCCCGAGCGGTTGATCTGAATCTGGTGTCTCGTACACGGACATGAGCTTACAGATCGCACGGATAGGGAGTCGCCTGCTTCCCGCTGCCACATCCCCAGCTTCGTTGTTGTCGGTCGCCGAACGATCAAGTGGGACTCCCTCCTCCGCCTCGCCGAGCGGGCGCGGATGACCCGCTCGCTTTACCGGCGCCCCTATCCGTGCAATCTGTTACGGGACCGCTGACATGGTCCCTATCCTTGGGGCCATGTACGACGCAAGTGTGCCCTCCCGATCAATCGCCGATCTCCTGGAGACAACCACCAAGCCCCTGCTGTCGTACGAATTCTTCCCACCCCGCAGTGCCGAGGAGGAACCGCGTTTTCTGGGCGCCGTCGAGAAGTTGGAGCGGTTCGCGCCGGATTTCGTGTCGGTGACCTACGGCGCGACGGGTTCCACCAGGGAACGCACCATCGACGCCACCCGTGCTCTGGCCCGGCGTGGCGACATCACTGTTGGGCACCTCACCTGCGTGTCGCAGTCGCGACGAGACACCACCGAAGCGCTGGAGGCCTACCGGAGTTCGGGCATCATGAATGTGCTGGCCATCCGGGGTGATATGCCAGGCGGTCCCACGCAACCCTGGGAACAGCATCCCGAAGGGTTGGGCACCGCCACCGAACTGGTGGAGTTCATCCGCGAGAAAGGCGACTTCTGTGTGGGCGTCGCAGCATTTCCCAACGTGCACCAACCGGACAATGATCCGCAGTTGGACGCACGGATCGTCGTGGAGAAGGCCAAGGCGGGTGCAGAGTTCGCCATTACGCAGTTGTTCTTCGATGCGCCGCGCTGGGTGGAGCTGGTGGAGCGTGTCCGTACCCGCGGATCCGACATTCCCATCATCCCGGGGATCATGCCCCTGACGGTCATCACGCAGATTGAACGGTTTGCAGAGCTGGCGGACTGTGAACTGCCGGCGGAATTCGTGGCGCAGTTGCGCGCGGCCGACAACCCTGCCGAGGTCCGGCGCATCGGTCTGGAGCGAGCAGAGACGATGTGCCTTGAACTGCTTGAGGCCGGAGCCCCCGGCCTGCAGTTCTTCACTCAGAACCGTTGGCAGGCTACGTCAGAAGTGATCTCCAGGCTGCCGTGGAATCGGTCACGTCCAGCGCCGTCATCCGCTGCGTCGCTCGCGTGAGCGCCACGTAAAGCACGCGCTCGCCCGCTGGCGTCTCATTCACGATCTCATCAGGGGACAGCACCAACACGCCGTCATATTCCAGCCCCTTGGCCTGCAGCGCGGTCACCACCACCAATCTGTCCTCCAGCTGCGCCAGCCGGTCATCCTGCATGGACAGCCGCATGACGGCCTGCAGGCGTGAAGGCGGGCAGATGACACCCACGGTGCCGGTCACCTGACCAGCAAGTTGCAGGACCTCATGAATGATCGCCTCATGTGCCCGCTCGGGGGGTGTGCTCTCCAGCCGGGGCTGGAGACCCGTCGTGCGGACAGCCTTGGGTAGGTCAGCGTTGGGGAACACCTTGGTGATCACCTTGGCGGCCAAATCGAAAACCTCGGCGGGGGAGCGGTAATTGGTGCTGAGCGTGAACCGTCGTGTGGGGGCGCGTCCCACAAGTTCGGCAAGGGCGCGCGAGGTCTCCTCCTGGTGGGGGTAGGAGCTCTGCGCCGGATCACCGACGATGGTCCAGGAGGACTGCGGGCCACGACGACGCAGCATCCGCCACTGCATGGGTGTGATGTCCTGACCCTCGTCCACCAGGATGTGGGCGTACGTCCGTTGGGGATCATCCTCAGGATCCACGCTCGGGTCATGACGCAGGGTGTCGGATGTTGTCACCAGTTCGTTGACGTCCCCCATGCCGATGAAGACGGGCTCATCAACGTCCACATCATCCTCGACGGGCGCGGGTCCCAACATGTCCAGCAGTTCGTCGAGCAGAGCCATGTCCGCCACGGACCAGCCGGTGATCTCTATGTGGTTGCCCCGCTGCAGCCACGTGAAGGAGTCCACGAGGGCTTCCCGCTCGGATGCCGTGAAATCGGGGGCCACCTCAGCCAGGAGGTCTGCCTCTGCAAGGCGTCCCAACACCTGGGGCGCATCGAGTGTTGGCCACCAGGCATTCATGAACATGGACAGCGATGCCTGCTCGCGAATCAGCTCCGGTATCTCCTCGGCTGGTACGTCCACCTCGTCAGAGACCTTGGCCGCCAGCGCGGAAATGATCAGGTTGCGAGCCTGTTCGCGACCCTTGTTGAGCTTGGTGTGGGAGAGCACGGAATCCCGGATACGGCTGAGTTCGTCAGCATCGAGGGTGAGGACCTCACCCTTGACGCTCACACGCACCCGCAGCACGTCTGCACCCCCGATGAGGGGACGACGAACGAGGCGACTCAGCACAGCCAACATGCGCAGGCTGCCCTTGAGGGAGGCCGCGCTGGGCGGGTCCACCCGTTCGCTCGACATTCCCAGCACATCGTTGGCGACGGAGCCGATGGATTTCAGCGTCACCGCATCCTCACCCAGGCTGGGCAGGACACGTTCGATGTAGTTCATAAAGACGTTGGAGGGTCCGACGACGAGTACTCCGCCGCGTTCGAGACGTGCCCGATTGGAGTACAGGAGATAGGCGGCCCGATGGAGGGCAACCACTGTTTTACCGGTGCCCGGGCCTCCGGCAATAATCGTCACGCCCTGGTAGGGAGCACGGATGGCTTCGTCCTGCTCCGCCTGAATGGTGGAGACGATGTCTCGCATCGTGCGGCCCCGGGCGCGAGTCAGCGCTGCCATCAGGGCTCCTTCCCCCATGATGGGGAGGTCGGTCTCCACCGAGGAGTCCAGGAGGTCGTCCTCCAAGCCGATCACCTTGTCGTCGCGGCACCGCAGCACCCGACGCCGAATGACGTCCATTGGGTCTGCCTGGGTGGCACGATAGAAGGGTTCCGCGGCCGGGGCGCGCCAGTCGATGACCAGAGGATCGTAGTCCTCGTCCCGGACTCCCAAACGCCCGATGTAGCGGGACTCGGGGCCAATCAGGTCAAGCCGTCCGAAGACAAGACCCTCGTGCTCATCCTCCAGGACGGCGAGCCGACGGGCAGCCTGGTAGGCAAAGGCATCGCGTTCGAACAGGGCAGTGCTGTCCTCTTCCCGATGGAAGCTGGTGCGGTCTGTCTGGAACATCTGCTGACCCTGATGTGCCATGGATCGTGCACTGGCCGTGGCGTCGGCCAGATTGTCGTAGACCTTGTCGACGTGTGCCTGTTCGAGCGCGATTTCGTGGCGGAGTTCGTCGCGCGAAGTGCTCAAGAGCTTCAAACCTCTTCTTTTAGACGGACTTTCGATCCTACCCTGTCGGCGCACCAGTGCACATGTGCTGATCGCAGCCACTGTTCAGGGATTCGTATTCCGGGGCAAGAACGAATAGCCTCAACGAGAAACATGAGGGGGTATCCGCGCAGTGTCAACTGAGCCCACGAACCAGCGATTCACGCCGCAGAATGCGGAACCCTCCGGGCCTCCGCCCGGCCGGATGGATCCCAGCTCCCGGCCCGCTCCGAAGAAGGACATGACCACTTTCTACAAGGTTGCCGTCGTGGTTCTCAGCGTGATTGTTGTGGGTCTCCTCGCTGTGATGTCGCAGACCTCGGGGCAGACCGCGACTCCCGAGGCCACCACCACGGTGACCGTCACCGAGGGTGCCGGGGGCCAGCAGCAGCCACCGGCAGGTCAGGACGCGCAACAGCCGCCCGATCAGGGCACCGCAGAGGATCCGGAACGTGACGCACTCCTGCTGGATCTGCCTCGCCGGGTGGAGGGCGACCCGCTCGCCAAGGGCGACATCGATGCGGAGATCGTCATGACGGAGTGGGCCGACTATCGCTGTCCCTTCTGTGCGGTCTTCACAGAGGACACGCTCCCGCAGCTGCAGCCTCTGGTTGACGACGGAACCCTGCGGATCGAGTTCCGGGACCTCGCTATCTTCGGCGAGGATTCGGTCAATGCCGCCGCCGGTGCACGTGCCGCTGGTGAGCAGGGCCTGTACTGGGAATTCGCCACAGCCCTGTACGCCTCGCTTCCCGAGGGCAAGCCGCCCGTCGGTGAGGACGAGGTGACCACTGTTGCGCAGCAGGTGGGGGTGGCTGACATGGACAAGTTCCAGAGCGACTACGCATCATCTGCCATTCGTGACGCGGTGGCAGCCGACAGCGCCGAGGCACAGAGCTTCGGTATCTCCGGCACGCCGGCGTTCCTCGTGGGGACGGAGTTCATCTCCGGCGCACAGCCCATTGAGGTGTTCGAGCAGGTGATCGCACAAGAAATCGCCAGCAACGGATGAGCGTCGGGTTCGCCGGGGCATTCCTTGGTGGGTTGGCGGCGCTGTTGAGTCCGTGTGCGGCCATGTTGCTGCCGTCGTTTTTCGCCTATGCGTTCGGCTCCTCCCGTGCACGGCTTCTGGGACGCACCGGAGTTTTCTACCTGGGTCTTCTCATCACGCTCGTTCCGTTGGGACTTGCGGCGGGGTCGTTGGGCGCGCTGCTGGCCAGCCACCGCAGCACGCTCGCGCTGGTGGGCGGCAGCCTGCTCATTTTGCTGGGGCTCCTGCAGGTATTGGGCATCAACTTCAACCTCCCAGGTTTCCGTATGCGTGGAGAAACGGGGCCGATCGCAGTCATCGTCCTGGGCGCTGTGTACGGACTGGCGGGTGCGTGTACCGGACCGCTGTTGGGGGCAGTTCTCACCATGGCCGCCGTCGGCGGGTCGCCGCTGTACGGCGCGCTGTTGTTGGCGATGTTCGGGGCAGGCATGGTGGTGCCGCTGATCGTTCTGGCCTGGGTATGGGACAGCACGAAGGTCTCCGAGCGGCTGCAACCCCGCCCCTTGACGATCGGACCCATTGTCACGTCGGTGTGGGGCTTAGTGTCCGGTGGTTTGTTCATCATTCTTGGTGTCCTGTTCCTCACTACTGAGGCAACCAGTGCGCTGGGTGGCATCTTCGACGCTCGCCAACAGCTCGCGCTGGAAACTTCGCTGGGTAAATTCGGTGAGGCGATTCCCGACATCGGCGCGCTGGTGCTGGTTGCGGCAGTCGTGGGATTGATCGTCTGGCAGGTCAAGAAACCGCGTGCCGGGAATCAGGCGCCACCCGGGGATGAGGCGGAGCTGCGCTGAATCAGACTTTGGTCCTGGCCCTCCGCGAGCACGGTTGGCAGCCCTTGGAGGCGTGCAAGACTGTTGAAATGATGCGCGGGACGAAGGTGCGGACACATGGGATGGCAGTGCCATGGGCACTGGCCGCTCTGGTGTTGATCGCCGGCACGACTCTCTTCTGGATGGCCGGTGGAATCTGGTTCGATCTGACTGAGACCAATGCGTCCGCTGGCCCATGGCCGTGGCTGACCGGCGGGGGCATCCTCATCGCGTTGGCCGGTTTGTGCCTCCTTCTCTTCCTGGCGAGCAACGCGCTGATACGACGCGAACGAGCCTCGATCCTTCCGACGACGATTTCGAGGCGAATCGAATAGCCCACAATATTGTCTAGATCGACTACACGACGAGAAGGCTGTCTTGCATTGTGTCCTCACTGTCTCCACGAAGATAGAGAGTTTTTCGTCTGGGTTTTCAAAGGCGCTTCGCTCCGGCATGAGAGCGCGGATGAACTCTCCAACGGTGGAGTTGTTTTGAGGGTTGCTTCACTTCTCCGAAGGTGGAATTGAGCACGCGTTTCTCGGTGGTCGAGTAGGCCGCCTGCGGCCGTGTCGAGGCCTCGTTCGCCGTAGCGGAGTGATGTCGGCATGTCGCTGGCGCTCCTCCGGAATCTCCGGATGGATCGTCAGGTGACTTATCCACAGATGTCCTGTGGGTATGGTGTGTTGTCGTACATATGTTCTATAATATGTGTATGGAGAAAGACAGAAGTATCGAAGCAACCACACTGTTGC
>CANLSH010000019.1 GCA_947493705.1 uncultured Arachnia sp. | reverse complement strand
TGCGATCTCTTAACAAGGTCAATGAGGACCCCGCAAGCTTCGACTCACGGCCAGCCCACACGGCTGTTGCTGCCAGCTAGAATGACAAGTCATCTCTACGACGAGGGGGCAGGACACAATGGACAATGCCAGGAAGGCCGGACGGGTGGTGGTCCTGGGGTCCGCCAGTCAGGACCTTTACATGGAGATGGAACGCCATCCCACCACCGGCGAAACCGTGATGTCTGGTGACATCGTCCAACGCTTCGGCGGCAAGGGCGGCAACCAGGCGGTGGCCGCTGCACGTGCCGGGGCCGAAACCCTGTTCGTCGGAAGGCTTGGCGACGATGCCCCCGGCCGCACCTACCTCGACCGCCTGGTGGGCCACGGCGTCGACGTCACCCGCGTGGTCTTCGAGCCCGACGTACCCACCGGCACCGCCCTGATCATGCTCAATGCCGAACGCGACAACATGATCGTCGTGGCACCTGGCGCGAACCATCACGTCAACGAGGGCCAAGTGGCCGCGCTGCAGGATCTCGGGCCCGCCGACGTCCTGCTCATGCCCATGGAGCTCCCCCTCGACGTCACCGCCGCGGCCATCATGGCGGCAGCTGGGCAGGGGACTCGTGTCATTCTCAACCTCGCGCCCTACGCGCCTCTTTCCCAAGAGGTCTTGGACGCGTGTTTCCTCATCATCGTGAACGAGAAGGAGAACGAACTCATGGAGGGCGACGGGCTGCGAGCGCCTGAGGTCCTCGTCACGCTCGGCACCGACGGTTCCCGCTGGAATCAACTGGTGGTGCCAGCACAGCAGGTGGACGCCGTCGACACCACAGGCGCGGGGGACGCGTACTGTGGCGCGCTGGCGGCCGCGCTCGTCGCGGGTACGGACAGGCGTGAGGCCATGGTTGCCGCCACCGCCAGCTCCGCCGCCACCGTCCAACACCTCGGCGCCCAACCTGACCCCAAATGGGACTGAAGCCACGCTTGGATGTCCTCGGGAGTTATTGGCAGAGCGGTGAAACTCCCTTCACGCATGTTCTTTCATAAGTGCGTAGCTACCGGCGCATGATACGAGGAGCAACACCGGGTGCCTGAGGCGAAGATAGCGACTGTTGGCAAGATCGCGTTGTCTATGGCACGTGCGTTGCCATCCAAAGTATGTGGGCGTGATGGCTACTCTGTGGCCGAGGTGTTCCAGCAACTGCGGCACCATTCCCGTTTCGCGCGCATCGTACGTGGGTCTCGTTCTTTCATTCATCGGCGCAGGCGAGGCTTCTATATCGTGTCATCGACTCAGGAGTTCTATGAGACAAGATCTTCGTTCCGAATTGATTCGCCTGGCCAATCACTTTGGCACTGATCCCGAGTACGTTCGCGCCGGCGGTGGAAACGCATCGTTCAAACAGCACGACCTCCTCCACATCAAGGCGAGCGGCACCACGCTCGCAGGGTTGCAGGGAGAAGACCTCGTACCTCTACGCATGGCTCCGCTCGTCGATGCCCTCGTCAAAGAGGAGCAGGTGGACGGGGGTCCTGTCATGGTGGCAGCTGAGAAGGCTCGTGTCGGGGATGCCGGGGGACGCCGCCCCAGCGTGGAGATCCTCTTCCACGCGCTGATCCCCGATCCCCTCGTCCTGCACCTCCACCCTCTGGTGGCCAATGCCGTCACCTGCAACGAGCAGGGCAGGGAGCTGACGGCTCGACTCCTAGGTGATGATGCGATCTGGGTGGACTACATCGACCCGGGAGTCCCGCTGGCGCGTGGCATCGCCGCGGCGCGGCAGGAGTTCGAGGACCGCACCGGGGCTCCATCACCGGCCATCACCATGTTGGGCAATCACGGGATCATCGTGTCCGGGCACTCGTTCGCGGAGGTCGCGGAACGCACCAACTGGCTGACCTCGGTGATCCGCGACACCATCAGCACGTCTGCGGCGAGCACCTCGACGCAACCCCCTCGGGATCGCGCCCCGAACCGCGACATCCCTCACCTCCACGCACTGGCTACGCATTTCCGCAACGCCACGGCCCGGACCGCCGTCATGCACGATGCCGACGCCTTCATTGCAGAGACCTCCGGTGTCTCAGCTGGTCCGGTCTCGACGGGCCCGCTCATCCCGGACCAGATCGTCTACGCCGGCTCACTTCCCGTTCTCCTCCGCGGCGATGACGACGACGACGCCGTTGACAAGGCGGTGGCTCAGTTCCGCGCAGCTCACGGGCGCTCCCCCATCGTCGCCGTCGTCCCGCAAACAGCGGCATTCGCCGTGGGCGACTCCGAGCAATCAGCCCGCAACGCGCTTGACACCTATCGCGACGCGCTGCGCGTGGCACGCGACGCCGATCTCCTGGGCCGCGTGCGTGTCCTGAACGAACGCGAGCGCCACTTCATCGAGAATTGGGAGGCAGAGGCCTACCGTCGCTCAGTGGCCGCCTCGCCGCGATGACTGTGAGGATCGGCCGGCGTCAGAAGACGCGCGCCTCGGCAGCCGCCCAAGCAGCTTCGGCCCCGGGCGTCGGCTCATAGGTGAACAGCTCGCTCGAATCCCGCACGACCTGCCGCAGCTCCTGCAGCCCACCGGAGATGGCCCCGATGGCACGGGCCTGCACGACAAGGTTCCCCAAGGCGGTGCCCTCGACCGGGCCGGCCACCACCCGCAGCCCCGTGGCGTCGGCAGTGAGCTGGCAGAGCAACTCGTTCTGCACTCCACCACCCACCATGTGCACGACGCCCACGTCACGATCAGCGATCCGAGCCACCTGCCGGATCGCGCGACGATAGGCCAGCGCCAGCGAATCGAGGATGCATCGCACCATCTGCTCGCGTCCCATCGGTTCAGGCTGATCGGAGCGACGAGCAGCCTCCACGATGCGCGCCGGCATGTCTCCGGGCGGAAAGAAATCCGGCGCATCGATGTCAATCACGGTGCGCATGGATTCACAACGGGCGGCTTCACGAACAAGAGCCGGGACATCGATATCGAGTTGGTGACTCCTCCAGGTCCGGACCGCCTCGTTGAAAACCCAGAGCCCCATGACGTTCTTGATGAAACGCACGGTCCCGTCTACGCCCAGCTCATTGGTGAGATTCGCCATTCGAGCATCCTCGGTCAGAATCGGCTCATCAAGCTCCAGCCCCACGAGCGACCATGTGCCACACGAGATGTAGGCAAAGTCGACGCCCACCGCCGGCACAGCAACGACGGCGGAAGCCGTGTCGTGGGAACCCACCGCCACCAAAGGCGTAGGACTGCCGGACGAATCAGAAAGATCCAGCGCAGGTGTCTCTATCGGGCCCACGAGTCTCCCGGGTTCCAGAAGATCACCCAATAGCGGCCCTACGTCACGACTGACACCGCTGGACAGAGCCTTGACCACCGTCGGCTCCCAGCGACGAGCCACGGGCTCGACCAGACCGGTGGTCGACGCGTTGGTCGTTTCCGCAACACTGCGACCGGTCAACCAGTACCCGAAGAGATCGGGCATCAGTAGAAGCTGGTCTGCCATCGCGAGCCGATCACCGGACTCGACGAGCAGCTGGAACACGGTATTGAACGGCTGCACCTGCAGCCCCACTCGCTCGTACATCTCGTCGTGGGGCATGTACTCGAAGAACGTGTCTGCTGCGCCTTTCGTGCGCTCACAGCGATAACTCGAGGGGTTGCCGATCAGCTCTGCACGGGCATCGAGCAGGCCGTAATCCACTGCCCATGTGTCGATGCCAACAGATTCCAGGGCGCCGATTTCACGACTGGCCCTATGCAGACTCGTGGTGATCGACTCCCATTGACGCAACACATCCCAGTACAGCCGCTGACCGGCAGCTGTGGGCACCGCTACGGGGCCGTTGGGGAACCTGCTTGACTCAACAAGATGGAGTCGACCACTGATCAGCTTTCCAACGATCACACGTCCGCTGGACGCCCCCAGGTCAACCGCGGCCATCGTTGCCATGCAACCTCCCAGTGAAACGTTCCACGCAGCTTACCACCGGAGGGATTCGGCCAGTCAGCACAACGGCCCGGGTCTCACTCCCCACCCGCGGTGGATTCACGGATCACCAGTTCGGGTTTCAGCACGACAGCCTGATGCTCATGATCGGCTTGTGCAAGAATCTCTTTCTCTAGCATCTCGATCGCGCGGCGTCCCATCTCCGCGCTCGGCTGACGAACAGAAGTTATGGGTACCACGGCGTTGGCACAGAAATCGATGTCGTCGTAGCCGACGAGGGCAACGTCCCCCGGCACATCAATGTGGCGGTTCATCACGAGCGCCTGCAACACACCGATGGCCAACAAATCGTTCATGGCGAAGATGGCGTCCGGCAGCTCTCGACCGGCGTCCACAATCTCCTCGGCCGCCGCCCGCCCAGCGAGGATGCTCATCTCGGGGGGTGCAATGTAGTCGAGGCTCACGCCTCTCACCTCTGAAGCCGCTTGCATGGCACCAGCGTGCCGGCGTCCCAGTTGGCGAAGTTGCGATGGTCCACCAATGAGGGAGATGCTTCGGCTCCCCCGTTCGATGAGGTGTTTGATTGCGAGATACCCTCCGTGAAAATCGTCAGCCGCCACGGTGCAGAAGTCACCTTCGGGCTCGATGGCGTCGACCAGGACCACGCGTGTGCCTCGCCGCATGATCTCTCGATGTCGCGCCAGGTCAGGTGTGGTGGGTGTGACCAGTACCCCACGTGCCCGCTGCTGCTCGAACTGCGACAGGTAGAACAGTTCCTTGCTGTGACGCAGGTGACTGTTGGCCACAAACAGGCCCAGACCACGCTCCTCCACAGCGCCCTCGGCAGCGAGGGCGATTGATCCATAGAAAGGATTCTGCGTGTCGACGACGACGAGTCCCACTGTGCGACTCACACCAGCCTTGAGCTGCCGCGCTGCATCGTTGGGGACGTAGCCCAACTGTTCGATGGCGCGCTGGACGTGAAGGCGTCGCTCCTCGGAAACGACGTCGGGCCTGTTCAACACATTGGATACCGTGCCGACCGAAACACCTGCCAATCGAGCAACATCCTTCATGCCAGCCACTCCGCCACCCCTCACCTCTTTGAACCCGCGCACGTCTCGATTGAAACGTATCGCGCGTGCCATCCCGGAACAACCAGCATCACGAATGGGCCGCTCCTCAACGGCGCCGCGCATCGGTTGACACGTTTCAAGGCCATGTGATGGAATCAAGGACAGGTGGTGCGCCAGGGCTTCAACGGAAGAAGCAGGACGGCACCCAGCAAAGGAGTTCTGACGAACATGTCACTGACCAAGCAAACACTGGACATTCTGGGCGGGCAGGAAATCGAGGTTCCCTCCTGGGCCTACGGCAACTCCGGTACACGCTTCAAAGTGTTCTCCACGCCTGGTACGCCTCGAACCGTGCACGAGAAGATCTCGGACGCGGCTCAGGTGCACAAGCACACCGGCCTGGCCCCCATCGTGGCACTGCACTACCCCTGGGACAAGGTTGATGACATCGCCGCTCTGCGCCGTTATGCCGAGGACCTCGGGCTGCGCTTGGGGACGGTCAACTCCAACACATTCCAGGACGACATCTACAAGTTCGGGTCACTGACACACTCCGATCCCGCCGTGCGGCAACAAGCGGTAAATCACCATCTCGAGTGCATCGACGTCATGGACGCCACAGGCTCCCGCGATCTCAAGATTTGGCTCGCCGACGGCAGCAACTATCCCGGTCAGGCCAACCTGCGCGCACGGCAGGACTGGCTCCACGAGTCCCTCACCGAAATCTACGAACGTCTGGGCGATGACCAGCGCCTGGTGTTGGAGTACAAGTTCTTCGAACCGGCCTTCTACCACACCGACGTCCCCGACTGGGGCACCTCATACGTGCAGGTGCAGGCCCTCGGCCCCAAAGCCATGGTCTGCCTCGACACCGGACACCACGCCCCCGGCACCAACATCGAATTCATCGTCGCCCAGTTGCTGAGGCTCGGCAAGCTTGGCTCCTTTGATTTCAACTCCCGCTTCTACGCCGATGACGACCTCATCGTCGGAGCCGCCGATCCCTTCCAGTTGTTCCGCATCATGTACGAGGTTGTGGTCGGTGGAGCCATGGACCAGGACGCACAGGTCGCGTTCATGCTGGACCAGTGCCACAACATCGAAGACAAGATCCTCGGACAAATCCGCTCGGTGTTGAATGTGCAGGAGATGAGTGCCAGGGCTCTGCTGGTCGACCGTGACGCGTTGCAAGAGGCTCAACGAGCAGGAGAGGTTCTCCGTGCTAACGACATCTTCATGAATGCCTTCTACACCGACGTCCGCTCGGACCTCGCCGTTTGGCGGGAATCCCGGGGGTTCGCGGCTGATCCCATCACTGCCTACTTGGACTCTGGCTACAAGGAACGTATTGAAACCGAACGTGTCGGCGGCCAGCAGGCGGGATGGGGAGCCTGAGGCCCGGAAAAGACGGATCGAATTTCAAAGGACGCGGACGATGGGTCCCGGAGAGACGCCCTTACCAGCCCTTGTCAGATCCACTTCGAACCGCGATCGATCGGCGCGGTGAAAGGCGATGAAGGTTTCCATCGGCTGGTCATCCTGATCGTAGCTCACCGTTGTCAAGGCGAGCAGGGGATCACCCACTGATACCTGCAGGTCCCGCGCCAATTGCCTGTCCGCAACGCGAGCCTCGACGATCCGGTGACTGCGCGTCACTTGATGTCCGTAGCGATCCCTGAGGAGCAGGTACAGGCTCTGTTCAGTCATGTCCTGCAGGACCAAGTCCGGTGCCACGCTCTGCGGGACGTGGCTGATGGTGTAAACCCAGGGTTCGTCGTCTATGAACCTGAGACGTTCCAGTTCCACGACGGGGGATTCAGGGGACAGTCCGAGACGTCGCGCGATATCGTGATCGGCTGGTGCGACATGAAACTGCCTCACGTCACTACGTAGGGTGCGGCCCATCGCATGCACGTCTTCCCACAGGCCATTCAAGGTTTGCACCAACCCCTGGGAGGTCCGCGCGGGGGCCACGAAAGTGCCGAGACCTTTTCGTCGGTTCAGTAGACCCTCGAGCTTCAGGTCCGTGAGGGCCTGTCGAACGACGGGTCGGGACACGCCGTACCTTTCGCACAGTTCGTGCTCGCTTTCCAGCCTTGCACCCGCGCGGATCTGGCCGCTCACTACCTGGGCACGGATGATTTCCTTGAGCTGGTGATAGTAGGGGATCGCGGACGAACGGTCGATTTTCGCTTCGCGCGCTGCTTCGGCAAGGGGCTGGGGGAAACCGATGCTGTTCACAAATGCACCGTAACAGGGTCTCTTTTCAGCTCAGCTGCTTCGGATGCAAGCGCTTCGATGGCGGACCAGTCCCCCGACTCCACTGAGACCGCAGGCGTCAGCCACGACCCACCCACGCAGACAACGTTGGGCAGCGCCAGATAATCGGAGGCGTTCTCAGCGGTGATGCCACCGGTGGGGCAGAACTCCACGTCGGGTAGCGGCCCGTGGACTGCCTTCAGGTAGGCCGTCCCCCCAGAGGCGCTGGCGGGAAAGAACTTCTGTGCCCACAGACCACGTTCTGCCAACCCCATCATTTCGGTCAGTGTGACTGCACCGGCCAAGAGCGGCAAACCGGTTTCCATGGCGGCGTCGATGAGGCGGGGCGGACTTCCGGGTGTCACCAGAAACTGAGCTCCGCTTCGGTGAGCGGCCAGAGCCAGCTCTGGTCGGGATACCGTGCCAGCGCCCACGACTATCTCCGGCACTTCGGCAGCGATGCGTTCGATCGACTCGAGACCAGCCTCGGTGCGAAGTGTCACCTCGATGATGTTGATGCCTCCACGGGCCAGAGCACGAGCCAGTGGTACCGCCTGCTCGACCAGGCTCACGACCACAACAGGAATGACGGGACTGAGGCGCAATAGTTCAGCGGTGCGGAGGTCGGGAGAATGGTTCAGCATTTCTGGGCTCCTTGGTACGTGGTATGAAATTGCCAGCGATAAGCACGGCGTTGACGAGGGACGGTCATCGGAGAGGCTTCCACGCCAGCCATCGGGCAGGGTTGGCGCGAAGCACAGTGTCGGTGCTCACCTCACCCACGGCCGCACGAACTCTTGGAACAAAGCGGGTGAACAAGTACCCCAGCCCAGGCATTCCACCGTAGGAGGTGTAGCGAGAGCGTCGGGCCACGTCTCCGCCGAGCAACAGTCTTTCTCCGCCGCCCCCCTGGACCACAGCGCTCAAACAGTCCAGCAGTACCGAGTCCGGCCAACGTTGGTGACGAGCCGCCCCGTCGTAGCCCAAATAGGCGCCTCGGGCGGCAAGTTCCAAATGCAGACCGGGGTCCGGGTTGCGATCAACATGGGCCAGTGCCACCCGGTCAGCTGCGCAGCCTTGAGCGGCCAAGACGTCAAGCACCTCGTGAGCGGCGCTGGCGTACTCCAGATGCACCATCACAGGAGCGCCCGTGCCGGCCGAAACTTGGCCAGCAGCGATGAGGGCTCGCTGCTCGAACGGAGATATGGACCAGAGCCCGATACCCGTTTTGACGACGCCCGCCCTGATTTCGGTGCCGTCCATCCCGTCGAAGAGATCCCCGGAGAACACGTCCATCAATGCATCCTCCGACATCGTCAGAAGGGGATGATCCGCTGAATAGTGGGCCTCACGGTGCACACCTGTGACGTGCACGATATTTAGGCCGGTGTGCCGGGATATCAGAGCGGTCTGCTGGGGGTCGCGCCCCAATCCGATCGGGGTGGCGTCCACCATCGCATCAGCTCCGGCGCCCCGGAGCAAGGCTGCTTCTGCCCCGGACGCCAAGGGGTCGTCTAGCTCCTCATTCGGAAGCAACGGCGAGTGTTGGAAAAGGTGGTCGTGATAGTCGGTCACTCCTAGATCACCGGGCCCGATATCACCCAGGACGGTACGCACCACCTTGGGTGATTTCATGCTGGCCCTCGCACATCCTCAGCGATGCGAGCAAGCTCTTCCACCTTTTCCGAGGTCATCGTCACGTCGAAGACTTCGCCAATTACCTGGGTCCAACCATGGATGAAGTAGCGCCACCCGTCGACGATGTGCAGTTGCTGTCGTTCCTGCTGGGCCCGGGCCTGCTGCAGAAACTCCAGACTGCCCCGATAGTTCAACTCCCACACCACGGCCTCTTGCGGGAATGCCGCCGTTGGAGGGATCGGGCTTCCCGGCCGGTCCTTGCCCATACCGGTCGCGTTGACCACCAGGCTATGCGAGGGAAGGGCGTTGAGTAACGCATTCGTCTGGTCGACCCCACCTGATTCCGTGGCCACATTCGCATCAGGGGCGTGGGTCTTGACGACTTCTCGCAGATGTGAGAGTCGTCTCTCATCAACGTCCACAAAAGTCAAGCGTTTCGGACGATCCTTCCGCCCGGCGAGGTACCAGCCGATGGCAGTCCCAGCTCCACCCGCACCCAGACAAAGCACCTCACCCCCGCGGGAAAAGAAGTCCGAGGGCAGTTCTTCCTCAAGGGACAAGCCAGCGGTCAATGGGTCCTTGGCTGAACCATGCACTCGTCGCTTTCCAGGTTCCGCCGACAGGAAGGAGATGGACGAGATCTCGGCCACTTCTGTCGCGAAGTTGTCCAGTTCGTCAAAGAGGTCATGCGCCGCATCGTGCAGCGCAATCTTGTGAGTAGTCACGAGGGCACCCATGCAACCATCATCGTCTCGCATTCCAGTGACGGCATCGCGGTACTGTTTCCGCGTTGCGTCAAGCGGTAGATCCAGACCAACGAGCGTGGCGTCCAGGCCAAGTGCTTCTGACCACTTGGGAAACACCTTCATGATGGAGGATGACGCAGTGCTCACCCCCACGAAGCGCATGTGACGGTTGTTCATGGGGTACCTCCGGTTGTGTCGGGAGCGGGGGGAATGAAGTGAACGGGGTGTGTCGGCGGCTCGCCCGCCAGGACTGCCAGCGCATCGTCCACCGCCATGGCGCCCATCTGGTCGACGGCCTCGTCGGTCTGAGCCCCCAGGTGCGGAGTGAGCACGACGTGATCCTGCAAGTCTGCGGCCAGCAGGGGACTCTCATCGGAGCCATCCGTCTCGGTCAGCAGCGTGTCCGCCGCATAGCCGGACAGTCGACCCTCGCGAAGCGCCGTTGCCACCGCAGCTTCGTCGATCAGTGAAGCCCGCGCCGTATTGACGATGATCTGGCCCTGCGCACAATCGGCCAACCACATTTCATTGACGATGCACGGGCCACCGGGGGAATGAAATGTCACCACTCTTGCCTGGGTGCGCACATCGTCGAGCGATGCTGGCTGGTAGCCCGCTGAGCTGATCGTTTCCGGTTCCACGTAGGGGTCGTGGATCATCACGTGGCATCCCAGCCCGGCGAGCAGAGTGGCAGATGCTTGCCCGATCCGGCCGAAACCAACGATGCCTACGGTGTTACCGCCCAGTTGTCGGCCTCGTCGAACTGACCAGTCCCCAGCCCGCAGGCGGGCATCTCCCTGCGGTACGCCACGCAACACTGCCATCATCAGGGCCAGTGAGAATTCGGCCACCGCATCGCTGTTGGCGCCGGGGGTGTTCGTCACCACCACACCAGCCTTGGCAGCGGCCGCCAGGTCCACAGCATCGGAGCCCACCCCGTAGCGGGCCAACACCCTCAGACGTGGGGCACGAGCAAAGTGCGCAGCCGTCACTGGTGACGTTCCCGCGATCCACGCCACCGCCCGGGTCAAGCTGTCTCCGAGCATGGACAATTCGTGGTCGAGATGTCGCACGATCTCGAGCCCAGCTGCCTCCAGCCGCGAGCTCAGATCAAGTGTGCCTGAGGAGAACGACCGGGAGGTCACAAGGACTACGGGCGAAAGATCATTCTCGGCGCTCTGACCACTGGCTTGGAAACTGCTCTTGATCATGAGCGCACCATCCGCGTATCGAACCATGGCTCCAAGTGTTGGTAGCCATCCAGGAAGACCTCATGCTGCTCCGCGCTCCGTCGGGCACCTCCGGGGGCCGGGACGAACTCCGCAGTGATCTGGGACAGGTCTCGAGCGACCTCGAAACCGTTCACGAGGCCCAACCCAACGGCTGCGGTCACGGCTGCGCCCAGCGAATTTGCATCGGCCACGATCGTGCGTTGCCTTACCGGTGTCTGCCAGATGTCCGCGAGGATTTGCATCCACATGTCGCTTTGGGCGCCGCCGCCAATGACATCCAACGTATCGACCCTGAGACCGTTGTCCGTGAAAGCCTCGATGCACGTGCGCAGGTTGAATCCAACACCCTCGAGCACCGCGCGGACGAGATGGGCTGGCCCGTGATGACGTTCCAACCCCAAGAAGGCGCCAGCCGCGGCGGCGTTCCAATAAGGTGATCGCTCCCCCAGCAGATGGGGAAGGAAGAACAAGCCTTCGTCAGCTGCCCGGACTTGGGCTGCTCCCTCCAGAAGGGAATCAAGGTTCTGCCCGGCCCCCAGCAGCTCAGTGACCCAGCTCAGACTCGCACCACCTGCCTGCATGGTTGCGGTCGGGACAAAAAGCCCCGGCACCACGTGATTGAAGGTCATGGAACGCATCTGCGGATCGAGCAACGGTGTTGTGGTCGCAGCGGATACCCACGAGGAGGAACCCAGTGAGACGTAGGGCGCGTCCTCAGGCGCCACAACCCCAGCACCGACGGCGGCCATCGGGCCATCTCCGCCACCCAGCACCACCGGCGTTCCTACAAGAAGACCGGTGTGCTTCGCCGCAGCAGTTGTGAGCTTGCCCACCACCGTGGTTGATGCCACCACCTCGGGCAGCAGGCCAGGATCGATCCCGGCAGCCGCCAGTAGACGGTCGGACCATCGGCCGTTTTCCTGGTCCCAAGCGTTCGTGCTGGAGGCGTCAGAAGGATCGGTGACCAGCCGCCCGGTCATGCGCAGCGCGACGAAGTCCTTCGCCAGACATACCCGGTCGGTGTTTCGCCAAATTTCAGGCTGGTGCTCTTGCACCCACATGATCTTGGACAAGGTGTAGGTCGGGTCAATCCGGTGCCCAAGTTCGCGGTAGGCCTCGTCCTGGCTGACGGTTGCCAAGAGTCCGTCGGCCTGTGGAACACTACGGTGATCTGCCCAGATGATGGCTGGCCGAACCGGGGTGTCGTCCGCGTCGAGGAACACGGCACCCATCATCTGACCGGACAGAGCCACGCCTTGGACATCGCCCGGATCGGTCCCGGTTCGCGCCAGCAGGGCCTTGCTGGCTTCGCCAACTGCCACCCACCACTGCTCCGGATCCTGTTCTGCGACGCCTCCGGACCGAAAATCGGTCTCGTAGGCCACCGTGACTGTTGCCAAGGTACGGCCATCGATGTCGTGCAGGGAAGCTTTGTCCCCGGTCGTACCGAGGTCATGCGCAATGATCATCAACACTCCAATGTGGAAGATCCAGATTTCTTGCTTCAGAGCTTGACACTTGTCATGACAGGATGTCAAGCTCGTACTACAAGTTTGACAGTTGTCTTCAGAGAAGAGACAGCTTGTCCGCAGCTAAGGAGTCAAGGATGAGCACAACGGTTCCCGAACCGGGACACCTGAAGATCGGTGCTGACGGGTCCATGCAAGGCGCAACCAGCTCCTACACCAAACGATTGGGCGAGATGGGCGGGGTGTATCGAGACGAAGACGCCTATCAGGCGCTACTCGCCGAGCTGGGACCTGATCACCTCGTGTATCAAGTACAAGAGCACCGCAACGTCACCACCGAAGGCGCACTGATCATCGGTACCAGCACATTGCTGCCGGGTCGTGTGGGCGATGAGTTCGCGGTGACGCGCGGCCACTTACATGCCCTAGCCGATCGAGCTGAGCTCTACCACTGCCTCAGTGGCACCGGAGTGATGCTGCTGGAGACAGTCGATGGAGAAAGCCAAGCCGTTCCTTTGCAAGCAGGAGAGGCAGCACACGTGCCGGGTCACTGGATCCATCGCAGTGTGAACACCGGTGACGAGCCGTTCGTGACGCTGTTCTGCTACCCGGCAGATGCCGGGCAGGACTATTCAATCATCCAGGATGCGGGGGGCATGGCTTCTCTGGTCGTCGGCACAGAGAATGGCTGGGCAACCCGTTCGAATCCAGATCACCACGGCTACACCACCGCCGCCGTGACAGCTTCCTCGAACCGGGGGATTTGATGCTCAAAGGAATCGATCCGCTGCTGAACGGCACACTGCTCCACTTGCTGGACGAACTCGGGCACGGGGACGTGTTGGCCCTCGTCGACCGCAACTTCCCGGCCTACCGCTACGAGCGACCGGTCATTGAGCTCCGCGGTGTCACAACAGCGCCGGCGGCTGAGGCCCTGCTCAGCGTTTTTCCGCTGGATGGTTTCGTGAAGAACAGCATCCAGAGAATGCAGATAGACAACGATCCGGAGCATGTATCTGACCCAGCCCAGGCACTGAGAAGAATCGCCTCGCTCGCAGAGGGCCGGGATGTTGAGTTGTCCTCGATGGAGCGGTTCGAGTTCTACGAACAGGCCCAGGAGGCCATGGCCTTTGTATTGACTGCTGAGACTGTTCCTTACAGCTGTTTCCTGCTGCGCAAGGGCGTCGTCTGACGCTCGGGCACCCGTCCCAGCATGGACTCAAGAACCCAACCATTGGCCCCATGGGGGGCAATAACAACCACTTCAACGAAGAAGGCGGAGAATGTGAACAAGCTCCTCGAGATAAAAGATGTTTCCAAGGGTTTCCCTGGGGTGCAGGCGCTCCAAGGGGTGACCCTGGAGCTGTCACGCGGTGAGGTGTTGGCCCTGGTCGGTGAGAACGGGGCGGGCAAGTCCACGCTGATGAAGATCCTCTCTGGAATCTACACACGAGATTCCGGCACGATTCAAATTGATGGCCGTGACGTCGTCATCAGTAATCCACGCGAAGCACAAGCACTTGGGATCAGCATCATCCACCAGGAGATGAACCTGTTGCCGCACCTGACGGTGGCACAGAACATCTACGTTGGTCGCGACCCACGGATCGGACCATTCCTGAAGGAGCGCGAACTTCGCGAGCAAACACAAGATCTGCTCGACAGACTGGGTATCGCATTGCGCCCGAATGACGTGGTGGGGACGTTGACTGTCGCGCAACAGCAGATGGTCGAGATCGCCAAAGCACTGTCCTTTGACTCAACCAAGATCTTGATCATGGACGAGCCGACCTCAGCAATCAGCATGGCTGAGACACAGGTATTGTTCCGGCTCATCAAATCCCTGCGTGACCAGGGCGTTGGTATCGTCTACATCTCCCATCGCATGGAGGAGCTTCGCCAAATCGCGGACCGGGTCAGCGTGCTGCGGGACGGTCAATACGTCGGCACGCGGGAGATGGATGAAGTAGCCGACGAGGAGATCATCACGATGATGGTCGGACGGGAACTCGCACAACATGCCGACACGAGGCAGCAACCGCTCCGGGGCGCCGAAGACGTGGTGCTGTCGGTGCGAGGATTGACCACTCACGCACTGCTCAAAGACGTCTCTTTCGACCTGCACAAGGGGGAGATACTCGGGTTCGCCGGATTGATGGGGGCTGGTCGCACTGAAACCGCACGGGCCATCATCGGAGCAGATCCCATCACCTCTGGCGAGATCGTGGTCGACGGGCAGGCTCGGAAAATCTCGGGTCCCGAAGTCGCTGTCCGGCACGGAATCGGCTATCTCCCCGAGGATCGCAAACGTCACGGACTGATGCTTGAACAAAGTGTCTCCTTCAACTCCTTGATGTCAGCGCTCAAGAAGGTGACCAACGCGGTCGGCTTTCTTCTCTTTCGCAAAGAGGCCGAGATAACACACGACTACATCGATTCACTCAGTATCAAGACCCCCTCAGCCAAGGCCCGTGTCAAAAACCTTTCGGGCGGAAATCAGCAGAAAATCGTCATTGCCAAGTGGCTGGCGCGTGACTGTGACATCCTCATCTTCGATGAGCCCACCCGCGGTATTGACGTCGGGGCGAAGGAGGAGATCTACAAGCTCCTCCTGGAACTCTCCGATCAAGGCAAGGCCCTCATGGTCATCTCCTCGGAGTTGCCGGAGGTATTGCGCCTTGCTCATCGCGTCGTCGTGATGTCGGGCGGGCAAGTTACAGGCCAACTCGACAACGAAGAGGCAGACCAGGAAAGCGTGATGAAACTCGCGACAATGAACATTGACAAGGATGTGGCAGCATGACTCAACTGGGGAAAAATCCAGCACCTGCGACTGCCCCAGATGGCACCGCCGCCGACCCACGGACGCACAGCAGCGCGGAGACAAAAGGATCTTGGCGATCACGGCTGGGACAGCAGCTCCAGCAGGCACTGGCGTTCGGCACATTGATTGCGCTGGTGATCTTCTTCTCCATAGCAAACTCCAACTTCCTCACAGTGAGCAATATCGGCTCCATCCTGCTCGCCACCGCAGTCATAGGCATTCTGGCTGTCGGTACGACGCTTGTCATCATCACCGGCGGCATTGATCTGTCGCTCGGAACCGGGATGACCTTGAGCGCTGTGATCGCGGGCCTGCTGCTGACGGAAGCAGGAGCACCGATGTTCATAGGCGTTCTGGGTGGCATCGCGATGGGCGCGCTGATCGGCCTCATCAATGGGTTCAACATTGCCTACCTCGGCCTACCCCCGTTCATCGCCACGTTGGCGATGATGATGGTCGCCCAAGGGCTTGCACTGGTCCTCTCGGGAGTTCGGCCCATCTATCTGAGCGGGGTGGAAGGGTTCTCGGAGATCGCCCTTGGCGAGCTCATTCCCAGGGTACCCAACGCGGTCCTCATTCTGATCGCTCTAGCCATCCTGTTCGGGATCATCCTCAGCAAAACTGTGCTTGGGCGGATGACTTATGCCATCGGCAGCAATGAAGAAGCCACCCGGCTCTCAGGCATCAACACACGTCGATGGCTCGTCGGGATTTACGTTCTGGCGGGAACTGCAACTGGCTTGGCCGGTGTCGTCATCGCCGCGCGTCTGAACTCTGTCCAGCCGCAGTTGGGCACCGGCTACGAACTCCAGGCCATCGCAGCGGTCATCATCGGCGGAACATCACTGCTGGGTGGGCGCGGCTCGATCCTCGGCACTCTGATCGGCGCTCTGATCATGAGCGTGCTGATCAACGGCCTGCGGATCATGGCCATCCAGACCGAATGGCAAACAGTCGTGGTTGGCCTCGTCGTGCTGATCGCTGTGTTTGCCGACAATATGCGCAAGCGCAGAGCGGAAGGAGCCTGAGACTGACATGGCACACCCGGGCCTGCGCTCTCCGCATTGTCGGACGCACACCGGGTACTGACAGACAGCAAGATCAACAAGCTATCAGGGCTGACAGCCCTGATAGTTCTACCAAAGGAGTACATGTGAAAAGGAACAGAGTTTCCGTTTTGGCCGTATTGGTGGCCGCCACCCTCGCATTCAGCGCATGCGGCAGTGACAACGGCGGAGGCGCCGCTGACGCTGACAACACGGGCCAGGCCGAAGGCGGCTACGAGATCGCGCTGGTGTCCAAGGGCTTCCAGCACCAGTTCTGGCAGGCAGTGAACCAGGGCGCGGAGGAAGCCGCTGAGGAGTTGGGAGTCTCCATCACCTTCGACGGACCAGCCTCTGAGACGGAAGTGGATGCCCAGTTGCAGATGCTTCAAGCTGCGATTGATCGTCAACCAGATGCAATCGGCTATGCCGCCCTCGATCCGGAGGCGTGCGTTCCGGCGTTGGAAGACGCAGACAGCGCAGGCATTCCCGTGGTCGAGTTCGATGCCGGATGTGACACAGACATCCCGCTCACCATCTCCAAGACCGATGGTGTGGCCGCGGGGGCAAAGGCCGCCGAGCACATGGCAGAACTCATCGGTGGTGAAGGTCAGGTAGCCATCGTCGGCCACAGCCAGATCAACAGCACCGGCGTGGAGCGCCGCGACGGCTTTGTCGAGAAACTGGAAGCTGACTTCCCTGACATCGAGATCGTCGACATCCAGTATGGCGATGGTGACCACCTGCAGTCTGCCGATATCGCCAAAGCAATGATCGCTGCCAATCCTGATCTGAAGGGTCTTTACGGCACCAACGAGGGTTCGGCCATCGGCATCGTGAACGCAGCAACTGAGCTCGGGTTGGAGCCCGGCAAATTGATCATCGTGGGCTTCGACTCAGGTCAAGCCCAGATCGACGCCATCAAGAGTGGCCTCATGGCGGGCGCCATCACGCAGGATCCCATTGGAATCGGTCGTTCGACGGTCGAATCTGCGGTGAAGGCGATCGAGGGCGAAGAACTGCCGGAGGACATCGACACCGGGTCCTACTGGTATGACAAGGACAATGTGGACGACGAAGACATCCAGGCGATGCTCTACGAATGATGGAGAACTGAGCAGCCTCTCAGTTCTCAGACTGAGAGCGTCAGGACAAACATCTGATGCGCAAGCGGCGGCAGCCCTTCAAGGGCTGCCGCCGTTTGCTTGTCTCCAGAGATTTCCTCTGGCCACTACTGCCTCTGCATCAGATCTCCACGGAGGTCAGATCACCGGAGCGACAGGCGCACCGCGCCACACATCAGTGCCCCAACCGCTCCCGGAGAAACCCTCGCGCTCCGGTGGCCAGTTCCATGCTGTCCTCCCAGAGATTTCGCCAGATGGCGAGATCATTGGAGAAGGTCGAATGGACCACTTTGGACGAGAAGGACTCGAACGTGACGATGCCGTCGTAGTTCACTTCCTTCAGCGCGCCGAGGAACTCGTCCCAGTTGACCGAACCGGTCCCGAGCTGGCCCCGGTGGGACTCCCCCACGTGCACGTATCCGAGCTTGCCGGCCGCTGCCGCTTCACGCACAGCCCCTGCCATGGAATGCTCTTCGATGTTCATGTGGTAGGTGTCGAGGTGGGCCACAACGTTGGGACGCCCGATCTCTTCGATGTATCGAAGCGTCTCCGCCGTTGTGTTGATGACATTGGTTTCGTAACGGTTGCAGAACTCAAGACCGAGCGAAATGCCCGATGCAGCCGCCTTGTCCGCCAGCGCCGCGATGGTCTCCTGCGAATTGCGAATACCCTTCTCCGTCGCGGGTTGGGAGTACTTGGTGAGTGCTGAGTAGATGACTCCGCACAGCATCTTTCCTCCGCAGTCCCTCACGAGGTTGAGTGCCAGTTCCAATCGCTCGCGTCCGCGCGCCGCGCATTCGGGATCCTCGCTGGAGACATCCGTTGCCGGGCCGAGTCCCAATGAGGCCGAGCACTCCAAGTCATTTTCGGCAAGCAGCTTGGCGGTGAGGTCGGCGTCGAACGTTTCGGGCGAGATCGCCGAGAGCTCAATGAGGTCGTAGCCAGCCTCCCGGCTGCTACTGATGGCGTGGCGAGCAGCGTCGGGCGTCCAATCGCCCACCCAGACCATGCTGTGGATTCCGATCTTCATGATGTGTCCTCCTAGTGGATTTAAGTCATTATGTGTGTTGGTGTAACAGCAGGAATCATCGTGATCCGCTGAATCGGCGCGTCGTGATCCCATTCAGCAGGGCTGCGCCCACAAGGATGGCGCCCAGTGCGAAAAGCTGGAGCTGGCTGCCGGTGTTGCCTGCGAAAGCAAGCAGGATGCCGGCGTTGAGCCAGACGATGAGCAGTGCGGCCAGAACCACCCCGAGCACCCGGCCAACGCCGCCTGTGATGGCCACACCGCCGAGCACGGCGATGGTGATTGCCGGCAGTGCCATACCATTTCCCGAGGTTCCTGCATCGGGGCGAGCCGACGCGAACTGGGACACGGTCACCACGGCCACCAGGCCGGCGATCGCACCGGCGATGGTGTAGGTGATGAAGCGTGTGCTGCGCACATTCACCCCGGACCACGCCGCGGCAACATCATTGGTACCGATGCCGTAAAGCCTACGACCGAACGTTGTCTTGTCGCTCAGGTACCACACGACGACCACAGTGGGTATGAGAAACAACACGACACCCAGGGGGATGAGCGGCAGATACGCCCCGATGAGCGGAATCTCGAAGGTCGCGGACAGGTCGTACAACTCTTGGATGGGCGGAGAGCTGATTGGCTGCTGATCGTTGATCACCAAGGCCAATGACCAGAAGGCGTAATAGGTTGCGAGGGTGGCGATAAGTGGGGGAAACCCTATGAAGGCGACCAATGCGCCGTTGACAGCGCCGCACAGGGCTCCAAAGACGACAGCCAGGAGAATTGAGAGCAAGAGGGGCCAATCCCACAGCCCGTACATGAATCCGAACACCATGCTGGTCAGGGACACGATGGATCCCAGAGACAGATCGATACCGCCACGGCCGGACACGATGACCAGCAGCTCCGCCAGCGCCAGCATGGTGAGAGGGACCAGGTTGATGAGTGCAGCGGCGAGGTAGTCACTGTTGTAGTTACCTCGCAGCATGCCGGCAGCGTCGAGGCTGAACATCACTACCAGCAACACGACCAGTAGAGCGATCAGCAGCACGGTGCGGTTGGTCAACAGCAGCACGACTGCTTTGGGCAGGCGTGTCCCACGGTCCTCGGAGCTAGGGACATCTGGTGGAGGTGTGTCTTTGGGCGTCACAGTCGTGCTCATGTGTCCCTCCTGCGGCGACGGCGTTCTCGGAGCAGATCCACCCCGACGGCAATGATGATGAAGACACCAACAAAGAAGTTGGACAACTGCGAAGGCCATCCGAGCTGGGTCACACCAGTCGCGACCGTCTGGACCAGCAGAGCTCCAAGTACTGCACCGAACACTGAACCGCGCCCGCCCATGATCGAAGTGCCCCCAATGACCACCGCGGCGATGACGGCGAGCTCCTGGCCTCGTCCGACGTTCTGATCCAGCGTCGTCGTACCGCCCGCGATGGTGATCGCGGCAGCAAGGCCCACGAGGAGCCCGGTGATGGCGTACGCGAGGAAAATCCGCCGCCGCACATTGACACCAGCCAGAGCGGCTGCGCGGTTGTCCGTTCCTATGGCATAGAAGTGGCGACCACCCGGGAAATGCCTCATGTAATACCAGGCAGCGATCATGAGCACCAACATGATCATGAAGGCGTGCGGGATGCCGAAGGTCTGGCCTCCCGCACCCGGGCCGAGGATGTTGCGGCTGGGGGGTAGGCCGTTGACTGTTTGGCTGTCGAATATCAACAGCCCGAGGAACTGGAAGAGGTTTGCCGTACCGAACGTGATGATGATGGCCGCGACCCGCCCATAGGAGATCAGTAACCCATTGATGCTCCCCAGAACGACGCCCACCACCATGGCCACAAGTAGTGCGAGCGGGAACGCCATCTCGGCATCAACCAGCAGCTTGGCCATGGTTACGCTGCAGACCATCAACGTCGCAGCAATCGAGATATCGATCCCTGCCGTGATGATGATGATGCACATACCGATGCCCATGATTCCGATCGGCGCGAGCCGCCACAGCAGCTGCTGCAGAGAGTTCGCCGAGAGGAAGGCCGGGGTGAAAATCGTCAGCAGTACCCACAACAAGGCGATGACACCAATGAGAACCAATTCCTGTCCCGTGACGGGAGGCGGCAGGACACGGGAGCGCTTCTTCTCCGACACCGGCTGATCATGCGCGAGCGTGGTGCTCATGGTGTGACTCCCTCTGCTGTGTGCCCGGCCTCATCCAACACCGCACCTGAGGCCGCAGCCAGAACGTCGGACTGTCGAGCGTTGCGTCCAAAGGTGGCAAACAGCTCACCATTGCGCATGACGATGAGTCGATCAGCTATCCGAATGGCCTCCCCGAGATCGGACGAGGCCACCAGAACCGCGGCACCGTCGGCACACAGCTGCTCGACAATGCGATAGATCTCCTCCTTCGCACCGATGTCCACACCTTGGCTCGGTTCGGAAAGCACCAGAAGGGTGGGCTGTTCCGCCAAGGCACGCCCCATGACCACCTTCTGGGCGTTACCGCCGGAGAGATTGCTGACCTTCTGTTCCGCGCCGGGGGTCTTGATCGCCAATTCCTCGATCAAGTCGTTGGTCATCTTCCGCTCCCGCCGAACATCCATCCAGCCGAGGAACTTGCGCAGCAGACCGAGGTGACCTACTGAGATGTTGAAGGAAATCGGCTGGAACGAGAACAGCCCTTCGAGTTTTCGGTTGGCGGGCACCATCGCCACACCCGCCGATTGTGCCTGCTCGGCGGAGTGGGGTGCGTATGGCTGGCCCTTGAGACGCATGGTGCCATTGCTGATGTCGCGCATGCCGTAGACACTGTTGGCCACCTCAGTGGTCCCGGAGCCCACAAGGCCATAGAGCACCACCACCTCCCCCGAGGACACGGTGAGGTTGATGTTGTGGAACGCATGCCCACTGAAGATTCCCTCCAACTCGAGGACGACGTCGCCCGCCTCACCTTCCTGGATGGCTGCCTCCGAGGCGGTGAACTCCTTGCCCACGAGCAGTTCCGCGACGACGCCCAGCGTGAGGTGATCGATGTCATAGGTACCGATCGTTCGACCGTCGCGCATGACGGTAACAACGTCGGCAATCTCGAACAGCTCATCTAGGCGGTGAGTGATGTAGATGATGGACACCCCGGAGGCGGTGAGAGCGCGAATTGCCTTGTACAGCGTCTCGATCTCCGCGTCTGTGAGGATGGCGGAGGGTTCGTCGAGGATGAGAATCTTGGCCTCACCGGCAAGTGCCTTGGCGATGGAGACCTGTTGCTGTTCAGCAGTCGAGAGCTTCTCGACATGGACCGAGGAGTAGTGCTCGGGCAAGCCGATCCGCCTCAGGAGGTCAACGACGAGTTCGTTCTGGGCCGCCCAGTCCACGCGGCCACCGTTGGTCAGTTCTCGTCCCAGGAAGATGTTTTCCGCCACCGTCAGTTGCCCGAAGAGCTGCGCCTCTTGGTAGACCGTGGCGATTCCGAGGTCAATGGCGTCCGAGGCCGACCTCACGGTCACCTCATTGCCCTCAAACGTCATCGTTCCGGTGTCACCCGTCTCGGCGCCGGCGATGATCTTGATCAACGTCGATTTGCCAGCACCGTTCTCACCAACGAGTGCATTGACCTCGCCTTCCATCAACTCGAAGTCAGCGTCCCTGATAGCGCGTACGCCGCCGAAGCGTTTGGTGATGTTCACCATTCGCAGCCGTGGCTCGTCGCTGGTCTTTCTCGACTGCAAAGCTCCACTCGTCATGTCACTCCCGGTCCGGACCTGCCGGGTCGTGCCGCGATCGCCGTAGCGGACCGGGCACGACCAGACAGTCGTCAATCGATCAGTAGTCGAAGTCTCCTGCGTTTTCCTCAGTGAGGACGAGCGGCGGCCCGAGCAACAGGGTCTTGGTTTCAGCGTCGTAGGTGGCTTCCTCGATGCCGAACCCCACCTCGGGCTCAGCTTCAAACTCATTGCCCTGGACCAACTGGGCACCCGCCCATGCCGTCAGGTATCCGAGCTTCTCGACATCCCAGAGGATTGAGCCGCTGGAGGATCCGTCCTCCAGGTAGGGCAGCATCGCCTGGGGTGTTCCGACGCCGACGGTGAAGACTTCACCGATGCGGCCTGCATCACGCACGGCCTGCGCGACGCCGGGGGCCGACGTGGTGCACTGCCCGATGATGCCGGTCAGATCGGGGTTGGCGTTCATGAGGTCAGCGGCCATTTGTGTGGCCTGCGCTTGGTCCTCACCTGCGTACACGGTCGGCAGCAGCGTGATATCCGGATACTCGTCGGCAAAGCGGGCCATCTCCACTTCGATCCAGGAGTTCAGGTTCTCCGCGGTCTCGCCACACGAGACGATGACTGCGGTTCCTTGTTCACCCATCGCTTCGGCCAGAGTGTCGGCCGTGGTCTGGCCGATCGCCTCAGCGCTCGCCTGCTCGACGAAGACCTCGCGCACGGAGTTCGGGGCGTCGGTATCCGAGGTCGCGACGTTGATGCCCGCGTCTTGTGCTTCCTGCATGATGGGCGCCAGCGAATCCGGATCGTTGGGAGCCACGATCAGTGCGTCGACGCCCTGCTGGGTCATCGAACGCACAATGTCGGACTGGGCAGCAGGATCCGCCGTCGTCGGTCCTTGGTACTGCCACGTGAGGCCCTCGATCTCTTCCTCTGCAGCCTGCCCACCGGTGTTCATTGCCTCAAAGTACGGAATACCTTGAATCTTCGGAACGAAAGCAACGGTGAATTCCTCGCCTCCCGCCGGGGCTGTTGCATCCGTCCCACCAGCAGCCGCGTCACCCGTGGTTTCCGTGCCGCGCTCGGTGCAGCCCGCCAAACCAGCCACTGCCAAGGCCCCGACAGCCATACTGGCTAACAGTCTCTTCATCACCATCTGAGTCTCCTCTTCATTGAGATGCCACGTTCGTCGAACATGGCTGAACTTTTTGCAGCTTCCCGGGCATCTCGACCCGCCACAACGCCGTGATACTGACCCCCTCCACTGGGATGACGTAGACGATATCGTCTTGCTTCACATCAGCGTTGCAGAAGACGATATCGCGCCGACCGTGGCCATGCTAGAGCATCTCACTGAATCGTTACAATTATGTGATCTTCACCGATCGTCAGTCCCCGGCTCGCTGCCATATGGTCAGGTTCCACACTTTGCCTCGTAAGCAGTGCCTCGACCGATTCACGTCGTGACTGGTCAACGCCCGGCGCTTCCCCGGTCCGGACAAGGACGCACGCATCTTGCCGCGCCGGGATGCCGTGGCGCTGGGACCCACCCGATACTCGCGCGGAGTCCGGAACACAGACGACGGCACGTCACCAAATTGGAACGTTGAAACGTTTGCGGCGATCTACCCTCACGGATTAGGTGCGCACACTCCAGAACCTCCTGCGGGCAGACATACCCGATGCGCGACTGCCTTCGGTTCCGGGTACGGAAGAGACGAACCGGCAGTCTTGGCATCCGACCGCCGTAGCGGAAGCAAGGTTTCCCACTGCCCCCCGAGCCGGCGGCCTTTCCACCGAAAGCGCCATGGATTCCTGCGGCGCGCTCCCACTGACGGCGAATCTCGATGAGACACCGTGGGTCCCGGGGGTCTCGGAGCAAAGGCAGAACGTACTGGTGGCGAAGAAGCCGTCGGGAGCGCAGACAACCGGCACAGGACCACAGGAGCCGCATAGGCCTCCCCACATGGCAGGCTGGAGACATGAACTTGATTATTCGACTCATCATCTCGGCCCTTGCCACAGCGCTGGCTGTGTGGCTGCTTCCCGGCATCAGCCTCACAGCGGAGACCACCGGAGGGAAGGTCGGGACACTCATCGTCGTGTCCATCATCTTCGGATTGGTGAACGCCGTCGTCCGTCCCCTGGTGACCATCGCCGGCGCCTGCCTCGTAGTTTTGACGCTGGGGCTGTTCATGTTCGTCATCAATGCCCTCATGCTCATGCTGACCGCATGGCTGGCGACCAGCCTGGGCTTCGGCTTCGAGGTGGATGGCTTCTGGTGGGCTGTTCTCGGCTCCATCATCATCAGCATCGCCTCGGCCGCCATCTCTGCACTGCTGGACAGACCTGCGGCGACTGCCTGAGTTGGTGGCCCCCGGCACGCTTGCAGTAGAGTGTGCTGGGCCCACCGCGGTGGGCAATCGGGGCGTAGCGTAGTGGCTAGCGCGCCTGCTTTGGGAGCAGGAGACCGCAGGTTCGAGTCCTGTCGCCCCGACGATTAAAACACCTAGTCAGAGTGCATTTGAAGCCACGATTTCTCTGACCGTGCACTATACGTGCAGTAGCGCAAAGCCCTGCTCACGCGGAAACGGAGCGAAGATCGCCAGCGCAAGACCACGGCGATCGCCGTGGGTCGACTCATTTTTGGCTGGTGCCCTACGGTGGCAACCGATTCGACCTCCCGGACTAACTCCTCCATGTTGGCTGAAGCACACCAGCGGAAGTGGAGACGTAATGGGGCGCCTCCGAAACGAGCGACCATGCGTGACCACTCGTAGAGAGCCGGTTAACTCTTCATGGGCGTCACAACCGACAAGCCCTCGGAGACCGGAGCCAAGTCGAGAACGCTTTGGTCGGAGTCGGTCAGGAGAGGCAACCCGTCGGGAGCCGCATGCAGCGCCCTCGCGAGTCGGCTGAAGCTTGTACGAGCGCCGAGCGTGCCTTTTCCTGCGAATCTAACGGGCACTCTGCTCGAGTCGATCTGTAACACGCTGAGATCGTCGACGAGTCCTACGAGTTGGGCTTGTCGCTCAGAAATTTTCGCCAACTCACCACGGAGGACGCTCTCTACATGAGGCAGCGAACGATCCGGGTTCGAGAACTCGGCAGCGATCTTCTCCAAGACCACGACCCGTGCCCGTAATGCGAGTGCTTCGTAAGTCCGAGCAACCATCTGCTCAAAATTTTGTGTTGGGTTGTCACGCTTGTTCACTAGTGCGGTCAACAGTTCGGGGGCGTAAACACGATCCGCACCCGCATACTTCTCAGCGACGTTGAGCCAGCGGTCGAGCCGGTCGATGTAGGTGTTCGTCAAGGTGTCCAGATCGCCGAATGCGTGGGCGGCCGATGAAATTGAGGGAATGTGTGCTTGATCAAGCAGGTATCCGGCCACCTTACGCGTCTGTTGCGTAGCGGTGAACAAGACCGAGCGCTCCCGGTCGTCTGATTGAGCCTGAATCCCAAGGAGCGCGTTCTTGATCCCGTCGAGCTTCTTGTGCGTCTGGTGCTGCGCCAGCATCTCGCCGGCCACGGCGAGCCCGACGGTTGCGATGAGTGGCCCAGCCGCGACTGTGGCACCGACACCAGCCACAGCAGGTACCAGCCGCACCTGACCGCCGATCTTCGTCGATCCCGCCGCACGAACAATTCCGCGGAACCCACCCCCAACTGCGGGGATGAGGTCACGTGTCACTGAGCCGGTCGGCATGATCACGCGGTAGAGGCCGTCGGGTGGTGCAGAACGGCCAAGTTGTCCAGCCGCTTGGCTGATCGCCTTTGCGAAGGCACCTGTGCTTTGGGCGACCAAGCCAGAAGGAACGTTCGTGGTGGCGGCGGGAGCAGGAGTGATCAGCAGTGCATCGCGGTTCATCAGCATACGGAGCATTGCCTCAGTGCTCAGATCCGAACTCACTGGCACGAGCGGAACAACGACAGCTTCTTCATTGGAATCCATGACGCCTCCAGCCTTTCTGGTTAGCTAATCATCTCGCACCGAATAGCGACACGGTAACCAAATGATCACTACTCCGGCAGCAGCGGGCTCGCTGATCCACTCCACGACACCACCAGTTCATCGCGGGCGCGGGAGGCGGCGACGTAGAGCAGCGAGCGTTCCCTGAGCTCGGCGGCGTTCATCTCCTCGGCGTCGTAGTCGTACGCCCCCAAGCCCATAGGGATGGAATCCCGGTTCAGCCCGAACAGCAACACCTTGGTGAACTCGGTACCCTTGGCGCGATGCATGGTCAGGGCCACAGGGTGGCCCGGCTTGATGGCCCCGGCCTCCAGTGCACGCACGTCGACGCCACGCTCCCCAAGTCCGGAGACGACGCGGTCACGGGTGGCCCGGTCGCGGACGAGCACCGCCACTGTCTCCGGCGCGACCTTACCCGACTGCGTCCAGGCACCGACGAGCTGAGCAGCGTGGTCCAGCTCCGCGGTGAGCGTCGCGAAGGAGCGCAGCACCGGCTTGGGGCCGGTACGGGCCGAGTAGTAGCCGGCCATGGTCTCGGCCTCGCCCTCGGAGTCGATGACCTCCTGCCCGGTGAGGACGCCCACCGCCCACGCCAGGTTCTGCTCGGTGGTGCGGTAGTTGAGGCGCAGCCCTCGGGAGCGTCCTTGCGTCCGGATGCCGTAGGCGGAGAGCACCAGCTTCTGGCCATAGATCCGCTGGTGTGCGTCCTCTGCGATGAAGATATCGTCGGGCTGCTCGGCCACGAGGGCACGAACCAGTTGCCAGTGACAGGGCTTGAAGTCCTGCCCCTCATCGACCAACACGTGCCGGGCCGGCCGCTCCCCCGTCGTCTCGAGATGCGCGGCCGCAATGGAGGCGGCTTCGGCGAAGTCCAAGGTCCCGGCCTCGCGGGCGGCGTCCCGGTAGGCCTCGACGACCGCCCACACAGCCTTGCGCCCCGACCGCGACAGCCGCACCCCGCGTCCGGTGCGTGCCACCTTGAGGTACTCGGCCAGCTGGGTGATGCGGTGCGGCAGGATCACCATTTCGTACTCGGCTTGCAGGAATGCGGGCCTGCGGAGCTTCTCGTCCAGTCCTTCTCCCGCACGTAGGACGGCCTGGCGCCACGCGGCGTCGCTGTCGGTGCGGCCACCTATGTCCGTGCGGCCCACACCGATCACCTCATCGACGGCGGAGCTGACGTCCGCCCCGGCGGACTGCAGTACGGCACGGGCTAGGGCATCGATCCCTTTGACGTGGAGGCCCGGTGCGCCGAGTTCATTCGGGAATGTGAGCTCGGGATCCAGCCGTTCAAGGCTGCGCGCGAGCTCGGCCGCCAGGTTGGTGGTGAACGTGGTGACGACGATAGGAAGGTCCGGGTCCTCGACGGCCAGCCGACGTGCCCTGTGCACGACCACGACGGTCTTGCCGGTCCCGGCACCGCCGGAGATCCGGTAGGGGCCTTTCCAGTTGCCCTGTACCCAGCGTCGCTGCTGGGGGTGGAGAAACACGCGCCAGGCGGAGAAGTCGCCGCCGGTGATGACGCGGCGCAGTTCGTCGGCGCCCGCAAGCTTGGCGAAGCCCATCTGGGCGCTGGGGTGGTCGAAGCTGTCCAGCAGGTCATTGTCGCTGGCTGGCTGGGGATCGGTGAACCGTGCTGCGGCCTCATCGTGACTCATTGGTCGGTTCATCAGCTCCAGCTCCTGTTGGATCTGGGTGATGGGCTCGCCGTCCGCCAGCAGCAACAGCGCCAGGCCCTGCCACTCCGGCAGTGTGCTGGTGAAGCTGGTCATCGCCTCCTTGGAGGTCAGCGCCACAGCCTGCTGCGCGGTGGAGGGCGGGATGCCCAAGCAGACGGTGAGGTCCTCGGCGCTGAAGGCGATCAGCGGTTCCGACGCGAGGTGCTGGGTTGGAACCACCACCGGTGGTGCCTGCTTCGGCACCGGGGCATCGAGCTGGTTGTACTCGGGCAGCCCGTTGATGGGGTTGATGGTCAGGACCACCTTTTGAGCGACGTCGTAGGCGTCGTCGTGGTTGTAGATGCCATGGACGACGTACGCGGTCGAGGTGGCGGTGGTCAGCTTGAACAGCAGCGCCCGGTACTGCTGGTCCACGCGGCCAGATCGGGCACGCGAGTCGGCGGCGCCGGAGATGGGTTCGACGTGGAGGCCGGGCGCCGAGTCGTCGTGGGACAGCTTTTCGAGGAAGGTGTAGGCCTTCTGCTTGATCGACGAGTCGAGCAGCTTGTCCTGCTTGGGGTAGATGATGACGCTCTCAGGCATCGTTGTGTTCCTTCCATGCTGCCGCGATCAGTGCCGCGTCGGGCGCCAGGATGTGCCATCCGTCCACCGCGACTGGCTCGGTGGGATTCAGCTGCACGGCGATGCGCTGCTTGGCCCACACCAGTTCGAATGGGACACCGTCCAGCTCGTGGCCCACCTCTTCATCAGGTGGTGTGACGCCCGCCTCGCTGAGCTGGGTGATGAGGTCGAGGAGTGTGGCGGACTCCCCGTGCAGCTCGTCGACGATCGGCTGCCATTCCGGCGCCACGTCGGCGGCAGGGAATGCCATATCGAGAACTGGTGCGACGGGGGTGGTGGCTCCGGAGCGACCCTCGAACGCCGCGATCGATGGCGGCAGCAGCGCCATGGTGTTGGCCAGCCGCAACCATTCGCGCCAAGCCTGTTTCGCCTGTGGTGTGGTGAGGTCGACGGTGTCGTCGAGCACGGCGGCGAGCCGTATCGCGCCCGGCGCGGGCATGCTCACCGCCACGGTCAGGTTGCCGTGGCACCAGATGCGGGATTGAGCACCTTCCGGTGGGGCGACGAGTTTCAGGGCAAGCTGTTCGGCGGGGTCATCGCCGACGGGGACCCCGGAAGCCAGGATCGAGACGACGGCTGCTCGGGCAAAGCGGCCCAGGTTGTCGGGGTCCGGCTGCTGCATCCACCCCGCCAGAAATGCCAACGGTCCGCCCACCAGCACATCACGTGCGGCAGCGGTGTGTTGCATGGCGGACTCGGCGTTCAACTTCTGCACCAACGAAGCTATGAACCAGGGCGGGGCGGGCGGCGCGGCACCGTCCTCGTCGAGCTCCAAATCCTGGGCGGTGATGGCGAGCACCAAGTTCCCGGCCTGCCGCAGGATGCGGCGCTTGGCGGCATCGTCGGTGATGTTGTTGCTCTTCTGGGAGGCGTGGAACTGCCAGCCGTCGGTGAAGATGGCAACGTCGGGCAGTCCTTCGCTGGAGAGCACGAAGTCGGGCTTGGAGTTGGCGACGTACACCTGGGGCCGGAGCCGGAAGGTGCGGCTGCCCAGCGAGACGGTGATGATGTTGCCGCCGGAGATGCTGGGGGCCTGCTTGACGATGCCGCCGAGTTTGTCCGCCAGTCGCAGGAACGCGGCACGGAACCGTTCCTCCAGCCACGACTCGCCGGTCGGATCCGGGGGTGGCGGGGCGTCGGTGATGGACCATGTCGGCACCAGCGGTGGCTCGGAGTCGTCGAGGCCCAGGAGGGTGCGCAGGTGCCGCTCGGCGGAGATGCGGGAGGTGACCTCGCGGTTGAATGGTGAGGCGAATGGCAGCAAGCAGCGGTGGCAGGACAGGCGCCCTTCGTCCGCGCACTCGCAGTCCCGCACCCGGACCAGGGCCCGGGACAGCACCTCCCACAGCTGTGTCGGGTCGGCGAGTTCGGCCAGGTAGCCGGTGCCACCCGGCACGAGGTCGTGCAGGAGGAGGGCGTCGCGATTGTCCAGCAGCGGGTCCTTGACGTAGGCGACGTCGAGGTGGTCCGGTGCGCCGCCGTAGCTCTCGCGCAGCCCGAGGAGGACGGCGGCGGTGAGGCTGGGGACGGCGAACACGTCGTCACCGAACGCGATGCCCTGTGGCAGCGTGAGAGTGACGCCCTCGGTGGTGAGCTTGCGGGTGAGCAGGACCGAACGGGTGTGTTCCTCCTGGCTGTGCCGGTGGCGGCACCAGGGGCGGTGCTCGTCGCGGCTGTTGGCGAGCCCGGCACGGTCCAGGTGGCCGCAGCCCTCGCAGATGCGGAACCGGGGTCCGTGCAGGGTATTTCCGGCGATGGTGATCTCCCCAGCAGTGTGGCGCCGTGGGCCGAGGTTGTACCAGCGCACATCCATGCCCTTGAGATAGGCAACCCCGAGCCCGTCGGTGGTGTACCAGCGGCGCTGAAGGGCTGTGGGGTCCACGTCGGCGGCGGTGACGATCGCGAACCCGGCGCTGACGCGCTCGTCGTTGGAGTCGTCGATACGGGACTCGTCGCGCCGGACGTAGGCCGAGACGCGGGTGAGTTCGATGGTCTCGAAGCGCTGGCCGACGTCGTTGATGCCGGACTTGCCGCAGCGGGGGCATGTGGTGGGGGTGTCGTCGTCCTCGTGGCTGTAGCCGCAGTGCGGGCACAGCCGCACGGCACGGATGGCGGAGCCGTCGTGGCCGACGTCGACGGCGTCGATGTCGATCTGGTGACCGCTGGCGTAGAAGGAGGCGCCGGGCGCGAAGTCCCGCAGCGCGTTGGCGCTGGCGCGAGAGTAATCGGCGTTCTCGGAGTGATACTCGCCAGTGTCGGGATCAATCCAGCTCATCGTGACGTCGAGCTGCACGGAGTCGTCAACCAGCGAGTAGTTCGGCAACAGACCGATCCGTTCCAGTGCGGAGATCCAGAAGTCCCCGTGTGCCTGGCCGATCTGGGCCTCCAGCATGCGCTGCTCGGCGCGGGCCTCCTTGAGGGCGCGGGCGTCGTCGTCGCTGTCCTGTTCGCGGGCCTCCAGATCGGGCAGTTCCGCGACGAGCTGGGTGAGCCGGTCCTTCAGGTCCTGCTGAGTGGCGTGCCAGTGCTGCGCCGCCTGGCCGATGGTGGCCATCAGCCCGCTGGAGCCGTCACGCGCGGGGGTGGCCCAGTCGCGCAGGGCCTCAAGGGCGTCGGGCCGCAGGGTGGCGGTGAGGTTGCCGTCGACGGCGAACGCGTCCAGGAACCTGTCCACCGCCCCGGGGCGTCGGGACGCAGCCACGAGCTGGTCGAGGAAGGTGTTCGTGCCGCCGGTGGGTTGCGCCAGCGCGGTGCCGGTGGTGCGGGGGTGGATGGCGTCCGGGTCGCGCGCCAAGGTGTCGGCGAGGTGGGCGATGTACTGGCGGCGCAGGATCTCCTCGGCGCTGAGACAGGTGGCGGGCGGCGTGACGGCGCCGTTGATGAGGGAGAGCGGGTCGCCCAACCGGGGCAGGAACTCACCGCGGCCCTGAGCGAACGCCAGGTCCAGAGCGTTGCCGGTCAGGCGCCCGGCGCGGCCGACACGCTGGACGTAGCTGCTGACACTGCGCGGCAAGGAGGCGAGCATCACCGAGGAGAGGTCGCCGATGTCGATGCCCATCTCCAGCGTTGGGGTCGCGACGAGCACGTTGGGCGCTGTGGGATCGTCCTGGCTGGACTTGAAGGCGTTCTCGTACTCAAGACGCTTCACCGGGTCCAGCAGGCTGGTGTGTTCGCGGGCGACGACGCGCCGCACTTCCGCCGAGCGGTACAGCCGTCGGTAGTAGTTGCCGGGGACGCCTCGGTGCGGGGCGAGGGTGCCGGCGCAGATGGCATGCAGGCAGGGGGCACCGGCCAGCTCGTCGCCGCTGGTGAGGCTGACCGGGAATTCGCCATGGCAGACCGAGCAGCGCAGAGTGTGGCGGCCATCGGCCACATGGTCGTCGTGGGTGGGCGCGACCAGGATGCGATCGAGGTCGATGGCATAGACCGTGGCACCGCTCGCGGTGGTGACGGCGCGGAGCTGCTGGTCCTTGGCGAGGTGGTCCAGGAGGAGACGTGCCAGCACTCCCCCGGTGGCGCCATCCACGCTGAGGCAGCGTCGGGTCCACCGCGAGTACCACGCCTGGGCGCCGGTGACCGGATCGAGGAGCGCCTTGGAGGGGTCGATCGTGGTACCACCGACCCGCGGAAAGGCGGGGGTGGACCGGCCCGGCCGGAACGGTGGCATGTACTTGGGGCGGCCCCGGTTGCTCCACAGCCGCCACCGGTCGCCGTCGCCGAGGACGTAGTTCTCCAGCCAGGGATGCCAGATGCCGCCCTGGGTGCGGATGCGTTCCAGCATGCCGCGCACCCAGGCGAGTAGGGCGCGATCGTCGGCCTCGTCAGTGAACAGCGTCTGGTCGAGGGAGTTTAACGCCCGCCTTGCGGCGCGGAGCAGGCTGGGTGCGGCGAGGTCGACGTGGGCGCTCATTGTGCCGGTGCGCTCCAGGGTGCGGCCGAAGCTGCTGGTGAGCCCGAACTCGAGTGCCGCGGAGAACAGCAAACGCTGTTTCGCGATCGTCACCAACTTGGCCGGTGGATGGTCGCGTGTCCAGAACGGACTGAATTCCTCCTCCCGGGCCACCAGATTGGGAGCCAGCAGCCGGTACCGCTTGAAGGGCTCGTCGGCCTGCTCGACTGCGCGCCCCACCAGTTCGGGCAGCGAGCGTGGGGCGTCGCCGGCGGACTGGAGGACCGAGCGCAGTGTGAGGGTGTGGGAGCGGGCGGAGACGAAGCCGGCGCGGTGGGCGGCGTCCTGGACGGAGTCGACGAACACCAGCGACTTCTTCTCGGCCTCGTCCAGTTCAGCCTGCCCGAACAGGTTGGACAGGGTCACCGACATCAGCGTGGCGATGGCGCTGCCCATGAAGCGGATGGCGTCGCGCTGTCCGCAGCTGGGGCAGGTGTCCTTGGCCGAGTCGTCGTCGGCGTCCTCACCGGTGTGAGTGACCACGCGCAACACACGGCCTTCGCGCACGGCTGTGGTGTCAACGTCTGCGCGCGCTGTGATGAGCCGCCGTTCACGTGGGTCGAACCATGCCAGGCCAGTCTCCGGTGGGGCGTCGGTGTCGATGTCGGCCGGTGCGTTGAGGAGGGGACGGAACCGTCCCTCGCGGCTGGCGTGGTGTCTGCGGATGTTCTCGTCGCTGGCGGCCAGTTGGTCGCCGACCGGTCCCAGCTCGACGCCCCAGCCGGAGCGCCCGCAGAACCGGCAGTGGATGGCGGGGAAGGCGATGCCGCCCGCCTGCGTGGCGTCATCCCCAGCCACCGGGGGGCCGTCGTCGGACCATCGGTACCGGGCGGCGGAGTCGGCGTAGCGGTCGATGCGGCTCAGCTCCCGCACCCACATGTGCGCCTCGGTGGAGGGCATCAAGCGGTCCGGTCCGCCGCCGTTGCCGCGGGCCCGCAGATGTCCCAACGCCCCATGTACGGCGATGACGAAGCGGCGACGGGTCTCCAGCGTCTCGGGGTTGCCGCGGACCAGCTTGGCGAGCTCGGTGACGTGTGTGGCCTGGGCGGTGGAGGCGAGGAAGTCGCGGATGAAGGTGCTGGAGCGGGCCAGCGTCTTGAGGTCATCGGTGGCAGGGTCCAGGTGGAGGGCGGTGAGTACGATCCGGCACAACTCGGCAGGGTCCGTGTCGTCAGCCAGCTGGGCGACGACGTCCGCCGCCACCTGCTCGGTGACCGCGTGGTCCAGTCCTGCTCCGCTGGCAGAGGGGCGATAATCCGCCAGCCTCGGAATCGTGGACCAGTCCTCCGGTGCCTGCCGCAGTTCGCCGACGACGCAGGAGTCATCGAACCGCTCCCCGAAGACGCGGGTGGCGAAGTCGGTGATGTCCAAGGCACCCGATGGGGCGTCCTCGCGGGGGCCGAGCGTGGCGGAGGTGCCGACGGGTGTGATGCGGCCGAGCGCTCGTCCCCATTCGTCGGCGGTGTGGGTGTCGGCGTCGCTGCCATGCTCCGGCCAGTAGGACTTAAGCGCCAATCCCAAGCGGCGCAGCAGCATGGCGACGTCAGTGCCCTGGGCGCCGTCGTAGGTGTGGAACTCGTCCAGCACCAGGTACGTGAGCGAGTCGGCCGACTTCTCCCACAACCGCTGATCCGCGGAACGCAGCAGCAACTGGTCCAACATCTTGTAGTTCGTGAGCAGGATGTCCGGTGGGTCGTCACGGATGATCGCGCGATCGGTGATCAGCCCGTGCTCGGTAACCTTCGTCGTCGGACCGGACGTACGCCCACCAGCGGTTGCCTCACCGGTGTAGAGGGCAGCGGTGATGGAGCCCAGTGGTTGGTGGCCAGTGGAGTCGGGCTGGGTGATCATCCGAGCGAGGCGCTGAGCCTGGTCGTTGGCCAGCGCATTCATCGGGTAGAGGATGAGCGCCTTCATGCCATTGATACCTTGCCGACGAGCACGCAGGCAGTGGTCGAGTATGGGTAGCAGGAACGCCTCGGTCTTGCCGGATCCGGTGCCGGTGGTGACCAGGGTCGGCTGGGGTCGGCCGTGCAAGCTGGAGAGTCGCCGAAGCGCCGCGGCCTGGTGAGCGTAGGGGACAAACCCAGTCGGCATCCAGTCAAGAGGGGAAACGGCACGGCGCGGTGCCGGACTGAACGGCATTCCGGAGCGCAGGTAGGGACCCTTGAACATGCCTTCCGACTCATCGGCCAAAAGCTCGAGAAGGGCCGCGCGGGCGTCGGCGTCAGCGAGCGCGAAGGTAGTGGTGAGGTAATCGAGCAAACCATCGCGCAGCCGCATGGCCTGGCGGCCAGGCAATAGCGCGTCCACGAATACTCCCTCCTGTTCCGGACGAATCCCGTCTGGACAGAACCTAGCGGAGACTCCGAATCTTGGCGGGCGGGACTACCGACTCGATGGCGCGCCACGTACCCCTCGAGCACTACGGAACAGGAAGAGCAAGCCCCAGCGCTGTAACCGACAAAACGAGCGCTATAGTGAGCGTGAGCGCTCAGGAGGTTAAGGGTGAACATCACTACGCAAGAAGCGGCGACCCGGCTACAGCTATCAGAGGCTACCGTCAAACGGCGGCTGGCGGATGGGGAGCTGCCTGGCACCAAGATTGGTGGGCGTTGGATCGTGTATGGCGATAAACTACCGCCTTCTGCTCCCGCTACGACAGACACACCGAGAGTCTCGTCACTCGACGTGGGAAGAGCCTTACTGCAAGTGCGCGCGAACGACCGGCGCGAATTGTGGGTCCCCGATGTTTTGAACTGGGACGACTTCTTTCAGGAGCCTGACTTCATTCTCGACCGTGCAGCCGAGAAGTGCTCATCCGACTCGCCGGTGGCCGATCCCGTGACCATCGTTGAGGTTCCGAAGGGTGAGTTTCTGACGAGGGGCGGTGCGCTCCTAAGCCTGAGCGATCGGGTCGCCTACCAGGCCCTCTGCAACGAACTTGCACCCGACATCGACGCCCGCATGAGCGACAGGGTCTTTAGCGCCCGTCTGGCACCGAACACAAAGGGCGGGGCGTTCGTCCTCCTTGGTGTCAAGCAATGGCGCAAGTTCATGGATGCCACCGAGGCAGCCCAGCACCAGAGTGGCCCCTGGATGGTTGTGACGGACCTAGTCAGCTATTTCGATACCATCTCCCACCGCCTACTGTTCTCCGCGCTGGAGAGTCTGCCGGGCCACGAGCGAACAATTCACAGGCTGCGCCGCCTGGTGGACCAATGGCGGGGAGAGTCCCATCACGGCCTTCCCACCGGACCCGAAGCCTCGAGATTGCTCGGCAACTACTTCCTCACAAGCGTCGACTCCTTCATGATCAGTAAGGGCTTCGCATACTACCGCTACATGGATGACATTCGGATCGTAGCAAGTACTCGCGACGAGGCGCTCCGTGGCCTCCGTCTCCTCGAGATCGAATGCAGGAAACTAGGGCTGGTCATCAGCAGCGCAAAGACTGAGATCAGGGATTGTGTGACTTCATCGCGCGATGAGGCCCTGGAACTGGCGGGCTACTTCTTCCAGCGACGAATTGATGAGGCCCGACCCGTTCTGCGACAACTGCTCAAAGATGCGATTGAAGAGACTCGACCCAAGGTAAAACACGCGAAGTTCGCGCTTCTAAGGCTCGCAGCACTCGTCGATGCTCCGGCACTGCAGCCGGTCCTCGCCCGGCTTGAAAGCCTCCAAGAAGTTGCCCCCGCGTCTGCGGTCTACCTGAGAGCCTTCATTGGCGATCCTCAAGTCCAAGCGGCGCTCAGTTCCTACCTCCTTAAGACTCCAGAGCCTGTCCTTGAGGTATACCAGCAGGCGTGGCTGATCGCCGCCATGCTTGACCTGCTAGGTGACGCTCCTGAGGAGTGGATCGAGTACGGAAAGCGCATCGCTGAAAACCAGAACCAGCCTGCTTACCTACGCGTACTGGCCCTCAATCTCGTGGCCAAGAGCGCCGGCCGCGCCGACCTCGAACTGGTTCGCAGGGCTTCGCGCTCGTCGTACGATCCTGAAATTATACGAGGCAGCGCGGTCGCCCTCGCTCGAGCTAACGCACTCGATGAAGAAACTGTCGCTATCATAGAATCGCGTGGTGCTGGTCTGACGAGCACATTGAAATACTTGACGGGCCGAAAGTCACTACCCTCCTTGGTGCAGGACGGCCTATGGACGAGCGTCCGGAACGGATCCTAGCGGAGCCGAGACGCACAAGCGGATTTAGCTTTGTACCACGAGGCAAACCGGGCTGTTATCGCGCAGCGCCATCAACCACCCACACCGCAGTCTCAGCTATTCTCGTGTCCTGAGACACAGAGCCATCTTGAGCACCCAGCCGTCGGATTTGCTTCTCAGAAGACCACAAGATCCTAGAATCACAATCTGCCTTGAGTCTCCGCAACGCTAATAGCTGATCAGCAGTTGGGAGAAGTTCCACCAAATCAGCAATGAGCAACTCTTGACTTTCGGCCCAAGGGCTGTACCTCAACGGACGATAAAGGCGGCCGAGATGATCGCACTTGATGAACCGGAAAACTTCTGCAGGCAGGATCTCAGTGGCGATGAGTTCCTCATAAAACTCTCGCCAACAATCAACTTCCCGCCCACGACCATCCTCGAACCACTTGACAAAGGACAGCAGATTCCTGCCTGGCACGCGGACTCTGAGATCGCCCTCGCTCACCTCATCTGGAACCAGCAGGTTGTCATCTAACACACTCATTTCATTACGCCTGCCCGACGACGATGGGTAAGCCTTGTACACCCCCCCGACCGGTTGATAGTGATCGAATCGCGTGCCCTTGATGAGCAGATACTGGTCGTCCACCTTTATTCTATAGAGATAAGAAGCTGAAATGCGCACACGCTTTCTGAACGTTCGAAGCGAATACCACGCCAGCTTCAAGTAGCGAGAGTGAACAATCAGCGTATCGAGGAGCGGTATAACGAGGCCAATCGCGAGTCCACTTGAGATGAAGAAGGTCCTTCCATCTGGATCGGCCACGATCGTCACGGCCAGCGCACAAAGCCAGCTGACTAGGTACAGGACCAAGCGCGCCATGTCAGCTGACACTCTCTCCAGCCGAGTAGGGCCGCGGTGGCCCGTTCAGCGCCGCGATCTGATAACGAGGCGTGCTATCACCTGCGACCGAAATTAGGCCACCCGAGCTTCTGTCTGACTTCAGGCTCTCGCCGAGAGTAGCGGTAGGGGAGGGCCTGGGGCTCCCAGCGATTCTCAGCCGTTCAGTTTCGTTGGAGGGGCGACCGCTCATGTCAGCAATCGGCAAGTCGACAAAATACCGAGGTGTGGCCATGGGTAAGACAACTCCACTAACTTGAGCGTTCATCGGGCAACGCCAACACCGGTTGTTGATGGATCTGGACCCAAATTCCGCCGTCCGGAGTCGAGCGGTGCCACTCCCCCGGGTCGTTTCCAGTGGTACGTTTGCAGAGCATCCACTGCGGTGCAGAAATCGGCCTCGCGGTCGATGCGGGCGAACGGGAGCTCATACTTATAGATCGTGCCTACGGGGTGGGTGGCCGTACGCTCCTCCTCGGTGAGCTTGTGGCCCTTCTTGCGCCACAGCTGGCGGACTTGGGTCGGAACCAGGCGGCCGTTTGCGTCGTAGATATAGTCGTTCTGGTCGTAACCGTGCAGAACCGCGAACTGGGTGCGGTAAATCGTCGAGAGTTCGTCGGCCGAGACGCCAAGCATGGTGGCCATCAGTGCGTCGATCTCCACGAGGGCATTGCGACGATCGATGTCGCGGCGGAGCGGGGTGGTGGGCGTCCATTCCGGTCTGACGGCACCCATATCCGGGCCCCCGGGGTATCCCTTGCCGAGCAGCCACTCATCCTCGGCGAATGCCGGATCCCATAGTTCCTGCCACAGGGGAGCGTAGGCCTCCGTCAGACAGTTCAGGCGGAGTGTCCGCAAGAGCAGTCTCGGCGCCAGTTCGTGTGTCACCGGAGGAAGCCCGAGACGATCCACGACTCCCTGATAGATACCACTCTTCGGGGCGGCTCGAACGGAGAAGTCACTCAGCAATGACGACAGTGCCCCGGCGGCAAAGACCACAAGGCCAGGGTCGCCACCAAGGGAGAAGACGCCATTCGGATGAGCTGCACTTGGAGGAATGATCGCAGGAGTCAGCGTGCGCTCACCGGAGTTCGCGGCCATGGCTCGCCACGCCAAGCGGTAGTGGTCACGGACCGGGACCCCGTTCCACGTGCCGTAGGCGGCGTCGTAGATTGCGCGGTCGCCCGCAGGCTTGTACGCCGTCACGGGCCGAGCGTCCGGAGCCAGTGTCTCAAGGTCCACCGATGACCAGTCCTGGTTGTGCTTCATCGTCGAGTTCGGCGACTTATAGAAAGGGGTGCCGACGTGGAGGTGCGGCCCTTGCAGGATGGCGTCCTCCCAAGATGCAGGTCCCCACTCCTGTACGAACCTGCCCTTCTGACGGTCGGTAGTCTCGTTCCAGCCAGCCGAGAAGTGCAGACCCAGCTCACCCACCCTGGGCGCCGTAGAGAGCAAGCTAAGAACACGAGATGCCGAACGGTTCACCGCATAGAGCATCCGGGTGCGGCGCACCGGAAGGTCGGGGTCCTCGAGAGCGTCCCGCCAACTCACCAACGTGCTATCCGTGACCGTCTGGATCCGAGATCTATGCGGCCGACGATCCCAGTTTCCCTCATGCTTGAAGCCGGGTTCAGATCCGGACCCATCATGATGCTGAGATCGAGTGACCGTCTCGGGATGATAAAGACCAGATGCCTGCATGAAGACCACATGCCGTGAGGCTCCGTAGATGTGGACACCATAAGAAACAAGATCGTGAATTTCGGAGAAGAGCTTGAGCTCGTTGAGGAACTGCCAGTGTCGCCTTAGCCGGGGATAAGTCAGTTCCCGAAGTCCTCCAGCCTTCTCGTCAGTTAGGTGTGTCTCAGGATGGATTAAGCCAACGGTGCCTTGGTATGACGAACGTTCCCAAGCCCGAGCCATGAAGCATCGATACAAGTCAGGCCGGAGACCCGCCAACTCCGGATAAGAGGCGACATCACCCACAAATTCTCGCAGCGCCACCATCTCTGCTGCCCCTGCCGTCACGGTGTCTCCCATCCTGGCTAGCTGTAGCGTCCCTAACCGCCGTGATGCCTTGAGTGCTTCAGAAGGCTTGATTGCCAACTGCCACCATGGATCCCCTTCAGCTAGAAGTGCATCCATATCCACATCCGGCCGCACCCACGGCGGGTTACCCACCTGGAGGTCGAAGCCTTCGCGTCCGAACACCGTGGCGAAGTCCAACTGCCAGTGGAAGAAGCCCTGCTCACCCGCTACGTGCTCGCAGACACGCAGCCATGGGTGGGCGGCAAGTACAGCGGCGACCCTTCGCGCACCGGCGGTGAAAAGCTCAAACTCCTCCTGTTCGGCAAGCGCTCCCCACACATCGGAAGGACTGAGAGGTTGATCGGCCGAACTGGCCTTCCTGCTGCGGGTCGGTTGGTACGAGCCGAGGATGCCCTGAGCAGCGTCGATCCACTGATCGAGGGTCGGCGGGGCCACTTTGTCGCCGGTCAACGGCCAGAACCACAGTGCGGTCCAGGCATCCATCATCCGACGCAGCCGGCGGTAAGCACCCTCATCGTCGGCCAGTGACTCCTCAATCTGTTCCCTCGTCACGACCGTCGTCTGGTGCTGGTTGGCGACCTCCTCGGGAATCCCCCACAAGGGTATTTTCCGGGCGGACTGCTGCTCGGCCACCTTGAGTCGGCGGTACGCCATGGCCCACAACTCCTCGACCTGATGGGAGATGGCCACCAACTGGTCGAGCTGTTTTTTTGTCGGCTTGCTCCTGATCGCCTTCCGCCACGCCTTGACGCTCTTCACACGATCGGGGACGAGTTCCTTTGCCTCCTTGGACTCCGACGTGGCACCCCAGCCGGCGGCGGGCAGCAGCCAGTGGTGGATGCGTCCGCCGGAGCCGCTCAGCTCGGGGCGGTCCTGTTCGATGCGGTCGGCGATGTCCGTGAGTGGCTCAGCTTTGGGCGGGGTAGTGAGCCAGCGCTTGTCGTTGACCTGATCGCGCGTGTAGAAGGAGCGTGACGCCCCCACGAGTGAGTTGCCGCGGCGCAACCGGAGCCCGAACCAGGGTGCTTGCAAGCCTTCGGCCATGGTGTCCAGCCACAGCGTGATCTCTGCGAACTCCACGGCGGTGGCGTTGAGATCGACGCCGTAGACGTTGTGCAGTGCCAGGTGGGCCTTCACCTTCTGCAGCTCGGCTGGGTAGAGGTCGGGGTCGATCCGCTCCCCCAGCTCCTCCTGACGGCGCTTCAGGTACTGGTCGGCCAGCTGGCGGACGGCCTCGATGGCGAAGGCGCCGGAACCCAGCGCGGGCTCACAGACGCTGAGGCCTAGGATCTCCTCGGCGGTGGTGGTGCGGCCGTCCTGGTCCATTAACTCGGCGAGTGCCTCGGAGACGGTGAACTTCGTCAGCACCTCGGGGGTGTAGTACGAGGCCGAGCGCTGTCGCTCACGCCCGGAGAGCCGGAAGACGAACTGGCCCCGGGTGTAGCGGCGGCGGCGGCGCTGCTGTGTTACAGGGTCGATGTCGAGGACGAAGTCCTTCTCGGCCAGATGGTCGGCGCGGTCGACGGGGACCACCCAGGAGCCCTTCGCCGGGTTGCCGTCACGGGCGACCTCGTAGAGGTCGACGTCGGCGAAGGAGCCGGTGTAGCTCATCAGGCCCTCGTAGACGGCGCCGAGTTGGTTGATGCCGAGTTCGACGTAGCTGATGAAGCCGCGCTCCATGCCGGAGCGCTCCTTGCTCAGCAGGAGACGGCGCAGCACCTCCTGCAGGGCGTGGTTGCCGAGGCCCACCTTGTCGATCAGCGCCGTGGCCTTCGGGGAGAAGAGGTCGGCGCGAAGCGGTTGGAACTCCAAGCCGCGCTCGACGAGCCTGTCGGAGTCCTCGCTCAGGCTGTGGCCGCGGTCCACCAGCTCGAACAGCAGTGCCAGCGACTCGTACAGGTGGGTTCCAGAGCGGGCGCGTGGGGAGGAGAGTTCCACCTGCACCAGTTCACGCAACCGGTCCAGGGAGTAGCCGCGGGCGTAGTCGGGGTCTCCCACGGGAAGGATCTTCAGCTCCGGCGACGCCTCGGCGTAGAGCAGGAACAGGATGCGGTAGAGGAACCTGAGCGACTGGAGCGCCAGCGGTTGGGCCTGGTGCTGTGGGAGGGGGTCGAGGCCTTGGGCGCGGCGTCGGTCCACGACCTCGTTGGCGATGAGCTCGATGGATTCGCGGACACCCTCGCGAAGATCCCCGGATACTCCGACGGTGTGGGCGACGGAGGCTTCGAGTGTGGCGTCCCACCAGATAGTGCCGCCGGCGTCGGGGGCGAGTGACTGTGCGTCGACTGCCACCAGTGCGCGGTCGATCTCACCACCCTGTTTGGTGTCGTTGCGTTCGGCCACCGTGTGGAGGTCGACGGCCAGGTATCGGCCCTCGGGCCACCGGGACGCCTCGGCCACCACCAGCCATCGGCCGGCCATGATGAGCGCGAACTTGGTCTGCTCGTTGTCGAGGAACAGGGTGGAGACGAGTTTGGTGGCGGAGTGGATGGGCTCCTCGTCGTCGATGGCGTAGGGCTCGGCGAGGGTGTCGGCGTGGCGGGCAAACAACTCGTCCAGCGTGGCGGCGGGCTTGGCCTCCACCAGCGCAAGGGTGGGCTCCAGTCCCGGTGAGCGGAGGAGCCGGACCGGCCCGTTGATGGTGGTCTCGTAGGGGCCGGGATGGAATCCGAGGATGCGACGAAGGTCGGCGTGGAGGTTGGCGGCAGCGGTGGGGTTCGGCTCCTCGTCGGCGTAGAGCGCGGCCATGGCGGTGGCCAGTCTGCTGCGATCTGCGGTGAAGCGGGACTTGGTTGTTGGACCCTCGGCGTCACGCCACTGCTTCGCCCGCTCCAGTACGCGGGCAAGGTAGGACTCCTTGCGCGCGTCTGTGGTGAAGAAGTGCTCGCTGATCCAGTCCTCGACGACCAGCAGTGCGTCGCTGTCAGCCATGCGTAGCCTCCGTGTTCTGGGCGCGGGGGGTCTCGACACGCGCCTGCTCGTTCCTCGCGGGCGCTACTCGACCATCTGGAGGGTGAGACCAAGTGCGGGCGTCCCGGCTCTCGACACGCTCCTGCTCGTTCCTCGCCGGAGCTACTCGACCACCTGATGAACTGTGGGCGGCCTCCGGGGTGTCGGCGGGGAGGACCACCAGCAGGGGGCGCACCAGTTGGCGGTCGGGGGTCATGTCGCGGCTGAGTTGTTCCTGCGCTTCCACCAGCCCTCGGCGCTGCCGGACTTGGTGGCGCTGGATGAGCGCGTCGGCTTCCGACTGCCAGGCCTCGCCCCGGGCGATCCACTCGTCGACCTGTGCCTTGGCGGCGGACTCGGCGGCCTCGAACTGGAAGCGCAGTGTATCCTCGGCTTTCGCGACGGCGGGACGGATGAGGTCGGCATCGGGCAGCCGGACCGGCCCGGGGTTGCTGCGCTCGCCGATAACGCCCGCCTCAGCCAGCATCTCCCCCGCCGTGGCGTAGGCGACCACGATGGGGGTGTGGCCGTGGAACTGGGCGGCCAGCCACGACGACGCCACCACCTGGCCGCGGCGGTTGATGAGGGTGCCGTTGAGCAGGACGGTGGGCACCTCGACGTCGCCTCGGACGGCGAAGATCTCACCGCGGGCCAGTCGGGACAGCGCCCGGTCGGCAGCCCAGTCCAGCACCGGGTGCAGGGGACCGAGGTAGTGGGCGGCTGGCCAGGATGAGTCGCTGGTGTCGGTGAGGGCCGCGTCGAGGATGGTGGTGGCGGCTCCGGGCTCTGTCACGAGCTTGAGGTTCTCCAGGACGTTGCGGTCGGCGAGGTAGCTCTGCGGGAGCACCTCGAAGCGCTGCCGAAGATCGGCGGGTGGGACGAACTCGACGATGTGTTCGGCTGGATGTTCGCGCCATCCGACGCCGCCGAGGTCGCGCGGCAGTGGTTTGTCCTCGGGCGAGGGGTAGTACTCGTGGAGGGCGTCGCGGAGGAAGTCGACGGGCTTGGTGTAGAGGAGGTGGTCGCCGTCGAGGGCGGCTTCTGGTTGCTCGTCGGTGGGGTCGTCGAGGTACTGGGCGAGCCAGTCGTCGACGCTGGAGGCGATGTTGTCCGGTTCGGCGACGACGTCGTCGAATTGCTTGGAGCCGGCGAGCACCTGCCGGATGGCGTCTTCCTCGGCGGTGACGCTGTAGCGGCCCATGAGGCTGGCGGCGTCGCCGAGGGCGCGGTGGGCCTCGTGTTCGCGGGCCACCAGTGCGGCGAGAACGCGGATGTCGCCGGAGAAGCCCTCGTTGGAGGGATTGAGCAGCAAAGTCGTGATCTGTGGGGGGTGCTTCTGGCCGTAGCGGTCGATGCGGCCGTTGCGCTGCTCGATGCGGATCAGCGACCACGGGATGTCGTAGTGGATCAGGTGGTGGCACTGTTTGTGGAGGTTGACGCCCTCGGAGGCCACGTCGCCGGTGACCAGCACCCGAATCGGGGAGCTGGTCTGCTTGAAGCTCTCGACGATGGCCTGCTGCTGGTCGTCGGCCAGGCCGCCGTGCAGGACCTCCACCTGTCCGGGTTTGAGAGCGAGGTCCCGTTGGAGGTTGGCCTGGAGCCAGTGCAGGGTGGCCACGCGCTCGGAGAACACGACCGCCCGCATGGGCGACGACTTCCCCACGCCCACCTCGTCGCGTAGGTACTCCACCAGGGCGCGGTACTTCGACGACGACGTGAACGTCTGCTTGTTGAGCCCCGCCAGTCGATCCAGGGCGTCGGCCTCGCGGCGGGACTCGGCCGTGTGGTCCAGTCGGTTGCGGCGGTTCACGAGCGTGTCGCGCAGTGCTGCGGGTGAGGACAGGAACGCCTTGGCCAGTGTCCACGGGAACAGCGAGCCGTTGCTGCCCGAGTAGGGCGACTTTCCCTGCGGGCGAAGCCATGTGTTCACCAGCTCGTCGACGACGGCATCCTCCTGCGGTGAGGCGTCGATGAGGCGGTTGTCGGGCTCGAGGCGCTCCGCCCAGTCGGCTCCGACCTCTTCAGCCACCTCGGCGCTGTGGCGGTGACGTCGGATGGTGAGCTGCTCGACGCGGCGTAAGTCCAGTTCCCCGTCAGCCTTGACGGCGGTGGGGTCGAGGAGACGGACCAGTTCGGCGAAGGACTCGCGTGCGCCGTTGTGCGGGGTGGCGGAGGCGAGGATGAGGGCGTCGGACTGGGGCGCGAGGATGCTGGCCAGCCGGTTGTTGAGCGTGTCGGTGTTGGTGATGTTGTGGGACTCGTCGATGACGGCGGCGTCCCAGTGATGGCGACGCAGGTCGTGGACGAAGCGTTCCTGCTTCAGCGTGTCGATGGAGATGATGACGCGGCGGAAGTAGGAGAACGGGTTGCGGTTGGCGGGGAGCTTCTGCTTGACGCGGGACACGCCCTGGGAGTCCAGGCGGACGAATGGGATCGCGAAGCGGCTCCACATTTCGTGCTGCATCTGCTCCAGCACGTGTCGCGGGGTGACGATGAGGATTCGTTCGCCACGGCCACGCCGGATGAGTTCGGAGAGGATCATGCCAATCTCGAGCGTCTTGCCCAGGCCGACGGCGTCGGCAAGCAGAATCCGGGGGCGCAGCGTGGTGGGGTCGAGGGCCTTCGCGACGGCCTTGTGTTGGTAGCCCAGCTGCCGAGCAAGCATGCGCGGCGAGACGGTGAGAGAGTCGTCGCTGAGCGGGACGGCGGTCTTGCGGAGCGTCGATTCCACCCAAAGCCGGGAGAGCCGGTACTTGGGAGAGTCGTCGGCGCGGATGGTGACGTCACGGGGGTCGTTGAGTCGGATGCCACGGTCCAGGGACGGGTAGAAGACGGCGTCCTGGCCGCGGACCAGGTCGGAGAGTCCTTGGGTGTTGAGGACTGGACCGTCCGAGGACTCATCTACGGACGTGACGAGCCAGTCCTCGTCACGCACCACGACAACGTTGCCCGGTGCGAAGGTGTCAGCACTACTCATTGTGGATGGAAGCCTACCGGCATTGCTGGCATGCGACATGCCGGGGCGACACTGAGACTCAGCGTCGGAAATAGTAGGAGCCACCCAACACCCCGCCTCCCAGCTTCTTCCCTTCGTCCTGGCGTCGCACGTCCGACGTGGTGTCCGGACGGGCTGCCGATAAGCGGTCTGACTGCCCAGCCAATCCACACCCAGCTCGCAAGTTGCTCTGCTCAACGACGAGGAGCAGTCGTTGGATTTACGTGTTGGCTGAATCGGCGGTGGCGCTCATTCGCGTTAATAAGGACCGAGTCGGCCGACTGGGGTCTACGAGTTGGCTCGACGGCTTGGTCGGGGTCGTTGAGGTCCTTCAGGATCGCCACAACTAAGTTCGCGGGAGACGCATGCAGCTTTTGGGCCAGCCGGTCGAAGTCGACGATGGCGGGGTCGACTCGGTCCAACTGGTTGGCGATCGCAGGCCAGTGCTCGCTCTTCACCCATGCTGGATTCGTCATACCAGCCCATGCCCTCCACCGTTCTTCGGCCTGCTGTTCCAAACGCGCGGTCGTGGGCTGGTCAAAAGCCTGCGGGTCGCCGGCGGGATGAGGTGGTGCGGTGGTGAGTTGTAATGCCCGGCGCAGGAGAGCCAAGCACAGGTCGCCGGAGGGCGAGCCGTCGACACTGCCGTCGACGGACAGCAGATCTCGCAAAGGAACGCCCGCTTCCAAGCCGTGGTTGACGACGTCGACCAAGCTGGGCCACCACGGGCTTCTTTCGAGCTCAGCAGCCTTGGCGTCACCAACCCGCGCTCGGAACTCCGCGCCCCATCTGGCCGGAGCCGGTTCGGCGGTGACGACGTGCTCGGCCGGGTTGATGTGGCGGGAGAGTCGCCACCACAGGGCGGCGGCGGGTAGCTCGACAGGAAGGGGCCCGTCGGCGACAACTGCTGCCAGCAGCGCCGACACGGGAACGCCGGCGGCATGAAGTGATGCAATCCGGTCGGTGAGGGTGCCTGCGAACGGGTCGCTGTGGATCTCGGGGTGGAGGTCCGCGAGGAAGTCTGCCAGCACCGGAGGATTTGCACGCTTGGAGGCGGCGCTCGAGGTGTCGTTGCCAGCTACGTGCGATGGTGCCGAGTTGGATCGGCCCGAGGGTCCGGCGGTCAGCTGCGTCGACCCCGGTTGCCGCGCGCCAGAGCTCGACGTCCTCAATCAGTGCGTGGGGTAGTTGCTGGCCGGGGAGCACCCACCCAGGTCGGTCCAAATGACCGGCCTCTTCAGACGCGGTCTCCGCGCAGGACGTCACCAACTTGGCACGAGCAGTCAGGTACGGGCCCCACTCAGGATTCTCCTTCAAGTTTTCGGGGATGGGAGGAAGCCACGGCAGAGGGCCCGTGCCCCGCGGGATACGGATACGCCAGGTCAGTACCGCAGCCGGGTCGTGCGCAGATTCCAGTTCCCTTGATGTCACAGCGGTTTGAAGTTCAACCAGCGGGTCGTGGCCGTCGGCGACGTTCAGCAACAGGGCGGCACGCAGGGCTGGCCACGCCGCGCATGATGTTAGCCCTTCCACCACTCGATCAGCGTCGCGGTCGAGGCCTGCGACCGTGTCAGCGTCGATGGTGGTCTCCACAGCGACGTGGAGGGCATCGATGTACCGGGCTGCAGCGTTGGTGAGCCGAATCGCCGGTGCAAACTGGTCGCGGGTTTCGGTGGTGGGGAGCGTGCGGAGCCGTCGCGAGCGAGTACCGTCTGCAGAACATCAACGGCAGTTTCGGGCCGCAGGGTGGTGGGGTGCACGACGCTGTGTTCGTCACCATCACCGACGATCGGCACGTACAGATGGTTGGCCTGTCTGCCGCGTGTGGCCATGACGTAGAGCTGCTGCCTGGTCTCCTGCCCTGTCAGTACACCGCGAGTGACGTCCACCGTCAGACCCTGGGCGGCGTGCACGGTCACGGCGTATCCCAGCTGTACGTGCTTGTGGACGTAGTCGGCAGGCAGGTTTACCGTCAGCCCGGAGTCGCAATGCCGAGCCCGTACTACCCCACGGTTGGTGACGCGCTGGACAACCCACCGATCGCCGTTCTTGACCCAGTCCGTCGCCGAGATCGCCAGCCGTCGATCATTGAGGCGGGTGACGATGACATCCCCGACCGAAGCATGGTTTGCATCGGCCAGCACCACCTCAGAGTCGTGGCCGGTGGCCCTCGTGGTGATGAGTCGGTGGGCTCTGGCCCGACGGTTGAGGTCCGTGACGGTGTCGCGGGTACCGGCCAACATGAGACTGTCCAACCCTGCAGCCCTGTCCCTGGCCCAGTCGTTGAACGCCGCTTCGAGACCGGATTCCTGCGTGCCGGCATGGATGCGTTCGGCGTCGAGGTAGAACCCCAACGCCTCAGGCCTTCCGTCCCGCAGCGCCAGCGACGCATTGGCTTCAGCGGGGTCCTGGAAGCGGAGGAGTTCGTTGAGTTCGACGGCGCCGTGGACTTCGGCGATGTCACGCAGCACCCCACCGGCGCTGATCGCTGCCAGCTGTTGGTCATCGCCCACCAGCCTGACGGACCCTCCCCTGCTGACGACATGGTCGATTACGGTGGCCAGGGAGATGGTGTCGACCATCCCAGCTTCGTCAATGATCACCAGCGTGTCCGGGCCGATCCTTGCATTGACCTCGTTGCTGCGGCCGTGTTTCAGGTCCCAGACGTACTTGGCGATGGTGGTGGCGTCGCCCGTCTGGTCCCGCAGGATGCTGGCCGCCACTGCAGAGGGCGCGAGGCCAAGGACGGTGCCGCCGCCCTCGCGCCAAGCCTCAGCCAACACCTTCAACGCGGTGGTCTTCCCGGACCCCGCGGCCGCGAGGGCGAGCTGCACTCGGGTCCCGCTGGTGGCCATCTGTCGCACCATGTTGGTCTGGCCGGCGTTCAGGGTGATGCCGTTGGCGGTGGAGGCCAGCAACGCCAGCGATACCTCGAGTTCCCCGACACGACGCCCATCCGTGCGGCCTGCGAGATCAACGATCCGGCTCTCTGCCTCGAGCACCTTTCGAGACGTGAAGAGCTGCGACCCAGCCACCGTGTACACCGACGCCCCCTCCCGACGCCGCAACACCGTCGGCTCAGCAATGCCGTCAGCACCGGCGTTCCCGACCGGCGTGCTCAACCGCACCGCTGCACTCAACAACGCCTCAGTCACCACTTTCGTGGTCTCCGGATCAATGGTCACCTCCCGCACACGCCGGGAGGCCTCGGCTCGCAAATGCCACACCTGCCACGTGGTCCGGCCGCCCTCCATAGCAGCAACCACCTCACGTGCGGTGTCGTTCACCCACTGGTTCGTGATCGGCTGCACCGATTCGGCGGGCGGTGTGGTGGCGGCTGCCACCAGGTCGTGAATGCCGCGCTCCCCGATTACCTGCAGCGCTTCGGCCCACCATGCGGCGCGCTGCTGACTGATGCGGCGGGGTTTGTGTTTGGCGTCACGGGTCTCCAAGGTGGCTTGCTGTGCCAACTTGATCGCCTCCACCGGCGTCGGCGGCCTCCCATGCTCTTGCTGGAACCGGGCAGCCAACTGCCCCTGACGGGCCACGATCGCGACGCGCCGGGAGGACCACCGCTCAAGCAATGCAGCCGGCACACCCACGACTTCCCGCACCGGCCTCTTCCCCTGCTCGGTGCCGGGACGCTCGTCGAACCGGATCCCGAGCTTGGCCAGGTGGGCCTCGAGTTGGGTGTTGTAGGTCTCACTGACAGCCACCATCGCCTTGAAGATCAACCTGCCATCAATGGCCAGCCATTTCCCGTCCAGGGTTTGTACCTTGTTCGCGATCGCGACATGGGTGTGAAGGTTTGGGTCCCCCGCCCTGGAGTCGCGGTGGACAAAGGTGGCCGCCAGCAGGCCGATCACGTCAACCTGTCGCACCCCGCCGTGTCCGCAGCGGGTGAACAGAGCCCGTCTCTCCAGGAACCGCAGCGCATCGGCGACGGCGGCGTTGTGGGCCTCCTCGATCCGGGCGGCCAGCTCCACCGGGGCCACGGCCCACAGTGCTGACACCGATTTCACTGGCGTGAATGTCACGTCGTATCCGGCGCATGCCGTCGATGGATCCCGCGACAACTTCGCCACCGCCGACGACAACTCCAAAGGACTGGGGATACGGCGGAACTTCTCGCGGAAGTGCTCTTTGGCAATGTCGTTGCGGATCTCAGACCGCACACCCACCGGCACCTCCCCGACACCCGGATGCTCCGCCTCCCATTCGGAGCATCGGATCGCCACTTCCTTTCGGAAGTCCGTCGCCCCGGAGTACACCGGAAACGGCGTCCCCAAACGAGAGGCAGCGCGGATCTCCTCCGGCGACGCGTCCGCCGGCAACGCCGCCAAACGGGACGCCTCGTTCGGATGGAAGCCCCCACCGAACAGTGCCTTCATCTGCTCCGCCGACACCTGGTCCCCGACGGCCACATCCCCCAGCCCTGCCAGTCCACTCCCCCACCACGTACCGGGAACCTCTCCCTTCTCGGAGTAGTACGACGCCAGGCTCAGGTGGCCCTTCTCCGTCGAGTCCTGCGCAGCGACCTGCCGGGTCAGGTAGTCGTACCCCGACCCCGCCGTCAGCTTGTGCACAGATGCCGTCATACCTGTAGATGGCCCACCGGCCAGCCGCTACAGCGCAAATCGAATCCGCGGTGCAAGAGGTGTGTTCGACTTCACGATTTGGGGGTACGCACACTGGGGCAGCAATCAACACGGTGAGGAAGGGTTCGAGGGCAAGCCACGATGTGGCTTCGACAGCATGGGTATTGGAGATGTCGGTGCCGCTGCACAGGAGGACATGCACGTTGTCGTCGACATCATGATGGGGCGTGCTCTGAGCAATACCGATCATCGTGTTCGGGAGTCCCACATCTCCAAGGTCATCCCGTTGGGCTTCCGCGTCGCTCCCGTCCACAATCAGTCACCTTCCTGACGGCAGGCGATATGGACGCCACAGCGCTGCACCCCGGGGGGAACGTCCCGGTCCTGGCGTCGGTCGAGCGCGCACCGGGGTCTGGGCGCCCTGTCAAGGTCAGGACCTTTTTTCGCATTATTGTTGCCATAGCGCTGCCGTGTGTTGTATTGACTACATAGCTGCCCACCGTTCTCCGGAACTGGTGGGCCTTTTCGTATCCGGAGGAGCAGCGTGCCGGCCAAGGCTCTCGTCGTGATCGACTACCAGAACATCCACCTGACCGCGCACGAGCGTTTCGCCCCAACAGGCACTCCGAAGCACGCGACCTTGATACACCCCCTGTACCTGGCCAACCAGATCGTCGGGCGCTGAACCACCTTCTGATGGAACGGCTGGCCAACGGCGAGGACGACGAGATTGCGCACGCCGAGGTCGCCGCCGTCGAGGTCTACCGTGGCCTGCCAAGCAACAGGCACAACCCGACCGCTTACCGCCGATCAATGGCGCAGAAATCGGAGTGGACGCGGGATCCTCGAGTGAACGTCACCTACCGCAGTCTTCGCTATCTCTGGAATGGGCGGCTGGCCAAGTACGTGGCCCAGGAGAAGGGGATCGACGTTCTCGTCGCGCTCCGCGTTGTACGGGCGGCAGAGATTGGCGACTTCGATGTCGTGATCCTTGCGCCACACGACACCGACCTCGAACCTGCGTTGGACGACGCTCTGTCCCGCGGCACTTGCCGTGTTGAAACGATGGGGTGGAAGGGCCACAAAAGACTTCGCGCATCCGACGGCGCCACCATCTGGCACACCACTCTCGACGGAGCCGCCTTCGTCCGTGCAAGAGACCGCAAGGATTACACGTAGATCCACCACCTGGAGTGAGGCGCAACAGGTCGCCCGGTCCGTCGACACCGACTCATTGGCTTTCTACGCGAGTTTGCGCAGACGAACGAACAGACGCGAGCCGGAACCCTCATCGCTCGTGGCGCGCCTCCAATGCCCCGGTCAGTTCGTCGCATTCGGAAGCCTTGATGAACCCCTGAGCGTGCCCGCGCTCGATCGCCTGTCGGAGCAGATAAATGGGTGTGCCGTACACGAGACATTGCTCGACGGCAGTCCGGGGCGTCACTGTCGGAATCTCCTGCCACCAGCCGACCTGCGTTCGGATGAGGTTCTCGTAGTGCACGACGTACTCTTCACCATTCGACCGACGGAGCCGACGCTGCTCGCCCACGGTGACGTGGATGCGGTTGGGATTGACGTCACTGATGCCATAGGCATCGAGGGCGGACTCGTGGCTGAGGCAGGCCTCCGGCGCCCGGGTCCACAGCACCGCCAGCATGTGCCCGTCGTGCTCACCGGCCGGGTAATGCGGAAAGCGGTAGACACCAAACGCCGCGCGCGTCAGCGTGCCCCGGTGGACCAGCATTTGAACGGCCTGCTTGGTGATGCCCAGGTCAACGGCCTGCTGAGCGGTCACGAAACCGTGTTGTACGGCTGCAATGCCCCATAGCTCATCTCGCGCCAACACACGTTCAGTCACCGCAGAAGTATAACGAAACCGTGACCCTATTGACACAAAGGGATGGGGTTCATCGGCCCCATGCCAGGCGACCGGCACCGAGAGAGGCTTACCGCGTTACCGCCTGGCAACCTGCCAGATGCGATAGGGATGTTGCCGATGGGGGACGGGGGTACGCAGCGTTGGGATGGGCGTCGGAGGCTGATCATCCTGCCTTGTCGCAATGGGGTACGTGGCGCTGGGGAAGAGTCAGACGCCCGCCGTCGAGGATCAGATCCGGGCCAGTGGCCCTGCGGTACGCCCTGGTGGTGCGGTACCAGTCTCTTGGTGCCGGGCAACGCAGACTCATGCGGCCCGGACCACGAACGTGTCGCTCCATTACCCTCCTCCGCCCGTATGCGTGGGTGAGTCGTGGGTCCAACGACAGGTGTCGCAGCTACACTCAAGTACCAAACGCGACGGTGGAGCCTGACCCGGTTAAGCGAGCAGGCAACTCCCGAACAAGACGAAACCCCGGCGATGTGGCCTGCGCCAGGGATCGATCCGGGGTCTTCACCCTCCATGTTAGCAAAGGTTCACCAAGATGCCTCACCCCACAGCCCACTTGGACTACGAGCAGTTGCTGGGATTGCTCACAGCCGAGCGGCTCGGGTCCTACTGGGAGGCGGCGCAGGGAGACCTCGAAGCAGCCTTTGCGCTCTACGAGTGGAACATCGACGTCTCGGCGGCGGCACTATCCCTCACCGCCATGGTCGAGGTGCTCCTCCGCAATGCCCTGGACAGGGAAATGCGCGCTTGGGCAGCCAAACGGGGCGTACATGACTGGTTGGCCGTTGCACCGCTTGACGATCGGGGGGTCCAAGACATTCGGAAGGCCCGAGCACGGGCCGCTCGAGGCCGACACAGCGTCACGCACGGGCACATCATCGCCGAACTGAACCTTGGCTTCTGGCGATTCATGATGAGCCGGCGCTACCTCACCTCCTTGTGGGTGCCCGCCTTGCAACACGCGTTCCCCCATGCTGATGGCGACGCACGACACAAGCAACGCGTCTTGGAAGGACATACTCAGCAACTGCTCTTCCTGCGCAACCGCGCCGCCCACCACGAGCCTCTGCATCGCCGATCCTTGGACGCTGACCTCAACCGATCGCTTGAGCTCGTCCGCGCCATCCACCCCACCGCCGGCGACTGGGTCGCCGCCAAGGAGCAACTGGGACATGTGCTGACTCTGCGCCCAAGACTGAGTGCGCGCTGAATGTTCGATGCCAGCCGATTGACAGCTACCTGCGCCATCCGCCCATCGAAGGCCCATCGTTGGCTCCCTGCGTACCCGTTCACACAGATCTGACCTCCGCGCATACCCCCTGCCGCTGCCCGCCGAGCGAGACCCTCCCGCTTCCTGCCTGCCATGCCTGCCACACCAGCGACGGATCTGGGTTGACCCCATGTCAGATTGAACTCGGAGTGCTTTGCCACAGGGATGGGGTGTTGTCACTCCCGCCGGGGTACGGGGGGGTAGGCGCGGTAGTGCCTGGCGTCGGACGCTGTGCATCGTGCCTTGCGGGAGTGGGTACGTGGCACTGGGGAAGGTGAGATCAGCCGTCGAGGATCAGATCCCGGCCCGTTGTGCCCCCGCCTGCCTGACCGTGGTAGGCCTTGGCGGCCAGACGTCCGTTCTGGCCGCGTGGCTCCGCCCCAACGACAACATGCCAGCTCTGTGCAGTATGGCTCCGTGTTGATTCCCAGGAATCTCGGCCCATTATTCAGATTGAATTCTTGGGATGTATCGCTCTGAGCGATACTCTCCGAGTATGAAGCTTGAGGACATTCTCCTCGCGCTCGCCGAGGTCACCGCCTCCCAATGGGGCATGGTGACCTCGGCCCAAGCCAGCATGCACGGCGTCACCCGCCTGGACCTCTCACGACTCGCCGCAGCCGGACACCTCAAGCGACTCACCCATGGTGTCTACATCGACTCCGGCGCTCCAAGCGACCAGTTTGACGATCTGCGTGCTGCGTGGCTGAGCACAGAACCCGCAATCATGGGTGAGACACGGACCAAGAACCGCGCAAATGGCGTCGTGGTGGCAGGCACCTCTGCTGCTCGGCTCCACGACATCGGCGACCTGTGGGCTGACCGCCACGAGTTCGTCTCTACCAAACGCCGTCAGAGCCAGCGGGACGGAATTCGCTACCGGCAGCGCAACCTCGACCAAGCAGACGTGACGCTCGTCGAGGGTCTGCCCACAATGACGATGGAGCGCACCATCACCGACCTTGTCGAGGATGTGGGCGACCTCAGTCTCGTCGCTGACGCACTCCGCGACGCCTCGTTCAAGCGCAGCCTTGACCTTGCTCGGCTCCGAGAACTGCTCGGCCCTATGGCCGAGCGCAACGGTTTCAAAAAGGGAGATGGATCTGCACTGCTGAATCGGCTGCAAGAGATTGCGGGCATCGACCCCGCCACTGTCGCACGTCGGCTGGCGGCAGACACCTCGCTGGGGGCACGCGTTGCCGCCAGCTACTTCGGCAACCTGAGCCAGGCAGACGTTGATCGCCTCGCGATGACCCCTGAGATACAGAAGACCATGCATTCGATCCAGGAATCGATTGCCGCAACGCTACACAACGCCATGTCTCCGCAGGTCGCCGCAAATCAGCCGACCATCCAGTCAACGCAGACCCATATGACCACGACGGCGGACATCGACGCCCTCGCCAAGAAGATCTCCGATCAGTTCACCACTAGCGAGACGATGCAGCAGCTCAGCGAGGCCTGGGGGAAGTCACTCAGCGACAGCATGGCGCTCAAGCCGGAGACCCTCACCGACCTTCGAGAAGTCCGGAGGGTGGTCTCGGATAACTGAACGTAAGCCCTATCCCCCGCACCGAACGTCGAGATCGCGATGAAAGGCGCCGCAAGAGGGCAGCTGCCGCCAATCCGATCCTCGACGTCAACAATTGGTCCAGCTGGAATACTTCAACCGGTTCCTCAGCCGCGTGTTCTCCAAGGGTGACGGCTCAGCTCCGGATGACCCATGAACGGCATCACAGGAATCCTTGCGCGCGTGCCGTCGACACGCGCAATCCGGGATATGGACCTGTGCCGCCAAGGACACATCTCACGAAGCTCTCGCCGACCTGATCCGTCTGGCGGCGATCGCCCCGAGGACCACTTGCAGTTCGAGTATGGGTCGACATAGTTCGATTGCATCGGCACCCGGCCCTCACCGACGGCTACCCCGCTCCATGTTGGTAGAAAGTGATTCCAGTGATGGCGTGGGGCTATACTTCGTTTAGACGAAAGGATGCAACATGGTTGTGGGTTTAGAAAGTTACGCCCGCGCCGCAGGCATCTCACGCCGTGCCGCGCAGATTCGCGCCCGCAAAGGGCAGGTCAAGGCGCGAAGGATCGGCGGCGTTTGGGTTGTCGAGGCAAGTGAGCTGGCAGTAGCCCGAGTCCAAGGCAGGATTTCCCCCGGTAGGCCAGTGAGCCCAGAAGCATTCGAACGTCTAGCGGCGTATCTGGACGGAGAACACGACGACATGTCACCGGAGCACCGCCGCCAGGCATCCGTGCTGGCTGCACGTCTTCGCGTCGACGACAACGTGCCGGCGCTGCGGAGAATTGCACGCGCACGCCTCGGGGAGGCGCAGCCCTACGTTGCCGCTGAACGCAACCTCTCAGCCCTCCGCAATGAGGTCGCACACGGTGAGGCGGGAGAAGTGCTACTGGCTGGCATCAGTGACTCAGAGCAAGGCCTGACGAATCCTCTGCTCCTGGAGCTCTACCTGCACCGCGACCATGCGCAGAGGATGGTGTCACGGCATCGGCTCAGCCCAGCAGATGGTCCAGCATGGAACGTTATGCTCCGCGGCGTCGACAGGATCCCTCCCCGGCGAAGTCTTCGGGTGGCTGCGGACCTCCTGGACGGGGGCGACGCACGGTCGGTGGCCGAAGCGTCACGGATCGCCCGCGAACTTGCGGAAGCGGTGTCATGATCGTCCTCCCGGTCGTCGGCGCTCAGCGTGATTCGTGGGAAGGGCTTCTCGACGTCGCCACGATCCATCCGGAGGGCTGGACCATTGTAGGTGGGCAACTGACCTATCTTCACCTGGTCGATCGCTCCTTTCCGTACCCACGCCCCACAGCAGATCTCGACGCCGTTATCGACGTTCGTGGAAACCATCCCACAGCCGCGCAGGACTTCGTGGACGCCATGCGTGAAGCAGGGTTCACGTCGCCTATCCCGACCCCAGATGGCCATCAACACCGATGGGTCCGTGGACGTGCCCAGATAGACATCCTTGTGCCGCGGGGACTCAGTCAGAACCGGTCAGACGGCCACCGAACAGGGGCCGGTCGAGTTACGACCATTGCCACCGCTGGCGGGCAGTTTGTACTCGACCGCTCCTCGGCTGTGACCGTCAATTTGGATGGCCGCATGGGCGAGGTGAATGCACCGGACCTGCTGGGGGCCCTATTCGGCAAGTGTTCGGCGATTCTGAATTACCTGGACATCAACAAGGAACGTCACTTCGACGACATCCTGATGCTCGCTTCCGTGACCGACTACGAGCAGATGGACGCGCTGGCAGCGTTGAGGTTGCATGAACTGGAGAGGCTGCAATCAGGGATCAGGCAGGCACTGGATTCGAACTCGGTTTGGGCGGCGCCGGGGGAGGTCGCGGAGAAGGCATCTGGCTTCCTGCACCAGGTGGCGCTCCAGACCGTTGCCTTCGAGCCGGACACAAGCCGTTGATCCCGACGCAGGGGGTACGGCTGCTCAACTGCCCACCTACAGCTCCAGTCGTAAGCCCGGGTGATGTCAGGGAAGGCTGACAGTCGAGGCAGCGCCCCCAGAAGTTTTCGAACGCGCGGATGACGTCCTTCCTACCTCGTGACCGAGTTCTTCCCGGAAGGGCAAGATGTGCTTCGTCGTTCTCTGACCGCTCAAGGCTTCCTATCTCCTTGAGCGGACTCGGACGATTCTGACTTCACTTGACGCCATCACTGCATCCAGCTCATCTAGATCGACCCGGATGCGCCGACCAAACCGGTAGCGGCTCAGCGTGCCGTCAGCGAAGCGACGGGTGATCGTCTTCGGATTGCAGCAGACGTAGTCGGCGGCCTCCTGCAGCGTCGCCCATCTGCGAACACGACTGGTCACGACATCTGGTTGTTTCATCGTTTCTCTCCCTCACCTGAGCTTGCGGAGAAGAAGTCTGTGCTGCTCGACGACAACCACCGAGACACGGCAGCAAGTCCATGCTCACGACCGATGACGCGGGTAGACACGAGAAGTACAGGACATTCAAAACTGGACCTATGAACAAATAGCCCGTCGGACCGGCGGTAAGGCGCACTGGGTCTTGGACTTTTTGGAACACGCATATCTCGCGACGGGCTGACACGCGCCTGCCCATCTTCACTGACTGCGCCACACATCGTCACGTCTACCCCTCTGCCATTTCGGAGAGCCGGCGGGCAATTTCCGCCTGTCGTCCGTCGGAAACGTGCTGGTACCGCATCGCCATTTCGGACGTGGTGTGCCCGAGCCTGTCCATCAGCTCTCGAGTCGTGGCGCCAGCCTGCGCAGCCATTACCGCTCCGGTGTGTCGCATGTCATGCAAGCGGAGGTCTTCACGGCCAGCCGCAGTCCGCGCCCGCCTGAACGCCTTGTAGAGCGTGCCGTGATTGAGGTGCTCGGGACTACCCACGGCGGTGAACAGCAACGCGTCGCGATCCGGCGCTGCGAACTCCTCCATGTGCTCCTGCAAGGGCACGAGCAGGTGCGGCGGGATCGACACATCACGGATACCGGCCTCCGACTTCGGGACCCCGACGATCGACTCCCCGTCGACCCATGTCACACCGCGAGAGATCCTCAGGACTCCAGCAGCCAAATCCACATCCTTGCGACGCAGCTCCGTCAGCTCGCCGAACCGCAGCGCACACCAGGCCGCGAGCTGCAACAGCATGCGCCACTGATCCGGCATGGCTTCCGTCATCGTCTTCAGCTCTGCCTGTGACGCGGGCCTGATCTTGCGGGCCCGCTTTGCCTTCCCGGCCCCTCGCAGGTGGCAGGGGTTGACGATGATGAGTTCCTCGACGACTGCACTGCCCATGACGGTGCGGAGCAGCGCGTACAGATGCGCTCGCCGCGATGGCGTCGACTGGTCCAGGGATTCGTACCAGCGACGCACTCTCTCCGACGTGATGGCCTGCAATTCTTTGCGGCCAAACTCCACCAGCAAATCCTCGAGAAGCTTTTCGTACTCGCGGCGTGTGCGCGGTTTCAGTTCGCGGCGCTGCAACCACAACTCTGAATATTCTGCGAAAGAGATACGTTCAGACTTGCGGGTCAGGTTCGGCCTCCATCTACCTTCTGTGATGGCAGCATGGTTCATCGCGAGCCAGCCCTCGGCATCCATTTTCGTCTCGAACGTCGTCGGCCCAACTACCCGTTCACCGTCTGGATCCACGAAGCTTGCTTGGTATCGTTTGGAGGGCAGACGTCGGAGACTTCCGAACCCTCGCCGACGGCGGCGCTGCGCGGTTCCAGCTGGACCGGCCTGGGTCATAATTGGCGCCTCTTTCCTCCCGGCGTGCATCATCCGTGCTACTACAACTGTACGCCCGGGTCCGGATTCAGTCACCCCTGTCGCAAGACTTTCTTCCATAATCCCTTGTCAGAGGCATATTAGTCCCGTTGGGCTCTCTTCTGGGATATTGGCGCAAGCCGGTTCGAGTCCTGTCGCCCCGACCACAAAAAACTTGGCCAGAGCGTATTTGAACCTCTACTCTTCCTGGCCGTGCAACATACCCGCTGTAGCATTGCGAATGAGTCCAAGAGCAGCGCGGACTTCTTCGTGCTGGATGAGTACGGTGCAATTAATGGTGTACGCATTATCAATGCACGAGGTGACATTGGGGAAGTGGATGAAGAAAATACGCCTGGCGCAATGCCGAGCCATCGATTCTGACCACCGCGGACGAGTAGATTGAGGCGCTAATCTTCAACGTCTACACCCAAAATCATTGCAACACCGACGTCCGACGAATCCACGCCGCTCTTGCGGCTCTGGGCCACCGAGTCGGTCGCAAGCGAGTGTGGAGGCTGATGAAGGTTGCTGGCCAACAAGGACGCCACCGAAGGCGTGGAACCGCAACATTCACGGCGAGGATCCGGTGGCGGCACCGGGTCCGGTCCAAGCCAGGCGCCCCATGGTCGACTCTGAAAGACTTACCAATAACTTCACGACAACTTCGGAGCCACTGCCAAACGTGGTGCACGGACTCCGGAAGCGCTAATCATCCGACCTCATCTTGCCCCGTACCAACCAGCGATCCTGATAGGAATCTCCAATGCAGGAAAGCCACGTCTCATTTTCGCACCCGGTATGGCCGCGTTGCTGACGCCGATAACCGCGTGCGGAACAGCCGCTACTGGACCGTACCCGGTTTGGTGGACACGTGAGTTAGCTGCCTGAGGAATTGGAGGGCAGTAGAATGGGTTCGACCCGCCGTAGCTTTACGGATGAGTACAAGGCCAGTGCAGTTTCTTTCGTGCTGGACGAGAACAGAGCGATCAACGAAGTGGCACGCAATATCGGTGTGCATGAGATGACTTTGGGGAAATGGGTGAAGAAAGAACGAGACGCACGAGAAGCGGCCAAGGAACCCGACGAGGCGCTGACCGAATCAGAGCGTGCCGAGCTACTGCGGCTCCGCGACGAGAACAAGAGTGTCAAGGCTGAGAACGCACAGCTGCAGATGCAGGTGAGCTTCGCAAAAAAAGTGGCGACCTGGTTCGCGAAAGACCAGCAATAAAGTTTGCTGCGATCGCGGACTGGGCTGAGACCAAAGAGTTCCCCGTGGCATTCATGTGTCAACAGCTGGAGGTGTCACGCTCGGGCTACTACGCCTGGCGCAACGCCACGCCATCTGCCCACGACACTGAAGATGAGTTGCTGGAGGCAGTGATCATCAACGTGTGGCGTGAGGCCCGCGGCAACCCCGGTGTCCGACGGGTCCACGCCGGCCTGGTCGCATTGGGTCACCGGCTCGGTCGCAAGCGGGTGTGGCGGCTGATGAAGGCCGCTGGTCTGCGGGGACGCCACCCGAGGGCGTGGAAACGCACCACCGTCCACGGCGAGGACCCAGAGACGGCGCCGGACTTGATAAGTCGGAACTTCAGCGCCGAGGCACCGAACCAGAAGTGGTGTGGCGACATCACCTATGTACGCACGTGGGAGGGCTGGGCTTTCGTCGCTACCGTGATCGACCTTCACTCGCGAGCCGTGGTTGGTGTCGCCATCGACGATCACATGCGCACCAGTTTGGTCACTGATGCCTTAGACATGGCGATCAAGAAACGCGATCCCGGCCCCGGTGTCATATTCCACTCAGACCGCGGAACTCAATACACCTCCAGCGACTTCGACAAGTACTGCACAAAACACAACATTACTCGATCCTTGGGGAAGACCGGGATATGTTACGACAACGCGGTCTCGGAATCTTTCTTTGCAACATACAAGAAGGAACTGATCCACACCCGACCGTGGCCCGACCTACGCCGGCTTCAACTGGCGACGATTGATTGGATCAACAACTACTACAATACCATCCGGCGTCATTCAACGCTCGGTTATTTGACACCAGTAGAACACGAACAAGGATATAAGAACATCTACGAATTAGCAGCCTAATTCAGCTGTCCACAAAACCGGGAACACTCCACTCAACGAGGTTGCCGATCATGTGGTCAGCATCTCCGCAGGCGATTCGGACCCCGCAGGTGCAATCGCAATGGGCAGCACCCTCGCAATGGGGGCCTGGACAGACGCTATGGCGATGACGCTCATGCATCTGCGAGGATACTCATGGGCGGACGTTCTGTTCACCCACCCGGGCGGCAGCGTGGGCGAGAACGCCGACGACATCCTCGAGTCGACCGAAGCCCGCAAGTCGTAGTGCATCATGCCTCGCAGAGAGAAGCGCGTTGTCTTGCGGACCTCTCGACCAAGGCGCTGCGGAACCTGCGTCGCCGATTGGGTTCGCCCCGCTGGCGGTCAGAGGCTGGCCGGCCCGATGGGGCCCGCGCACCCGGGAGCACTCTTCGGGCGTTGGCGGACCGTCGCCTTCGATGGCTGCCGCTCGATCAGGGTCCTGAAACCACCGGTAACCGGGCGTCGCTGGGCAAGCCGAATCCCGCGTTTAGGGAGACCGGTGATCCGGTGATCCAGCTGACGACCCTGGTGGGAACCGGCATCCACGCGCAGGCGCGCAACACCGACTCGGGATGTTGCGACATAGGGGAACGATTCAGCCATGAGTTCGGGCGGGCAATGCCGTGCGGTGGAGAGGAGAACTGGAAGCCAAGGGTTGGCGGCTCCACCGGATGAGATATGATGTGCACGCCCAAACACCTGCATGGAGGGGCCGCAATGAATCTCGTCCTATCAGAACTGAGTACCGAGCAACAGCAGACCGTGAGACACACTCGTGAACGGGTTTCGCGACTGCACGCGGAGTTGCCTCGGAACGAGTTGGTTGTGTGGACGGCCGGCAACGTCTCCGAACGCGTCCCCGGCATGGAACTGTTCGTCATCAAACCTTCCGGCGTCTCATACGATGATTTGTCCGCCGACGTGATGGTCGTGTGCACGCTGGATGGCGTCAAGATTGTCGACGGCACGTCCGATCTGCTCTCGCCGTCCTCGGACACCGCGGCGCACGCCTATGTCTACCGCCATATGCCGGAGGTGGGCGGTGTGGTGCACACCCACTCAACGTACGCGACCGCCTGGGCGGCAAGACGAGAACCCATTCCGTGTGTCCTCACCATGATGGCTGACGAATTCGGCGGTGATGTCCCCGTTGGGCCGTTCGCCCTCATTGGCGACGATTCGATCGGGCGTGGCATCGTTGAGACCCTGCTCAACTCCCCCAGTCCCGCAGTGTTAATGGCCAGTCACGGCCCCTTCACGATCGGCTCGGATGCCCATACAGCCGTAAAGGCAGCGGTGCTGGTCGAGGAGGTTGCGCGCACCGTTCACATCGCCCGCCAACTGGGGGAGCCGGTGAAAATCGAGGAATCCGACATCACCAGTTTGCATGACCGGTACCAAAAGGTCTACGGGCAGCCGGACGAAGCGACGACGAATGACTGAATGACTTCACCACACGTTAGATGCCTCCGCCGTGCATCCATCGCTCGGTGCTGTGTAGAAAATTGAGGATGAGGCTTGTGGGTCCGTGGCAGTCCTCCTGCCAGTTTGTGATCCGCCGCTTTTCATAAGGCCTCGATGGCGGCGCGTTCGATGGATATGCCAGCGCGGTAGCGGGACATGAACTGATCGAATCCAGCGACGTCTTTCGGATCGGGATCAACGGTCTCCATCCTGGCCTCGGCGAAAACGCGGTTGTGCAAGTAGTCCCCGAGGTGCTGGCCATCACTATCCAACATGTAACTGGCCAGCAGCGCCATTCCCCAAGACCCACCCTCGGCCGCAACCTCGCCTACTGACACAGGCACGTTGATCGATGCGGCAAGAAACCTCTGCGCCACCCCCGGTGTTCGAAAGAGGCCGCCATGGGCGAACATGGTGTCAATTTCGACCCCCTCCCCCCTCAACACATCCAAACCGACGCGAAGCGCTCCCAGCGAAGCGTAGAGATGCGTGCGCATGAAATTGACCAAGGTGAAGCTGCTGGCGGGAGTTCGGGCGAACAGTGGCCGACCGGACTCCACCCCCATGACATGCTCACCTGCAAGGTAGTTGTAGGCCAACATGCCACCGCCATCGGCATCTCCGTCGAGCGCTGCACGGTAGAGCGAACCGAACAACGTCTCCCTGTCGACGGTCTCACCGAACATCCCGACGACCTCACCGAACAGCAACACCCAGGCATTCAAGTCGACGGTGCCGTTGTTGCAGTGCGCCATACCGACCTGATCGCCAGCCGGAGTGGCTATCAAATCGATCTCTTCATGCACGCTGCTGAGTTCGTCCTCAAGTACCACCATCGCGAAGATGCTCGTGCCCGCAGAAACATTCGCGGTGCGCGGCGAGACAGAGTTGGTGGCGACCATACCGGTGCCTGCGTCCCCCTCCGGTGGGCACATGGGTGTGCCGGGTGCGAGTGTTCCACTCGGATCGAGAAGCAGCGCCCCTTCCGGCGACAGAGTACCGGCCTCGGCTCCGGCAGGATGTACGCCGGGAAGGATATCGGCGAGCCGCCACTCAAGACTGCGATCAGCCAACAAGTCGTCAAACTGCGAAACCATTCGCTCATTGAAAGAACCTGTCTCCAGGTCGATCGGGAACATGCCGGAGGCTTCACCCACTCCGAGCACCTGCAGCCCGCTGAGTCTCCAGAGCACATAGCCAGCGAGCGTCGTCAAGTGAGCAATCCGGGAAACATGCCCCTCATTCCCACGAACTGCGTGGTGGAGATGGGCGATGCTCCAGCGTTGCGGGATATTGTAGGCGAACAACCGGGTCAGCTCGCGACTGGACTCGCCGGTGATAGTGTTCTGCCAGGTGCGGAAGCTGGTCAATAGCTCACCATCCGCATCGAAAGGCAGGTATCCGTGCATCATCCCGGAAATACCGAGCGCCCCGAGGTGCCGTATGGCTACGCCATAGCGCTCCTCAACATTACTTGTCAAATCAGCGTAGGCGGAGCGGAGACCGGTCCAAACCGCATCGGTATCGTAGGTCCAAATCCCGTCGACGTGCTTGCTCCCCCATTCATACCCGCCTGAGGCGATGGGCATCTTCCCTTCCCCGATTAGAACCGCCTTGATGCGCGTCGATCCGAATTCCACGCCAAGCACGGCTTTACCCTCCTCGATGTCCTCGCGTGCCTGATCGTGATCGACTGCGTTTTTCATTACGACCTCCCCTTTAGCAAGTGTGCTTGTATTCAATTGTGCTCGCATGGCACTCGTTCTGCGCCGAGGGGGCCGGATTCAGGTCTCGAAGCAGACGCACGTCGACACCTCGGAGCCACGAAAGCGCAGTGTCGAGGGGCTCTCCTGACATGCCCGTAGGATATTTAGGGCAGGGGAAGGCGGGTTTGTGCCCGCCGATGCTGAGAAGTGCAAGGCTCTTCTGCAGTTTCACAGACGCCAGGATTCGGCACCCCGTTACCTTTGTAGTGGCCCCATGTTCGGGCCGACGGTCGCTGGGTCCGGTATGACTCACTGCCCCTGTCGAATCCATGATCCGGGGGGGGGTGTTGTCGCCGGGTCTGGTGGCGTCGGGTGACCGCTGATAGGGACTCGGCCGTTTTTAGGTGTCTTCGTAACGTGGGTGTCGGCAGCTGACGCATCACCACGACCGTCCAAACGGGGATGGAAGGATGGTGGCCGTCATGGACGACAACAACCCGAGTTTTGATGTGTGGTGCGGGTTGGACGTGGGCAAACAGGCCCATCACGCCTGCGCTCTCGACGTGGATGGACAACGGGTGTTCGACAAGGAACTCCCGCAGGACCAGCGAAGACTGGAAGAAGTTTTCACCAAGCTGCAGAAGCATGGTCGGGTGTTGGTGGTGGTTGACCAGCCGAACACGATCGGCGCTTTGCCGATTGCAGTCGCACGTTCCTTGGGGGTCGAGGTCGCCTACCTGCCAGGGTTGGCGATGCGACGGATCGCGGATTTGCATCCCGGTAACGCGAAGACCGACGCGAGGGACGAGCTCGTGATCGCTGCTGCGGCCCGCTCCCTTCCCCACGCGCTGCGGCGGGTGGATCTCGGAGAGGAGACCTTGGCCGAGCTGAAAGTGTTGGCTGGCTTCGATGAGGATCTCGCTGCTGAAACCACCCGGATCTCCAACCGGATCCGCGGCCTGCTCACCCAGATCCACCCCGCCCTTGAGCGTGTGATTGGCCCCAAGCTGACGACCAAGCACGGCCTTGCGGTCATGACAACCTTCGGCGGACCACAAGCTTTGGCCAAGGTCGGCAAGGCCCGGCTGCTGAAAACCATCACCAAGGCCAACCCCCGCGGAGCCCGGGAGCTGACCGAGAAGATCCTTGCCGCCCTTTCCGAGCAAAGCGTCGTCGTCGCCGGCACTGCTGCGGCCGAGCAGGTCCTGCCCAAGTTGGCCACATCGCTCAGCAGCACCCTGGACCAGCGTGTCGAGTTGGCTGCCCAAATCGAGAAGGTCCTTGATGCGCACCCTCTAGGCCTGGGTCCTGACCTCGATGCCCGGCGTCGGAGTCAGGACCGCAGCACGGATCGTGCTCGACGTCGGTGACGCCGCCATGTTCCCGACCGCGGGATAGTTGGCTGCTTACGCTGGACTGGCCCCAGTCACTCGCCGTTCCGGGACCTCAATCCGAGGCGAGTTCCCAGCCCGGACTGGGAACAAGCACCTTAGAGATCGCG
>CANLSH010000018.1 GCA_947493705.1 uncultured Arachnia sp. | reverse complement strand
TCAAAGGAAAACTGCCAACAAACCCCAAAAAAGAGCCTGCCGAACAGGTACCCACAACAACCCCCACAAAAAAGCAGAGGCCGAAATGAACATAAAAATGCATTGACTTAAAGCACGCTGTTGAGTTCTCAAAAATCGGGCACAACCCTCACAGAACAAAAACCAAAACAGTTCCTGCCACATTCGGGGCAACCTGCTGAACTCTACGGATGGTTTCTTTGGCTGTCAACTTGGCGTTTCGGCCGAACAATTCGTCAGAGTTGTACTGCTGTGAATTAACATGTGCCTGGTTTCAGGCAGCTGTTAAAGCTTACTCCCTGTACCTTCTTGAAGCAATTCGACTTGTCGTCGTTCTGCTTGAGCCGGGCCGGAAGTGTTGCATGCCGCTCAAAGCGGCCTGCGCTACTCTACGGTTGCATCGTGCGGCTGTCAAAACAGCTGCACCATCCACTCAGGCTCATATGAAGTTGTGGCCCGGGGGCCGAAGGAGGCTTCTTTCCACCCCTCAATGGCCGCGGTGCGGCCCGTGCCACGCTCCGGAGAATCGGTGGGTTCGAAGTGAACGCACGTCAATGCATCTCGGGTTGTGGTTGTGGTGGGCTTGGTGTCCGTCCGCCCTGATGGGCGTCCATGTCACTGTGAAGCAAAAAAGACACTACCCCCACACTGGCACCAGCACAAATCAGACATCCCTGACACCACACCGGCCGGGTCGCGACGGTATCGATACACGGACCGTGTCCTGAGGAGCCGCGGCGAGGCGCGACAGGGTTGTCGGGGATGACTCTGCCGTCAGTCGAGGATGAGACCACCCACAGTCCTGCGTCCACGCCTGAGCACGATGAAGCGGTCTGCCAGGACATGCTCCCGCGCCAACTGCAGGTCCGGATCGCTCACTTTGACATTGTTCAGGTAGGCGCCGCCTTCTGCCATGGCTCGACGCGCAGCGGACTTGCTGTCCACAAGGCCCGCAAGGGTGAACGCCTCCGTGATGCTGGGGAGGGAACCGACATGTGCCGCCCCCACTTCCCTCATGACGCCCTCCAGCGTCGGCGCGGGTAGATCGGCCAGTTCACCCCGTCCGAACAGTGCGCCTGCGGCCGCGGAAGCCGCCTCCCGCTCGTCCACACCGTGCACCAGATCCGTCACGTCATCGGCCAGGGCACGCTGTGCCGCTCGCTTGTGTGGTTCGGCGTCCGTGGCGCGCTCGAGCTCTTCGATCTCCTCGCGAGTGCGGAAGCTGAACACTTTCAGGTAGTCGATGACCTTGGCGTCCTCCGCATTCAGGAAGAACTGATGGAAGGCGTAGGTACTGGTCAGATTGGGGTCCAGCCAGACCGTGCCCGCCTCAGTCTTGCCAAACTTTGTGCCGTCCGCCTTCGTCAACAGTGGCGTGGCCATGGCATGGACCTTCTTCTGGTCACTGCGCCGGAGAAGTTCCACACCCGCGGTGATGTTGCCCCACTGGTCGCTGCCTCCGGTCTGCAGCGACACACCGTGGCGCCGGTTCAGCTCGCGGTAGTCCATGGACTGCAGCAGGACATAGCTGAACTCGGTGTAGGAGATGCCGTCCTCGAGACGTCGGGCCACCACGTCGCGGGCAAGCATCCGATTCACCGGGAAGTGCTTGCCGACGTCGCGTAGGAAGTCGAGTACGGAGATGCTGGCCGTCCAGTCGAGATTGTTCACCATCGTCGCCGCTGCTGGACCCTGGAAGTCGAGCACACGCGCCACCTGGTTGCGGATGCGATCCACCCATCCAGCCACGACGTCCTCGGAGTTCATCGTGCGCTCACCGGATGCCTTCGGGTCCCCGATCAGACCGGTGGCGCCACCGACGAGCATGAAGGGGCGGTGTCCCGCGAGTTGGAGGCGCCGGGCCAGCAGCATTTGAACGAGGTTGCCGGTGTGGACACTGGGTGCCGTCGGGTCGAATCCCACATAGAAACTGACGGGCCCGTCATCGAGATGTGCTGACAACGCCTCCTCATCAGTTGAATGGGCAATGAGCCCGCGCCACTTCAGATCCTCGAACAGTGCATTCACGCCCCACACCCTATCGCCGTCCCGGGATCCCGATCACCGCCGCGTCGGCCCACTCTCTGCCCAAGCTCGTAGTTCACCCTGCTTCTCACGGAGCTCGCTGAGCTGTTCCGTCACCCTCACCGGTGCGGTACCGCCCCGGCCGTCGCGGGCGGCGACGGAGCCCTCGGCTGTCAGCACCCTGAGCACTCCTTCGTCGAGGTGCTCTGAGATATTGCTCAGATCAGCAGCTTGAAGATCCTGCAGTGTGATTCCGCGGGACTCGCAGTATCGTACGGTCTCCCCCGCCACTTCGTGCGCCACGGCAAACGGGATGCGGTTACGGACAAGGTGATCAGCAACGTCGGTGGCAAGGGAGAATCCCATGGGGGCGACTTCCGCCATCCGGTCTCGATCGAACGTCAGGGTCCCCACCATGCCCGCGACGGCCGGCAGTAGCACATGGAGCTGGTCGATCCCGTCGAAGACTGGCTCCTTGTCCTCCTGCAGGTCCCGGTTGTACGCCAATGGCAGGCCCTTGAGTGTGGCGAGCAGCCCGGTCAGGTTACCGATCAGCCGTCCCGCTTTGCCGCGCGCCAGCTCGGCAACGTCCGGATTCTTCTTCTGCGGCATGATCGAGCTTCCGGTGGACCACGCGTCGTCCAGTTTTGCAAAGCCGAACTCCGCAGTGCACCACAGGATGACATCCTCGCTGAGGCGGGACAGGTCGATGGCGACCTGCGCCAACACCCACGTCGCCTCGGCCACGAGATCCCGCGCTGCAGTGCCATCGATGGAGTTGGGGACGGAGCCGGTGAAGCCGAGTTCCCTGGCCACGAGTTGGGGATCGAGCCCCAGCGATGTCCCCGCCAGAGCCGCCGAACCGTAGGGGCTCACGGACAGACGGCCATCTAGATCCCGAAGACGTTCCATGTCCCGGACCAGGGGCCAGGCGTGAGCGAGGAGGTGGTGGCTGAGCAGGACGGGCTGGGCGGACTGCAGATGTGTGCGGCCCGGCATGACGGCACCGATGTACTCCTCGGCCTGCGATGCCAATGCCCCACACACGTCGTCCACCGCCAGCGCAATGTTTCGCAGTTCGGTGCGCAGGTAGGAACGGATCAGGGTGGCGATCTGGTCATTCCGGGAGCGTCCTGCACGAAGCCGGCCACCCAACTCGGGCCCCACCACTTCCTTGAGTCCTCTCTCCAACGCGCCATGCACATCCTCGTCATCAGCGGCGGGCAGAAACTCCCCGGTCGCCACGCGTCGGCCCAACTCCGCGAGACCTTCGTCCATCGCACTGGCCTCATCCTCGGCTATCAGGCCAGCCGCCAGCAGTGCTTTGGCGTGCGCCCGGGAGCCGGCAATGTCGTGGAGCGCCAAGCGCCAGTCGAACTGTGTTGACTTGCTGAGCGCGAACATCGCATCGCTGGGCCCCCCGCCGAAGCGGCCTCCCCAGAGTTTCCCCTCAGTCGCGTTCTCCGCAGTCGTGTTCTTCTCGGTCACTGTTCGTCCTCATGTATGGGTGAGTAGTGGAGCGGTTTGCCTGTACGCGCCATGTCGGAGATGGCAGTGATGACCTCGTCGCACAGCGCCTCGTTCTTCGCGATCAGCAGGATCGTGTCATCCCCGGCAATGGTGCCCATCACACCGGGCAGACGGGCGGCGTCCACGCTGGCGGCGAAGAACTGCGCTGCGCCGGGCGGGGTACGAAGCACCACCTGATTGCCTGCGGACTGGATGGAGAGCACGAGTTCGGCAGACAGCCGCGCGAGTTTCTCCAGGGCGAGGGCAGCCACGTCGCCATCGTCTCCCAGGGCGTAGACCAGCGTTCCGTCGGCAGCGCGCCGCCGAATGGCACCCACTGCGACGAGGTCCTTACTGAGGGTGGACTGGCTCACCACGACGTCCTCGGAGGCCAGCACGGAACTCAGCTCCTGCTGGGACGTGTGGCGTTCCTGGGCCAGGATGTCGCGCAGGCGGGAGAGCCGCGCGGCACGAGCCATGTCAGCCACGGATCGACTCCAGAAGGCCGGGAAGCGCGTCCACGAACGGCTGCAGTTCGTCGCGAGTGATGATCAGGGGTGGAGCAATTCGCAGGACGTTGGGTCTTGGCGCGTTGATGACGAATCCTGATGCCAGAGCCGTGTCCACAATGGCGGGCCCGATATCCGCGGTGAGCACGATGCCGCGCAGCAGTCCCCGGCCGCGGACGTGGCTGATACCGGGATGTTGCAGGGCCTCGATGGAGGCAGCGAGCCAGTCGCCGACTTCTCGCACATTCTCCAGCACGCCCGCCTCCAGTTCGTCCAGGACCGCGTTGGCCGCCGCCGCCGCCACGGGATTGCCCCCGAAAGTGGAGCCGTGGTTACCCGGCTGGATCAGGTGGGCGGCGTCGCCGGTTGCGATGCACGCGCCCACGGGGAATCCGTTGCCCAGACCCTTGGCGACGGTGGTGAGGTCTGCAACAACGCCATCCGCGCGGTGGAGCAGCAGTTCACCGCAACGGCCGATCCCTGTCTGAACCTCGTCAATCCAGAGCAGCGCGCCCGCCTCGGCTGTGATCCGACGCGCCTGCTCGAGGTAGCCCGCTGGCAGTTCGATGATGCCGTTCTCGCCCTGCACCACCTCCAGGAGGACGGCGGCTGTGGCGTCATCCACCGCGTCCTCCAACGCATGGAGATCGCCGAATTCGATGAACTCCACACCACCCGGGAGGGGTTCAAAGGGTGCGCGGTACTTGGGTGTGTGTGTCAGGGCCAGGGCACCCATGGTGCGGCCGTGGAAGGAGCCCTCCATCGCGACGACCTTGGGTCGGCCGGTGAGCCGCGTCGCCTTGAAGGCCGCCTCGATCGCCTCGGTACCGGAGTTGGTGAAGAAGACGCGAGCGTCGCCGCCTGCCGCTGCGGACAAGCGCTCGGCCAGGCGCACCTGGCCCTCCGTCGCGAAGAAGTTGGAGACATGCCCCAGCCGGGACAGCTGCGACGTGATGGCAGCCGTGACCGCTGGGTGTCCGTGGCCGAGTGAATTCACGGCGATGCCAGCGAGGAGATCGAGATAGCGGTTGCCGTCGGCGTCCACGAGGTGGACGCCCTCTCCGTGGGAGAACACGCGTTTCGGCAAACCGAAAGCATTCATCATGACGGCGCCGTAGCGCTCGAGAAGCTCTTCCTGCCTGGTCATACGATGCCCTCCTGTCCGGCGACGGCGTCATCGGTGACCATGGTGCCTATCCCATCGTTGGTGAATATCTCCAGCAGTAGGCAGTGCAGGACACGGCCATCGATGATGGTGGCTGCCTTCACACCGGACTCGACGGCGCGCAGGCAGCCCTCCAGCTTCGGCACCATACCCGTCTGGACCTGAGGCATGAGGGCGCGTACCTCGTCCGTGGACATGGACGTGATGATGGAGTTCTCGTCGGGGTAATTGGCGTAGAGGCCGGCGACATCGGTGAGCATGACGAGCCGCCTCGCCCCCAGCGCCACCGCCAGAGCGGATGCGGCGGTGTCTGCGTTCACGTTGTACACCTGGCCGTCCGGGCCGGGCGCGACGGTGGCGATGACGGGGATCCTCCCCGCCTCTATGAGGTCGAGCACCGAGGTGGGGTCAACGGAATCCACATCGCCCACCAGCCCGAGATCCACTTCCTCATCATCCACGATGAGCCCTCGACGTTTGGCTCTGAGAAGCCCCCCGTCCTCACCTGACATCCCGACGGCGAAGGGCGCGTGGGCATTGATGAGGCCGACCAGTTCGCGCCCCACCTGTCCCACCAGGACCATGCGCACGACGTCCATCGCCTCCTCGGTGGTGACCCGTAGGCCGCCGCGGAACTCCGAGCTGATGTCGAGTCGTTTCAGCATCGAGCTGATCTGGGGTCCGCCGCCGTGCACCACCACTGGTTTGAGACCCACGCGGCGAAGAAACACCACATCGGCCGCAAAAGCGTGTTTGAGCTCGTCATCCACCATGGCGTTGCCGCCATATTTGATCACGATGGTCTGTCCGGCGAACTCTGCCAACCACGGCAGTGCTTCGATCAGTGTGCTCGCCTTGGACATCAGGGTGTTCTGGTCCGCATTGGTGATGCGACTCATGAGGAGTACTCCGCATTCTCCTTCACGTAGTCATACGTGAGGTCGTTGGTGAGGATGGTTGCGGTGTGATCGCCTGCGTGCAGATCAACGAGCACGTGAACGTGGCGACCCGAGAGGTCCACGAGCGCGCGATCCTCGCCGATCTGGCCGCCGCGGCAGACCTGCACCCCGTTGAAGGAGACATCAAGCATGTCCGGCTCGAAATCCGCGTCGGTGACGCCGATGGCCGAGAGGACACGTCCCCAGTTCGGATCCTGACCGAACACCGCGCACTTGAACAGGTTGCTGCGAGCGATCTCCCGGCCGACGAGTTCGGCGTCCTCCTCGTACGCGGCACCCACCACCTCGATCCTGATTTCGTGGTGGGCTCCCTCCGCGTCGGCGATGAGCTGCCGGGCCAGGTCCTGGCAGAGCGCAGTCAGCGCACCGTCGAACTCCTCCGGCGTGGGCGTCACGCCGCTGGCCCCGTTGGCGAGCAACAGAACTGTGTCGTTGGTGGACATGCAGCCATCGGAGTCCGCTCGGTCGAAGCTGAGGCGACACGCTTCGCGCAATGAGCCGTCGAGCTGGTCGGAGGACACATCCGCATCGGTGGTGAGGACCACCAACATGGTGGCCAGTCCCGGTGCGAGCATTCCCGCACCCTTGGCCATACCTCCGATGGACCAGCCCGATGCGGTCCGCAGCGCCATCTTGGGTACCGAGTCGGTGGTCATGATCGCGGTGGCCGCATCCGCGTCGCCGTCACCATCCAGGGCCTCGCACGCATCATCTATGCCTGCCAGGACCTTCTCCATGGGCAACCGGATACCGATGAGTCCGGTGGAGCAGACCGCCACGTCATCGGCCGGCACATGGATGTGCGCTGCGGTGGCGGCAGCCATGCGGGCCGCATCGGCCAATCCGTCGGCACCGGTGCACGCATTGGCTCCGCCCGAGTTCAGGACCACCGCTGCGAGCTCTCCATCAGAGACGGCTTGGCGTGACCATTTCACCGGCGCCGCCTGCACGCGATTGCGCGTGAACACACCGGCCACCCGGAAGTGCGGGCCCACATTGTGGACCACCGCCAGATCTTTGGGAGGACTGGTTCTGTTGCCACTCGACTTGATTCCGGCGGCGATGCCGGCAGCGGTGAATCCCTGGGGTGCGGTGATGCTCATGGCGCTACTCCGAGCGTGCTCAGCCCAGCCGCCTCCGGCAGGCCGAGCGCGATGTTCATGGATTGGATGGCGCCGCCCGCGGTGCCCTTGGTGAGGTTGTCCAGCGCTGCGATGGCGATGAGTCGCCCGGCTCCGTCGTCGACGACCACTTGGACCGTCGTGCGGTTACTACCGAGCACCGATGCTGTCTGTGGCCACTTGCCCTCCGGCAGAAGATCGACGAATGGCTCATCCCGGTACATCTCCTCGTAGACCTGCCGCGCCCTGGCCGTGTCCACACCGTCCTGAACTGGAGCGCTACAGGTGGCGAGGATGCCGCGCGGCATGGGCACGAGCACAGGGGTGAAACTGACGTTGACCGCCGCAGATGTGACCGCGGACAAGTTCTGAATGATCTCGGGAGTGTGGCGATGCACGCCTCCGACGCCGTAGGCAGCGGCATTTCCCATTACCTCGGATCCCATCAAGTGGGCCTTTGCTGCCTTTCCGGCGCCGGACAGGCCACTGGCTGCCACGATCGAGAGTTGCGCACTGTCAACGAGTCCTGCCGCGACGGCGGGCAACAGGGCCAGCGTCGCCGTCGTCGGATAGCAACCGGGCACAGCAATTCTTCTGGCATCTTTCAGCCTGCGCCGCTGTCCCGGCAACTCCGGCAGACCGTAGGGCCACGTCCCCGCGTGCGGAGAGCCGTAGTACTTCTCCCACAGAGCCGGATCCTGCAGCCGGAAATCCGCTCCTGCATCCACGACGAGTGTTTCATTGCTGAGCTCGTCGGCGATGGCAGCCGATGTCCCGTGGGGCAAAGCCAGGAACACCACGTCGTGTCCCGCCAGGTTCTCGGGCGTGGTGGCCACCACTTCTCGATCTGCCAGTGGCGCAAGATGCGGTTGATGCGTGCCCAGCCGGTCTCCAACGCTGGAGTTGCCGGTCAGGACGCCGATCTCCACTTCCGGGTGCTGCAGGAGGAGCCGGAGAACCTCGCCTCCGGCATATCCAGTGCAGCCCGCCACTGCCACCGTGTATGTCATGGAAGGAAAGTATGCCATACACCGAATAACTATTCGATCCTGAGATGAGTGCCTCCCAGCTGCCTCAGGACGCCTGCCTGCAGGATTTCCACTCCCGCATCAAAATACCGTTGGGACCGGGCACCGTCGAAGGAGCTGACAACACCGAGGGTGGCCAACTGGGATTGCGTCTGCTCCTCCATCACGTGCCCCAGAACGAAGTGCAGGAAGGCCTGTGCCATGCCATCAGCCTCCTCGGCTCCCACACCTCTGGCCCGCAACATATTGCGAGGGCGCATCGCCGGGTCAACGCTTCCCAGACCCATGGCCCGGGTGGACGCCACCACCTCGGCAGCATCCCTGTGTGCCAGTAGACGCTCTCGAAGCTTCGCCGCCCATTCTTCCAGCCCATCCTCGTCGGTGGAGTCAATGACACCGCCCCCGGCGAGGATCTCGTCGGCCACCGCTGCCAACAGGGTCTGCTTGTTGGGGAAGTGCCAGTAGAGTGCGCCAGCCTTCACCCCCAGCCCCTCAGCCACGCGGCGCATCGTCAGATCCGCCAGGCCGTAGGCATCCAGGATGGCGCAGGCTGCATCAACGATTCGTTCAGCTGTGAGTGCCATGAAGGCGCAGTTCCCAGAAACCGCTGGCGGCATACGGTTCGAAGCCCAACGCGTTGTTGATGGCCAGCATGTGACTGTTCTCCGTTGCATTGCCGGTGATCAGGCGTCGAACCTCCGGCCAGAACTCCACGGCAGCTGCAAGGTTGACCACCTTCATGAGCTTCCCCAGCCTGTGACCACGGTGACCCTTCAGAACGAGCGTCTCCCACTGATGACCCACCTCGGGAACCGAGCGGTCGCGGAAGATGCGGGTGAACCCCACCAGCCGTGCAGTGGGAACATGGCGGATCAACGTGAGGATCTGTTCCCTATCTGCCGTCTCCACGCTCTCCATCTGTGCACGCATGCGCGCCGCATCCCAGCTCTGCTCCTCCAGATCCAGGGTCCCACTGGGAGCATCAGAAGCCATTGCCGCGGACAATTCGGCGACGCCGGCGAACAGCCTTTCTGGAATGGCATGTCCCACCGTGATCACCTCGTAGTCCTGCGGCTTGCTGGCCACCGCCTCATCGCGTTGTCTGCAGGCCTCCTCCATCCCGGGAAGAGCGAGCCGCGAGATGCGCTCCACCTGACCAAGCGCGTATCCCCTGCCGGTGAGGAAGCGGGATTCCGGGCTGTCTGCCTGGACGACTCCGCTGCCCGTCTGTGCCGCCAGTTCCCTGACCCCCGGAGGAATCTCGGCTGGCTCGTACGTCCATGCCTGGACGGTGCTACGACCGTTCTCCTGAGCTATCTCGAGCGCGGATGCATGCAGGGCGGATCCTGTGCCCTGGCCGCGTCGGGCCCGCGTCACAACAACGCTGACTGTCGCCAGGCGTGGGTTGTCGTACATCGGGAATTCGAGGGTCGCCACGCCCAACACGTCGTCCTCACTGGTGGGTGTGCCCACATCGCTGGCCACCAGACGCAGCTGTCGAACGTAGCGGGGATGCATACCGCGGGCGAAGAGAAGTTCTGCCGGCTCGAACATGTCCTGGTCGCCTGCCTTGTCCTGCAGCACCTCGGCCCAGAGCGCGCTCTCGGCGCGCAGGACAAACATGCCGGCACCATCGAGGGACAGGGGATGCTCAAAAAGGGAAATTGTGCTCATCGTTTCAGACTACGACGAGAGGCGTCCGTCCGACGATTACAGGAACCACTGATCAATGCTGTTCTCGGCGAGGACTTGGCCGGGCGGGATGAGATGGTGTTACTGCCATCTGGTGCGTGTACTGGATGTCCATATCAAGATGTAGGGGCCACCAGATCGCCCGATTCTGCGCGCCGTAGCCAGAACATGATTGATCAGTGGTTCCTACAGTGTCGGTGTGCTGGCCAGGAGCTTCTTGGTGTAGGGATGTTGTGGCCGCTCGAGCACGTCGGCCACCATGCCGGACTCCACCAGCCTCCCATTCTGCAACACGAGCACCCTGTCCGCGATGGAACGCACCAGGGCCAGATCATGGGTCACGAACAGCATCGAGATTCCCCTTTCTGATCGCTCACGGTTCAGCAGCGTCACGATCGAGCCCTGAATGGAGACGTCCAGCGCGGAGGTGATCTCGTCGCAGACCATGATGTCAGGCTGTGCCGCCAGGGCGCGGGCGATGGCCAACCGCTGGCGTTCGCCGCCGGAGAGCCGGTTGGTGCGAAGTCTGAGCAGGCTGTCGCTCAGCTGCACCCGCTCCAACAGTTCCGCAGCTCGTCTGCTCGCTTCACGACCCGACGCAATGCCGAAGAGTTCCAGTGGACGGCGCAGGATCTGCTCCACGGTGCGGCGTGGATTCAGCGACGCGTACGGATTCTGGAAGATGTACTGAATGCTCTGGCGCATGGCGGCGCTCCGCTGGCGTGCGCCCTTGGCCAGTTCATCGCCCCGCAGCGTGATGGTGCCGTCCCACTGCCGATGGAGCCCACCGACACACCGGGAAATGGTCGTCTTGCCCGACCCGGATTCACCGACAAGCGCCACCACCTCCCCGACTCCGAGCTCCAGACTGACGTCGAAGACCACCTGTTGGCGGCCATAGAAGACGTCCAAGTGCTCGATGTTCAGCACTCGCTCCCGCTCAGTGTCCGGATCCGTGTCACGCGTATCGCCCCGGTTGGGGTCCCATGGACCGAGCTCCTCGCGTCGCAGGCACCTCGAGGTGTGGTCCTCACCGACTTCCACGAGGTCTGGTTCGGTGACGCGGCACTCATCAATCACAAATGCACAACGGTCGTGGAAACGGCACCCGCTGGGACGGTTGCCCGGGGATGGCGTGTTGCCCGGTATTCCTTCCAGCCGACGGGGGCGTCGCAGGTGCGGGATCGCGTCCAACAGCGCGCGCGTGTAAGGATGGTTGGGACGGTTGAAGATCTCGGCAGCAGGCCCCTGCTCGACGAGCTGTCCCGCGTAGAGAACACCCACCCGATCCGCGATCTGGGCCACGACCGCCAAGTCGTGAGTCACGTACAGCGCGGCCACGTCGAAGCGTTCACACAGTTCATCGAGCGTCCTCAGCACCATCTCCTGCGTCGTCACGTCCAGCCCGGTGGTGGGTTCATCCAGAACCAGTACCTTGGGGCGGGGCAGGAACACCATGGCGATTGCCACCCGCTGCACCTGACCGCCGGAGAGTTGGTGGGGGTAGCGGGCGAGGAACGCGTCGTCATCTGGGAGGCCCACCTCGCCGAGAATCTCGCGGATCCGGTCCATGCGCTCGTCGGCCGGGCCCAGGTCATGTTGATCCAGCAGCTCACGCAGTTGCTTGCCGATCCGGATGGCCGGGTTCAGCGAGGAGCTGGGGTCCTGGGGAACGTATCCGATGGTCACGCCACGAATGCGTCGCACCGCCACCGTGGAGAGTGCCGCCATGTCATTGCCATCGATGAGCACGGAACCGCCACTGATCTCCGCCCCCGTGCGGGCATAACCGAGTAACGCTGTACCGGCGGTGGTCTTGCCCGAACCCGATTCCCCGACGAGTCCCACAATCTCACCGGCACGGATGACCATGTCGAAACCGTCCACCACATCGACGGGACTACTGGTCAGGCCGATCTCAAGATCGCGTACGGTACACACAGCAATCTCATCGGCGCGGGTCGCTGTCATGATTCCCCCTGTGCTGCGCGCTGGCCGATGCCATCGGCAATCAGGTTGGTGCTGAGTGTGAACAGGCCGATGATGATAACCGGTGCCAGAACGCCCCAAGGCTGGACCAGAAGAGCGAGACGATTCTCGTTCGTCATCTGTCCCCAGTCCGCGGCGCCGGGATTGGCCGCGAAACCGAGGAACCCGATGCCGGCGACGATGCCGATCGAGTAGGTCAGGCGCAGCCCGGCCTCAGCGAGCATGGGAACCACCATGTTGGGCCCCAGTTCCAGCGTCAGAATCCGCCATCGAGGCTCTCCCAATGCGTCCGCCGCAGCGATGAAGTCGTTCTTCACGTACGTGAGGGCAACACCCCGCGAAACCCGCGCAACACGAGGTGCGTGGGCGAAGCCAACCAGGAGCACAATCAAGGTCGCGGTTGGTTGTTCCACCGCACTCAGCACCAGCAGAGCCAACAGGATCTGCGGGAAAGCCAACGCCACATCGTTGAGCCGCATGACGACCTCATCGAACCAACCGCCAACATAGGCGGCGAGCACGCCGATCAACAGACCCACGACCACACCGAGCAGGGTGGCCAAAAGTGCCACGATGAGGACGGAGCGTCCGCCGTAGAGCACCCGGGAGAGCACATCCTGCCCCAAATAGTCGGTGCCCAGAACGGAACCCTCCAATGTGTAGGGTTTGCCGACGATCTGGTACTCCCCGTAGGGCGCAATCCATGGACCGATGACAGCCACCAGAGCCACCAGCAGGGTGATTGTGAGGCCGACGGAGATGCGGGGGTCGCGCAGTGCCTTCATGACGACATCGCCGTCCTGGCGCGGGGGGTGAAGAGGATGGAGAGCACATCCGCCACCAGGTTGACCACCACATAGGCGGCTGCGACCAGCATCGAGATCGCCTGAACCATGGGGAAGTCGGAGTTGCGCACCGAGTCAACCAATGATGCGCCGATGCCGGGATAGGCGAAAAGGTATTCGACCAGCACGACACCACCGACGAGCCAGGCCAGCTGCAATGCCGTGACCTGAATGGCCGGGACCACGGTGTTGGGCAGGGCGTGCCTGACGAGCACCGTGTTTTCCGGAATCCCCTTCAAGCGAGCCAGTTCGACGTAGTCCGAATCCATGGTCTCCACCAAATTCGAGCGCAGGATGCGGGCAAGATACGGCGTGACGGCGAGCACCAGTGTGGCCACCGGCAGGATCATGCCCTCGGGACGGCTCCACGGGAATGAGTTGGGCGGCACGATTGTCACGGCCGGCAACAGCTGTATCACCGATGTGGAGAACACCGTGACCAGAACAATCCCGGTCACGAACTCCGGGATGCCAGCCAGGGACAGCGTGACCACCTGAATCGCGTTGTCCAGCCAGGAGCCTCGAAAACGGGCCGCCAACAGCGCGACGAGGATGGCCAGCGGAATCATGATCAGTGCCGTGACCAGCACAAGGAAGCCGCTGTTGATGACCTGATTGCCCAGCAGCTCGGTCACGGGCAGCCCGTTTGCGATGGAATCGCCGGGGTCACCGGTCACCAGCCCAGCGAGCCAGCGGCCGTAACGCACGAGGATCGGGTCGTCGAGGTGTAATTCGGCCCGGATGGTGGCCACCCGCTCGGGGCTGACTGCGAAGTCCTTGCCGAGGATCGCTCGCACCGGATCCCCGAGCGCCGAGGTGGCGAGGAACACCACGACCGAGACCAGCCAGAGCGTGACGACCGCCAGACCGAGGCGACGCAGGAGCCACATCGTCCAGTTCCTGGCCGTCGACCGACCACGGGTTGAACCTACCTCCAGCTGACCCCCCGAGTCCTGGGCGGTGTCGGCGGTGTCGGCGGTGTCGTCGCTGGCTACGGCATGTCCAGTGGAGATCGCCATGTCACACCGCTCCTTGCGTCAATCGGGCGCGTTTGAACAGGAACGAGGACATCGGCAGGTCACGGCTGGGCACGAGGCCCTCCACGAACTGAGTGTAGGCATCCACTTGTTGCTTGAAAGCCCAGATGATGTAGCCGCCAGTGTCGTATTCAATCTGCTGTGCCTGACGCACGAGGTCGTTGCGTGTGTCCAGATCCACTTCACCTCGGGCTCGCATGATGAGGTCCTCGAACTCCGGGTCGTCGAAGTGCGTCTCGTTGTACGGAGACGATGCGAGAGCACACTGTGCAGCCTGGGGGATGTAGTTGCGGGTGGCCCAGAAGTCCTGTGCGAAGGGCCACTGCAGGTACTGTTCACCGTAGAAAGTGCTGGAGTCCACCTTGTTGACACGCACCTGCACCCCCGCTTGCTTGGCCTGCTGCGCGAAGAGGTTGGCGGCCTCGACGCCACCGGAGCCCACGGCGGTGGACGTGACCACCTCAATCTGAAGCCCGCTCTGTCCTGCCTGGGCGAGCAGGGCAGCTGCCTGTTCGGGGTCGTGTTCGCGCTGCGGAAGATCGTCGGCGTAGCCGGGATCGAACGGTGAATAGAGGTCGTTGCCCAAGGTGCCGTAACCGTTGAGAGCCTGATCGATCAGTTGCTGCCGGTCCGTCATGAGACGCAGGGCCTCGCGTACAAGGGGATCGGAGAAGGGTTCCAGGTCCACCCGCATGGTGAAGGGCAACCAGCCTCCCGATTCGGAGATCAGTGCCTGTGCGCCCTGGTCGCGAATGGATTCCACGAGGTAGGTGGGAAGGTTGTCCGTTGTCTGGATCTGGCCGGCAAGCATCGCGTTCACCTTGGCGGCATCGTCGGCAAAGTCGATGATGACCAGTTCGTCGACGGACGCCTGCTGGTCCCAGTAGTCGGCGAACTTCAGGAATCGGCTGCGCTGGCCGGGTACGAAAAGGTCTGCTTTGAAGGCGCCCGTCCCCACGGGGTTGCTCAGATCAAAGTCCACGGGGATGACCCCCAGTCCGTAGGCCGCCAGCAGCTCGGGGACAATGGCCAGTGGCTCGTTCAGCACCAGGCGATAGGTCAGCTCGTCCAATGGTCCGGATGCAGCCATGTCGGCCACGGATGCAAGTTCACCCGCCTGAGGGGCCACGTTGTCTGGATTGAACGCGCGTTCGAACGTCGCCTGAACATCGTCGGCCGTCAGACTCTTGCCGTGGTGGAAGGTGACTCCATCGCGCAGGTGTATCGTCCAGGTCTTCGCGTCGGCGGACGATTCCATCTCTTCGGCGAGTGCTGGCTCGATGATGTAGTCCGTGTTGAACTGGAAGAGCGGTTCATACAAGTTACGGACCCGGCTGATGTCCGGGTACGCAACCGGGAAGTGCGGGTCCAGTGTGTCTTTCAAGCCGCCACCGGTGGCGCCGTGGATGAGTCGCAAGGTGTCGCGATCCAGCGCGTTTGCGCAGCCTCCCAGTGCGGCCGCCACTGCGGCGGCCGAAGCACCGGCGAGAAGATTCCGCCGTGTCAGATTCAGTCCTGTTTGCATCACGCACCCTCCCTTGGGGTGTAGTGATGGAACTATAAAGCATCTTTCGGGGGAATCTGAAGGGATTGACGGCTACAAAAGTTCGTCAATCGGAACCTGACAAGGGGCTATACGCACTGTAAAAAATCACAAATCCGCCCGCGTTTCGCTGACCCGCCGCACGAGGAGGGTCACTTTGTGTGTGGCCTGGCTGCCGGTCTACCGGCAGCCAGGCCACACAGAAACCGAGATCGGCCAACCAGGTGGGTTCACATGAGTATCCGCGAGGATCAGGCGCGCTGCACGGCTTCGTACCGCTCAGCTGCGACGGCAACAGCCGCCTGACGGGCCTCGGCGGTCTCGGCGTCCCTAAGTGTTCTATCGGCGCGGAACCGCAAAGCGAAGGCCAAGGACTTTTTCCCCTCGCCCACCTGAGTGCCTCTGTAGACGTCGAACAAGGAGACGTCCTCCAGGAGGGCGCCGGCACCTTCGACGAGGGCGGCCTGCACGTCGGCCACGGCCACGCTTTCGTCGACGATCAGCGCCACATCCTCCTTGGCCACGGGGAATGATGAGAGCGCGCTGATGGTTCCGCCGCGGGGGGCGGCTGTCAGTACGTCGCCGAGCGAGAATTCGACGGCGCTCGTGCGCTCCGGCAGGCCGAACGCACGGACGACTTCGGGGTGGAGCTCCCCAGCGAACCCGACGACGCTTCCGTCCACGGAGAGCTCCGCACACCGGCCCGGGTGCCAGGGCATGGCCTCGCCGTTGCGCCGCGTCAGGCGCAGACCCACGGCCGCAGCAGCCGCTTCTGCAGCAGCGACGACGTGCGTCCAGTCAGCAGGGACAGCCTTGCCGTGCCACCCCTGCCGGGACCAGTTGCCGCACACCACAGCAGCCAGCATCTCCGGCTGTTCGGGCAATCCAGCCTCGATACCAGCCAGTTCCTCGTCCGAGGGGCGTTCCTCCACACCCGGGTGTGGCAGAGGGCCGCCCTCGCCATTCAGAAAGACCGCGCCGTGCTCGAACAGCGCCAAATCCTCCATGGAGCGGGAGGTGTTCTTCACCACGGCCGCGAAGAGCCCCGGCAGCAAACTGGTACGCAGGAAGGGATGCGTGTCCGAGAGCGGATTGGCGAGGCGCACAGCGTTCCGGCGCGGATCATCCTCCGGCAGACCCAACCTGTCGAGTTCACTCTCTGCAGTGAAGGGGAGGCTCAGGATCTCGGTGAATCCAGAACCGGCGACGGCTGTCATTGCGGCGCGACGCCCCTTCTGCCTGCGTGTCAGACCCGCACCCACGGGCGGGATCGGAATGCGCAGACCGATGCGGTCGTACCCATACTTCCGGCCCACTTCCTCCACCACGTCGTAGGGGTCGCGCAGATCCGGGCGCCATGTGGGGGCACACACCGTGAGAGAGTCCCCCATGGCGGTGACTCGGCAGCCGCTCGCCTTGAGGATGCGGATGCTCTCCTGGGTGTCAACGGGGGCACCCAGTACGGCCGGAACAAGCCCGGCGCGCAGATTGATCCGATGCTCCGCAGGCACGGTTCCCACCACCGTCTCGTCGGCCTTGCGCTGACCGCCACCGTGCTCGACCAGGAGATCGGCTGCACGTCGTGCCGCCGCGTAGGGCAGGCCCGGATCAACGGTGCGTTCAAACCGCTTGGAGGCCTCGGACGGCAGACCGTGACGACGGAAAGTGCGGGACACACTCGTGGATTCGAAGTGTGCCGCCTCGAGCACGATGGAGGTGGTGCTGGACGTGACCTCGGTGTCGAGGCCACCCATCACACCCGCAAGCCCGATGGCCCCCGAATCATCCGTGATCAGCAGATCATCCGCTGTGCAGGTGCGCAGGACGCCATCCAGCGTGCGCAGCGTCTCGCCCTCTTCCGCGAGCCGGACCCGGATGGGTCCCTGCAGCTTGGCGGCGTCGTAGGCGTGCAGTGGCTGACCGCTCTCCAGCATCACATAGTTGGTGACGTCGACGGGCAGTGAAATGGATCGCACCCCGCTGGCCCGGAGACGCTGAGCCATCCAAGCTGGCGTCGGCGCTTCCGGGCCGAATCCGTCAATGGTCAGCGCGACGAAGTTGGTGCACCGCTCCGATTCCAACTCCACGGGATGACCGGCTGTCACGGGCTCCGGCATCGACTCCGCATACGGATCCGTGAAAGACACGTGCGCCGCGATGGCGGCCTCTCGGGCCAGACCCCGCATGGAGAGGCAGTAGCCAAGATCCGTGGTGATCTCCATGTCCAGAACGGTGTCGCTGGTCCACAGGGCTTCCAGCGCGTCGTCGCCGGGCTTCAATCCGGTGGCGGGGTCGAGCACCATGATGCCGTCGTGGTCCTCGCCCAGGCCGAGCTCCTTCTCGGAGCAGATCATGCCGTCAGAGATGTGGCCATAGGTTTTGCGGGCGCCGACGGCGAAGTCGCCCGGCAGCACGGCGCCGGGAAGCACTACGACAACCAGATCCCCCACCTCGAAATTGAGGGCGCCACAGACGATGCCCCGAGAAGCCGGGAACTGGTGTGTGGCTTCATCGTTGTGGACAACGCCGACGTCCACACGGCAGTAGCGGATGATCTTGCCATTCTTCTGGGGCTCCTCCACCAGAGAAAGCACCCGCCCAATGACGAGCGGACCTGTGATACCGGGGCCGGTGGTCTCGATGCGCTCCACCGTGAGGCCGGCACGGGTGAGCGAAGCCGCGACGTCGGTGTCCGGGATGGGTAGTGGGACCAGCTCGCGGAGCCAGGACATGGGTGCTTTCATCGGGCTCCTCCAAGCAGGGATCGGCTGAAACGGATATCGCCTTCGACGAAGTCACGAAGATCGGGGGCGTTGTTGCGGAACATGACGGTGCGGTCCACTCCCATGCCGAAGGCGAAGCCGGAGTAGAGCGAAGCGTCGATGCCGCACGCCTGCAGCACGCGGGGGTTGACGACACCGCAGCCGCCCCACTCGATCCAGCCCTCGCTGCGACATGTGCGGCACGGCGCATCCGGGTTGCCGACGGATTCGCCATGGCAGACGAAGCACTCCAGGTCCACCTCGGCGCTGGGCTCGGTGAATGGGAAGTGATGGGGCCGCATGCGGGTGCGGACGTCGCCGAACATGGCGCGGGCGAAGTGGTCCAATGTTCCCCGCAAGTCAGCCATGGAGATGCCCTTGTCCACCACGAGGCCCTCAAGTTGGTGGAAGACGGGCAGGTGGGTCGCGTCGTACTCATCGGCGCGGAACACTTTGCCGGGGCTCACCACATACAGCGGAAGGTCGCGCTCCAGAAGGGCACGAATCTGCACGGGCGAAGTCTGGGTGCGCAGCAGCTTGCCGTCGGAGGGCGGATCGATCCACAGGGTGTCCTGCAGTGCTCGCGAGGGATGATCAGGGCCAATGTTGAGGGCGTCGAAGTTGTACCATTCAGCTTCGAGTTCCGGCCCTTCGGCAACTTCCCAGCCCATTGCGACGAAGACGTCGCACATGTCGTCGATCAACGCCGTGATGGGGTGCAGTGCTCCCTGGGGTGTCAGGTGCACGGGCAGGGTCATGTCGACGTGCTCATCGCGCAGGGCGGTTTCCAGTTCGAGGGCGGCCAGTTCGGCCTGACGAGCACTGACGGCCTGATTGAGGACGCCCCGCGCCTTCCCAATACGGGCGCCTGCCTCTTTACGCTCAGCAGGCGGCAGTGTGCCGATTTTACGGTTGGCGAGCGCCAACGGCGAGCGGTCCCCCGCATGATCCAAGCGAGCCTGCTTGAGCTCGGCGGTGGTGGTGGCTGCGGCAATGGCGGCGATCGCTTCGTGGAGATAGCCGTTAACGACCTCGGAATCAGGCTCTGTGCTTCGCTGGGAATCGACACTTTCATGGGGCCCGGACATCTAGGATTCCTTCGTCGTTGGTGCAGGACTCTTCGGCACAACGCCAGGGTTGCGGCGTTGGGATGAGGCGCTCTGGTAGAGACAGACGGCGGCGGCGGTGGAGAGGTTGAGGCTCTCTGCAGCGCCCCACATGGGTACAGAGACAACCCGGTCAGCCAGTGCAGAATCCTCTGCGGGCAGGCCCCATGACTCGTTGCCCATGATCCAGGCGGTGGGCGCGGACAGGGTGCCATCGGCGGCGAGCAGATCCAGTTCTGCGCCACCCGCATCGGCGGCCAGCACCTGCAGACCACGATCACGACAGAATGCGACGGCGTCAGCCAGCGTGACGCCGGTGACGATGGGCAGATGGAACAGGCTTCCCACACTGGAGCGCACGGTCTTGGGATTGTGGAGTTCGACGGAGCCCTGCGTCAGAATCACCGCGTCAGCCCCGAAGGCGTCGGCGCAGCGAATGACGGTGCCGGCGTTTCCCGGATCCCTCACCTGCGCGCAGATGACGACGAGAGACAGCTCATCCAGGTCACTGAGGTGGACGTGGCGCTGACGACAGATCGCGACGATCCCCTGCGGAGTGACGGTATCGCTGAGTTGACGCATCTGTTGTTCGCTCGCTCGCCACCGTGGTGCGTCGGCGCCTGCCATCAGAGCCAGGTGTTTGTGAGGGTCGCTCGTGACGATGTCCTGAACCGCATTCCCCACGTCGAGAGCCGCGCGTACGGCCTGGGGACCCTCCGCCAGAAACGCGGCCGAGTTGTCGCGGCCCCGTCGATGGGCGAGACGACGAATCGAACGCAGCACCGCGACGGGAATGTCGGGTACTGCGTTCGGATCGAAGCGGTTGTCCAACTCAGAGCGCCTGGGACGTGGACTGATTCTCCTTGGCCACGGCGACGAGTGCCGAGAACGCGGTGGGATCGGTCACGGCAAGGTCGGCGAGGATCTTGCGGTCAACCTCGACGCCGGCGTTGTGAAGGCCGTTGATGAAGCGGTTGTATGTCATGCCGTCGGCGCGGGCCGCAGCGTTGATGCGCTGGATCCACAGACCGCGGAAGTCGCGCTTCTTGTTGCGACGATCACGGTAGGAGTAGGTCATCGAGTGGAGGACCTGCTCCTTGGCCTTGCGGTACAGGCGCGACCGCTGACCGCGGTAGCCGGATGCGAGTTCGAGGATCTCGCGGCGCTTCTTGTGCGCATTCACAGAACGCTTGACGCGTGCCATGGTGTTCTCCTTGCTGTGGGTGCCGGTTCAATCACCGACGAGAATGGGCGGTTAGGGGGATGAGCTCAACGGCCCTTGTGCTTGCCAAGCAGCTTGCGTGCCTGCTTGACATCAGCGGGAGCGACCTCAACGTTGCCCTTGAGGCGACGCAGGCGGGTAGGCGACTTGTGCTCGTTGAGGTGGCCCAGGTTGGCCTGACGGCGCATGATTTTACCCGTTCCGGTCACCTTGAATCGCTTCTTGGCACCCGAGTGGGACTTCATCTTCGGCATGGTGATTCGCTTTCTGTTCTCGTGGTTCTGGGATCGATCTACAGATCGATGTCTGGGTCCATGTTGTCGGCAGGACCACGCTTCTTGGTGTGCGCAGGCTCAGCGGAGTGTGCGGCCCGAAGCTCTGCCTCTGCCTGCTTCTCAGCTTCCTGAGCAACTCGGCGCTCTTCCATGCGGCGCTCACGATCCGCTGCCTTGTCCACCTTGGCGTCGGTCTTCTTGCGCGCGGGACCGAGCACCATGATCATGTTGCGACCATCCTGCTTCGGCGAGGACTCGACGTGACCGAACTCGGCGACGTCGTCGGCCAGGCGCTTCAGCAGTTCCATGCCCAGTTCGGGGCGGGACTGCTCACGACCACGGAACATGATGGTGATCTTCACCTTGTCGCCACCCTTGAGGAACCGCACGACGTGACCCTTCTTGGTCTCGTAGTCGTGCTGGTCGATCTTCAGGCGAAGCTTCATTTCCTTGGTGAGGGTGTTCGTCTGGTTCTTGCGAGCGTCGCGAGCCTTCTGCGCCGCCTCGTACTTGAACTTTCCGTAGTCCATCAACTTGCACACCGGTGGGCGCGCCATGGGCGCCACCTCGACGAGATCCAGATCGTTCTCGGTGGCCAGGCGAATGGCGTCCTCGACACGAACGATGCCGACTTGTTCGCCGTTCGGGCCGACGAGCCGGACTTCTGGTACTCGGATGCGATCGTTGATCCGTGGTTCAGTGCTGATGGGTCCTCCAGGTGTGGGATGAAGTGGGATGAAACAGTGGATTTGAGAGTGCGTGTCTTGACATGCAAAAAGGCCTCCGCATATGCGAAGGCCTGACGGGCACACCCATGACGAGCGTAGGTACCGACCCGGGGACCGTAGGGCTCCTCAGGTGGGAGGTCAGGCCTCCACTTGCATGCGGATCGCCCTGAAGCGGATCTCGACTTCTCAATTCTAGTACGTGGACACCTCAGCACCAAACGACGCATGCAGTTCTACGTCCGGACACTGACTCCAACCCTCCGTCGCCACTTCTCGACGCCTGCTCTCCAGTCGACGCTCAAAAATAAGCGGGCGCGGAACATTGGGCGGGCGGCAACCAGTAGGGCGGGCGTGTGTTGCCTCACTGGTCAGCGTCGAGGGTCCGCCGCGGCAGGACCGGGGTCCTCCGACGCCGTCCTCACCCATGCGAAATCACCATTGTCGAACTCAACCAGCCGGTTCCCGTCGGCCACGGCGACCAGGAGGGCATCCGCCAACACGAAAGGCGTCGGGCCCGCCATGTCCAGGAGGAGCTCCGTAGCCCCGGCAGGCGCGACGGAGGCAGCGAGTTCGTCGAGGTGGCACAGCACCGGTCGCGCATCCGGCTGCCAGGCATGCATGGAGTCCACGCCAGTGAAGGCCAGGAGATAGGAAGTGCCCCCGTCCGAGAGCGTGACCGCAGCCATCTCGGCGCGGCGCTCGGGATCATGCTCGCCCGTTTCATCACCGGAGGCAACGATGGGCATCAGCAGACGGGATGCGCACAGCGCCACGACGGCCCGGCTGTAGGACACCTGATCCGTGACGGCAGCCAGCGCGCTGCGGACAACCGGATCCGGACTGCCGTCGTCGCCCAGGAATCGTGTGCTGGGTTGTGCGAGGTGGTGGGGTGCCTCGGTGGGCTGGGACGAGTCCTGCGAATCAGCGCGTTCCATGCGTGTCAGCTTATGACCGATGTGGGAAGCTGGAGCAATGGACGTTCCCCTCATCATCACCATCGCCCTCATGGTCTTCTTCACGGCCATCTTCGCTGGCCTGTGGGCCCGCCGCCCCGGGGTTCGTCCCGTGATGGGCGGGCTGGGACTGGTGCTCATTCCGCTTGGTCTCTGGCTCTTCGGCCTCACAGACCTGGCCTACAACGGTGTTGTGAGCATCATCGACTGGGCACAGCGGACGGTGTGGACCACCACCATGACGTGGGGTGCATCACTTGCCGGTGCAGGCCTTCTCATTTTCCTGATTTCCAGATTCATCAAGCCGGCCCAGCGCAAGGCCGTCACAAAATCCAACGACCGTGCTGTGACCCCGACTCAGTCACAAGCTCCTGTCACTGCCACCCGTCCTGGCGCGAGTGTCGCCTCGGCTCCCCCTGCCGGGCAGTCCGCTCCCGCCGCATCGCAGAAGAAGACGGCCGAGGACGCCGAGGTGGAGGACATCCTGCGCAAACGCGGGCTCCTCTGAGGGGTTTCTCAGTCCTGCGTCAGCGTGATGCCGTGCGACGTCGCACCGTTGGCCTTCAGCCATCTGCGCACCTGGCTGACCTTGCGTTTCCCACGGACGCCTTCCAGCTGCTGGATGGCGAGCACCGCCCGGCGACGGACGCCCCCCTCGCCGTCCTTCACGAGCAGGTAGGCCCACGGGTCGCCGTCGCGAAGTCGCAGTCCCGCCACCTGCTCGATGGTGAACCTGCGCCGCACGGGACCGTTGCGGATGATCACGCCCCGCTCGTCGGCGTACAGCCGCGAGTACCCCACGCTCATCATGATGGCCACCATGCCGAGTGCCACCACGAGCAGGGTGATGGTCTGGGAAACGCTGACCTGACTCCGAATGTCAGGGCCGATCGCGTACCACCCGTACAGCACGGCGATGAACAGAACCGCCGAGAGCACCAGTGATGTCAGCAGGGCCGGAACACTGGTGAAGGCCAGCCGCAGGGGAACGTTGACGTCACGAGCAGGCGAATCTCTCGTGGCTGCCGGGCCATTGTCTATCGCCGGATCTGCTTCAGCGCCCGCAGCGGTGGTGGCATCCTCGTCGCGTTCGCGGGGCTCCTCGTTCGGGGTGTTCACAGTCGACATGCCGTCAGCTCCGTCAGCAGGATGCCACGCGCACCGGCATCGAAGAGCCGGTCCATCAGGAGGTGCGCGCCCTTGCGCGGCACCAGGACACGGACAGCGAGCCAGCCGTGCTTGGCCAGTTGGGACACCGTCGGGCCGTTGACGCCGGAGGCCAGTGCCGTGGTGGCCTGCAGATCAGTCTCCGCCACGTTGTAGTCCATCATCAGATAGTTGTTCGCCACGAGAACGCTGTCGAGCCGGGTGCGCAGGCCGTCGATACCGACGGGGTCCTCTCCCCCTCGACGACGGATGAGGATGGCTTCTGACGCGAGGATGGAATCGCCGAACATTTCCAGTCCTGCGCGACGAAGAGTGGTGCCGGTGTCGACGACATCGGCCACCACATCCGCCACACCGAGCCGGATTGCGGACTCAACGGCACCGTCGAGCTTCACGAGCGAAGCCTCGATGCCCTGTTCGTCCAGCCACACCTCCAGCAGGCCTGGATAAGACGTCGCGATCCGTTTGCCCACGAGGTTGGCGACGGTGTTCTCGCCGCCCACCGGTGCGGCGAAACGGAACTGGCTGCCGCCGAAGCCCAGTGCCATGATCTCGTCGGCCTCCGCCTCGGAATCGAGGAGCATGTCGCGTCCCGTGATGCCGAGATCGAGGTGGCCGGCACCCACGTAGACCGCGATGTCGCGGGGACGCAGGTAGTAGAACTCGACGTTGTGATCCACATCGATCAGCGTCAGGTCCTTGGGGTCCGTGCGCTGCCGGTACCCCGCGTTGCGGAGCATCTCGGAGGCGGCCTCAGCGAGCGCGCCCTTGTTGGGGACGGCGATCTTGAGGAGTCTGTCGGTCATTGTTGGAATCCTTGCGTAGCTATTCAGGAAGTTGAGTGGTGTCAGGCGCTGGTCACATGGAATGGATCAGAGGTGGCGGTAGACGTCCTCGAGCCCGAGATCCAGGGCCAGCATCATGGTTTGCAGGTGGTAGATCAGCTGGCTGATCTCCTCGGCCGCCTCATCCTTGCTCTGGTACTCGGCGGCCATCCAGACTTCTGCCGCTTCTTCCACCACCTTCTTCCCGATGGTGTGTACGCCAGCGTCGAGACGCGCGACGGTGTGGGAACCCTCGGGCCGGGTGCGAGCGGTCTCGGTCAGCTGCTCGAAGAGTTGTTCGAATGACTTCACGGCTGGCAGCCTACCCGTCGGGCTCTCGCTGGCACGCACCGTCGCAGGGCCGGTCCTGCCGTCATTTCAGAGTTTGATGCCCAGCAGAGCATCGACGGCGGTGACCATGTCCGCGATGGCGCCCGTGTCGTCGGAGTCGATGGCGAGGCTCCCGGCCACCCAGGCATCCACGCTCTGCAGTGCAGAGGGTGAGTCGAGATCGTCCCGCAATGCCGTGCGCATCTGATCGATCAGCCCGGCAGCGGGCAGGGCTGTGCCGTTGTTGCGAACGCTGCGCCACAACTCGAGCCGCTTCTCCGCTCTGCTCAGTAGGGAGGCATTCCACTCCCAGTCGCTGCGGTAATGGTTGTCCAGCAGGGCCAGACGCACGGCCATCGGGTCTGCCCCGGCATGCCGGAGGCGGCTGACAAGTTCCAGGTTTCCCTTGGATTTGCTCATCTTCTCGCCGTCCAGCGCCACCATGCCGGAGTGCACGAAGGCCTTGGCCATCGGCTCGCGTGACGCAGTGATGGCCTGAGCCGCGCACATCTCGTGGTGGGGGAACGCCAGATCCGAGCCGCCACCCTGGACGTCGAAATGCGTGCCCAGATATTTCAGCGAGATGGCCACGCATTCGATGTGCCAACCGGGGCGTCCCTCCCCGAGCGGTGAGGACCAGCTGGGCTCCCCCTCGCGGGCGAACTGCCACAGCAGGGAGTCCAGCGGGTGACGCTTTCCCGGGCGTTCAGGGTCCCCGCCGTTCTCGGCGAAAACGCTCAGCATCTGTTCGGCATCCAGATTGCTGACGCCACCGAAGCCCGTGGCGTTGACGCTGTTGAAGTACCAGTCCGGATGCTCGTCGTCCTCCACTTGGTAGACGAGTCCGCTGGGCAGCAACTGCTCGATGATCTCCACCACGCAGGCAATGGTCTCCACTGCGCCGACGTAGTTCTCCGGTGGGATGACGCGCAGATCCGTCATGTCGCTGCGGAACAGCTCGATCTGGCTCTCAGCAAGTTCCTCCCAACCCTGTCCCGTGGCTTCCGCGCGCTCCAGGAGCGGATCGTCGACGTCGGTGACGTTCTGGGTGTAGTTGACGTCCAGACCAAGGTCGCGCCAAACCCTGTTGGCGAGGTCAAAGGCGACGTAGGTGTTGGCATGGCCGAGGTGGGTGGCGTCGTAGGGCGTGATGCCGCACACGTACATGCGGGCCGTGGCCTGGTCAGGTTCTGTGGCCACCATCTCGGCGCTGGCCGTGTCATACAGCCGCAGACTCTTCGGCACGTCACCGCCTCTGTCAGAGGTGGATGTGTGCGAAATGGAGGGGACATCGACTTTCGGCCACGCGTACATGAGAACTGAATCTAGCGGCAATGTGCACGCCGCTGCCAAGACTGTTCGCTGCTGGCCACCCTCCAGTTCACCAGGCGGGCCACGGTATGGCGGGCCACTGGTCGCTGGGGCCGGGAAAGACGCCCTCGGACAGGAGCGTCTCGGCACGCCGTCCCATCGCGTCCCATTCCTCCTCCCTCAGGCCTTCGGGTGGTCCCGGCAGTGGGCCGACGCGGTGCAGCATGTGTTCTTCATCCTCGCTCAGCGGATGACCGGCGAAACCCCACAGCACCGTGCGGAACTTGTCGGCCACATGCATGCTGACGCCATGATCTACGCCGTAGATGTGCTCGCCCTCAGCGATGATGTGGCCCCCCTTGCGATCCGAATTGTTGAGGATGAGATCAAACAGGCACATGGCGCGCAGCCGGGCGTCGTTGCGGTGGGCAAGCACAATGGGACGGGAACGCTCATCAACACCGGCCACAACGGGCAGCCATGTCTCGTCGAGCTGTTCCGGACGCAGGAGATCCACCAGATCGGACAACTCGCCCTCCACCCAGGTCTGCACGGAGCCTTCCCCAGCGGGACCGTCGTGCCACACCGTCCCCGGCACAATGCCGAAGCCCAGGACTTCGCTCAGCTGGTAGGCCGCTACTTCACGGCGGCTCAGCGTGCCCCGAGGGAAATCCCAGAGGGGGGCCTCCCCCGCCACCGGCTTGTAGACCCACAGCACCTCCGCCTCATCCCGTGTGAGGAACGTGGCGTTCGACGCCTCTGTCAGCCTTCCGACGACTTCCAGAGAACCCTTGACCTCCAGGGAATCCCGCGGCTCCGTCACTGTCATCAGAACAGATCTGTGCGGTAGCCATTCGACCGTGGGCAGATGTGTCCTCCGGCGTCGATCGGCTGGGCACAGAACGGGCAGGCCGGCCGGCCGGAGGAGACGATGCGTTCCGTGCGCAGAGAGAACTCGCGCGCCATCCGGGGCGAGAGCCAGATCTGCATCAGGACGTTGCCGTCGTCGTCCTGCTTCTCCTCTCCCAGATCCATGGAGAAGAGTTCGAGCTGGATGGCGGAGCGCCCGGAATCCCAGGCCAGTCCGATCGCGCCGACGCGGAATTCGATGTCCATCGGCGCGTCGAGTGGGCCCATGTCGCTGGGTGCGGTGAGCCCGCCGGTGGACTGGCCGAGCGATTCGAGCTGATCCAGGATCTCTGCCATCCGCCTGCCCAGTACCTGGACCTGCTGCTTCTCGATGGCCACGGACGCGAGAGAGGCGCCCTGGGACACCTGGATGATGAACAACCGGTTTCCGGGCTCGCCGATGGTGCCGACGATGCAGCGGTCCGGGCGCGGGAACTCAAGCAACATGTCTCCAGCCTATTCGTTGTCGGTGGGTGAGACGTCGCCGCCTCCGACGGTGGGAGCGGCAGGAGCGGCCAGCAGCGCGGCCACGTCGCTGTTCGCGTTCATGCAGATGACGAAGGGACGCTCGTGCCCGTAGTTGACGATGCTGACGGAGGCCGGGGCCACGTTGAGACGCTGGAAGTCGTCGAAGTTCTGGGCCAGTGCGTCGGAGAGGATGGATTTGATGACGTCGCCGTGGCTGACGACGACCACGGTGCCCTCTTCATGACGTGCCCGGATGGTCGAAATGGCGTCGACGGCGCGGGCACGCATGTCCAGCATGGCCTCGCCTTCCGGGAAGGAGACCGAGGATGGCTCCTTCTGGATGGTGGACCACAGGGGTTCCCCGCTGAGCTCCATGAGTTTGCGGTTGGTCCAGGAGCCGTAGTCACATTCGTCCAGTCCGGGCAACACCTCGGCGTCGGGCTGGCCGAGCAAGGTGGCCGTCTGCTGGCAGCGCAGGCTCGGTGAGCGGTAGCTGGCGGTGATTGCCGCATCCGCCAGGAGATCTCCCAGACGGTAGGCCTGCTCCCGCCCGACGTCGTCAAGTTCAACACCCTCGGCGCGGCCCGCGAGGACGCCGTCGGCATTGGCAGTGGAGCGGCCATGGCGGATCAGCACAACAGTGGTCATGGGGCCCAACGCTAACCGGTCTACGATGTGGGCTGGCCGGTTGCTTGACGATAGGGATGACACACATGGGATGGCTAGAGGCAATCGTGCTCGGCATCGTGCAGGGACTCACCGAGTTCCTGCCCATTTCTTCCAGCGCTCACGTCTCGATCTTCGGACAGCTGTTGTTCGACGGCCGCGATCCCGGCGCTGCCTTCACAGCCGTCACACAGCTCGGAACAGAAACTGCTGTGCTGGTCTATTTCTGGCATGACATCGTGCGGATCATCAAAAAATGGTGTTTGGCCCTTGTCGGGCGTGAGGAGCGCTCCGATCCCGACGTTCGGTTGGGCTGGCTCGTCATTCTGGGGTCCATTCCCATCGTGGTTCTCGGCCTGATCTTTCAGAACGCCATCGACTCCACCTTGCGCAACCTGTGGATCACCGTGGCCATGCTTGCCGGCGTCGCCGTGATCCTGTGGTTTGCGGACACCAGGGGTGAACACAACACCCTGGAATTGAAGGACCTGAGCTGGAAGCACGGCCTGCTGGTCGGGCTGTTCCAGGCCTGTGCGCTCATCCCGGGGGTCTCCCGATCGGGTGCGACCATCTCCGCCGGACTGTTCATGGGATACACCCGCGAGACGGCGACGCGCTACGCGTTCCTGCTCGCCGTTCCGGCTGTGTTCGGTTCAGGCTTCTACAAACTGAAGGACATCGGCGGCGAGGCAACGGCGTGGGGGCCGACGATCGTCGCGACTATCCTGGCATTCGTCGTCGGTTACGCCGTCATCGCCTGGCTCATCAAGTTCATCAGCACCCACACGTTCCGCGGGTTCGTCTACTACCGGCTGGGGCTGGCTGCCGTGGTCGCGGCGCTCCTGCTGACTGGCGTGCTGCAGGCCTAGGGTGTCGAACATGGAACGTCGCGTGGTGGGATCCTCCGGACTGCAGGTGTCGCGCATGGGGCTCGGCACCATGGCGTGGGGCCGGGACACGGACTGGCCGACGGTGAAACAACTGGTCAACGTCTTCATCGACGCGGGTGGCAACCTGTTGGACACGGCACCCGCGTACGGCGGCGGTGTTGCGGAGAGGATGATCGGAAAGCTCCTGGCTGGTGGCGTCGCGCGTCATGATCTCGTGATCGCCACCAAGGCCGGTTTCGTCATTCGGGACGGCAAACGTGTGATCGACACCTCCCGTTCCGCGATGTTGAACGACTTGGAGGAGTCCCTTCGACGGTTGAACACGGACCACGTCGATCTCTGGCAGGTGCACGCTTGGGGCGATGCCCCCATCGACGAGACTCTGGCGGCGATGGATTCGGCTGTGTCGCGGGGTCTGGCGCGCTACGTCGGCGTCTCGAATTTCGTGGGGTGGCAGACCGCCACAGCGGCCACGTGGCAGCAGGCTCTGACGGAACGCACGCAGCTCGTCTCAGCCCAGGTGGAGTACTCCCTGCTGGCGCGTCGCGCCGAGGTGGAGGTGGTGGGTGCGGCCGAGCACCACAGGCTCGGGCTGCTGGCATGGTCGGCCCTGGGCCGGGGAGCCCTGACGGGCAAGTACCGCGACGGCATTCCTCGCGATTCCCGCGCCGCCTCCGACCACTTCGGATGGTTCCTGGACCCCTACATGCAACCGCGTTCCCGCGCCGTCGTCGACGCCGTCGTGAAGGCCGCCGACGGGCTGGGCCTGACTCCCTCGCAGGTGGCGCTGTTGTGGGTGCGCGACGCACCCCATGTGGCGTCGGCCCTGGCGGGACCACGAACGGTGGAACACCTGAACGAGCTGTTGGACGCCGAGTCGAAGATCCTCGTGGACCCCATCGTCTCGGCCCTCGACGACGTCTCCGGCGGCCCGAACTCGCACCGGCCGACCGACGTCCCTGCCGCCCGCTGACACCGCCCGCGATAGTGGCCGATTGTGGTTGGTAGTCCAGCCACGATCGGCCACTATTGAGGCTTTCTCCGGGGGGACCGGCCGAATTACGCATCGACGGGGCCCACCTGCTATCGTTCCTACGCGCCTTCCGCTGAGGGCGCGACTGTCCGGGTGGCGGAATAGGTAGACGCGCTAGCTTGAGGTGCTAGTGCCCCTGAAGGGGCGTGGAGGTTCAAGTCCTCTTCCGGACACAAGTTTAAAACCCCAGTTGACTTGGTCGAATGCCAGTTGACTGGGGGTTTTTCACGCCCGCTTCACGACGGCCTCCCCCACCATGCTTCGAGGTGCTGGGGACACCCGAGCGGGGCTCGCACACCGGAAACCATGGCCGCCACCGAGATCAACGTCCACCTCGATGCCGCCGATCCCAAGTGGCGCTCCAAACCATTCGCGGCCACCAACTCCCCATCCGTCAAGGTCACCCAGGCATTGCAGTGGCCTGAGGTCATCCCCGCTGCCACACGGTCTTCGCGTCCGCCACCTCGGCCATGCGGGGATCGCGTTACGCTTCGTCATGGCCACCACCACCTTCGTCAACGCCAAGGTGTTCACGGGCTGCTCCGAAACGGACTTCGCCTCCGCCTTCACCATCACCGACGGCACATTCGAGTGGGTGGGTGAAACCGCCGGGCTCGGCGTGGATCAGCTCGACGCCGCCGTCGATCTGGAGGGTGCGACCGTGACCCCCGGTTTCATCGATGTGCACACCCATCCCGTCCTCACCGCCACCCTGGCAGGCGCGACGATGGTCCTACCGCCCGCAGTCAACTCCATCGAGGAACTCACCGAGACGCTCCGACGGCAACCCAATACCGGCGTCGCGGGCGAGTGGATCCTCGGATTCGGCTACGACGAGTCCGCCTATCCCGATGGTCGAAAACCGGATCGCCATGACCTGGACCGGGTCAGCACCACGCAGCCAGTCCTGGTCCGCCGCTGTGACGGACACTCGGCGGTCTGCAACACCAAGGCACTCGAGATCGCTGGCATCACCGCCGCAACCCCAAACCCCGAGGGCGGCCGCTTCATGCGCGAGGCCGACGGCACACCCAACGGTGTGCTCACCGAGTTCCCAGCAGTGAACGCCATCGAGAGGTTCCTGCCCGAGATGACCCAGGATGACGTCGCGGCGGCCATCGCCGATCTGGACAGTCACTACCTGTCCGAGGGCATCGTCGGTGTCTGCGATCTGCTTGCCACTGCCACCACCGACCCGATCACGACCGTCCGGTTGGCGGAGCGCAAGGGCTTTCGGCCGCAGTGCGGGCTTTTCTACGGGTGGCGTGAGGCGCTCGCAGAATTTCCGCACGGACCACCCGAGGACACAACACAGGGACGGGTGCACATCGCCGGGTTGAAGCTGTTCGCCGACGGCGCGTTCAGCGACAACACGGCGTGGTGCACGCATCCGCACCCCGGCCAGGAGGACGCTGTCACAGCTCTACTGACGGAGATCGATATTCTGCGGGCCGTCGATTGGGCCAGGAACTGCAATGTGCAACTCGCCTTCCACGCCATGGGCGACAGAGCCATCCAGCAGCTCATCGACGTGCTGGGTCCCTTGCAACCCTGGACCGACGACGTGCCCTCGGTGCGGATCGAGCATGCGACGCTGATCAGCACCCAGATGCTCGCACAGATTCGCGAGGCGCCGATGAGTTTTGCGATCGTCAGCCACACGATCTTCTACTTCGCAGAGTACGACGCCTACCGAAAGTACCTTTCACGAGGGCTGACCGGGGAGGCATACCCCATCGCCCGGTACTACGCCAGCGATCAGCCCACCGCCCTGGCCTCCGATGCCCCCGCCACGGCCTGGTCCCGGGCAGACCACGTGTTCACCTCCATCAGAGCAGCCGTCGTGCGCAGATCACACACCGGCGGCGACATGGGATCGAGTCAGGCCATCACCCTCCCCCAGGCGCTCCTGCTGTACACCGGCCGGGCTGCCCAGGTTAGCCGCCTTGCCGGCCTCGGATGCATTTACCCGGGACACGAGGGCTCCTTCGTGGTGCTCGACCCGGACCCGTTCGCTCTGGAGGCCGATGACTTGGATCGCGTGGAGGTTGCCCAGACCTGGCTGCGAGGCCAGATGGTTTACACGCGTTCGTTGAGTCCGCGAAGTTTCGCCACAGACGACATCCGCGTCAGTTCAGCCTCGCGACTTCCGGCCAGATCGCACTCCACGACCCGAGGCGGTCCCGGTAGATACTGATGGGGATGCCGTCCTCTTCACTGTCCACTCCGGGGGGATGTGGAAGCGTGCGACGACACGGTAGCGGCAAAACCAGGACCCAAGCTGTTGCTCCTCGAATCGACCCACAACCAGCGCCTCGATTCTCACTCCTCGGGCGGGCCGCAGCCTGCATAGGAGTTGTGGCCGGAGAACACCGGCGGAAGTTCGCCGGGTGGAAGCGACCGGTGGGCGCGCATGGAGGAGGAGGAGGTCTCCGGAGACCATCGCATGCCAGCCGATGGCATGATTGTGGCATGCGTCGCATACGTTTGAGCACCACGGTTGATGGGGACCTCCTTGAGGCAGCCCGTAAAGCGTCTGGGAAGCCGGACTCCGCGCTGGTTGACGAAGCCCTCGCTGCCTTGGTGGCCCGACATCGTGCCGCCGAAGTGGACGCCAGCTACGTCGCTTACGAGGAGCATCCCCTCGACGAACCGGATGCGTGGGGAGACTTGGCCTCGTTCCGACGGGCGGTCGCGGCCTCGTGACTGACCTCCCAGCACGCGGGGAAGTGTGGTGGTGCGAGATGACGGAGATCGGCCGTCGACCGGTCGTCATCCTGTCTCGCGATACCACTATCCCTCGTCATCGCCGCGCGCTGATCGCCCCGTGCACAACCACCATTCGCGACCTCGCAAGTGAGGTCCTCCTAGAGCCGGGCGAAGACCCGGTGCCGCTGCGCTGTGCCGTCAACCTCGACTCCGTTGAGAGTGTCTCCACTGCAGTCCTCGTCGAACGCTCCGGACGGTTGGCCGATGCCCGAATGCGCGAGATCTGCACCGCCCTCGCGGTAGCGGTCGGGTGTTCAGACTGAAGCCCTGATGCCTCCGGATCATGTTGTCCGCTGCCTTCATCACGAATTGGTCGATGGCGCCGGGGCTCAGTCTTCAGAGGGGACCGCCGTTTGGATCAAGGTGTTTTGCGCCGGTCGCCATAGTGGGCGTGGGTTCTGGATCGAGAGCAGCAGCGCCCGACTCGACGGGTAGCTTCACGATGGTGCTCTGCACTAATGTCCCATTGGGCGAGAGTGGGCATCAACTCAAGATCCGGTCCTCGTTCGAACAGGTTCGAGTAGAACTCCTTGGCCTCCGCCACATCCTGAACGGCCACTGCTGACAGTGCTGTCGTGATTGCCATGCCACCATGGATAACACGGCTCTCGCTCACACGTCCGTCCCGGTCTCTCCAGCTATTTCCATGCTCTGGTTGCTACAGGGTCTTCGATGCGACACTGTCATCCAGTCCAACGCGGGACTGGAACCGGCGATGACCGAACTCGCCCGGACTCGAGAAGGGAACGAAAAATGGACACCTGGCTGACCTCGTTGAAGACGTCAACACCGCAGGAAGGCTTCGAACTGGCAATCAAGCTGTCCCGCATGGGAGTCAAGTACACCCAGCCCGACATGGAGGTGCTCAAGAGACTTCGTCCCGAATATGCCAACGATCCTGACGGTCTCACAGCAGCTTCCCATGTGGTGGCACTGAACTTCCAGACCGTTGCTGCCGCCAACGAGTATTGGCACGACTCAGAGGAAGCCAGCACTCCTCAGACATGAACTGCGACCGGACGGGTCGCTCCTCCTGGTTATTGTGGACCCGGATGGTCGACGTCGAGTGACGAGGGGTCGTTCGTCCAGGCCACCTTCCCCTGGACATCAGCCTTTGTGCCAGACTCCAAGAAGCACTGGATTGCTGCACACTGGGAGACATGACTCGATCACGTGCTGCCGACTGGGCCATCGGCGCCCTGGGGATGCTACTCCTGCTCACCCTCGTGGCCGTCGTTGCCTGGTGGGTCATCTCGGCTCCAGCGACTGATACGAGCCAGTCAATGGCACCCTCGCCTCTGCCCGACCGCATGGCCGGGGATGCCCCTCCGTCGGATCTCGGAACCGATGAAACCTGGTTGGGCAAGGTGGATGTGCAGTCGGACACGGTCGTACTGCCCGACTCATCTCTGATCGACGTCCAAGCAGAAGGCTACGGCGCCCGGTCCGGCCCCGACGGAGTACTCGTGGACCAGCTGGAGGTTCACGCCACGGTGCCGTTCGCCGATGTCGCCGCGGAGCTCGGGGGTGACAGCCAGATCAGTCCTGCCGACGACGGCCAGGCGGAGATTCGGCGCACGATCGAGATCCTGGGCAGACAGTTCAGTGTTGTCGCCACCGGAACGGTGAAGGTGAAGGACGGACTGATCGTCGTTGAACCCAGCTCGATCGACCTGGGCGGACCTGATGTCCTGTCCCGTGCCGTCGCAGCCACGGTACGACGTTTCGTCACGATTGAGGAACCCATCGACGGTCTGCCCCAGAACCTGATCCTGCAGGACGTCACTGTGCAGGAGGACGGCTTCCGGGCGGTTCTCGCCGGGGAGAACGTGGTGCTGGCCGACGGCGGCTCCTGACCACCAGTCCCTGACGTAGCGCAGGACCCCCGTATTCAGCGACCCCGGCCGACGCACGGCCGATCGCATGTTGGATAGTGGATCATGGCCAAATTTGCGGAGAACGCTGCGATCAACCTGCGGCTCGGGATGCTGGGCCTGCCCATGCCGGAGAACGCGCGCAACACGACACACTCGGAGCTCGTTCAGCCCATCCTCGCCCGCCAGCGTGAACTGAACCGTCGGCTGTCACACAAGCTCCCGGCTGTTGATCACCGCATCCAATGCTTCCTCGACGAGTACCTCGACGGCACCGGTACGGCCCCCAAACTCCCCAAGCAGACGTTCGTGCTGGATCAGCCCGGACTGGCTCGCACCCTGTCGCTCCCCATGGACGGAGACAGCTTCGCCTCCGAACACCTCGCCAGCTACCGGTTGGTGAACGGCGTACTGCACAACCCCACCAACGATCGCCGCACCACCAAAGGCGTTTTCCACATCGCCGAGGGTGGCCTTCCCATCCAGGACGACAAGATCGCCGTTCCGCGCGAAGTCTTCGGGCGCATCCTGGAAGCCGCTTTCCAGCCGCCAGCCGAGTCCATGGTGCTGCCCTACGGTGCCCACCAATCCGACCCGCCACGATGCTGGGCCTCCCTCCAGCTGCGCCCCATCGTCGTGCCGGCCGTGCCCGGTTTCAGCCGCCAGAAGAGCCTTGAAGTGCGCTTCTTCGCTCCGGGCACCCTGATGGCGAACCTCGACTTCGTCGAAGGGATCTTCGGCAACGCTGGGGATCCGTACCTTCCCCAGAACGACGCCTCACTGGACCCCGAGACCTGGACGGGCCACACCGGCGCTGTCATCCTGGCGCCTCATCTGACGAAGCTGACGAAGACGGAACTCGGCCTCCCCCACATCGACGACGCCACGGACCGGCAGCGCCGCGACGGCATGTGCTGGAGCACGGCGACAGAGTTGTACAACGGCGGCACAGCCTTCAAACTGTGCGCCCGCGATGAGCGCGGCGTCATCGTCACCGTCATTGCGGACAACTACTTCGGCTACTGCAAGAAGGAGGTGAAGGCACAGATCAGCTACTCAGCCAATCTCTACGGGCTGGTGGAGGAGGAGCACTCCGGCGGCGCCATCGTGTTCCCGCGATACAACCTCGGTGGCCACTTCTCCCTGTTCATGAACAGTGGCTACAGCCTGAGCGACGTCATTGCCCGCGATCCCCACCGGTTCACTTTGCAGCCCCAGGGCCACGCCTTGGATCGCGAGAATCACCACATCGTGCTGGTGCCGGCAGGAACCACCTACAACATCCACGACGGCAGCGTCACGTGGGAGGTGGACGGTGTGCCCGGCCGCATTCAGCTGCGCGCAGAGACCACGTATGTGGGCCCCGACGGCTATCTGGTCAACCTCCACCACGTCGACACCGATGGCAGCAAGTGGACGCTGGTGGGCACCTCCCCTGACTCCACAAACTGCCACAAACCGGCCACAGTCTCCGGCGGTGGCAAATCCGAGATCTCCAAGGCCATCACCGACGCCATCATCTCCGGCAACGCCTACGTGGCGGACATCGACGAGGACATTGCCGCCGTCCGTGCAATTCTCGATCACGACTACACAGGCCGGTTCGTGGACCCCTCACGTGAGCCCACGAACTTCCGCCCCCTTCTCTCGGATCGACGCAGCATCGGCAGCGTCATCAAGCTCATGTCGCCCAGCTCGGACTACACGAATGAGTACAACCAGTGGCTGGAGTCGATCCCCCACCACATCAAGGAACTTCTGTACGTCGTGAAGCGGTTCCATCGGCCAGAATGGGGCGAGGACTGGGCCAGTCACTTCTCCACTGGCATCGTGAACGGCCGCAAGGGCACCTCGCTGCGCGTGGACGGCGAGAAAGTGCCGGTCAACATGCTCCGTGTGGGGTTCGAGCCCGACGGTTCCTGGCGTCTCTTCGGTCTGCGCCATGATTTCCATCCGGCAGCGAAGGTCCAGACCGAGGATGACATCACGGCGAGCATCGTCGTACCCCCCGAGGTGAGCGACACGGATGTGTCGAGGAAATTTCTCATCAATTGTGAACAACTGCTCTTCCAGCGTCCCGACGACGCCATTCACCGCGGCTATGACAAGCAGACGGAGGCGGACGTTGCCTCGGGCGGCACTTTCCTGTCGAATTTCCAGCCGCTGACACGCGATGATGCCTGCGAGATCCGCGACGACGCCATCGCCTTCAGCAAGTTCTCCCCGCCCATCCAGGATTTGATCCGCCGCACGGCTGACGGTGGCGAATCTTTGCCCAAGTACTTCGTGTCCTCAGCTCATCCACGACTGGTGAACGGCCAGCGCTCCAAGAATCCCCGCTATCTGCAGGTTCGTCCGGATGTCGCCAATCCCACGGACACCGCCACGGCCGATCTTGCCACCCACCTGTTCCGCAAACAGCCCCTGGTGCGCCCGGCGCCACACAGCGTCGACGTCGTCGCAGCGGGCCGCCGCAACAATGCTGGCGAGCCCGGCGTCCCGCCCCTGTGTACGTACTCACCGCTGCACTGGATGGACCTGCCGGAGCTCCTCATCGAGTTCATCAGCTCCATGACCGGCAAATCCCCCTCCACCACAGGGGCCGGTTCCGAGGGGGCCATGACCAAAGGGCCGTTCAACTCTCTGCCCTCGGTTGTCGATTTGAATGCTGCCTTCCTGTCATACGCCCTGACCGGCTACGACGGCTGGCTCAGCAGCGCGGGAGTGATCGGCCCCACTGTGCGGGTGGACCATGACATCAGCCTGCTGGTGCCAGAGGTGTTCTCCCGGATGACCCCCGAGGAACGCGACGCCGCTTCACTGATCGAGGAGGGGTGCCTTGAACCCATCGAAGACTTCGAACATGACGGTCGAGAGGTCCTGGCCAGCCGTCTGGGATACCGGATGACGTCGAAGTTCGCCTCGAAGTACTTCGGCCGCATCTTCCTCCACCCGCACGTTGTGTTCACCGAGCAGATGCTGCGCCCGGAACTCCAGGACATGGATACGTTCGCCGAAGCGATGAACATCATCGTGGCGACCCACCGGAGGGTTGCCCAGACCTACATCGACGACGGCACCATCGCTCTGGCCGTCCCACCGGTGAGGTCGCTTCTGGAGATAATGGCGACCGGTGTGTCGGCGGAGGACGAAACGTTGGATGATCCTGATTTCCGCAACACCTTTACGCGCGACTCGGTCCTCGCCTCCGACTGGTATGCCGAGCGCTTGGCGTCCCAGCGCAACTCGGACATGGCGTATGCGGAGCGAGCCATCGCGGCCATGGCAGATTTCACGTCCAAGGAACTCCACCAGGACACCTCGGAGCGTCTGGGTCTCATTGCCAAGAGCGCCGCCGTCAAAGCCCGCCTAGAGGACCTCACGGCGGACGAGACCGGCCACACCTACGCTGGCACCCTTGGCCGACAGGTGAACTGGCATCTCTGAGTGCAGCGAGGCCACACACGTGACCCTTCGGGCACTGACCTGCCGTTGGTCGAGTAACGAGCGCCAGCGAGTGTGTCGAGACCTCGTTCTGACGCACGCGGTCTCGACACGCGCACGGCTCGTTCCTCGCCGAGCGCTACTCGACCAACGGGTGGAAGCCTTTCGTTGTCAGAGGGCGGTGATGAGTTCCACAGTCAACTCATCGAGAGAATCCAGCACCGTCGTGCGGGCCAGCACCTCATTCGCCGGGGGGTGGAACTTCGGTGGGATGCACACCACTGCCATACCAGCGTTCAGCGCCGACAGGACTCCGTTTGTGGAGTCCTCGATCGCCACACAGACTCCCGGATCAACCCCCAGCAGCTCCGCAGCCCGCAAATAACCGTCCGGCTCGGGCTTGCCAGCCGCCACTTCCTCCGTGGACACCGTCGTCTCCAGGAGATCTCCGATGTCCATCGCTTCCACACCCGCGTCGATGAGGCGTCGCGGTGAGGAGCTGGCGATGGCCAGACGGTAATGCTCGGCCATGCGGTGTACCGACTCGATGGCCCCCGGCAGCAGCTCGACGCCCTCACGGTGGTGGGCTGCCATGGCGTCGATCGTCTTCTCGGCAGCTTCGTCGGCCGACATGGGAAGCCCCACCGATGTCACGAGGTATTCGGACCATTCAGGGGTACTCATCCCCATCATGTCCTGCGTCGCACCTTCCGGCCACTCGAGTCCAGCGTCGGCAGCGAGTTGTCGACGGACGACGTCCCACTGCTCCTCGGTCTCCATCAGCGTGCCGTCCATGTCAAAGATGATCGCCTGCGCGTCCATGGTCCTCCTGTGTTTGTCATCGGATTCTTCGCACCCAGTATGGCAACAGCCAGCCGGTGAGCGGACGGGAGGTCGTGAACCGTCCGCAAGATGCATATGCTGACACACATGTCCTTGTCACAGCGCTCCCCTCTACAGATCGTCAGGACTGCGGTAGCAGTCGTCAGCCTCGGTTTCGGTGCCGCCATGCTCCAAGCCTGCAGTGAGCCGGATCCCACCACGCAATGCCTGGATGACGGCAATGTGTGGGTACTGGTGGAATTCGACGACGGCGTCCAAGGCGGTTGCGCCACCGAGTTCGCCGACGGTTTCGAAGCACTGAACAGTGCTGGCTTCACCGCTGCCATCAGCGACGACGGTTTCCTCAACACGATTGACGGGGAACCATCAACAGCGGGCGACGAGGACTGGTGGGCATACGCGCATTCTGATCCGGATCTCACCGCCTGGGAGTTCTACGAAGTGGGTGGCAACCAGTCCGAGCCGGTCGCCGGCAGCATCGAGGGGTGGCGCCTGATGCATTCCTTTGACGCGGAGGACACCTCTCCCCGGGTCAGCCCCGCTGACTTGGTTGCCGGGGAGTAACCCGACCTCCCCCACACCACAACACCGGCTGAGGGTGCTGGGGCGATCTACCTGGCCCCAAGCCATCGCGACTCGGCATGGGAGTTCTGCTCAGAGGTTGATGAATTGGTCCCGGTGCACCACAGGGCGCAGAGTCAGGCCCTCATCACCGTGGTGACCAAGCATCTGGTTCAGCTCCTGGGAGCCATAGCCGACGAAGCCCCGTGCGAACGCCTCGTCGTCGGGGCCGACGATGTCCACCGGCTCACCCTCATCGAATACGCCCTCCACCCGGACAACTCCGGCGGCGAGCAAGGAGGCATGGGTGCTGAGGAGAGCACGACGAGCGCCAGCGTCCACGTGCAGAGACCCCCGGGTCTCGGCGGCATGGGCCAGCCAGAGCAGCCGTCGGGGCCGACGTTTTCCGATCGGAGAGAAGAGCGTTCCCGCGTCCTCACCGCCGAGAGCGGGTATCAGATTGTCGGCGTGCGTCAGCACCACCGGAATTCCCCCCCGACATGCGATCTGGGCGGCCTCCACCTTGGTGGCCATCCCTCCGGTGCCCACTCGGGAACCAACTCTGGAGGTGTCCGCCTGCAACGTTGAGACATCGGCCACGTGAGGGATCAGTGTGCTGTCGGGTTCGCTCGGGTGCCCGGTGTAGAGGCCCTCCACATCGCTGAACAGGAACAGGGCGTCGGCGCGCACAAGATGTGCCACGAGAGCGGCCAGCCGGTCATTGTCACCGAAGCGAATCTCGTGGGTGGCGACGGTGTCGTTCTCATTGATGATCGGCACAACGCCGAGCCGGAAAAGCCTCGACATAGTGTCCAGGGCATTGCGGTACGTGGTGGGTCGCAGGACGTCGTCCACCGTCAGGAGCAGTTGCGCCACTTGGACGCCGTGTTCTGCAAAGGCCTCGGTGTAATGGCGGATGAGCAGACCCTGACCCACCGCCGCGGCGGCCTGCTGCGTCTCCAAATCGCGGGGCCGGCGACGCAACCCCAGCGGCACCAGGGCCGCCGCGATGGCGCCGGAGGTGACCAACACAACTCGTCGCCCGGAGTTGTGGAGCCCCGACAGCGCGTCCGCCAGCGCCCGGACGCGGTCAAGGTCCAGCGCTCCCCCATCGGGGGTGGTCAGGGAGGAGGAGCCCACCTTGACGACGATGCGGTCAGCATCGGCGATCTCACTGCGCATCTGTCTGGACGTCCTCCGGTGCGTAGCCGTCGCGAGCCAGATCCACAGCCTGCTTGGCCGCGTGATACTCCGCATCCATCTCGCGACGGCGGGTCACCGACGCGCGTTCCCGGTCCAGCCTGTCGTCCTCCCCACGGCGGGACATGATCTCCGCTCCCACGTCCACCTGTGGCGCGAAATCGAAGATCACTGCGTCCTCACCACCGATGGCCACGGCATCACCCGGTCTCGCGCCGAGTTCCAGGAGCTTGTCCTCAATGCCGATGCGGTTCAGACGATCAGCCAGATAGCCGACGGCCTCAGCATTGCCGAAGTCCGTCTGGCGGATCCAGCGCTCGGGCTTGGCTCCGTTGACACGCCACACGAAGCCGCCGTCGCCGTCGCCCTTCTTGGCGATGGTGAACTGTGGTTCATTGCGCGTCCTGCCGACGGGGGCCGGCCGCAGCACTGGCGCAGGAGTGGGTGCAGGCAGTGATGCTCGACGTGCTGCCACCACTTCGGCCATCGCGAACTTCAGCCCATTCAGACCTTCACCGGTTTTTGTGGAGATCTCGAACACCTTGTGCCCCATCGCCTCCAACTCGGGACGAGCCAGTTCCGCCAGACCGGGTCCGTCAGGCAGATCCACCTTGTTCAGGGCCACCAGACGGACACGATCCTCCAGTCCACCATGTGCGGCGAGCTCGCCCTCGATGACGTGCAGGTCGTCGATCGGGTCGCGGCCCGGCTCATAGGTGCCCAGATCGATGACGTGGACGATGGCCTGGCAACGATCGATGTGGCGGAGGAAGTCGAAGCCCAGCCCCTTGCCCTCGGAAGCGCCCTCGATGAGTCCGGGGACATCGGCCACCGTGTACGTCACGTCACCGGCCACCACCACGCCGAGGTTCGGCACGAGGGTGGTGAACGGGTAATCCGCCACCTTGGGCCGTGCACGGGAGATCGCAGCGATCAGGGAGGACTTGCCCGCGGACGGGAACCCCACCAGTCCCACATCGGCCACCACCTTGAGTTCGAGCTGCAGTACCCGCTCGCCGCCATCCTCTCCGAGGAGGGCGAAACCGGGGGCCTTGCGTGAGGTGGAGGCCAGCGCTGCATTGCCGAGCCCACCCTTGCCACCGAGCGCAGCGACGTATTCCTGTCCCGGCTCGGTGAGATCCACCAACTCCTCACCGGTCTCCGCGTCAGTGATGAGCGTGCCGCTGGGGACGGACAGGACGACGTCGGCTCCACGCGCTCCGTGCTGATGGTCGCCGCGACCGGGCTGACCGTTGGTGGCCTTGCGCACCGACTGGCGGTGGTATTCCACCAGGGTGGTCATGCTGTCATCGACGCGGAACATCACGGAGCCGCCGTCACCGCCGTTGCCACCGTTGGGGCCGCCGAGTGGTTTGAACTTCTCCCGCAGAACCGACGAGCAGCCGTGCCCACCGTTGCCGGCATGCACGGACAGCTTCACGCGGTCCACAAAGGACGGGATCGCCATGTTCACTCCTCTGTCAATACTTGAATCAGCGACGACTGCATCGCCATCACTGAGTGTCCCATCCCGGCCTGTGTGCCGCGCTGGGACGAGAAAAGGGCAGCCCATCCGGGCTGCCCTTACCTCAAAATGTGTGTTTCGTCAGCGGTGATCAGGCCTCGGCCGAAGCAACATTGACGACGCGACGCCCGCGCTTCACACCAAAATCGACCTGTCCGGGGACCAGCGCGAAGAGTGTGTCATCTCCGCCACGGCCAACGCCGACGCCGGGATGAAAGTGGGTGCCGCGCTGACGGACCAGAATTTCTCCAGCACCAACAACCTGTCCACCGAACCGCTTCACGCCGAGGCGCTTGGAGTTCGAGTCACGACCGTTACGCGTGGAGGATGCGCCCTTTTTGGATGCCATGTGGTCTCAACTCCTCAGTTCTCGATGCCGGTGATTTTGACCTGGGTGTACCGCTGACGGTGACCCATGCGTTTCTTGTAACCGGTCTTGTTCTTGTACTTCATGATGCGGATTTTCGGGCCCTTCTTCAGGCCGACGACCTCTGCCGACACAGACGCCTTGTCCAGTGTCTGGGCATCAGATGTGATGTTCTCACCATCGACGAGGAGCAGAGGCTGCAGGTTGACGGTACCGCCGACCTCTTCTGACATCAGATCGATATCCAGAATGTCGCCAACAGCAACCTTGTGCTGGCGTCCGCCATTGCGCACGATTGCGTACACGCTTGGACCTACCTTCTTCAAACTCAATTACGTCTTTGGCACGACCCAGCCATGAGCCGGATCATCGGGCAGTGCAAGTCCGCGCCAAGCAGCGTCGGAACCAATCGCACCGAAGGGCAACATTACGAGATCAGGGGCATCCTGGTCAAACCGCAGGCTCTGACCCAGCGCTGCTAATCGTGGACCCCCACAGTTGAACGACCCGACATGCCTCATCCACTGTGACCCGAGGCGATATACGTCTCGGCGGCCAGTGGTTACGCAGAGTCCGGGCGGATGTGTGCGCCACAGCAAGGTGGCATGCTGTCCGGGAACCGGGAGGGATCGGGCTATAGCCCGCCCCTCCCGGTTGTCCACACGATTGAGTCAGACTCAGTCAGACTTCTTCTCGCCGCCATTGTTGTTACCGCCGTTGCCGCCGTTGCCGCCGTTGCCGCCGCCGCGACGGTTGCGGCCACCCCTACCCCGGTTGCCACCGCCTCCGCTGCCACCGCGACGGTCCCCGCCGTCGGAGGGAGCCTGCGAGTCGACCGGCTCATGGAAACGGAGATAGCCGTCGCCGTGGCAGTGCTCGCACTCCTCGGTGAAGGCCTCCGCAAGGCCGGTGCCGATCTTCTTGCGGGTCAACTGGATCAGCCCCAGGCTCGTGACCTCGGCCACCTGGTGGCGTGTGCGGTCACGACCCAGGCATTCCACGAGGCGACGCAGCAGCAGATCGCGGTTGCTGGGCAGCACCATGTCAATGAAGTCCACGACGATCATGCCACCGATGTCCCGCAGCCTGAGCTGACGGACGACCTCCTCGGCCGCCTCCAGGTTGTTGCTGGTAACTGTGGCCTCGAGGTTGCCACCGGCACCGGTGAACCGGCCGGTGTTGACGTCGATGACAGTCATGGCCTCGGTCCGGTCAATGACGAGGGAACCACCGGAGGGAAGGTGGACCTTGCGATCCAGTGCCTTGGCGATCTGCTCGTCGATCCGGTACTCGGCGAAGACGTCGTGTCCCTTCTCATCCACCTGGAAGTGTTGCACCCGGTCCGCGAGGTTCGGCGCCACGTGCGCAACGTAGGCGCTGATCTCCTCGAAGGAATCATCCGCACCCCCGTTGCCCTGCACAACAAGTGCTCCGAAATCCTCGGTGAAGAGGTCACGCACGATGCGCAGGGTCAGATCTGGTTCGCTGTACAGCGCCGCGGGTGCGCCACCCTGCTTCGATTTCTTCTCGATGATCTCCCACTGGGCCTTGAGGCGATTCACATCCCGAACGAGGTCTTCGGTTGATGCGCCCTCAGCGGCTGTGCGGACGATCACTGATTCGTCGTCGCCGATCAGTTCCGCCAGGATGTCGCGGAGACGGGCGCGTTCCTGATCGGGCAGCTTGCGGGAGATCCCTGAGAGATGGCCCCCCGGCGCGTAGACGACGTAGCGTCCCGGCAGCGAGATGTGGCCGGTCAACCGGGCACCCTTGGCGCCGACGGGGTCCTTGGTGACCTGCACGAGCACGGCCTGCCCGGACTTGAAGACCTTCTCCACCTTGCGGTTCTCGGCGGACACGTCGAAGCCGGTCCAGTCCACCTCACCGGCGTACAGCACGGCGTTGCGGCCGCGGCCGATGTCGATGAACGCGGCTTCCATGCTGGGAAGCACGTTCTGCACCTTGCCGAGGTAGACGTTGCCGATCAAGGACATGGCGGAGGCACGATCCACGTAGTGCTCGACGAGGATGTCATCCTCGACGACGGCGAGCTGCGTGTAGTCCTCACCTTGGCGGATGACGAGCTTTCGATCCACTGCCTCGCGGCGAGCGAGGAACTCGGATTCACTCAGGATGGGAGCGCGACGACGTCCGGCTGCACGGTTCTCCTTGCGGCGTTGACGCTTGGCCTCCATGCGAGTGGAACCCTCAATGCCGGTGATGGCATCCTCACCGGTGCTCTTCGCGGAATCGCCGCTGTCACTGCCGGAACGACGACGACGGCGACGGCGACGCGTGGTGCCACTGCCGGAACCCTCATCACCATCGGAGTCGTTGTCTGCATCATTGTCGGAGTCACCCTCTGTGGAGCTCTCCGCATCATCGGTGTTCTGGGTGTCGTTGCTCTTCTCGACGTCACCGGAGGTGCTGTCCTCCGAGTTGGAGGAATCCGAGTCTTCTGAGCTCTGGCCATCACGGTTGTTGCTGCCACCACGACGGCGACGGCGGCCGCCACGGCGACGACGACGGCGATTGCCTCCGGCGTCGGAATCGTGACCGTTGTCGCTTGAGTCATCGTCGCCGGAGTCATCATCCGAATCGTCGTCCGAGTCATCGTCGGAGTCCTCGTTGCTGGAGTCTTCCTCAGAGTCGGCGCTGGTGGAATCCTCGTCGCCATCCTCCGCATCGTCCTCGGAATCGTCCTCGTCGCTGTCCCCCGTCGCAATTGAGTGGGTCAGTTCGTCGAGCCGTTCCTGGCGATTCTCTGCGGTGACCCTGAAGGGGTCGGCAACCAGGGCGCGACGCGATCGGGCGTCATCCTCTGCCATCTTCAGTGCCGCAGCAATGCCGTCCATGGGTTCATCGTCGCTGTCGTCGCTGGACTCCTCCGGAACCGGGGCGGGCGCTGTGGCGCGGGAGGACCGGCGACGTCGGCTTGAGGGCCTCTCATCCGCATCCCCGTTCGCCTCGGAGCCGGGTGACCGCGTCCCGGACGCGTCTTTGCCTTGGGAGGAAGCGATCTCGGCGGTCAACGCGTCAAGCGCCGCACCCACATCCTGATTGTCACCGCTGGTCGCATCGCTTTCCTTCACCGGTGCGGCAGCCTCTCCCCGGGTGGCTCGACGGCGACGCGTGGCCGGTTTTTCCCCGCTTGCTGGGGCATCAGGCGCAGGGGCCTGTGGGGCTGCAGAAGACGTTTCCGTAGCGAGTTCCTGGGACTCGGGCGCTGCGGCCGGCCGGGTCGCGGCGCGTCGACGGCGCGTCGGGGGCTTCACATCCTCAACGGGCTGGTCAGACTGCTGATCCGTCGAGACGGGGGCAATGTCTGCGGCAGCCGCGGTCTGTGGAACTTCCGCCGGGGCCGTTGATGTATCGGCCGGCGCTGCGGTCGGCCGGGTGGCGGCGCGTCGACGGCGCGTCGGGGGCTTCACATCCTCAACGGGCTGGTCAGCCTGCTGATCCGTAGAGACGGGGGCAATGTCTGCGGCAGCCGCGGTCTGTGGAAGTTCCGCCGGGGCCGTTGATGTTTCGGACGGCGCTGCGGTCGGCCGGGTGGCGGCACGGCGACGGCGCGTCGGGGGCTTCTCCTCCGACGAGGTCTCGGCAGGAGCTGCCTCGGGCGAGGTTGGTTCAGCAGCCCGGGTCTGCGGAACGCTGGTCTCCTGCGTGTCCTGAGTGTGGTCGCTCTCGGCTTGATCGGGCGCGGCCTTGGATCGCGACTTCGCGGGGGCGCGCTTGGCTGCGGATGGCGTCGCGGATTCGACCTCACCGGAGGCGGTGGGTGCGGATGCACCAGTGGAGTCCTCGGCGGGAGCACTCGCGCGGGTGGCGCGTCGTGTCTGCTTCGGGGGTTCTGGCGTCTCGACGGTGTGCACGGCCTCATCGGGCTGAGCGGCAGCAGTTTGTGCCACATTCGTCGGCGCAGCGACCGGAGGGGGTGGCCCAGCGGCGCGCGATGCAGACCGACGACGCGGTGCAGGCGGCTGGGGTAGTGATTCGGCGTTGGGGCCGTTTTCTGATTCGAGCATGTGGCTCCTCGTGCGCTGGTGCGCAGGACTGGCGAAGTTCTTTCACAACTTTCACACCAAGCTGACGGTCATCGAGACCTGATGGAGGAGCAGCCGCGGTCGAATCTTCGTCGCGGTACAGACTTCGCTCAAACAAATCCCGGTTGGCACCGGCGGCGCCTGACCTGTTCAGCATTGTTCCACACCCGCCCCAACTTGGAGATATTGCACACGCCGTGGCGCAGAGATTCGGTTACGTATGACTCCTTGAAACCGTCCTCGGTCACAGCCAGCTGCCCCGGGTAGCGGTGGCGGCGCACAGAAGTTCAGGGCAGCCGGAGCTATAGTGAGCGGGCTCTATCGACGGGAATCACTTCATGGCCGCAAAGCGACTGCCTCGCACGACAGCATTCGCTCTGGTCGCGATCCTGCTGCTGGCATTCAACCTGCGTCCCGTCGCCGCTTCCGTGGGACCGGTCCTGGAGCTGATCTCTGCAGATCTTGGGATGGGCGATGCCATGGCGGGTGTCCTCACGTCGCTGCCCGCGCTCAGTTTCGCGGTGTTCGGGGCGATTGCGCCAGCACTGTCGAAGCGCATCGGCGTGCACCGCACCATCGGCATCGCTCTGGTGGCACTCATCGTGGGGCAGGCAGCACGTGCATGGGTGCCCAACTCCTGGAGCTTCCTGCTCCTCAGCGTGCTGGCTCTCGCCGGGATGGCGCTGTCGAACGTGTTGATTCCCACGCTCGTGCGGCTGCACTTTCCGCGACAGATCGGGTTGGCGACGTCGCTGTACTCACTGTCGCTGACGCTGGGGACCGCGGTTGCAGGCGCTGTGACGTATCCCCTGGCCCAGGAGCTGGGTGGATGGAGGGGCGCCTTCACGGCCATCACCATCGTTGCCATCGCCGCGTTGCTCTGTTGGTTGCCGATGCTTCGCCACGCCCCCGGGGGAGGCTCTGCCAGTTCCAGACAGGGCCAGTACTCCCTGCGAGATGTTGCTCGCACCCGTCGGGGGTGGGCGATGGTGCTGATGTTCGGTATCCAGTCGGGTCAGGCATACACCGTCTTCGGGTGGTTGCCGAGCATCTACATCGACGCGGGCCTGGACCCCACCGCGGCCGGGCTGATGCTCGGAATCACCACCGGCGTCGGAGTGGTGCCCGCCTTCCTCATTCCCTACTACGCGGCGCGCCACGGTCAGCCGGTGGGGCTCTTCCTCAGCATCATGGCGTTCCTCGCGGCCGGGTATCTGGGCCTGCTGCTGGCACCCACCACCGTGCCGTGGCTCTGGGCGATCTTCATGGCTCTGGGCATCTCCAGCTTTCCGCTCATCCTGGCGCTGCTGGGCATGCGGGCCAGGACTGCGAGCGGCACCGTCGCTCTCTCCGGTTTCACACAGTCTTTGGGGTACCTGCTCGCCACCAGCAGCCCCCTGCTCATGGGTGTGCTGCGTGGCGCCACGGGGAGCTTCGCATTGTCCATCGGATGGCAGCTGGTCCTCATCATTCCGATGACCATCGTCGGTGTCCGATGCTGTAGGAGCTGGTTTATCGAGGACGAACTGCCACCCACATCTGGCGTCTCGCGCTGACCGGAGATGCCTCACTCGGTGAGCGCCGAGGATGTATGCGGCTCCGTCGGCATCGCATGCGGTGAGTCCGGTCGCCCTTCGACGCCTCACCGGCCCCGGGGCATCGGTGCAGCGCCACCCCCGACGATGACCGGGGGTCCCCAACGTTCGATGGACGAGCGTCGCGCCAAGCGGACGATGATGACAGCCGCGATGCCCAACAGTGCCAGCTGCAACAGGACAGTGGGGTCGCCCGTTCCGGCCTCCCTGTTGAACACCTCACTGATGTCCTGGAAAGGAAGGAACAGCATAACCACGAGGTTGTTGGCCGTGTGCATGGCGACGGCGGCCTCCAGCCCTCCGGTGCGCCAGGCGAGGTAGGAGAACAGCATTCCCATGGAGAAGTAGGTGATGTTGAGCCAGATGTCGCCTGCGCCATGGATGAACATGAACACGATGCTGCTGAGCACCGCCCCCAGAATCGCACCCACCACACGTGCCGGGATGAACGATGCCACCGCCCTGTTCAGCAACCCGCGGATGAGGTACTCCTCCCCCGCCGCCTGGAACGGCGTCACAACGATGACCCCGATGAGCAGCCACCACCACCCGGGCCTGAACGCCAGTCCCTGATTCTCCCAACCGTCCAGCGCGATGGTGACCGCAATCAGGGCCGCAACGGCCACAAAGCTGATCCCGAAACACTGCAGGAGCCAACGCCAGCGGATGCCGCCCACGACGGAACTGATCCAGCCGCCCTTCTGGCCCACCAGCCTCGACAGGAGGAACGTCAGCGGCACGAGGAGCCCCAGCGACACGCTGTTGGCCAGGAAGGTGATGGGCGTGATCGTCAGTGTGCCCAGCTCTTGTGCTACCTCCAGAAAGCCCCGATCACTGACGGCGGCCTCAACGACCAGCCCGGCGAAACCGATGACGAGACCGGAGACGAAGAAACCCACAGCGCCAAGGACCACAGCCACGACAGGTTTCCACCACGGGATTCCCGGCGCCTGCCAGAACGTCGGGTACTCGCGGGCCTCGACAGGCAGCGGCGAGGGCTTGGGCGGCGGCCCCCACGGTTGCGGCACCAGCCATGCGGGTGGACCTTCGTGGGGCGGCTGGCCGGGACGTGGCATCTCATGTGGCGGACCCGCGGGCGACCCCTCGTGTGGCGGACCCGCAGGGGGCGGCGCGAAGAATGGTTGCCCCGCCGGTGGTGGATCTGAGGGGCCTGTCGTCCTCTCACGCTGCGGGCGTGCAGGTGATGGGCCATCCGGCGGCGGCCAGTTGGGGGTGGGCTCCGTCATGCGAGTTCCGGGAACCACAGACCAATCTCGGAGGCGGCGGATTCCGGACTGTCAGAAGCATGGACGCAGTTGGCCTTCACCGAGGAGCCAAAATCTGCGCGAATCGTGCCAGCGTCGGCTTTCGACGGGTCCGTCACTCCATTGAGCTCGCGCACGCCGTCGAGTGCGTTGTCTCCCGCGAGGATCAACGCCACGAGTGGGCCCTCGGTCATGAATTCGCGCAGCGGCGCGTAGTAGTCGCGCCCGAGATGCTCGGCATAGTGCCGGTCCGCGAATTCACCGTCGATGGTGCGCATTTCCATGGCCACGGGGCGAAAGCCTGCTTCCTCGTAACGGTTCAGGATGTTGCCGACGTGTCCGGCGGTGACGGCGTCGGGCTTGATGATGACGAAGGTCCGCTCGTTCACGGGGTCCCTGCTTCCTTGTGGTGGTTGAACCTGGCTTCCAGGCGTTTGCCCAGGACGAAGGAGATCGTCCAGATCAGTGCGAAGACGATGCCCATGGCATACATCCAAGGGGTGAGGAGTCCGAGCAGGATGGTGGCCACCTGGGTGAGCCACGCCACCGGATACCCCCAGCCCCTGCGCAGGCCGGCGGTCGCGACGATGGCGAGCAGGCTGGCGATGCCCACCCACAGGGCAGCGGTCCCCACAGCTACGTCGGCAACCTGCACCATGCCGGCGAAACCCAGCCAGAACACGATGACCTCAAAGATCAGCACCGACATCAGGGCGGAGCGCATCGGATTGCCGGGGGTGAGCGTCATTCCTCGTCATCTCCACGTCGATCATCTGCGTCGCTCTTCTCGTCGCTCTCCTGGACAAGGAGGTCGCGCGCTTCTCCCGCGGCGATGACCGAACCGGCGATGAGCACGCCGGAATGTGTCCCAGCGGCGTCCGCGAGGGATGCGGCAATCTCGATGGCGTCCGCCACCCGAGGCGCCCGGTGCACCTTCCCGCTGGGCCAGATCTCCTCGGCCTCGGTTGCAAGGTCCTCGACGGAGCGGGCGCGCGGGGAGTTGGCGGTCTGGGTGATGACCACCTCGTCCATCTGCTCGGAGAAAATCTGCAGCACGGCGGTGGAATCCTTGTCCGCCATCATCGCAACCACCCCGATCATGGGCGCGAAGGCGAATGATTCGGTGACCGCATCAATGGTGGCGCGAGCCGCCTGCACATTGTGGGCGGTGTCCAGCACGATTGCCGGAGATGTCTTCACCAGTTCCAAGCGCGCTGGGGCATCCACGGCAGCCAGTCCCTCGGTGATGATCTCCTGGGAAAGCGGTTTGCCACCGAGGAAGGCCTCGACGGCGGCCACGGCGAGCGCCGCATTGCGAGCCATGTGTTCCCCGAAGAGCGGGAGGAACACATCGGCGACGGGGCCACCGGTGGTGTCGATGCGCAGTAGCTGACCGCCGACGGCCACCTGCCGTCCAAGCAAACCGAAATCCGGACCCTCGGCCTTGACCTCGGCGCCCACTTCGACGGCGCGAGCCAGCAGCACCTGCGCCGCGGCGGGATCCTGACCGGACAGGACTGCGACGCTGCCCTCCTTGATGATCCCGGCCTTCTCCACCGCCACCTCGGCAATGGTGCCGCCGAGGAGGTGGGTGTGGTCGAGTCCGATGGGGCAGACCACGGACACCTTGGGTTGAACGACGCTGGTCGCGTCCCACCTCCCACCGAGCCCCACTTCCACCACGGCGACATCCACAGGGGCGTCGGCGAAGGTTGCGTACGCCATGGCGGTGATGACTTCGAAGAAGGTCAGATCCACGCCGTCGAGCTTCTGGTCATCGACCATCTCGACGAAGGGACGGATCTCCTCCCAGATCTCGTCGAAGCGATCTTCGCTGACGGGGTCGCCGTCGATGACGATGCGCTCGCGCGCATCGGTGAGGTGCGGGCTGGCGAAGCGTCCGACGCGTAGGCCCGAGGCCCGCAGCAGCGCGTCGATCATGATGGCGGTACTGCCCTTGCCGTTGGTGCCGGCCACCTGGATGACGGGGACGGAGTGCTGCGGATCGCCCATCAGGTCCATGACAGCCTGGACGCGCGACAGGCTGGGCGCCACGCGGTTCTCCGGCCATCGGCTGGTGAGTTGAGCAACGAGCGCACGGTGAGATGTCTGGGTCATGATGCACCCCAGAGTATCGACTGGCCGGAGTCGAATGCGAAGCCGCTTGGTGCACCGCTTAGAATAAGGCCGTGAACGCGCCCGGCTGCGCCTAGATACTGCAGTTCAGTTCACATCATCGACACAATTAGATTTCTGCCGACTGATCACAAGGAGTGACCCCATGGCCAACAACTCTGGCCCAAGCCGCCGTGAAGCAATGAGACTCAAGGCCGAGGCCGAGGAAGCGCGGGGACGCCGGAACGCCCGCATCCTGTGGGTCTCCCTGGGTGCCGTGGCCCTGGTTGTTGTTGTGATCCTCGCGATGGTCATCGTTCCCACGCTGACCAGCCAGACGCCGGCAGCCGAGCAGATGCGGCCCCCGAACGCCACTGAGAACTCCGGTATCGAGATTGTGAGCAAGGAAGTTGAGCCTGCAGCGGATGCTCCTCATCTGAAGATCTACGAGGATCCCCAGTGCCCCGGGTGCGCCGCGACGGAGAACACCTACGGGTCAGCCATCCTGCAACTCGTTGACCAGGGCGACATCACCGCCGAGGTCATTTCGGCACACTTCCTCGACGGGATTATCGGCAATGATGCCTCGGAGCGGGCTGCCATGGCTATGGCAGCCGCCGACGAGGTGGGCAGGTTCCGCGAGTACCACTCCATCATGTACGCCAACCAACCCACGGAAGGAGCTGGCTACACCGAACAGCAACTTCGCGTGGACGTCCCCACCGAGGCTGGAATCGAGGGAGCCGACCTCGAAAGGTTCCAGAAACTCTACGACAGCCAAGCTTTCGCAGCTTTCGTGGATGCCTCCGACGAACAGTTCGAGACTGACGAAATCGCGGGCACTCCTACGTACTCGGTTGGTGGAGAAACGCTTACGTTCTTCGACAGGGAAACGAACGAGGTGCTTATTCAGCCGACGGCTGAAGAGTTGCTCGACGCCATCGAAGAGGCCAACACGTGAGGGCTGAAAATTCATCAGGCGTGGCATCTCCTCGCGCTCTGCACCATGCATCCAAGTCGTCTGCGAACAGCCGGTATAACCTCAGTAGATGTACTTAACAATCTGACGTCGGTGATGCGGTGTCAACCAAAGTCGACTCCCAAGTACGCGCTAGTCAGTCGTTCACGAAAGGCCTATTCATTGGGCGCGTGCGTTTCGTATCCTAAGTATGTCGTCGGCAACTGGGCGGGCGACGAACTTCAAGGACACGATCGATGAATAGAATCCCAAGACTCCTCATTTCACTCCTAGCGGGCCTCTCCCTATCTATAGGAGGGGCTTCAGTCGCCACCGCATACTCGGGGCCCGCTTGCAACTACGGCGTCTACTCGCAGAGTGGCGGCAGGTATTTCATTGGCAGTTGCAATGGAGTTGGAGCAATCTCCATCTCCTATAAATGTACATGGGGTAACTGGCAACGTACGAGCAGAATTTCAACGCCAGCGTCATTTCGGTTGCCCGCAAACTGCATCTGGGGTGTCTCGGATCACCGCGTCAACTACTACTGATTTGCGCTTGTCCCCCTGTAGCTCCCTAGGACCGTGTCACCTCCGTGATTGATATGGCCCCCTGCCATTCGCTGTACGGGGTTCGAGGTGAAGCAATCTTGCCACTAGGGTATGTCGCATGACAGTGTTATCCGACAACCTCTCAGTCCTTCCCGACAAGCCCATCCTGGAAGGACTGGAGTCCAAGTGGAGCACAGTGTGGCGTGACGAGAAGACCTACGCCTTCGAGCGGCCCGCGAGCCGGGCGGACGTCTTCAGCATCGACACCCCTCCCCCGACGGTGTCCGGCTCACTCCACGTCGGTCACGTCTTCAGCTACACGCATACAGATCTCGTGGCCCGGTACCAGCGCATGCAGGGCAAGCAGGTGTTCTACCCGATGGGCTGGGACGACAATGGTCTTCCGACAGAGCGTCGCGTGCAGAACTACTACGGCGTCCGCTGCGACCCCTCGGTCGCGTACGACCCCGATTTCACGCCCCCCGCCAAGCCCGACCCTAAGCGTCAATTGCCCATCAGCCGCGCCAACTTCATCGCGTTGTGTCACGAGCTCACGGAGGTGGACGAGCAGGTCTTCGAGGCGATGTGGCGCCAGCTGGGCCTGTCCGTGGACTGGGACACCTTGTATGCCACCATCTCCGATGACGCCCAGGCCGTCGCGCAGAAGGCCTTCCTGCGGAACTACGCCCGCGGCGAGGCGTACATGTCGTACGCGCCCACGCTCTGGGACGTGACGTTCTCCACCGCCGTCGCGCAGGCCGAACTCGAGGCACGTGAATATCCCGGCGCCTACCATCGCGTCGCCTTCCATGGTGCCGACGGCGAGCCCATTCACATCGAGACCACGCGCCCCGAGCTGATCGTCAGCGTGTGCGCACTGATCGCCCACCCGGACGACGAGCGCTACCAAGCACTCTTCGGCACCACGGTTACCTCACCGATCTTCGGCGTCGAGATCCCCGTCGTTGCCCACCCGGCAGCCGAGCCCGACAAGGGCGCCGGCATCGCCATGTGCTGCACCTTCGGTGACCTCACCGACGTGATGTGGTGGAGAGAGTTGAACCTGCCCACCCGCACTGTGATCGGGCGCGACGGCCGCTTCGCCCGTGAGACACCCGAATGGATCACCAACGCCGAAGCTTACGAGCCGCTTGCAGGCAAGACCGCGTTCTCCGCCCGCGAGGCCACCGTCGCGATGCTGCGCGACAACGGCGAACTCGACGGGGAGCCGAAGGCCACCTCCCGCATGGCCAACTTCTACGAGAAGGGTGACAAGCCGCTCGAGATCGTCGCCACCCGCCAGTGGTACATCCGCAACGGCGGCCGCGACGATGACCTGAAGGCCACGTTCCTCGAGCGGGGCCGGGAGCTCAAGTTCTCTCCCGAGTACATGCGCCATCGCTACGAGAACTGGGTGAGTGGCCTGGCCGGCGACTGGCTGATCTCCCGGCAACGCTTCTTCGGCGTCCCCTTCCCCGTCTGGTACCCCCTGGATGCCGACGGCGAACCGGATCATGACCACCCCCTGATGGCCGACGAGGCTGACCTGCCCATCGATCCCGTGCGTCACCGACCCAACGGCTACTCCGAGGATCAGCGCAACCAGCCCGGCGGTTTCATGGCCGATCCCGACATCATGGACACATGGGCCACCTCCTCTTTGACACCGCAGATCGCCTGCGGCTGGGAGCGCGACGAGGAACTGTTCAACCTCACGTTCCCGATGGACTTGGCCCCGCAGGCCCACGACATCATCCGCACCTGGCTGTTCAGCCGCGTGGTCCGGGCGCACTTCGAGAACGGATCCCTGCCGTGGGAGCGCGCCACCATTTCCGGTTTCGTGACGGACCCGGATCGCAAGAAGATGTCCAAGTCCAAGGGCAACGTGGTGGTGCCCACCGATATCCTCGACAAGTTCGGCTCCGACGCCGTCCGCTGGCGCGCCGCCATGGCCCGCCCCGGCCTGGACTCACCGTTCGACGAGTCGCAGATGAAGGTGGGGCGTCGCCTGGCCATGAAGGCGCTCAACGCCAGTAAGTTCGTGCTGTCGCTGGCAGCCGACGCCGGGGGGCTGGAGGCAGTGACGAATCCCGTCGACAAGGCAGTGCTGGCGGGGCTGGCCGATGTCGTGCGCGACGCCACCACGGCATTCGACGCCTTCGACTACACCTCCGCACTGGAGAAGACCGAGACCTTCTTCTGGTCCTTCTGCGATGACTATCTGGAGCTCGTCAAGGAACGCGCTTACGGCGCACAGTCCGAGGACGAAAAGGCTTCCGCGCTGGCCGCCCTTGCGCTTGCCCTCGACGTGCAACTCCGCCTCTTCGCTCCCTTCATGCCGTTCGTCACCGAGGAGGCGTGGCGCTGGACACACGAGGGGTCGATCCACCGGGCGCCCTGGCCGAACGTCGATGAGATCGCTGTGGACAGCGACGACGCACTCCTGGACGACGTGGCCGCCGCACTGATTGCCATCCGCGGGGCCAAGTCCAACGCCAAGGTCTCCATGAAGACCGAGGTGTCGCGAGCAGCGTTCTCGGGACCGGCCGACATGTTGGAACGCCTCGCAACCATCGAGGCAGATCTGCGCTCCGTCGGCAAGATCTCGGGTCAGGTGACCTGGACTGCGGGCGAACAGCCGCTGGCCGTCGAGGTCGATCTGGTGGAGAAGACGGACTGAGCATGGAGGCGGCTTGGCCCCGGCTGCCCCGCGAGTTCTTCCAGCGACCCGTACGTGAACTCGCGCCACGCCTGCTGGGGTGTCACCTCGTGACCGCCGAGGGCATCGTGCTGCGGATCACGGAACTGGAGGCCTACGACGGTACCGACGACCCCGGATCGCATGCCTTCCGTGGCATGACCGCGCGGAACAAGACGATGTTCGGTGATGCCGGTCACCTGTATGTGTATCGCCACATGGGGTTGCATTCCTGCTGCAACATCGTCGCCTCCACCCTGCACCATGCCAACGGTTGTCTCGTGCGGGCCGGAGAGGTCGTGCAGGGTGTTGAGCTCGCGCGAGCCCGTCGCAGCGCGTCGGGAGTGACGCGGAGGGATCGTGACCTGGCGCAGGGACCGGGACGCCTGACAGTGGTGCTGGGCATCGACTGGCTCGACGACGGACTGGACCTCTGCGCCACGGACTCCCCCATCTGGGTGTCCGATCGCCTCTCCGAACCATCTGTTGCTACGGGACCGCGCGTCGGGTTGCGACCCGCGGCCACGGAGCCCGAACACCTCCAGCTGCGCTACCGCATCCCCGGAGATCCAACAGTCTCAGGCCCCGGGCCACTCAATCGCTGAGTTGCGGGAACATTTCGGCTGGTCTGCCCCCCGGGATGTTGCCGAGACTCCATGGCCCCTTCCCATACAGTTGTGAGTAAGCCATCGCGAAGCGGGAGATCCTCCATGGACACGGACACACCCACCATCGACGTGACCATGGATCAACTGGTCGAACGCGCCCGCGACCTGATGTGTCGCCCCGGGCGGCAGCTGCTGGGCTTGGTGGGCGCGCCCGGATCCGGTAAGTCCACCGTCGCGGAAATCATCGCTGATGCGGTGGGACCAACGGCGAGTGTGGTGGAGATGGACGGTTTCCATCTGTCCAACGAACTGCTGACACAGCTGGGGCGTCGCAATCGCAAGGGAGCCAAGGACACTTTCGACGCCGCAGGCTACGTCGAAATCCTGCGCAGGCTCAAGCAGGCGGGGTCGGAACCCGTCTACGCTCCGGTGTTTGACCGGACTCTTGATCTCGCTGTAGCAGGCGCCACCGTCGTGGAGAAGTCCTGCCAGCTCGTCATCACGGCCGGGAACTACCTACTCCTGGAGGAAGAGCCCTGGTCCCACATCCGGGATCTACTGGACGAGGCCTGGTTCCTGGAACCTGCCGAGGACCAGCGCGTGAGGCAACTCGTGGAGCGTCACGAGCGCTTCGGCCGGACTCGGGCGGAGGCAGAGGCTTGGGCTTCGAACACCGACGAGCCCAATGCCGTGATTGTTCGAGGCAGCAGACACCGCGCCGATCTGGTGGCACGCCTCGTCTGAGGCTCTATTCCCTTGCGCCAATGAGTTGCAGCAACATTTCGGCTGGACTGCCCACCGAAATGTTGCCGCAACTCCCCTGAACACCACGTTGGCGTGCAGTGGCGGCCGTGGGGCGAATCAGACTCGCGACTTGGGGATAGCCGGGGGCGTCGCGGCTGGTGTGGCCTTGAGGCTCTTCATGACTTCGTCGATGGCGGCATCGAGCTGGATGTCGTCCTCGGATTCCCAGTCCATGGGCCCCATCGGCACCACGACGTCCGGATCGGTGCCGTGGTTCTCCAGCCCGTAGCCCTGCTTCTTGAAGGCGTGGGCGTAGCGGGGTTGAGTCACCTCGGTGCCGTCCACCAGGGAGAACCGTCCGTCGATGCCGATGACGCCTCCCCAGCTGCGCTCCCCCACCACCGTGCCGAGCCCCATGTTCTGCGCAGCTCCGGTGACGATGTCGCCGTCGGAGCCGGCGTAGGGGTTTGTCACGAAGACGACCGGACCGCGCAGGCCCTGGGACGGATAGGTGAACGGCTTGTCGAAGTGGCGTCCGAAGCCCCAACCGATCACCTTGCGTGCGAGGCGTTCGATCACGAGCTCGGAGGTGTGGCCTCCGCCGTTGAAACGCACATCCGCAATCACGGCGTCGCAGCGAGTGGCGGCCTCGATGAGCCGGTGGAACTCTGCCCAACCGTGGGCTGCCATGTCCGGGACGTGCACGTAGCCGATCCGTCCGCCCGACTTCTTACTCACGTAGGCAGCACGGCCAGCCACCCACTCGTGGTAGTGCAGGCTGGCTTCGCTGTGGAGGGGTACGACGGCGACGCGTCGCTTCTTCTCTCCCCGCATCAGCGACAGCTCCACCACCTTCTCGGCGGCCCCCTGCATCAGCACACCGATGTCAGGGACGTCGGCGGTGGGCCGGCCATCGACGGCCACCACCACGTCACCGGGTTGCGCTCCGACACCGGCCGCGCGCAGCGGCGAGCGTGCGCTCGGATCCGACGACTCGCCGGGCAGGATGCGGGTGATGGTCACCTCGCCCTTACGGTTTCGGCTGAACTCGGCGCCCAGCCATCCGGTGCCGGGAGCCTCGCCGTCGGCAGGTGGGAAGACGTAGGCGTGAGACGTGTTGAGTTCGCCGACGGTCTCCCACAACACGTCGATGAGGTCGTCGTGACTCGCGAGACGCTCCACCAACGGCCGGTAGGCAGCGCAGACACCAGCCCAACCGACGCCGTCCATGTCTTCGCGCCAGTAGTGGTCACGCATCAGGCGGGCGTTCTCGTCAAACATCTGGCGCCACTCGTCACGGGGGTTGATGCGTCGACGCAACCTGCTGAGGTCGACGGTGACGTGGGCGTCGTCTTCGGGCTCTGGCTTGGTCTCGGCGGGTTGGACGAAGATGTCATCGCCGTTGCGCACGACGAGCTGTTTGCCGTCGCCGCTGACCACCGCGCTGTCGCAGGTTTCCACCACCACCGAGAGTTTGCGCTTGGAGACGTCATAGAACTCGACCGAATCCTTGGTCTCGTCGCCCGCCACCTTCCCGGATCCGAGTTCGCCGGTGTAGCTGGACATCCGTCGCCACAGCACACCGTTGGCGGAGGTTTGCAGGGACGTGTACCGCCCCGAGGGGACGGGCAGGGGCAGCATCCGGTCCTCGAATCCTGCGAGGTCCAGCACGACGGGCTCCGGCTTGGCTTTCTCGTCCTTCGCAGATTTGGTCCCTCCGTCGTCGCTTTCGCTGATGGCCCAGCCATCGGAGGAGGGACCGAACGGAACGGGGTCCTCAGCGCGCAACGGGACCACGAATGGGCGCACGGTGTTGGTGAAGGACAGGTCGAAGGTCAGCTCATCGTAGGTGGGATCGATGGTGCGGCTGGAGAGGAAGTAGAGGTACTTCCCGTCGTGGCTGAAGCTGGGGGCGTAGTCATTGAACTGTCCGCGGGTCAGTTCGAAGCCCGCGTCCTGTTTCAGGTCGTAGCCCACCAGACGGCCCAGCATGCCCTCGTTGGCCACGGCTTCGCGCCAGACCAGGTATCGGGAGTCGGGGGAGAAGATCAGGCCGGTGGCCTCGCCTTCGCTGGAGCGCCCCACCTTCTTCACGTCCCCTTTGGCGGTGTCGACCACGTGGACCGTGCCATCGTGGCTTGCCACGGCCACCTTTGTGCCATCGGCGTTGGAGGCCAGGCCCAGCACGCGTCCCAGCTTGCCGTGGGCGATCCGACGGGATTCGCCATCGGCATCCAGTGCTGCAATCTCCAGGGCGTCCTCGCCTTCGGCGTCAGTGGCCCAGATGCCGCGACCCGAGGTACCCAGCACCTGCGGTTCCCGGATGCGCACCCCCGGAAGGTCGCTGAGCGCGCGGGCCGGTCCGCCGCGGTGGGTCAGGAACCACGCGGAGCCACGCCAATCCAGCAGCGAGCCGTCGCCGCCGTGATCCGGCACCACGGCTTCCAGACGGTCCGTCGGGGCCAGCACCAGTGGCTCCGGGGCGCCCAGCGCGGTCGACACGTCGATCCGACGCGGCTTGGCGTCGAGGGAATCCATCACGAAGAGTTGTCCACGGGTGTGATAGACGACGCGGGTGCCGTCGGTGCTCGCATCGCGCACATACCCGTCCTCGAAGCTGTGACGGGTGTGCTGGCGCAGATCGCTCTTGCGTGGACCCACCGAATACACCTGGGCCTGTTCGCCCGGCTTACCCGGCAGGGAGGCACCCAGATCGGAGGTGAACATCACACGATCCCCAACCCAGGAGGGCAGCGCCAAGCTGGCCGTTTGTTCCGGCAGAAGACGTTCCCAGTTCTTACGCTTCTTGTCGGAAATCCAGAGCCGCACCGCCATGCCGCCGCGGTAGCGTTTCCAGCGCTCCGGGCCCTGGAAGTTGGGCGAGGCCAGCACCACGCGACCGTCGCCGTGGACGGCGGCGGCCATGGCGGGGCCCCAGGGGAGGCGTTCGAGGTCGCCGTCGAGTGAGACGGAAAACAGGCTGGTCATGGCGCGGTTGCCATCGGCATGGTCCGAGGCCAAGAGGATGTGGGTCGCATCCAGCCATCCGGAGACAAGCATCCGCTTGGCGCCCACCCAGGTGAGGCGACGGCGTCCGCCGTCGAGGTCCACGACGTAGAGATCCTGTCCACCGTTGACCCCGCTGACAAATGCCACGCTCGTGCCGTCCGGGGAGAACCTGGGGCTGCGGGGCGGGCTGCCGTCCGCCGTCAACCGGTGCGCTCGACCACCGTCGGTTGAGGTCAGCCAGAGATCGTCGTCGGCCACGAACACCACGGCGGTGTCATGGACATGGGGGTACCTGAGATAGCCACGGGTCATGAACCCAACCTAGCGAAGCTGCACGGTCATCATCCACCAGCTCTGAGGCCGCGGCCACGACCACGGTCATGGACACCGAGGTGCCGAGGTCCTCGTCGAGGCCTCACACAGTCGGAGCTGCGGTGCGTCAACACCGCGCTTCCCTACGCGGACAGGTCGCGCCGACGCGCCAGTGCCGCGCGCGGAACCAACTCCGGACCGGTGTTGCCGATGACAGTGTCTCGGTGGATGACCACCTGGGCCACGTCCTCGCTGGAGGGCACCTCGAACATCACCTCGAGAAGAAGTTCCTCCAGGATGGCGCGGAGACCGCGGGCACCCGTGCCGCGTTCGAGCGCCTGATCCGCAATGGCCTCGACGGCGTCGGTGGTGAACTCCAGGCGCACGCCGTCGAGTTCAAAGAGTTTGGCGAACTGCTTCGTCAGTGCGTTGCGGGGCTCAATGAGAATCCGGACGAGAGCTTCGCGATCCAGTGGTGACACGCTGGAGATCATGGGCAGGCGCCCGATGAATTCAGGGATCAGCCCGAACTTGTGGAGGTCCTGTGGCCGCACCATGGCGAAGGGGTCGGTCACCAGTTCCTTGGTCTCCGACTTCCGGCTGAACCCGAGCGGCTGCTTGCCGATCCGAGTGTTCACGATGTCCTCAAGACCAGCGAACGCGCCGCCGACGATGAACAACACCTTGGTGGTGTCGATCTGCAGGAAATCCTGATGGGGGTGCTTGCGCCCCCCCTGCGGAGGCACGGACGCCACCGTCCCTTCGAGGATTTTCAGCAACGCCTGCTGGACGCCCTCCCCGGACACGTCGCGCGTGATCGACGGGTTCTCGCTCTTACGGGCCACCTTGTCGATCTCGTCGATGTAGATGATGCCGGTCTCGGCCTTCTTGATGTCGAAGTCCGCGGCCTGGATGAGCTTGAGAAGGATGTTCTCCACGTCCTCACCCACGTAGCCAGCCTCGGTGAGAGCGGTGGCATCCGCCATCGCGAAGGGCACATTCAGCATCCTCGCGAGCGTCTGCGCCAAGTAGGTCTTGCCACAGCCGGTGGGGCCCATCAGGAGGATGTTCGATTTACCCACCTCCACACCATCGTGCTCATGGGCGTGGCGGGGCGCGTCGGCCTCGGCCTGGATGCGTTTGTAGTGGTTGTAGACGGCCACGCTCAACGCCTTCTTGGCGGGTTCCTGGCCGATGACGTAGGTGTCGAGGAAGTCGCGGATCTCCCGCGGTTTCGGAAGTTCCTCCACCAGACCCACTTCGCTGGTCTCGGGGAACTCCTCCTCGATGATTTCGTTGCACAGTCCGATGCACTCGTCGCAGATGTAGACACCTGGTCCTGCGATCAGCTTCTTGACCTGCTTTTGGCTCTTACCGCAGAAGTTGCATTTGAAAAGTTCGCTTGATTCTCCGATACGCGCCATGTTTTCACCCCCCGGCTGATTGCCATCCTGCTGCACTACTGAAACACCACACTACCCGTACGGGTGTCATCCATACGGAGGACACCCGTATCGGGTGTGGAGTCACCGTTGGTTCAGGCGTCGAGGCCCTTGAGGGACGGCAGGATGTCGTCGATGATGCCGTACTCGACGGCTTCCTCAGCTGTCAGGTACTTGTCGCGCTCAATGTCCTTGCTGACCTGTTCGACGCTCTGGCCGGTGTCATCTGCCAACATTTGCTCCATCAGGGAGCGGATGCGCATGATCTCACGGGCCTGAATCTCGAGGTCGGAGGACTGGCCGTAGCCGCCCTCGGTGGCCGGCTGGTGGATCAGGATGCGCGAATTGGGCAGCGCCAGACGCTTACCCTTCGTGCCGCCGGCCAGGATCAGCGCGGCCGCGGAAGCAGCCTGCCCCAGGCACACGGTCTGGATCTCGGGCTTGATGTAGCGCATCGTGTCGTAGATCGCCGTCAACGCGGTGAAGGAGCCACCGGGAGAGTTGAGGTAGATCGATATCTGACGATCTGCGTCCATGGACTGCAGGCAGAGCAGCTGCGCCATGACAGCGTTGGCGATGTCGTCGGAGATGGGCGTGCCCAAGAAGATGATGCGGTCCTCGAACAGCTTCGTGTACGGGTCCACGCGACGCACGCCGTAGCTGGTGCGCTCCTCCCACTGGGGGATGTAGTAGTTGTCTGTTGGACCAGCCGGGGCGATTCCGGTGGGAAGTTGATTCATCACTGGTTCGGAGCCTCCGAGTTGATCTGGGACGCACGCTCGTAGACGTGGTCAATGAAGCCGTATTCGAGCGCCTGCTCGGCGGTGAACCACCGGTCGCGATCGGAATCCTCCCCGATCTGCTCGACGCTCTGGCCGGTGTGCTCGGCAATCAGGCCTGCCATCGTGTTCTTGATGTGCAGGGACTGCTCGGCCTGGATCCGGATGTCGGAGGCAGTTCCGCCCAGTCCACCGGATGGCTGGTGCATCATGATGCGGCTGTGCGGGAGCGCAAAGCGCTTGCCCGGTTGGCCGGCTGAGAGCAGGAACTGGCCCATGGAGGCGGCGAGCCCCATGGCCACCGTGGCGACGTCGTTGCTGATCCACTGCATGGTGTCGAAAATCGCCATGCCGGAGTCAACCGAGCCGCCCGGGGAGTTGATGTAGAGGTAGATGTCCTTGTGCGGATCCTCGGCGTTCAGCAACAGCATCTGGGCGCAGATCGCGTTGGCGTTCTCGTCCTTCACCTCGGAGCCGAGGAAGATGATGCGGTTGGCGAGCAACGAGGAGTACACATTGTCCGTCATGCCAAGTCCGACGCCCGAAGGGGCGGACATGGAGATTTGGTCATTTGGTTTCGCGTTCACGTGTGCCAACCTACCGGCTCCTCACCCACAGCCAAGGATCTGGCCTCCGCGTTCGCCCAACGAGGAACTCAAGAGACGTGTCGGTGGCGCCCTTCAGGTGCGGCTGCGACGGTGCAAATCCTTCAACCGGTCCGCCAATAGCGGAGCTGGGCCGTCCACTTGCAGCCCGGGCACCACGTCGGTGATGGGAAGAGGAGCAACGGGGCCGGGCGCGACGCCGAATTCGCGCATCCACTCCCCCAGCTGCTCCGTCGAACTGGCGTAGACGATCCGTCCCAGGCCCACCCAGCCGTGCGCGGCCGCACACATGGCGCAGTGCTCGCCGGAGGTATAGGTGACGGCGGTGGAGCGTTGCTCGGAGCTCAGGTTCTCAGCCGCCCACCGGGCGACGGCGAACTCGGGGTGGCGCGTGCTGTCGCCACCGGCTATCCGGTTGCGGTCCTTGAACACCCACTCCCCGTCGAGCACCAGGACGGTCCCGAAGGGTTCGTCGCCTGCGTTGAGCGCTTCCTCTGCCAGGTCCACGGCCAGCTCCAGGAAAGCCATGTCCTCATTGCTGAGCATTGTCACGTGGACTCCTCAACGGTTTTCTCCGGGTGTGAGGCGATCATGACGTTGAGCCATCGGGACCTGGGATCGTTGTCGAAGAGCATGGCTTTGATCATCAGCGTGAAGGGCAAGGCAATCAGGGCTCCGAGCGGACCGAAGACGGCAGCCCACAACAGCAGCGAGATGAAGGACACCGTCGGGGTAATGCCTACGGCGTCGCCGGTGAATTTCGGTTGCACGATGGATTGGAGGACGAAGTTGAGGACGCTGTAGATCAGCACCACGAGCAGAGCGGTGACGGGTCCCTGTTCCACCAGTGCCAGCAGGGCGGGCGGAATGAGTCCGATCACGAAGCCGATGTTGGGGATGTAGTTGGTGATGAAGCTCAGCACCGCCCACACCACCGGCAGGGAGACACCGAGGAGGACCAGGGCGAAGCCGTCGAGGACGGCGACGATCAAGCCGAAGATGGTGGTCACCAGCCAGTAGCGACGGATGCCGGCGACGAAGGTCTCCAGGTTGTTCGTGAAGGAGGGGTGGAGCTGGTTCAGGAATCCCATGCGTTTCGCCATGGAGGGCAGGTCCATCACCATGAACACCAGTACCACGATGATCACCAGTGTCAGACTGCCTGCGTTGGACAGGTTGGACAGCAGGCCGCGCACCACCGACAAGACGTTGGAGGGCGAGATTGAGGTCAGCTGGTCCAAGAGCTGTGACTCGTTGAATCCGAACTGGGAGATGAACTTGATGGTGTCGTTGTACAGCTTGGTGAATTGCTCCGTGTAGTCACCCAATTTGCCGACCATGGTGCTGCCGGACCACACGAGTGCTGCGACTCCCAGAAGGAGTACGAGGAAGACCGTGAGGCCGGTGGCGATGGCCGCGAGGAAGCGCGGTGTTTTGATCTTCAGGAGGAGGGTGTAGACGGGGTAGGCGGCGATCAGCAGGTTGGCAGCCAAGAAGATGGGGGCGACGACGCTACTGAATTCGCGGAGCAACCAGATGGACAAGGCCGTGGCAGCGATGGCGATCACAACGCCCGTCGCGCGGGAGCGCCCCTGATCCACGGGCACGGGGTCCGCTTCCTGAGGTGCATCGGATGTGGGGTCGTCCTGCTCTCCCGGTGCTGCACGCTGGGGCGAGGCGTCCCCGTCGTCGGACTCCTCGCTGGCGCGGCCTTCCGTATCCGGCGTGATCACGGTCGATCCTGCCTCCGCGTTCGGGTGCTCCTCAGTGGAGCTGACGTCTCGCGTCGGTTTCTGCTCACTCATCTGGTCTCCGCTTGAAAGGTGTCACGGGGCCGGTCCCCAGCAGGCAACAGTAGTGCCGGGACAGCGCGTTACGAACTGCTTTTCGTTCGTGGACGTCCATTTTTTGGGCAATCCAAAGGGCCCCGGCCAGCCATATAGCTGGGCGGGGCCCTGTGAAGATGGTGCGTGAAATCAGCTGTCGTCGTCTGCGACCTCAACGGCGTCCTGGTCCACGGACTCGGCGGCGATGGCCGAGTCGACGGGCTCTTCGTCGTCCGGGTCCTCGGCAAGCTCAGGATCATCGGTCTCGACGACCTCCAGCGACATGTCCACGGGGTTGCCTTCGGAGTCCACAACGGTGGCGGCTGCGCAGATGAGCGCCAGTGCCTTGCCGCGACGGATCTCCTGCATCCAGTCGCCCATGTGGTTGTGCTCCATCATGTGGTTGATCTCGTCCTGCGGGCTGTGGTTGTTCTCCTGCGCCTTGCGGAAGATCAACTCGGTCAGCTCCTGCTGGGAGACCTCGAGCTTGTTGTCGTCGGCGTACTTGTCGAGCAGCATCTGGGCGCGCACGGCCTGCTCGGAGCGCTCGTCGATGGTCTGCCAGAACTCCTCGGCCGTCTGCGCGTCCTCGTCCTCAGCCTGCTCAAGGTAGGTGTCCACGCTCATGCCGCCCTGGGCGAGCTGCTGCTCGATCTGGTTGCGACGGGTCTCCAGCTCGGTGGTGAGCAGTGCCTGCGGGAGTTCGAACTCGGTCTTGGCCAGGGCGGCTTCCAGCACCTTGTCCCGGGCGTCCGCAATCTTCTCGCTCTCGGCCTGGTTCTCGACGGCCTTGCGCAGGTCCTCTTTCATTTCCTCGACGGTGTCGAATTCGGAGATCATCTGCGCGAACTCGTCGTCCACCGCGGGGAGCTCCTGCTCGGAGACCTTGCCGACGGTGACGGTGATGTCGGCCTCCTGCCCGCGGAAGTCTCCACCCACGAGCTTGGAGGTGAAGGTCGTGGAGTCTCCGGCCTTCAGGCCGGTGACGGCTTCGTCGAGACCGTCGAGCATACCGACGCCCTCGCCGATCTTGTAGGTGACGCCCTCGGCTGTGGACTCGTCGAGCTGCTGACCGTCCTGTGAGGCGGCGAGGTCAATGGTGAGAACGTCACCGTCGGCTGCTGCACGATCCACCTCGGTGGTGGTGGCGAAGCGCTGACGCAGCACGTTGATGCGCTCCTCGACGGCCTCATCAGTCACCTCGGGGGCGTCGACCGTCGCCTCAAGGGTGGAGAAGTCAGGGAGTTCGAAGTCGGGGCGGATGTCCACCTCGGCGGTGAACTCCACCACTTCATTGTCCTCGAGCTTTGTGACGTCAACGTCGGGCTGGCCGAGCGGGATGATGCCCGCTTCGGCGATCGCCTCCTGGTAGGCCTTGGGGAGTGCCTCGTTGATGGCCTCCTGCAGGACGACGCCGCGGCCGAAGCGCTGGTCGATGACCGTGGCCGGCACCTTGCCCTTGCGGAATCCGGGGATGTTGACCTGCTGAGCGATTTCCTTGTACGCCTTGTCAAGGTGGGGCTTCAGCTCGGTGAACGGAATCTCGACGGTGAGCTTGGCCCGCGTCGGGCTGAGCTGCTCTGAAGTGCTGGGCACGAGGGTGTCTCCTACATAGGGTGGGATCTGCTTGGCAGAACCGATGTGTTCGACGTCAACTCTAGCGAGCCGTCCCGCGCGGCCCACAATCGAGCGCCGCCGGCGACAAGGCCGGAGCGGGCTTTCGGTTTGCGGGACCGGTGTCCGGTGCCTGTATGCTGAGTCGCGTTGTTCGCGGATGTAGCTCAATGGTAGAGCCTCAGTCTTCCAAACTGATTACGCGGGTTCGATTCCCGTCATCCGCTCCAAGCGGGCCCGAGACGCTGCGCCTTGAGGCCTCTTCATGCCCCACCTGCGTACATCTGCGGTTCCCGTGGCGAATATGGTCGCGAACGGACTGTTTCGCCGCGCTGTGGGACACGATCCGCTTAGAGATTGCACGGATAGGTGTCACGGACACCGGGTGGGGCGGGCGTCCCAGCGATGGCTGGTCCAGGCGATACGGAT
>CANLSH010000017.1 GCA_947493705.1 uncultured Arachnia sp. | reverse complement strand
AGAGCTATTTCGACACCGCCGCAGGCAGCCCACTCAATCACCAGAGCTATTTCGACACCGCCGCAGGCAGCCCACTCGATCAGCAGAGCTATTTCGACACGGCCGTTCCTTCCGCTGATCGAGTAGCGGCCGCGACGAAGGAGCTGCCGCGTGTCGAGATCTCGCGTCCTAGAAGGCGGTCCTGGCCCTGGCCACGGCTTCGGGCAGAACCTGTTCCAACCGCTCGATATCAGCGTCGGTCGTGCTGTGCCCCGTGGAGAATCTCACCGTGGCGGCGGCCTCCTCCGGTGTGCGGCCCATGGCCAACAACACCTCGCTGGGCTGGTGGACGCCAGCACGGCAGGCCGAGCCGACGGAGGCGAAAACTCCTTGCTGGTCCAGCAGAAAGAGTAGGTCGTCGGCGCGCATACCGCTGAATGTGGCATTGGTGATGTGGGGCGCATGTTCGGCGAGATCAGTGTTCACCACTGCGCCAAGTTCTCGACAGGCCGCCATGATCCGTGACTGCAACCCCGACAACCTGTCACTTTCCTCGGCCAGGGACTGCGTGGCTGCCACTGCTGCTGCGGCAAAGGATGCGGCCAGCGCGACGGTGGCCGTACCGGATCTGATGGCACGCTCCTGCCCCCCGCCAAGTCCGGTCATCGACGGTGTCACGGAACGCCGCACGAGCAGGGCACCGATCCCCACCGGACCGCCAGCCTTGTGGGCGGACAGCGACATCATGTCCACCTCACTGGCTCGAAAATCGACACTCAAATGCCCCAGGGACTGCACGGCGTCCGTGTGGAACCATGCCCCCATCTCATGTGCAGCGGCGCGCACACCCTCGAGTGGCTGACAGATGCCCGTTTCGTTGTTGACCGTCATCACCGACACCACAGCTGTCCTGTGATCGATCATCTGGAGAGCTCGCTCCACGTCAACGACCCCCTCAGCCCGGACCGGAAGCACTTCGGCACCCCGCCCGGCCATCCCCAGAACGGCTGGGTGCTCGATTGCGGAGACCAGGCATCGCCCACGGCCCTCGCCTGCCCTGGCGGATGTCCCTCCGATGAGTGCAATGCTGTCAGCCTCTGAGCCTCCCGAGGTGAACACCACTTCGCCCGGAGCAGCCCCCACCACCGACGCAAGCTCTTCCCTCGCCTCTTCCAGCACGCGGCGCGCGCGCTGACCGGCCACGTGCAGCGCAGATGGGTTTCCCACCAACGACAGGTGGGCGCCCAACGCTTCAATGGCCTCCGGTCTCATGGGGGAGGTTGCGGCATGATCGAGGTAAGCGGACATGATGACCTCCACGCTAGCGCGATACGGCAATGTATCGTTGATGTCTGACAACTGGCACAATGGACCGGTTACCCGAACGCCATTGCCAACTACCCGAGGTATTTGTATGACATCCGAACCTGAAACATCCACCCTGGGCGCCCGTCTCACGGGCGACGGAGCGCTGTTCGGGTTGTGGGCACCGCGTGCCACCCAGGTCGAACTGTCCCTGATCAGCGATGATATGCAGCAGCGCAACGTGAAGATGGCGCTGGGTGAGCGCGGCATCTGGAGCATCGAGGTCCCCGGAATCGAGGCGGGGCAGCTCTACGGCTATCGCGTACATGGCCCCTGGGCCCCGTCTGAGGGCAGCCGGTTCAACCCTGCTCGGTTGCTGGTGGACCCCTATGCCCGTGCCATCAGCGGCGGCGTCGATTTCCGTGGCCCCATTCTGGATCACATACCCGGCCACGACTACACCATCGACGAGACGGATTCGATCGGGGCAGTGCCGCTGTCCGTGGTGGTGGCCGACACCCCGGCACCCACCCCCATCGCCAGGCGTCGCCCCATGGCGGAGACAGTCATCCACGAACTCCATGTCCGTGGTTTCACGAAGTCCCACCCGCTGGTCCCGGAGCATCTCCGCGGCTCCTATGCAGGACTGGCCTATCCGGAGGTCATCGCCTACCTCAAGGACCTCGGTATCTCGGCTGTGGAACTGTTGCCGGTGCATCATTTCGTCTCCGAACCATTCATCGTGGCCAAAGGAATGCGCAACTACTGGGGCTACAACACCCTGGGTTTTTTCGCGCCCCACTCCTTCTACGCCACCAGGGGCAACCGTGGCAGCCAGGTGGCCGAGTTCAAGGAGATGGTGTCAGCGCTGCATGAGGCGGACATCGAGGTCATTCTCGACGTCGTCTACAACCACACGGCCGAGGGCGGACACGCGGGCCCGACGCTGTCCATGCGCGGCATCGACCATCACGCCTACTACCGGCTGACCAACGACAAGCGGAACGACTACGACGTCACGGGCTGCGGCAACTCTGTCGACACTTCTGAGCCGATGGCTGCGGCCCTGGTCATGGATTCCCTGAAGTACTGGGTGCAGGAAATGGGCGTGGACGGTTTCCGCTTTGATCTCGCCACCACACTGCTGCGTGACCGGAACCACCACTTGGTGCACGATCATCCCCTGAAGGTGGCCATCGACACCGACCCCGTCTTCAGCGACATCAAACTGATCGCCGAGCCCTGGGACGTCGGTCCCTACGGGTACCAAGTGGGCTCGTACGGGCCGCGCTGGTCCGAATGGAACGATCGCTTCCGCGACCATGTGCGTGACTACTGGCGCGGCGCCGTCCCCGGGGTACAGGAATTGGCCACCAGACTCTCCGGCTCACCGGACATCTTCGACACCGAGGGGCGTAGGCCGCAGGCAAGCATCAATTTCGTCACGGCCCACGATGGTTTCACCATGCACGACCTCGTCAGCTACGACGTGAAGAAGAACCTCGCCAACGGAGAGTCCAACCGCGACGGTACGGACAACAACCGTTCCTGGAACCACGGTTGGGAAGGAATCAGCGACGACGACGACATCAATGACCTCCGCTCTCGTCAGGTGTTGAACTTCATGGCGACGCAGATCCTCGCTCAGGGCACACCGATGCTGGTGGCGGGCGACGAGTTCGGCCGTTCCCAACTCGGCAACAACAACGCCTACTGTCAGGACAACCCACTGTCCTGGGTGAACTGGGACACCTCGCCGCGCTGGGAGGACGTTCGGGAGCGGGTCACCGGCCTGTTGTCCCTGAGGGCCGCACATCCCCTGTTGCGCAGCGACCGCTATCTCTACCACTCCGAAGTGACAACGGCGGACGGCGCAAACCTACGACGGGTGGACCTCACGTGGATGAATGGTGAGCAGGGCCAGATGAGCGAGGATGACTGGCACGACCGGTCCCGTCGCCTACTCGGCATGTACAGCTCCAACGAAAATGATGCATTCCTGACGTGGTTCCACTCGGGTGCTGATCCCATCGAGATCACGCTGCCCGGGGTCCCATGGGCCAAGGAGTACACGATCTACTGGCATTCAGCAGCACTGGGCGAGCTACCGACGACCCCGCTGGAGCCGGGCTCATCCTTCACGGTCCCCGGACGAAGCACCATCGTCATGCGAGCGGAGGTCCCCACCACAGCCGCCGAACTGGCCGAGCTGGAAGCAGAGGCCGAGTACAGCATCGATGTCGAACCCAGTACCAAGATCTTTGGCTGACATCACCTCGGAAGCGCTCATCGACCCCGATGAACTCGACACCGTGTTGCGGGTCCTCGCGACACTCAGCGACGCTGACCAAGAGCATCCCGATGTGCTGGCCGTGCGGCACGCGACGTCGAAGATGTTCAAGTCGTTCAAGATGTCACGGCGGGCGGACAAGCGAGCGCGCATTGCGGATGCGGACAGGGCTGTCATCGCAGCGACGGCCACAGGCGCACCCACGCGCATCGATGACGAGACAGCTGGCCATCAACTCTCCAGTGCGACCGACGCCCCCAGCGCCGGCGAACTGCTGGTCGCCCGTGCCTGCTACATCTGCAAACAGCGTCACACCAGGGTGGATGCCTTCTATCACCAACTCTGCCCGGCGTGTGCAGCGCTGAACCACTCCAAACGCACTGCCCGCACGGACCTGAGCGGCAGGCGCGCCCTCCTCACTGGTGGCCGCGCCAAGATCGGCATGTACATTGCTCTACGCCTGCTCCGCGACGGTGCACACACCACCATCACCACACGCTTCCCCCGCGACGCTGTACGACGTTTCACCGCCATGCCAGACTCCGGCGAATGGCTGCACCGTCTCACAGTGGTGGGAATTGATCTTCGGGACCCGGCCCAAGTCCTCGGCCTCGCGGACGACGTCGCCTCGCAGGGAGCGCTGGACATCCTCATCAACAACGCCACGCAAACAGTGCGCCGCTCCGCCGGTGCCTACTCAGCCCTCGTCGAGGCCGAACTCAGCCCGTTGCCGGAGATCGACCTGCCGGCCATCGTGACATTCGGTCACACCAGCGATCCGCACCCGCACGCGCTGGCAGCGTCGGTTGCCAGCCATCCCATTCTGGCGGCAGCTGGCAGCGTTGAAAGCCTCAGGGCTGACACCCTGACCGCTCTGGCGCTGGCTCCCGGTTCCCGTTCACTGGATCGGCTCGCGGACGGCTCCGCCATCGACGCGGGCGGCCTCCTGCCGGATCTGGCACAGGCCAACAGCTGGACCGACAGAGTGGGTGACGTCGACCCATTGGAGATGCTCGAGGTGCAACTGTGCAACACCACGGCACCCTTCATTCTCATCAACCGCCTTCGCCCCTCGCTCGCGGCCGCACCCTCAGGGCGCAGTTACGTGGTCAACGTCTCCGCCATGGAGGGGGTGTTCAATCGGGGCTACAAGGGCCCGGGGCATCCCCACACCAACATGGCCAAGGCCGCCGTGAACATGCTGACCCGCACCAGCGCTCGCGAGATGACCGACGACGGCATCTACATGACCAGCGTGGACACCGGGTGGATCACCGACGAGCGCCCCCACCCGACCAAGGTGCGACTGGCACAGGAGGGTTTCCATGCTCCGTTGGACCTCGTCGACGGCGCCGCTCGCGTCTATGACCCCATCGTGCGCGGCGAGGCCGGGGAGGAGCTGTTCGGCGTCTTCCTCAAGGACTACAAGCCGTCCCACTGGTAACCGTCAGCATCCTCACGAGCCCTTCGGCCAGTTCTCGGGCGCCGGCTCACCGCCCTCGACGACGTCCTCGGACTCTCCTGCGGTATCGGTCCAGCTGTCCTTGGGGCGGTATCCCAGTTCCAGCATCGTGTTGGTGAGATCCCAGCGTCGATTCGGGTTGTCCGAGATGGCGTAGTACAGCCCGAATGTGACATCCGCCTCGATGGCGCGACGAAACACCTGTTCGGCGTCGTCGTCGCTGAGCCACATGGCGTGCAAGACGTCCGCGTCCATCTCCATCGGATTCTCGGCCTGCCATCCGATCCTCAGAGAGATGAACTCCATGCCGTACTCGTCATGGTAGAACCGACCCAACGCCTCACCGAAAATCTTGGAGACACCGTAGAGGGAGTCACCGCGCGGGAGAAAGTGCGGATAGACCGGCCACTTGCCGTCCCGGTCATACATCCCCATTGCGTGGTTCGAGGATGCGAACACGAACCGTCGCACGCCTGCTTGATGCGCCGCCTCCAGCACGTTGCGGAAACCAACGATGTTGGCCTCCAGCACACTGTCCCAATCAGAAGTGGGCGACGCCGCCCCTGCGACATGCAGGACGGTGTCCACGCCATCCATGAGGCCCAGGACCTGATCGAAGTCCGAAAGATCAGCCTGCTGCAGCTCCCGCTTCTCCAGTTCCGTCCTGGGTGTTCGTCCCGTCAGGACCAGATCATAGGAATCGACCAGCCGCTTCTCGAGCAGCTGGCCGACTCCACCAGTGGCTCCGGTGAGAAGAACCTTGCGTCGCGTGTCAGAAGTCATGTTCCTCATGCTTCCCCCTCACCGGGGCCATCGTCAATCCCGGTATCAGCCGGTGATCACCGCAGCCAGACCCATTTCGGAGTCGCTGGAGAGCAGCGGATGCGACGGAACGGCCCGTGCGAGGCAGCCAATCTGGCCGGAGTAGCGTGCCGGGATCTCCGCTTCGAACCGCGTGATGCCATCGATCTCCCGCGCGGGGGTGGTGGCGTACTTGCGGATGTTGTGAAGCTTGTCCTCGTTGTCCACATCGCCGAAGATCAGCTGGACGGCGACGTCGCCAGCGCTGAGATTGCCCAGACGCACATCCACCGTGATGTCCAGCTTGTCACCGGACGCCACCCTGCCCGTGACGTTGGTGTCCAGGGCCACGACGCTGAGGGAATCCCAGTCGCGACGGATGCGCTCCTTCCACTGTGCCAATTCATGGGCTTGCGAATCGTCGCTGAGGGCGGCGGAGCTCAGTGCTGCAGGCGCGTACAGCTCCGTCACGTAGTCGCGCACCATGCGCGACGCGAGCACCTCGGGGCCGAGATCGCTGATGGTGTCGCGCATCATCTTGAGCCACTGCTTCGGATGTCCCTCGGTGTCGAGGGTGTAGAACTTCGGAATGATCTCGTTCTCGATGATGCTGTAGAAGTACTCGGCCTCCGCCGCGTCACGCTCGTGCTGATCAGCGATGCCCTCCATGGACGGAATCTCCCACCCGAACTCCGGGGCATACAACTCATCCCACCAGCCATCCTTGATGGAAAGATTGGCGGCGCCATTCAGCGAAGCCTTCATACCGGAAGTGCCACACGCCTCGTAGGGCCGCAGCGGGTTGTTCACCCACACGTCGCAACCCGGGTAGAGCGGACGCGCCATCGACATGTCGTAGTCAGGCAGGAAAACAAGCTTGCCGCGGACATCCGGCTGATCCGCAAACTGCACCATCTGCTGAATGAGCGATTTGCCGATGTTGTCGGCCGGATGTGCCTTGCCCGCAATGATGATCTGAATCGGCGTCTGCGCGTGGTTCAGGAGACGCTTGAGGCGCTCCGGATCCGTGAGCATGAGCGTCAACCGCTTGTAGGAGGCACCTCGCCGGGCGAACCCAAGTGTCAGGACACGGGGGTTCAATGCCTCCGCCGTCCAGTCATCGGGAAGGCCCCGGACCTTGCAGGACTCCGCGAGTCGCTGACGGGCCATGTGGATCATCGAGCCGCGCAGTTGGCGCTTGAGGCTCCACAGCTCATCGTCTTCGACGCGCTGAATGGCGGACCAGTCATAGCCGTCAATGACGGTGTCGGAGTCCTCGGTGTGGGCTTCGAGGATCTCCAGCAGTTCTGGATGAATCCACGTGGGGTGGTGGACTCCGTTGGTGACAGAGGTGATCGGCACCTCGGTCTCGTCGAAATCTGGCCACAGGGGGTTGAACATCTCTCGCGAGACTTCGCCATGCAATTTGGACACGCCATTGGCGCGCTGCCCCAGACGCAGGCCGAGGACGGCCATGTTGAACTTGCCGCGATCACCGCCGGCGTAGGTCTCCGACCCGAACTCGAGAACCTTCTCCAGCGACAGGCCGGCGCAGAAGTTGGCAAATTGGCGCTCGATCAGCACGCGATCGAAGCGGTCGATGCCTGCAGGGACGGGCGTGTGGGTGGTGAAGACGGTCCCGGCGCGGGTGAGTTCGACGGCACAGTTGAGGTCGTGCCCAGCGACGAGATATTCACGAATGCGCTCGAAGCCGAGGAATCCTGCGTGGCCCTCGTTGCAGTGGTAGACATCCGGGGAGGCGTGACCGCTGACTCGGCTGTACTCGCGCAGGGCGCGGACACCTCCGATACCCAGAAGTACTTCCTGGGCGAGACGATGCTCCGTGCCGCCACCGTAGAGGCGGTCAGTGATGTTGCGTGCCTCGGGATCATTGTCCTCACGATCCGAGTCAAGCATCAACAGTGGGATGCGACCCACGGAGGCCACCCAGATCCACGCCTTGACCTCTCGGCCGAAGACCTGAACGGAGACGGTGATTGGCTCATCGGCTTCGTCCGTGAGGCGACGTACGGGGAGATCATTCGAGGACAGGACTGGGTAGCGTTCCTGCTGCCAGCCGGCCGCATTCAGCGACTGGCGGAAGTAGCCGTGGCGGTACAGCAGTCCGATGCCCACCAGCGGCAGGCCGAGATCTGAGGCGGCCTTGAGGTGGTCGCCGGCGAGGATGCCGAGCCCACCGGAGTACTGGGGAAGGGTCTGGGACACACCGAATTCGGCAGAGAAGTACCCAATTGCCCGAGGGACATCACTGCCCTTGCTCGCATGGTTCTGGAACCACAGATCGGCTGAGAGGTAGGTGAGCAAGTCCTGATGGAGGAGTTCCACCTTGCGGACAAACACCTTGTCCGCAGCGAGCTGCTGCATCCTTTCGGCGGAGACCGCGGTCAGGAGCTTGACCGGGTCCTCGCCCAGCGAGACCCACAGCTTCGGGTCGATTGCCCGAAACAGGTCCTGCGTCGGTTGGTGCCACGACCACCGGAGATTGTGGGCCAAGGCCTCTAGGGAGTTGATTTTTTCTGGGAGCACCGGCTGAACGGTGAAACGACGATATGCACGCACGCCTCCAAGCTACCGCTTGACTTCCACTTGTCAGAATCTTGGTGCCGATAGAGTGATCGTCGTGAACTCTTTGCCCAAGACAATCAGCCAGCCGCAACTGTCCCGCACCGCCGGTGGATTTGGTCGAATACCGATCAGCGACGTCCGTCCCGTCATTCGGGACGGCGCGTACCCGGTCAAGGCCGTCGCGCATGAACGCCTGCGGGTGACGGCCACGGTGTTTCGTGAGGGACATGATGCGGTCAACGCTTCGGTGATCCTGACCGCTCCCCACGGCACGCAACGTCGGATCGACATGCACCGCACCGGGCCTGAGGGTCTGAACGCATGGGAAGCAACCATTCGGATGGCCACCGAAGGCGACTGGACCTACCGTGTGGAGGGATGGTCAGACCCCTGGATGACGTGGCAACACATCGCGCACGCCAAGCTACCGTTGGGCATGGACGTGGACCTCGTCTGCCAAAAGGGTCTTGACGTCATCACGCGAGCCGCGGCCAATGCACAGCAACAACAAGTCGCCAGTGCTCAGCACCTGCTGGAGGCAGTGGTCGACGCCCTCAAGTCCGAAACGCCGGCCAGTGAGCTGTTGGACCTCGTCACTTCGCGCCCCGTGGAGCGGGCCATGGCACGATTTGGACCTCGTGAACTGGTGACCGCCACGAAGGAGTACCCGGTACGCGTGGAACGCCGCCGCGCACTGTTCTCATCCTGGTATGAGTTCTTCCCGCGCTCACAAGGGGCTTGGCAGGACGAATCCGGTACGTGGCACTCCGGCACCTTTGATTCCTCCCACGGACGCCTGGAAGCAGCGGCGGCCATGGGTTTCAATGTGATCTACCTCCCGCCCATCCACCCCATCGGTGTCGCTTTCCGCAAGGGCAAGAACAACACGCTCACGCCCTCCGCGGGCGAGCCCGGTTCACCCTGGGCCATTGGGTCCAGCGAAGGTGGCCACGACGCCATCCATCCGGAACTGGGCGACATGGACTCCTTTGACCGTTTCGTGGCCAAGGCCCGTTCTCTCGGACTGGAAGTGGCACTGGACTTTGCTTTGCAGGCATCACCTGATCACCCGTGGGTGAAACAACACCCCGAGTGGTTCACCACGCGTCCTGACGGCACCATCGCTTATGCGGAGAATCCTCCGAAGAAATACCAGGACATCTACCCCATCAACTTCGACAACGATCCAATCGGCATCTACAACGAGGCTCTGCGCCTGGTGAACTTCTGGATCGAACGCGGAGTGAGCGTCTTTCGTGTGGACAATCCCCACACCAAGCCAGTCGAGTTCTGGGACTGGCTGCTGGAGAGGGTGCACGAAAAAAATCCTGAGATCATTTTCCTCGCGGAGGCCTTCACGACGCCCGCGATGATGTCAGCCCTTGGAAAAGTGGGCTTCCAGCAGTCCTACACATATTTCACGTGGCGCGTCGCGAAGTGGGAACTCATCGAATACATGCTGGAGCTGTCGCAGGAAACGGACGCGTTCTTCCGCCCCAATTTCTTCGTCAACACTCCGGACATCAATCCCTTCCACCTCCAGTCCGGCAACCCCGCCATCTTCGCCATCCGGGCCATCCTCGCTGCGACCATGTCTCCCACGTGGGGGGTGTACTCCGGATTTGAGCTCTTCGAGCACGAGGTTCTTGCGCAGGGACGTGAGGAGTACATGAACTCCGAGAAGTTTGAGTACCGTCCGCGTGACTTTGATGCCCAGCCCAATCTGAATCTCCTGCTGGGCCAGCTCAACGCCATTCGTGACCGGCATCCGGCGCTGCAGCAGTTGCGCAACATCACCTTCCACCACGTACCACATGACGGGATCATTGCGTTCTCCAAGCAGGACGGCGATGACACCATCCTCGTCGTCACGTCCCTGGATCCGGACAACACGGTGGAGTCCGAGGTCTATCTCGACGTCGATGCCCTCGGGTTCCCCTCGGGCCAGCAGATCAGGGCCATCGATGAACTCTCCGGTTCCGAGTTCACCTGGGGTGAACGCAACTACGTGCGTCTCTATCCCGGCCAGCCAGCCCACATCGTCCACCTGATGCATTGAAAGGATTCGGCGGTCCACATGGTTGAAGGTTTGGACGCTGCTCTCTGGCAGCTCGCCCAGAACGCTCGCTGGTTTGCTGGCCGTTCTCGTGGCGGCACCCTGGAGCGTGTTGAGTTGTGTGACTGGCTCGTGCATCCCAGCACCGGGGTGGGTGTGCGCAGCGCCATCCTGGATGTCACGTTCAGGGATGGGGAACTGGAGCGCTATCACGTGCCCCTGGTGTTCCGGCCCACCCACGAGGCTGTGGCGCCCGAGCTCGTCGCCGTCGAACTGGACGCCGAGGAATACAGCATCGGGGAGCTGTGCGACGATCCGGCGGCTGCTGGCCTGCTGCTGCCCCTCCTGGCCGCGGAAGCACCCGGCTTCCAGCGGTGGGGCGACATTCCCCAGAATCTGTCGGGACGACGCTTCAAGGGTGAGCAGTCCAACACCTCGTTGTTCTTCGGTGATGCGCTGATGTGCAAGGTGTTCCGACGGCTCGAGGACGGCCCCAACGTGGACGTTGAACTTCATGCAGCGCTGGCGGGGACCGGGGCGGTCGCTGAAATCTATGGGGCATGGCGCACGGGAAACACCGACCTCGCCATCTTCACCGAGGCGCTCCAGGATCCGACGGACGGCTTTGACCTGGCGACGGAGCATGCCCGCGGTGACGCAGCGTTCACCACTCAGGCGCACGATCTCGGAGCCACCCTGGCCCAGGTCCACAAGACTCTTGCTCGTCGGCTACCGACGAACTCGAGCGATGGGGCATCACTGAGTGCCACGTTCAGCCGCAGGTTTGAAAAGGCGGCTGAAGAGGCACCCGAGATTCTGGAGTATCGCGATGCGATCCGGAGCACCTGGCGTGCGCTGCCCGATTCGTTGGACACCCAACGCGTCCACGGAGACTGTCATCTGGGCCAAGTCCTCCTGTCCCAGGGTGAGTGGCGCTATGTTGACTTCGAGGGGGAACCTCTGAAGACACTCGCCGAGAGGCGCGAACCCGACTCACGCTGGCGGGACGTGGCCGGGATGCTGCGCTCCTTCGACTACGCAGCTGCGGCAGGCGACGCATCCCGGCAGTGGTTGACGCAGTGCCGCACTGCATTTCTCGACGGATACGGCAGGCCCAATCCGGATGAACAGGCACTGCTGGCGGCCTTTGAGGCGGACAAGGCCGTCTACGAAGTCATCTATGAACGACGCAACAGGGAACACCTCGTACATGTTCCGATAAATTCACTGAACCGATTGGCAGGAGAAACACGATGACACAGAACCAGTTCGGCGGATTGACCGGCACGGATCTTCAGGGCTTCCACCAAGGAGGAGACACAGAGCTGTGGAAACGACTTGGAAGCTTCCTCGCGACGATTGAGGGCGAGGATGGACCCATCAGCGGGGTCCGTTTCGCGGTCTGGGCGCCCAACGCCAAGCAGGTCCAGGTGACCGGGGACTTCAACGGATGGGGCGCAGACGACCTCGCGCTCATCCCCGGCACCGGTGTGTGGGGAGGGTTCCTGCCCGGGATCGGCGAGGAGGCCCTGTACAAATTCCGCATTCAGGGTGCCGATGGCGCCTGGCGCGAGAAGGTCGACCCCATGGCGCGCTTCAGCGAGCAGGCACCCACCAACGCCAGCATGGTGTACCAGTCGAAGTACGTGTGGTCCGACGATGAATGGATCGCCCGTCGTGAGAAGTCCCGCGCACACGCCGAGCCGATGAGCGTCTACGAGCTCCATCTTGGAGGGTGGCGCCCCGGCAAGTCCTACCTCGACCTCGCCGATGAACTTGTGGAATACATCACCTGGCAGGGCTACACGCACGTGGAACTCATGCCGGTGGCCGAGCACCCCTTTGCGCCCTCCTGGGGCTACCAGGTCTCGGGATACTTCTCCCCCACCAGTCGTTTCGGCAAGCCCGACGACTTCCGCTACCTGGTGGACCGCCTGCACCAGGCTGGCATCGGCGTCATCCTTGACTGGGTTCCGGGTCACTTCCCCAAGGACGACTGGGCACTGGGCCGCTTCGACGGGACGGCACTCTATGAACACGCCGATCCCCGGCAGGGCGAACACAAGGACTGGGGTACCTACATCTTCAACTACGGGCGCAACGAGGTGAAGAGCTTCCTCATCTCCAACGCGCTGTACTGGATCAACGAGTTCCACATCGACGGCCTGCGGGTGGATGCCGTCGCCTCCATGATCTACCTCGACTACTCACGCGAGGACGGCGAGTGGATCCCCAACCAGTACGGCGGCCGCGAGAACCTTGAAGCCATCGATTTTCTGCGCTGGGTGAATCTGCACCTCTACGAACGCCACCCCGGTGTGCTCATGATCGCCGAAGAATCCACCAGCTTCCCCGGCGTGACCAAGCCCGTGCATGAGGGCGGGCTGGGCTTCGGCTTCAAGTGGAACATGGGTTGGATGAATGACTCGCTGCGCTATCTGGAGCTTGATCCCATCTACCGTCAGTACGAGCACAACCTCATCACCTTCGCCATGGTGTATGCGTACTCCGAGAACTTCATCCTTCCCATCAGTCACGACGAAGTCGTGCACGGCAAGGGCTCCATGATGCAGAAGGTTCCTCAGGACGACTGGCGCAGGTTCGCCACTCTGCGCGCCTTCTACTCCTTCATGTGGAGTTTCCCGGGCAAACAGCTGATCTTCATGGGTTGCGAATTCGGTTCCCGCCCAGAATTCAATGAGGCCATCGGTCTCGAATGGTGGGTCAGTGACCTGTGGGGGCACCGCGGGCTGCAGCAGCTGTTCCGGGATCTGAACGCTCTGTACCGCGACAACTCGCCGCTCTATGAGCTGGACAACGCACCCGAGGGCTTCACCTGGATCCGCGGTGACGACGCAACCCGCAACACCCTGAGCTGGGTACGTCATGACGAGGCAGGCAACCATATTGCATGCATCACAAACTTCTCACCCGAGCCGATCACTGACATGTCCATCGGGCTTCCTGTTGCCGGTGGCTGGGAGGAGATTCTCAACACTGATTCATCCGTCTACGACGGCAGCGACGAGTTCGGCAATCTGGGTCAGGTGACGGCCCGTGACCAGGCGTGGGGTCATTTCCCGGCACAAGCCAATGTGACAGTGCCCCCGCTGGGGAGCGTGTGGCTGCGTCGACGGGCCGCAGCTGACGCGTCGTGACGGAATTCAGCGTCCAGGTTGAAATCTCCGGCGACGTCGGTGTGTTGCGCTGGAAAGAGCAGCGCGTCGACGCGGAGACGCTGGGTAAGGCGGTGAGTCTCGCCGCGGATGATGCCATCATCGCCCATCAATTGCGTCGCCTGCAGGTGGATCTGCCAGCGAACGATCTCGTCGCACGGCGGGCGCTGCAACGCTGTGGTTTTCGATTGGAGGGGCGGCTTCGCTCGGCGCAGCGGGTCGGCAACGATGATCTCGTCGATGTTTTGATCTATGCACGCCTTGCCGTCGATCCCGTCTACGGGGCCCAGGGGTTCTCCGGCGTGATGAATTCCGTCCTACCGACGAAGCGGATGATCGGTCACGCTGTGTTCAGGGATCAGGACGGCCGGGTGCTGCTCACGGAGACGCGCTACAAGGCCGATTGGGAGCTCCCCGGCGGCATCGTCGAGGCAGGTGAGTCCCCACGGGTGGGCACCGAGCGCGAGGTGATGGAGGAAGTGGGGCTCGCCGTATCGTTTCGCCAGGCAGCCCTCATCGACTGGATGCCGCCCTACCTCGGATGGTCCGATGCCGTTGAGTTCATCTTCGATGGCGGCACGCTCCTGCCCGATGTGGCGGATGGGATCACCGCGATCGATCAGCGGGAGCTGGTGGCCGTCCACTGGGTGGATCCTGTCGATCTCGACGAGCGGGTCACCGAGCTGTCCGCGCGCCGCATTCGGCTGCTGTTGAGCGGTTTCACTGGCATGACCGAGGACGGTCATCCTCTCTGACCCCTCTCCCGTGGGCACTCAGCCCGGCTCGATCATGGGGACGAATTGGCCGAGGTACCCGAACAACCAGACGGCGAATGCCCCAAAGACGATGATCACCGCGACGGCGCCAACCACGAAGGCCATCTGTTTGAGGTCCATAGGTGCCTGGACCAGCTGTCAGAAGAGCACCGTCGAGAGGCGTCGGCGAGCCGCAAGAACCGTGGGCTCGCTCCGTCCCACAACGTCGAAAAGTTCCAGGATGCGCAGCCGAAGGGTCTCTCGATCATCCGCGCCCACGGAAGCAGCCAGTCCGAGCAGCCGATCAAAGGCCGATTCAGATGCACCCTGAATGATCTCCAGATCAGCAGCCTGCAGTTGCGCCTCGATGTCATCAGGCCGAGCCGAAGCGGCGGCCACGACGGCGGCGGGGTCGAAGTTCATACTGCGTGCCAGCAGGCTTGCCTGGGCGCGTCCGGCAATGACCTCCACGTCAAGGGGCGTCTCAACAAGCAACTTGTCGAATTCTTCGACGGCCAAGGCGTAGTCACCGGCCTGTAGCGCCGTGTCGGCGGCCTCGAAACGAGGGTCAAGTGCTGCCTCCTCCCCGGTCTCCCCATCAGCGGAAGCTGCATCGACGGGCTGTGCGCGTCCAGTGATCCCATTGCCCACCGCCAATTGCGCAACCTGGTCCAGCACGCCCGAGATTTCTTCACGAGAGCGTGTCCCCTGGAACAACGGCGCGAGCTGTCCGGCGATCAGGGCGATGACGGTGGGTACCGCAGTGACTTGGAGCGCCTGTGCCAGCCGGGGCTCCGCGTCGACGTCCACGCGGGCGAGCAGATAGCGTCCTCCACCCGCGTTCACCAGCTCGGCAAGATCTCGCGACAGCGCCGGGCCGCCCGTATCCCGAGGGGAGTGGAACTCCACGATCACCGGATGCTGCGAGGAAAGCGTCGCCAGTTCCTGGAAGTCAGCCTCACCCACCTCCATGACGTAGCCACCGGTCGTGGACGCGGGAGGGTTGGTGAGCGACGAGAGGTCCACGGCACCTGGCCGTGAAAAGTTCGGATCAGTCATGGGTCCCATCTTGGCCGTCCTGAGTGCAGGGGCCAAACGGACACCGGCTCCTGATGGATTTCCTGCCAGCGGCTGCCGATGATGCAAAGATAATGTCCATGGCACACCCACGCGCAGGACAACCAGCTCAAGAATCCGATCTCGTTGACATCGACGCCCTGTTGTCGGCCTATCACGATCATGTCCCGGACCCGAGCAACCCTGACCAACGTGTGGTCTTCGGCACCTCCGGGCACAGGGGTTCCAGCCTCGATGTGGCCTTCAACGATCTGCACATCGCTGCGACGACGCAGGCCATCGTCGAGTACCGGGCCCAGCAGGGCACCACGGGGCCGTTGTTCATCGGCAAGGACGCCCACGCTCTCTCGGAGCCTGCCTGGCGCACCGCGATCGAGGTCCTCGTGGCCAACGGCGTGAATGTGCGCGCCGAGCGTGAGGACGAGTACACCCCCACGCCAGCGGTGTCGCGGGCAATCATCTCTTTCAATCGGGACGCCGGTGGTCAGCACGCCGACGGCATCGTTGTCACGCCGTCGCACAACCCGCCGCGCGATGGTGGGTTCAAGTACAACCCACCATCAGGCGGACCCGCCGACAGCGACGCAACCGGCCGCATCGCGGACCGGGCCAACGAGCTGATGGCACAGCCGGAGGGCATCCGTCGCCGAACATACGAGGCGATCCGCGGTGACATCGAGCGCTACGACTACAGGACCCCGTACTGCTCAGAACTCTCCAGCGTCCTGGATCTGGAGGCCATCGGCGCTGCCGGGGTGCGCATTGGCGCGGACCCACTCGGAGGTGCCTCCGTACAGTACTGGGAGCATCTGGCTGACACCGCAGGCCTCGATCTCACGGTCATCAATCCTGTCGTGGATCCCACGTGGCGATTCATGACACTGGACACAGATGGCCAGATCCGGATGGACTGCTCCTCCCCCGATGCGATGGCTTCACTGATCGCCAACCGGAACGCCTACGACATTTCAACGGGCAATGACGCAGACGCGGATCGACACGGAATCGTGACGCCGGACGGGGGGCTCATGAACCCCAACGCGTTCCTGGCCGTCGCCATCCAATACCTGTTCAGTCATCGTGATACGTGGTCCAAGGATGCTGGAATCGGCAAGACGCTCGTCTCATCCTCACTGATCGACAAGGTTGCCGCCAAGCTGGGGCGCCGCTTGGTCGAGGTCCCCGTCGGCTTCAGGTGGTTCGTCGCCGGACTCGAGGACGGTTCCATCGGATTCGGTGGCGAGGAGTCAGCTGGGGCGTCCTTCCTGGAGAAGACCGGAGCCACGTGGACCACGGACAAGGACGGCATACTGCTCGCGCTGCTGGCCAGCGAGATCCTCGCGGTCACGGGCACCTCCCCCAGCCAGCACTACGCCGCCCTCGAGGAGGAGTTCGGCAAGTCCTACTACACACGGGTGGACGCGGAGGCCAACCGGGAACAGAAGGCGAAGCTGTCCCGGCTGGGAGCCAGCGACGTCACGGCCACCGAACTGGCTGGCGAGGCGATCACTGCGGTCCTGTCCAATGCCCCCGGCAACGGGGCAGCCATCGGCGGTGTCAAGGTGACCACTGACAGCGGCTGGTTCGCGGCCCGCCCCTCTGGCACCGAGGACAAATACAAGATCTACGCAGAGTCATTGAAGGACTCAACCCATCTCGCCGCGGTGAAGGAGGAGGCCAAGGCGTTGGTTGATCGTGCCCTCTCATGATGAACAGCCGAATAGACAGCCCTGCTGGGAAGCGCCACAGCGTCGTATGGGAAACTGGGTGACATGGAAAACCAAGACCTGTTCATCTGCATCGATCACGTCGGTCTGGCAGTCCCGGACCTCGACGAAGCCATCACGTTCCACTCCGAGGTGTTCGGTTGGCGCGAACTCCATCGCGAGGTGAACGAGGAGCAGGGTGTGGCTGAGGCCATGCTCGGCACCGGCGAGCAGGGTGAGGAGAATGCCAAAATTCAGCTCCTGGCCCCGCTGAGGGAGGACTCGGCCATCGGCAAGTTCCTTGCCAAGAACGGTCAGGGCATTCAGCAGCTTGCCTATCGTGTCCATGACATCGACGAAGCCAGCCGCGTTCTGCGCGAGCGCGGTATGCGTCTGCTCTACGATGAGCCGAAGCGCGGCACCGCCGGGAGCCGCATCAACTTTGTTCACCCCAAGGATGCACGCGGCGTGCTGCTGGAACTGGTGGAGCCGGCCGAGGAAGCCGGGCACTGACCGCTACACCACTCACGCCTGCTTTCGGGGGTCCAGCCACAGATGTCACTGGGCCCCCGAATCGCGTCCCAGACGATAGTCTTTCCAAGGCAGCACGCAGATGTAGGCAGCACGAGGGAAGAGGGTGTCGTGACCACTCCACGCGATGACTGGGACTCCGAGGATTCCTCAACGGGGTTGAACCTGTTCGATGACACGGCTTCGGCCGCCGGAAACTTTCCCCATGCACTCAGAGGCTATGACCGACAGTCGGTTGACAGCTACGTGCGTGAGGTTGAGCAGAAGGCCGCGAATCTCGCGATGCAGCTTCGCGAGCGCGACCGGGATCTCACCCACGTCCGCACTGAGGCCGGTACCACTGATTTCACACGTCTGGGCGCTCACGCCAAGCAACTGCTGCACGCCGCGGAAGCGCAGGTAGCACAGCTCGTGCAGCAGGGCGAGACCGAAGCTGAACGGATCCGCAATGAGGGCCGACGCAGTGCCGCCGCGTTGCGCGAATCCTCACAGCGTGAAATAGAGGATGTCCGGTTGAGCGGTCTCTCTGGGCTGCGCACACTCAGGCAGGAACAAGCAGAAGCGGGCGCGGCAGCACTCGAATCTGCCCGTGGTGACGCCGAACTCATACGAGCAGAGGCAACAGCCAGCGCACAACACATCACCGACGATGCGGCTTCGCAGTCGGCGGCCATCCTGGAGAGGACAAATGCCGAGGCGGCAGCCCTCATCGCCGCAGCAGAGACCACTGCCGCCCAGACACTCCTTGAGGCTCAACAACAAGCAGAAGCGACTCTGGCAAATGCGCTGGAAAATGCCCGTAGCACCGAGGATGCTGTGGCTGGCCAACTCGCCACGGCGAAGGAGAACCAGGAGCAGTCCACCGCACAACTCACCGCTGCACGCGAGGAGGCAGCCCGTATTCGGGCGCAGGCGGTGACCTCCGCTGAAGAGCTGCGGCTGGCTGCGACGCGAGAGGCGGAGGAGACGATGGCTGGCATGCGCTCCAAGCTGCGGGTGGACGAGACACGCTTGGAGGAGCAGATTGCCTGGCGCAAGGAGCAATTGGAACGCGAAATCGCTGCCCTCACAGCACGCCGATCCTCCATGGTCGCGGCCATGCAGAATCTGAAGGGCATCGCCGAGGAGGTGCAACCGGAGGATCAGGGGCACCCGGGCAGTGAGGCGCAGCATGACACGGAGGAGACAACGGTGATCCCCCGGGCGGTCGAGGACACTGGTGGAAACGCACAATAGTCCCGCAGTTGAGCCCATGGTCCCGGCTGAGCTGGATGACGAAGAACCGACTGTCACCGAGACCGTGACCCACACGGTGGAGGAGGAAACCACCGGATCCCCTCCCCAGAGGCGAAGACGTGTTCGCAAGGTGGTGCGCAATGTGTTCGGCGATGCTCGACGGGGCGCTCAGAGCCTGCTGACTCCCCTTCCCCAGGAGGAGATAGCCCCGGTTCCGCCGCGCACTGTCAGCAGCCAATCCACTCTGCTGACGCATTCGCCGTTCTCCATCGGCTTCTTCGGCGCAATCGGGGTTCTGGTGGCCCTTGCCCTGGCAGCCGCCGTCATGCAGGTCCAGGGAATCCTGATCCTGGCGGTCATGGCGCTCTTCCTGGCGCTGGGCCTCAGCCCAGCTGTCGATTCCCTGAAGCGGCGACGTGTTCCGCGCACTCTCGCCGTGTTCCTGGTCACGATGGCAGCGCTGGGCGTCATCGCCCTCGGGTTCACCGCACTGGTACCCATTCTCACCGAGCAGACCCAGTCACTGGCGCAGAACCTGCCGGGCCTGCTCAACAACTTGCGGGACAATCCGCAGATCGCACAGTGGGACGAGGATTTCGGCGTCATCGACCGCATCCGGGACTTCCTCACCTCCGGAACGCTCATCCAGAATCTCTTCGGAGGCATCTGGGGAGCCGGACGCATCCTGGCCAATGTCGTCTTCTCTCTGATCATGATCACCGTTCTCACGATCTACTTCCTCGCCTCCCTGCCCTCCATCAAGGAGATGATCTACCGTCTGGCCCCGGCCAGCCGTCGCCCCCGCATGCGCTACCTTGCCGATGAGATCTTCAGCGGTGTGTCGGGCTACATCACGGGGATGTTCTTCATCGTGACGGTGGCGTCGGTGGCCTCGTTCATCTTCATGAACATTGCTGGCCTGGGCGAGTACTCGCTGGCACTGGCATTCGTCGTCGCCCTTTTCTGCTTCATCCCCATCATCGGCTCCTCCCTTGCCATGATCGCGGTGGCGATCGTCGGATTCGCCACCAGCCCCACCATCGGCATCGTCACCATCATCTACTTCCTGATCTATCAGCAGTTCGATGCCTACGTGCTGTACCCCAACATCCTCAAGCGCACCGTCAAGGTCCCCGGGGCCCTGGTGATCCTTTCGGCCATCATCGGCGGCACGCTCCTGGGAATCATCGGCGCCGTAATTGCGATCCCCACGACAGCGGCGTTGTTGTTGCTCTACCGCGAGGTCGTCCAGCCACGCCTCGACACAGCCTGACACTCCCTGCACATCCTCCCACCGCCCCGACACGCCGCACTCACTGCGCGCGAGCACACTGCTGTCGCGCGGGCTCGTCCTGCTTTGCTAGATTGATGCACGTGCGTTTGGTGATTGCAGATTGTCAGGTGGACTACGCGGGACGACTCTCGGCCCATCTGCCGATGGCCAAGCGACTGATCATCGTGAAGGCGGATGGCTCGGTGTCAGTCCATGCCGACGATCGCGCCTACAAGCCCCTGAACTGGATGAGTGCTCCGTGCCGCCTCACCATCACGGAACCGGACGCCGACTCAGCTGAGCTCGGCGTCACGCAGCTGTGGGAGGTTCGCTCCCGGGAGGGGGACACCCTCCAGATCCGCCTCGGTGAGGTTCATCTCGACAGTGACCACACGTTCGGTGTGGATCCTGGCTTGCAGAAGGACGGTGTGGAGGCTCACCTGCAGACGCTCCTGGCGGAGCATCCCTCCACGTTCGGCGACGGATGGCAGCTGGTCAAGCGCGAGTACTACACACCGATAGGTCCGGTTGATCTGCTTCTGCGTGACCACAACGGTGGCCATGTGGCCGTTGAGGTGAAGCGACGCGGAGAGATCGATGGGGTTGAGCAACTCACGCGCTACCTGGATCTGATGAACAGGGACCCGCAACTGGCTCCGGTTCAGGGAGTGTTCGCTGCCCAGCAGATCAAACCCCAGGCCGCCACACTCGCGGCGGATCGGGGAATCTCCTGCCGTGTCATTGACTACGACCTCCTACGCGGCATGGACAATGCTGATGAGAGACTCTTCTAGGAACGCGCCATGCCCACCAGTCGACGTCCCAGCAAACACCTGCGTGCGCCGCGCCCGCTGGATGCCTCACGCCACGCCAGCAGGAAAACAACGCGACGGGGCACCTTTGTGGTTCGCGACGTGCCAGCTGATCGTGCCACCAAGACCTACACCTGTCCGGGGTGCCACAACGCAATACCAGTGGGCACGGCGCATGTGGTGGCGTGGCCGGAAATCCCCGGCATGGGTTTTGATTCAGGACTGGAACAGCGTCGCCACTGGCACCGCCACTGCTGGAGAGTGAACGGGTGAAACTGCATCACACCACACTTGGCGAGGGGCGTTCGCCGGTTGTTTTCATTCATGGGCTTTTCGGTCAGGGCAAGAATTTCAGCAGTATCGCATCCAGTATTGGCGATGTTGCCACCAGTTGGCTGGTGGACCAGCCCAATCACGGCGGCTCACCCTGGACCATCAACTTCAGCCTGGACGAACAGGCGGACCTCGTGGCGGCATGGTTGCGGGAGACCGTGCCCGGCCCCGCCACTCTGGTTGGACACTCCCTGGGCGGCAAAGTGGCCATGCGGCTGGCCCTGCACCATCCCGAACTGGTCTCCCGTCTCATGGTGGTGGACACCTCGCCCACACGCAACGGCGCCACATCCCACTTCGCTGAGCTCGTCTCCGCCATGCGCAATCTCGACATCGCCAACGTCGGCAGCCGATCCGACGCGGACAGTAAACTCACGCCCCTCATTCCCGATCCCGAGGTGCGGGGCTTCCTGCTCCAGAACCTGAAGCGCCACGGCGGCCACTGGGCGTGGAATGCCAATCTGGACCTGCTCGGGGACAACCTTCACATCGTGGCAGGCTGGCCCTCCATCGAGCAGTCCTGGGACGGTCCCACCTGGTGGGTCGTGGGTGGCCGGTCAGACTATGTCTCAGGAGAGGACATGGCAGTCATGCGACAGTACTTTCCGCGCGTGGTGTCGGTCACGTTGAAGAAGGCGGGACATTGGGTGCACGCCGATGAGCCCGAAGCCTTCACATCGATCCTGCGAAAGTTCCTGGACTGAAATCGCGGTCAGGCCACACGCAGTGTCAGCCGAGGCTCACCGACGTGATCTGCGCCTCGGCGATGGGCCGTTCTGAATCACCGGGTTCCACGCTCTCTGCCGCAATGTCAGCAACGACATCCAAGCCGGCCTGATCCATCGTTGCGAAGACGGTGTAGTCCGGCGGCAGGTCCGTGTCATCCCAGACCAGGAAGAATTGGGAGCCATTGGTGTCCGGGCCCGCATTGGCCATTGCGACGGTGCCGGCGGGGTAGGTCATGGAATCGTCGGTCTCGTCCGCGAACGAGTACCCGGGACCACCCATGCCGGTTTCGGAAGGATCTCCGCACTGCAGGACGAAAATGCCGGTATCGGTCAGCCGGTGACAGGCGGTGTCGTCGAAGTAGCCCTGCGACGCCAATGACTCGAAGGAGTTGACCGTGCAGGGTGCGGCAGCCCGGTTCAGTGTGATCTGCACGTCCCCTGCAGTCAATGACAGAGTTGCGGTGGATGTCCCGGAATCATTGATGTTCGTGGTGGGTGGCGGCTCCACAGGTCTGGCCGCGTCACCACTCGACGGGTACGAACATGCATCGGTCTGCCCCGCCTCATCACCGCTCGACGGCTCATTGGCATCGCCGCACGCGGCAATGGGCAGGAGCAAACTGGCAGCCAGAGGAAGCAGGGTCGTCGTCTTCACGGACAACAGTTTCCCATGGCTGGACGCCACGCGCATGTCGACTCCGGGCATCACCTTCCCACAGCAGCTATGTTGGACGCCATGGTGAACCTGACTCGCATCTATACCCGCACCGGCGACGCCGGCCAGACACGCTTGGCTGACAACTCCGAGACACACAAGACTGACCTTCGTGTGGAGGCCTACGGCACTGTCGATGAGGCCAACGCCACCATCGCCGTCGCCGTTGCCCTCGGCGGGCTCCCGGAAAGGGTGGGCGAGATGCTCACCCTGATCCGCAATGAGATGTTTGATGTGGGCGCCGATCTCGCCACCCCTCTGCAGGAGAATCCCGAGTGGCCGCCATTGCGCATCGAACAGTCATCCATAGATCGGCTGGAAGCCTGGTGTGACGAACTGAGCGATCCACTCCCCAACCTCCGCTCGTTCATCCTGCCCGGTGGAACACCCTCGGGTGCCCAGCTCCACGTGGCCCGAACCATTTGCCGCCGCTCGGAGCGAGCCGCGTGGCGCTGCGTCGAAGCCCACGGCACTGAGGTGTCTCAGAGCCCGGGGGATGGTGGCGTGAACCTGCTCGCGGTGACGTACCTGAACAGACTGAGTGACCTCTTGTTCATCATGACGCGCGCCACCAATGGCTCCGACGGTGAGGTGCTGTGGGTTCCGGGAACGGATCGCGAGAAACCGGGAAAGCGCGCGAACTAGCCGGTACCCGGGGTGGGCAACATCCGTAGACACCCCGCTACAGAGGTGAATCCTCCCGCGTGCGGATGTAGTGGCTGCCGGGTGGGGCGGATTCCAACCATGTGATGAGCCCCATGGTGGTGTCAGCGTCCATGGCGAGGTTGAGCTCCCGTCCGGAGCTTCGATCTCTCACCATGATGACGTGAGAGTTCTCGAACAGCACCACCTGCTCCAGGCCACTGGCGGGGCGCTGATGCACGTAGGACGTGCTGCTGCGCTTCAGGGACACGCTGGGACGCAGGCCAAGGGAGAAAGCACGGAACCATTCGAGACGATCCTCTCGGTAGCGCGCCAAGCCCAGCACCCAGCCACTGCCGGGCACAGCGTCGCGGATCCGGTATGCACAATCAAAAAGACCGCCCTGGCCAGTGAGCCAGCGGCGGCGGAGATACAGGCCAATGAAGGGCATAGCAACGAGCAGCGTCACGCACATGACGACAACTGCCGCATCCCAGGTCATGTGAGGAAAGATACATGCAATTCTCAGGAGTATGCATACCTGGAGGGGCACTTGCGCGTCTCTCTACAAATTTGTTATTCAATCGTTGCAGAGATGTCTCGGATCAGGCCGATTGCACCGTCCGGCCAGCACGGATCTGCGCGTCCAGAATGTGCAGTTGTTGGAGTTGCTCATCCGAGATGTCCCCTGCGTCGCGGAGCGTGGTCAGTTCAGCCAGCTGGCGATGAGCTCCTTCGAGGGTGACCTCCTGGCCCATCACAGCGTCCTGGCTGAGTATCCAGACCTTGCCCTCCGCGACGGAGATGAACCCTCCGTCGACGGCAAGAGTCTCGCTGCGCCCATCCGAGGTGACGATATGCACAACGCAGGGAACGAGCGCCGCCATCAGCGGTTCGTGGCCGGGCAGAATACCAATATCTCCCTCGGTGGTACGGGCGATGATGTTGATCACGTCGCCCGCCCACACCTGGCGATCAGCCGAGACAACCTCAACTTCCAGAGGTGGCCGCTCCATCTCAGCGTTCCTTGCTCATCTTGTCCCAGGCCTCATGCACGTCCTCCATGGAGCCGACGTTGAAGAAGGCCTGCTCCGCAATGTGGTCGACATCACCACGGGTGATCATCTGGAAACCCTCGATCGTCTCCTCCAGCGGCACCGTGGAGCCGGGAACGTTCGTGAATTTCTCAGCCGTGTAGGTGTTCTGGCTGAGGAACTGCTGAATACGCCGGGCGCGGTTGACGATGATCTTGTCCTCCTCGGAGAGCTCATCAATACCGAGAATGGCGATGATGTCCTGGAGTTCTTTGTTCCGCTGCAGGATCTGCTTCACACGCACGGCCGTGTCGTAGTGCTCCTGACCGATGTACTGGGGATCCAGAATACGGCTCGAACTGGTCAGCGGATCCACCGCCGGGTAGAGACCACGCGATGCAATCTCGCGGGAGAGCTCCGTCGTGGCATCCAGGTGCGCGAAGGTGGTGGCCGGCGCCGGGTCGGTGTAATCGTCAGCGGGCACGTAGATTGCCTGCATTGAGGTGATCGAGTGTCCCCTGGTGGAAGTGATTCGCTCCTGGAGCTGCCCCATCTCGTCGGCCAGTGTCGGCTGGTAGCCCACCGCCGAGGGCATGCGCCCCAGCAGTGTCGAGACTTCCTGCCCGGCCTGGGTGAAACGGAAGATGTTGTCGATGAACAGGAGCACGTCCTGGTCCTGAACATCACGGAAGTACTCCGCCATCGTCAGAGCGGACAGGGCGACACGCAGACGCGTGCCGGGGGGCTCGTCCATCTGCCCGAAGACCAGGGCGGTGTCCTTGAGGACGCCTGCCTCGTCCATTTCCATGATGAGGTCGTTGCCCTCACGCGTGCGCTCCCCCACCCCCGCGAACACCGAGGTCCCGCCGAAGTTGTTGGCGATGCGGTAGATCATCTCCTGAATGAGCACCGTCTTGCCCACGCCGGCGCCGCCGAACAGACCAATCTTGCCGCCCTTCACATACGGCGTCAGGAGGTCCAGCACCTTGATGCCGGTCTCCAGCATCTCGGTACGCGGCTCAAGCGCGTCGAACTTGGGGGGATCACGATGGATGGGCCAGCGTTCGGTGATTTCGATCGAGGCGGGGTCCACGTTCAACACGTCGCCGGTCACGTTCCACACGTGCCCCTTCGTGACGTCGCCGACAGGCACGGAAATTGGTGCTCCTGTGTCGCGCACCTCTGCCCCGCGGCGCATGCCGTCGGTGGGCTTCAATGCAATGGCACGCACCAGGTTGTCGCCGATGTGCAGCGACGTCTCCAACGTCATCGTGAGCGTTTCGCCCATCACGTTTGTCTCGACGAGGAGGGCGTTGTTGATCTCCGGGATCTGGTCAGCCGCGAACTCGATGTCCACGACGGGGCCGATGACCCGGGCGACTCTGCCGATCCCGCCGGTGGCGGTGTCGGAGCTCGCATCTGCAGTGGCAGTCATGTGTTTCCTCACTCGTATCTTAGGACTCGGACAGCGCCACGGCGCCGCCGACGATTTCAGAGATTTCCTGGGTGATCTCGGCCTGACGCGCCTGGTTGGCTTCGCGTGTCAGGGTCTCGATCAGGTCCTGCGCATTGTCTGTTGCAGATTTCATGGCCCGCTGCCGGCTCGCCAGCTCGGAGGCCGCGGACTGCAGAAGTGCCGTGTAAATGCGATTCGCAACATACATCGGCAACAGCTGGTCCAGCACCGCCGATGCATTCGGCTCGAAGTCGTAGAACGGGATGATTTCGCCATCACCGGGCATGTCATCGCTGTCCTCCACCACGAGCGGCAACAACCGAACAGCCGTTGCCTGCTGGGTCAGAGTGGAAACGAACCGCGTGCCCACGACATGGATCTGGTCCACGCCCCCCTCCTCGAATGGGGCGAGAAATCTCTCGATGAGAACATCAGCGATTTCCCTGGCATGCGCGTAGGTCGGCGCATCGGAGAACCCTGTCCACTGCTGCTCAATGTGGCGGTCACGGAACTCGAAGTACGACACACCCTTGGTACCGGTGATGTACTGCACATTTTCCTGGCCCTCTTCCTTGACCAACCTCATGTGCAGTTGCTCGGCCGCTTTGATCACGTTGGCCGAGTAGGCACCGGCAAGGCCGCGGTCGCCCGTGATGAGCAACATGGCGGAACGCCGGGGCGGCTGGTGGTCGTGCAGCAGAGGGTGCTCCACCTCGGAGTGCGTGGCCAGGGCCGACACGGCGTGCGTGATGGCACGGGTGTAAGGCATGGCGGCACGGGCATTCCTCTGCGCCTTGATGATCCGCGACGCCGCGATCATTTCCATGGCGCGCGTGATCTTCTGCGTCGTCGACACCGAGCGACGACGCTCCCGAAGCTCCCGCAGACTGCTAGCCATGATTCATCAACCCCGCTTCTGGCGGACGATGGTCTCCTGACCGATCTCGTCCTCTTCCATCGGCTCATGTTCCTCACGGCCCACGAGCAGCTCGCCCTCGGATGTCTTGAAGACCGTCTTGAAGTCAGCCAGCGCAGCCACGGTGGCCTCCTGCGCCTCTTCCGGAAACAGCTTGGTCTCCGCAATCCCTTGGAGGACTTCGGAGTTGTGACGCAAGTACTCCAGAAACTCAGTCTCGAAGCGCAACACATCATCCACGGGCACGTCATCGAAGTGGCCCGAGTTGCCGGACCACACGCTGATGACCTGATCCTCAATGGGGTAGGGCGCATACTGGCCCTGGCGCAGGAGCTCCACGAGGCGGGCGCCACGGTCCAGCTGCTGACGTGAGGTGGGGTCGAGGTCAGAGGCAAACATGGCAAACGCCTGCATGTCCCGGTACTGGGCCAGGTTGATCTTCAACGATCCCGAGACGGCCTTCATGGCCTTGATCTGGGCAGCGCCACCCACGCGTGACACCGAAATACCCACGTCAATGGCGGGGCGCTGGTTCGCGTTGAACAGGTCCGACTGCAGGAAGATCTGGCCGTCGGTGATGGAGATCACATTGGTGGGGATGTAGGCGGAGACGTCATTGGCCTTGGTTTCAATGATGGGTAGTCCCGTCATCGAGCCCGCGCCAAGTTCGTCGGAAAGCTTGGCACAGCGCTCCAGCAGGCGGGAGTGAAGGTAGAACACGTCACCGGGGTAGGCCTCGCGGCCGGGAGGACGACGCAGCAGCAGTGACATGGCGCGGTACGCCTCGGCCTGCTTGGTCAGATCATCAAAAACGATGAGGACGTGCTTGCCCTGATACATCCAGTGCTGGCCGATTGCAGATCCCGCGTACGGAGCAATGTATTTGTACCCGGCCGGATCGGAGGCAGGAGCGTGCACGATGGTGGTGTATTCGAGAGCACCAGCGGCCTCAAGGGTGCTGCGGACCTCGGCGATGGTGGACCCCTTCTGGCCGATGGCGACGTAGATGCAGCGAACCTGCTTCTTTTCATCCCCCGAGGCCCAGTTGTCCTTCTGGTTGATGATGGTGTCAATCGCGATGGCGGTCTTGCCCGTCTTGCGGTCGCCAATGATCAGCTGGCGCTGGCCGCGGCCGATGGGCGTCATGGCGTCGATGGCCTTCAGCCCGGTCTGCAGCGGTTCGCGCACTTCCTGGCGATCCATCACACCGGCGGCCTGCAGTTCGAGGGCACGACGCTCGTCAAGGCCCTTGAGCTCACCGAGCCCGTCGATGGGGTTGCCAATGGCATCCACGACGCGTCCAAGGTAGGACTCACCCACCGGAACCGACAGGACCTCGCCGGTGCCGTGCACCACGGAGCCCTCGTTGATGCCCTCGGAATCTCCGAGCACCACGACGCCGATCTCTCGCTCGTCGAGGTTCAGGGCGATGCCCATCGTCCCGTTGTCGAAGCGCAACAGCTCATTGGCCATGGCGGAGGGCAGGCCCTCAACACGGGCAATGCCGTCACCGGAGCTGACGACGGTGCCAACCTCGGTCCGGTCCGCCGCGGCGGGCTGGTAGGACTGGACGAAATCGTCCAGAGCGTCCCGGATCTCGTCGGGACTGATCGTGAGTTCAGCCATTGGGGCCTGCTTTCGCTTAATGGGTGGTCAGCAGCCGGCGGGCATCATCCAGCCGCCCGGCAATTGTTGATTCGATGATGTGATCGCCCAGCGACACGTCCATGCCGCCCAGCACTTCGGGATCGACCTCGACCTGTAAGGTCACCGGTCCGCCCACCTGAGCCTCCAGAGCTGAGCGGAGCCGTTGCGTACGGGCCTCGTCCAGCGGACGAGCCACGGTGACCCGGGCAATCTGCTGTCCTGTCAGGGTTGCGGCCATGCCCAGATAGCTGCGTACCGTCAGAGGAAGGGTACGCACTCGTGCGGCTGCCGCTCTGACGAGCAGACGCTCGGTGACCGGATGAGAGCGTGCCGAGAGGAGATCTGAGATCAGTTCCCGACGGGCTTCCAACGGATAGGTCCGGTTGCGCAGTGTGTCAGACAGGGCAGGATTCGAGTCCACCGTGACGGCGAATTCGTGCAATTCCTGCTGAACGCGTTCCAGATCCCCCGAATCCCGGCCCACACGCAACAGGGCGCGAACTCCCTGGGTCTCCAGTGCCTGCACCAATTGCTGGCCGCTCGAGAAGGTGCCCTGTGCCACCTCGGCCAACACCTCCATGGCTGAGGCGTTGATGCGATTGCCGAACAGGCGTCTTGCCAGGCCTGCCCTGCCCTCAGCCGTTGAGCTGGGATCAGACAGTGAGCGGCGCAACGGAGCTTGGCTCTCCAGCAGGTCAACGACGGCGAACAGATCGTCGGCACCTGCCGCGTCCACCGACATGGTGTCGGTCTTCGCATTGAGGGCATGCTGTGCTGCGTCGCGTGCCTTCATCGCGCCGTCTCGAGTTCAGCCAGGAAACGATCCACCGTGCGATTGGCGCGCTCGTCATCGGTGAGGGATTCACCGACGATCTTCCCCGCCAATGTGGTGGCAAGACCGCCCACTTCACCACGGAGTTCGGCCAGGAGCTGCGAACGCTCAGCCTCAAGCTGGGCGCGGCCGGATTCGAGGATGCGGGAGGACTCCTTGGAAGCCTTCTCCCGAGCCTCGGCCACTACTTGGGCCCCGGCATTCTTGGCATCCTCACGGATGCGCGCGGCTTCTTCGCGAGCGCTGGCCAGCTGGTCGTTGTACTTGGCCAACGCTGCCTCAGCCTTTGCCTCGGCAGCAGCGGCGCGCTGCATGCCGCCCTCGATCCTTGAGGAGCGCTCGTCATACATCTTCTCGAACGCAGGAACGATGAATTTCCACATCACCAGGAAGACCAGCAGCATGAAAGCTATGCCGATGAAGATCTCCGACAGGTGCTCGGGGGCAAGAGGCCCAAGATCGACCTCTTGCAGCACCCCGAAAACGGGGGTAATCATGCGGGGCTCAGTTGAGGACGAAGGCGAGGGCGATGGCGATGATGGCGAGTGCCTCAACCACGGCGAAGCCGATGAAGGCGGTGCTCATCATCGCGCCGCGAGCCTCTGGCTGGCGGGCCGTGCCGTTGATGACGGATGCAAAGATCCATGCCACGCCCAGTGCCGGGGCGATGGTGGCGATGGCATATCCGATCATGTTGATGTTGCCATTGATCGTGATCTCAAGGAGGGACAGCATGGTTTTCCTTTCGGTGGCTTGTCACCCGGGCGGGTAAGAAGTCGGTCTTTTAGTGCGCCTCGGAGATGGAGGTGGACACGTACTGGGCGGTCAGAACAGTGAAGATGTAGGCCTGCAGGGCTCCGATGAAGAGTTCCAGAAACAGGACGGCCAAACTGAAAAGCAGTGATACTCCTCCGGCAACGTTGTAGAGGAGGTTGTCGCTGTAGGTCAACAGGAACCCACCCCCCACCACGAACACCAGCACCACCAGGTGGCCGGCAAACAGGTTCGCGAACAGACGCAGCGCCAAGGTGACAGGCCGCGTGATGAAGTTGGCAAGGAATTCCAGAGGGATGACGATCGGCAGCAGGTACCAGGGGACGCCCTCAGGGACCAACTGGCGCTTCAGGAACCCCGTGAAGCCGAACTTCATGAACCCGGCGCCGACGTAGACGCACCAGGACATGAACGCCAGGCCGTAGGCGTAGCCGACGTTGGAAAAGGTGGGGTACATGAAGAAGAAGAACTCACCGAACCAGTTGTTGATCAGCAGGAACGAGAACAGCCCCAGCAGGTAGGGCAGAAACTTCTTGAAATCATGGTGGAGGATGTCGCGGGCAATGCCGTTGCGCACGAACTCATAGAAGTATTCGCCGACAAACTGTCCCTTGGAGGGCCGTACCTTCAGGTTGCGGGAGGCCCACCACCACAACAGGATCACCAGCAGGGCACCAATGACAGCTTGTAGTGCTGGCTTGTTGATCCACATCAGCCACTCGGGGCCGCCAGGGAAGGCGGGTCCGAACTTGAAGTCATCCACACCCGGCGGCGTGAAAACGCCATCCTCCAGCGGAAGAAGTCCTGGATTCACTCAAGTCTCCCGTATCTCTTGATGATCAGGTAGGTGCTCGTGGCCAGACCCAGAATCAGTCCAACCGGAAGCAACCACTTCGTGTGCAAGTAGTGGTCCCCGAGCCAACCAAGTCCTCCGTAGAGAATCAGCCCGGCAAGGATGTAACTGAGCGCAACCATGCCGTCGTCGGTACTGCCGCCTCGTGGTGGCGGAGGTGTCCCCTCGGGTGGCGGTGTCGAGCCCATGTTCGTGGATGAGCCTAGCGGAAAACTCCCGCCCGATCACTTCAATCATCAATCCACGCCTCCTGAAGGGGCAACGTAGTCCTCATCGTAGATGGGAACCCGTTGTCGGGAAGCCACAACGACGACGCCTGTGACCCATGCCACAACAGAGCCGGTGACCGCCAGGAGTAGCCAACCGCGTGAGATGAGGGGTTCCACAGCAGGATGTCCCAACAGAAACCACATACCGGCGCCAATCCCCACCACCCGCACTGCATACGAGGCAAGGGCCACGCCCATCCCCAGCACCGGATCGAGTTCGCAGGCGATGATCTCGATGGCCTGACCAATGGAGAAGAAAATCACCACGGCTGCGAAACCCAACGCCACAGTCATGGCTGCCGAGGTTCCGTCCAGCACGAGCGCCAGCCCGAAGATGCCCAACCCCAAGGCGTGGGCAAGCACAAGGCCGCCCACCATCATCTGTCGTGCCCGCCGCGCCGCGCCCGTGAGTACACGGCCGGCGTGATGCGTCTCACGCATCGTCATCTCCCCCGGCATGTTCCATGAGTTCGGGCTCGTCGGCTTCCGGAACCGCTTCGGGCCAGGGGGTCGACATGGCGGTCGCTGGACGCAGCGGCCGGGTGGTGAACACGATGACAACCACCAGTGCAACGGCGACGAGTACCACTGAGAGCACATCATCAGCGAGCGTGATGGTCACCAGACCCACGGCCGATACAGCGGTCCAGGCATACATCAGGAGAACCGCCCCCCTGTGCGAATGTCCGCGCGCCACCAATCGATGGTGCAGATGTTGTTTGTCCGCGACGAACCAGTACTGTCCGTTGCGCGTACGTCTGACGTAGGCAGCCACCAGATCAACCAGGGGCAACGCCAGGGCGGCCAGCGGGAGGAGTATGGGCAGCAGTGCCGGCAGGACGTTGCCGGTGTCGCCCGGGAGGGCGCTGGGGTCTATCTGGCCGGTGAACGAGATTGTGCTCATGGCCATGAGCAGTCCGAGCAGCATCGCCCCCGAGTCTCCCATGAACATTTTGGCCGGGTGGAAGTTGTGGCCGAGGAATCCCAGGCAGATGCCTACCGTGGCAACCGTGATGAGGCTGGCGGTGGTGGCGCGGATGAGCTCTTGTTCGTAGGCCAACACGTAGGAGTAGGCGAAGAAGGCGCCGGAGCCAATGGCCACGACACCGGCAGCCAGGCCATCCAGTCCATCGATGAAGTTGATGGCGTTGACGCAGACGGCGATGAAAACGACGGTGATGAGGATGCTGGTTGCATCGTCAACGCCCACGATGCGCCCCGGTAACGGAATCCACAGGATGCGCACTCCCCCCAGTACTGCAACCCCGGCGGCCAGCACCTGGCCGCCCAATTTCACCAGTGCGGGCAGATCGTACTTGTCATCGAGTGCGCCGACGATGCAGATCACCAGGCCGGCCCACAGGACTGCCGTGGCATCGTGGGACACCAACGCATGTCGCCCGAGAAAGGGCAGTTGCAGCGCCAGCCAGAAGGCCACCGTCAGCCCCCCGAGCATCGCCAGTCCGCCGAAGTAGGGAATGGGTTGTGTGTGCACGTCGCGCGTGCGCACCGTCGCCATGGCGCGGGCCCGCATGGCGATGCTTCGGAAGGCGCCCGCCAGAAGATATGTGACGGTTGCCGCCACCAGCAGGACCAGCAGGTACTCACGCATGGCTCACCCCGCGGTCGGCTCTTCTGCGGGCGCTGCCGGGGCGGACTCCACCTCATCGGGTGCGTCGAGCGCAGCTGACTCATCAGTCACTTCGACTTGCACAGGTTCCGGCAACGGTTCCAGACCGGTGGCAACGGCCACCAGCTCCTCGAACGACAGGGCGCCTGCACGTACCACCCGGCCCGTGTCAGACCGGCTGAAATCGATGATCGTCGACGCCCCCTGGCCTTCCAGCGTGCCTCCGTCGAGATACACCGCGACGCGGTCCCCCAGGGATGAGCGCGCCTCATCGCAGGTGATTGCTGCGGGCTGACCTGAGACGTTGGCGGAACTCACGGCCAGGGGTCCGGTGCTGCGCAGCAACGACCGTGCGCCGTCGTGGTCGGGTACCCGGACTGCGACGGTGCCGTCGGTCTCCCCCACCTTCAGGTTCAGTGTCTTGTGTGCCTTCAGAATCAGTGTCAGCGCACCGGGCCAGAACTTCTTGGCCAGCGCAGCTGCATCCTTCGGCACGTGCGAGGCCAGGGCGCGCAGCATGGACGGTTCCGCCACCAGGACCGGCGGAGGCATGTCCTTACCGCGCTTCTTGGCGTCCAGTAGCTTCTGCACGGCTTGGCTGGAGAATGCGTCGGCGCCGATGCCGTACACCGTGTCAGTGGGGAGCACCACACAATCGCCCGCCTTCACCGCTTCGGTGGCAGCCACTATGCCCGCATCGGCATCCTGCAGAAGGTGGTGCACGACGGGGGCTGCTGGGACGATCTCGCTCACAGCGCCAATCCTGCCATGCCGGGGTCTTCGGCCCGAAGAGCGCTGGAGGCAATGATGTGGCGGGGACGCCCGGAGAGATCACGGAGATCTGCGGTCCCCTCGAAGTGCGGAGCCCCGAACAGCTCCAGCAGCGCGGCCGACTGCTTCTCATCATGCTCCGCGACGACCCAGCCACCGGGCACCAGGAGGCGCAATGCAACCTCGCGCACCACCCGTAGAGCATCCAGACCATCCGGGCCACCGAAGAGAGCGAGATCTGGATCATGGCCCACCACATCAGGGGGAAGGACAAAACGATCGGTCTCGGGCACATAGGGCGGGTTGGCCACCACCAGATCGACTGTGCCATCCAGCTCCCGGAAGGCATCGAGCATGTCTGCGCGCACGAGTTCGGCGTCCACGTCCTCCAGGTTGCGCACCAGATATGGCCACGCCGCCTCCGATAGCTCCACGGCATGCAACTCCACACCGCCCATCTCACGTGCGAGGCTGAGCGTGATGGCACCGGAGCCGGCGCACAGTTCAACGACGCGGCGACGGTGGGCGGGGCGTCGCGCCAAAATCTTCAGCGCCTCGTCCACCAACTGTTCCGTCTCGGGGCGAGGAATGAACACCCCCGGACCCACGTGCACCTCCTCATACCGGAAGGGAGCAAACCCCGTGATGTGTTGCACAGGTTCCCCGGATTCCCTGCGGCGAATCATGTCTTCAAACACAATCTCCTGCTCAGGTGTGGGATTGCCAGTCATGAGCAATCCGTGGGGCGCACCGAGTACATGGGTGAGGAGTAGGCGGGCATCCACCACCGGGCTCGCGAGCCCAGCAGCCCGGAATCGCTCCGACGCCTGCGCCATCGCGTCGCCGGTGGTCATCAGCGCGAACCACTCGAGAGTCGCTCTGCCAGATCCTGCTCCGCCAGCGCATCCAGCACCGGATCCAGTGTGCCCCCCAGGACCGCGTCCAGGTTGTGGGACTTGAATCCGATCCGGTGGTCACTGAAGCGGTTCTCGGGGTAGTTGTAGGTTCTCACGCGCTCCGAACGATCGACAGTGCGCACCTGGGATTTGCGGGCCTGCGAGGCAGCCGACGCAGCCTCCTCATCCGCAAGCGCCGTCAGCCTGGAGCGGAGCATACGCATCGCCGATTCACGGTTCTGCAGCTGTGATCGCTCGTTCTGGCAACTGACCACCAGGCCTGAGGGCACGTGAGTGATTCTGACCGCCGAATCGGTGGTGTTGACACCTTGGCCTCCCGGACCCGAGGCGCGGTAGACATCAACCCGGAGGTCCTCGTCATTGAGCTCCACCTCATCGGCCTCCACGTCCGGCATCACCAGGACGCCGGCGGCGGAGGTGTGGACGCGCCCCTGGGACTCGGTCACCGGAACACGTTGCACCCGATGCACCCCGCCCTCGAATTTGAGCCGTCCATAGGGCCCGATGCCATCGATCGCGCCACCCTTGACCGCCACTGTCACCGACTTGTATCCCCCGAGGTCGGTGGGCTGCTCGTCCAGCAGCTCCACCTTCCAACCGGTGTTCTCGGCATGGCGAAGGTACATGCGCAACAGATCCCCGGCGAAGAGGGCCGATTCGTCGCCACCCTCGCCCGACTTGATCTCGAGAAGGGCATCCGCATCGTCATTGGGGTCCCGCGGCGCCAGCAGTCGGGTCAGACGACCCATGACAACGGCCAGTTCTGCGTCCAGCTCAGCCACCTCGTCCGCGAAAGCCTCTTCCGTCTCCGCCAGTTCCAGGGCAGCCTCGCGGTCCCCCGTCAACCGGGCATGTTCGTCGAGTGCTTCCACCACCGGCCGCAGGGAGGCATAACGACGTCCCACCCTGCGGGAGCGGGCGCCGTCGGCGTGGAGGGAAGGATCGGCGAGTTGCACCTCAAGCGCGCGGAACTCCTCGATGAGCGGCATCGCGGACTCAAACATCGTCGAAGATCTCCTTCTTTCAACACCAGGAATCTCACCCGGTGGTCGAGTAGCGTTCGGCGAGGAACAAGCCCAGCGCGTGTCGGGGCCATCGTAGGGCCGGAGGCGGCCTACTCGGGGGCCCAGGATGACCGGGAAAACGCCAGACGCTGGGTGGGCCGATCGGCCACACCCAGCGTCTGCTGCTGTTGCTACTTGCTCTGGTAGCGCTTCTGGAAGCGGGCCACGCGGCCGCCGGTGTCGAGAATTTTCTGCTTGCCAGTGTAGAACGGGTGGCATGCGGCGCACACGTCGGCGTTCAGTGAACCCTTGGTGGACGTACTACGGGTGGTGAACTTGTTGCCGCACGTGCAGGTCACTTCGGTGTCCTGGTATGGCGGGTGGATGCCCTGCTTCATGTGATGCTCCTTGGGTGATGTGTGTTTACCCGGGTCGCTCCAGAGCCCATTGCGCCCTGTGCAAAGCGTGAACCGGCACGAGGACCCATTATGCCACTGTGCGCGGCGAGGACCAAGCTGAATGACTCCCCCGCTCGCGACGGAGCGGCTCAGTTCTCCTGCTGTGGTGTCGTCTTCATCACACTGAGCAGGAACTCGTGATTGTCGGTGGTCTTGCGCATCCGGGACATCAGGGTTTCCAGGGCAGCTTGATCGCCCAGACCGGAAAGGGCTCTGCGCAACTTCCAGATGATGTTCAGCTCGTCCTTGCCCAGCAACAGCTCTTCGCGACGGGTTCCTGAGGCGTCCACGTCGATGGCGGGGTAGATGCGCTTGTCGGCAAGCTGCCTGGTGAGTCGCAATTCCATGTTGCCCGTGCCCTTGAACTCCTCGAAGATCACCTCGTCCATCTTCGAGCCGGTCTCGATGAGCGCTGTGGCGAGGATGGTCAGAGACCCACCGTCCTCGATGTTGCGAGCCGCCCCGAAGAACTTCTTCGGCGGGTACAGGGCTGCGGAGTCCACACCTCCGGAGAGGATGCGGCCGGAAGCCGGCGCTGCCAGGTTGTAGGCACGTCCCAGGCGGGTGATGCCATCGAGAAGTACCACCACGTCATGCCCAAGTTCCACCAAACGCTTGGCACGCTCAATGGCCAGTTCCGCCACCATGGTGTGGTCCTCGGCCGGGCGGTCGAATGTGGAGGAGATGACCTCGCCGGAGGTGGTGCGCTGGAAGTCTGTGACTTCCTCCGGACGCTCGTCCACGAGGACCACCATGAGGTGCACTTCGGGGTTGTTGGCCGCGATGGCGTTGGCGATGGCCTGCATGATCATCGTCTTGCCGGCTTTGGGGGGCGAGACGATGAGGCCTCGCTGGCCCTTTCCGATGGGCGAGACCATGTCTATGAGCCGGCCCGTCAGCTGCGGTCCGGGGGTTTCCAGCTTGAGCCTCGTCTGCGGGTAGAGCGGTGTGAGCTTGGAGAATTCGGGCCGGTTGCGTGCCTTCTCGGGATCATCGCCGTTGACCGTGTCGAGACGGACAAGCGGGTTGTACTTCTCCTTGCGCTCGCCCTCCTTCTGCGTGCGGATCGCACCGGAAACCACATCGCCACGGCGCAGTCCGAACTTGCGCACCGTCGAGATGGGGAGGTAGGCGTCGTTGGAGCCGGGCAGGTAGCCGGTGGTGCGAACGAAGGCGTAGTTGTCGAGTATGTCCACGATGCCGGAGATCGAGGCGAGGACGTCATCCTCACTGACCTGCGGATCGTTCTCGAAGCGATCCATGCCGGAGGGGCCGCGACCGCCGGGACGGCGGTTCTGACGGTCCCGGCTGCGTCGACGCCGGCCACGCTGGTTGCCGCCGGAATTGTCGTCGTCCCAACGATTGCTGTTGCCACCGCTGTTCCCACCGCCTCCGCTGCTGCTCTGGCTCGGACCCGAATCGCCCCCGGAGGGTGCGGCAGCCGGTGGATTCTGGCCCTTGGTGTTTGGTTGCTTCCCACCGGTGGAACCCATGGCGGCGGCGAGACGTTCGCCCACCTCCTCGTTCACTGCTTCCTGGGAGGCACGGTCGCGCCCATTGCGATCCCGACGACGACGGTTCTGATTGCGTCCGCCGGACCCGTCCTGACGCTGTTCGGAGTTCTGCTCCGGGCCATCAGGGGTGTTCTTGCGCTCCCGCGCTCCGTCGGATCCCGCGCCACTGAGTGACTGCGCCGAACCGGACTCGCCAGTGCTTGCCTCGTGTGATGCCTCGGTCCTCGGTGTGGATCGCGGCGCCCGTTCGGCCTTGGGGGCCGCCGAACGCGACGAACCACCCTGACCCGAGGAGATGGCCGCAACCAGGTCACCCTTGCGCATGGCCGAGACGCCCTTGAGTCCCATGCCTGCAGCAATGGACTTGAGCTCGACCAGCTTCATGCCAGCCAGATTGTTGGAACCGGATTCGGTCACAGGTTTCCTTCCAGGTGCGCCAGAGGAAGGCGTACGCTCATCGCCCCCGGCCAAACAAGATGAATAGTCACGGCAAACGCCCAGACAAAATGTGGAGTCTGTGATCAGTGGGCTGAAAGCATCCACTGGCGCCAACTTTGGTGACTGATGTCAACAGTAGCACCCGAAACGCATTGATACGAAAACACCGTCGCCGGAGCGTGTGTGGTGTCGAGGCGATGTCCGGTTCAGCCTGGATGGAGCAATTCTCTGACGTCAACAATGGAATTCGCCTCTTGTGCCGTCTTGTCCTGGCGGTATCGCAGCACGCGTGCAAATCTGAGCGCCACTCCTCCCGGATATCGCGTGGAGCGCTGCAGCCCATCGAAAGCGATCTCCACCACCTGCTCAGGACGCACATGCACCACATGAGCGTCACGATGGGTCTGCAACTGCAGGAAGCGCTCCGTCTGCCACGTCAGGACTTCGTCGGTCATCCCCTTGAAGGTTTTGCCGAGCATGACAAAACCGTCACCGTTCTCGTCGCGCGCACCGAGATGAATGTTGGACAGTTTGCCACTTCGTCTGCCACTGCCCCACTCCACAGCCAGCACCACCAGATCCAGCGTGTGCACCGGTTTCACCTTCACCCATCCCACACCCCGTCGTCCGGCCTCATACGGAGCATCGAAACTCTTGGCCACCACGCCCTCATGCCCGGCATCAACAACACGCTCAAAGAACTTTTCCGCATTCTCCGGATCAGTGGTGTCCAGGCGCTCCACCAGCAATTCGGATGGGACGACCTCCGCGAGTTCAGCGAACCGTACCGCGGCCGGTTGATCGATGAGATCGCGGCCATCCACGTGCAACACGTCGAAGAAGAACACGGACAACGCCGAATTCTCGCTGCTGCTTGCGACACGGGCGGAGGACTCCTGGAACGGCCGGGGACGCCCGTTCTCCCCCATCAGCAGAGCCTCCCCATCCAGCACCACGCACCTCACCGGCAGGTCGGCAATGACTGCTGCCAGGTCCGTGACGCGATGGGTGATCTCCTCCAGCGTGCGCGTGAAGATACGAACGTGGGTTCCATCCTTGTGCACCTGCACGCGGATGCCGTCGAGTTTCGCATCAAGGGTGGCCGCACCGCCCAGAGATGCGAGCGCGTCGGTCACCGTCGTGGCGCTGGAGGCGAGCATGGGGCGCACTGGCACACCCACCCTGAGGGAGAATTGCGCAAGAGCGGGCGCTCCATCGCGCAGCACCGCCTCGGCGACGACGGCGGTCGATCCGGCGAGCATCACGGCGCGACGCACATCACTGATCGGCGCCCCGATCGCTTCGGCGAGCGAGTCCACGACGAGGGCATCGAGCGCCCCCTGACGCAGTTCACCCGTAATCAGTCCTGAAAGGTATTCCTGCTCATCACGCGTAGCCCGAGACATGAGATCGTGCAGCGCGACGGTCCGACGCCCCTGCGACCCGGGTCCGGACAACTCAGCCATCGCGGTGAAGACCGTGTCCACTTCCGTCAACGTGAGTGTGGGCTCATCCGCTGGCGGCGGCAGAGCAGAGAGCGACCGCGGTCCCAGCCCCGTCCGCCGCTGCCGCAACGCACCGGCGAGGTAGGAAGTGGCGATCGCGGCCTCTTCGGCGGGCACAGCCGCCAGCACGTCCCCCAACACCTTGCGCTTGACGAGTCGTGATCGTGTTGCCTTCATCGCCGACCAGGCACCCACCAGTTCGTGAAGGAGCATCCCCCATTGTGGCTGATGCGGGGACCAGCTCACCCGAGGTGAAGAGCCCTCACAGTCGTAGCGCCATGGCCGTTGTCCATACATGGCTGCCACAGCGAAGAATCTCAGAGACGAGTCAGCTCCACGCCGGAGCCCAACGGCAGGTCGTGACGCTCGAATCCCTCGGCGCCGATCTCGTCACTGCGCGACAACTGCTCCCGGGTTCCCACCGCAATCACTGTGGGCCCAGCACCGGAGATGGCCGCCGCAACGCCTTCTGCCCGCAGCACAGTCATCAGGTCGAACGAGGGGGGCATGAGGGCGGCGCGGTAGGACTGGTGCAGGCGATCTGACGTCGCAGCCAGGAGCAGATCGTGGCGCCGCTGCAGTGCCGTCGGCAGGGTGGCAGCAGCAATCGCCTGATCCACTGCATCAACTCTCGAAACGGTATCCGGCAGCACCGAGCGCGCGCCAGCAGTTCCCACCTCGAACTGTGGCACCCACACGCGGGCGGTGATCGACGAAGGAACATCGAGTTGCACAAGGCGCACGGAATCACCCTCGAACCAGCCAAGAATGGCCCCGCCCCAGACCGCCGCGCCAGCATTGTCCGGGTGCCCCTCGAGGACACTCGCCAGCCGGGTCAGCTCGGGAAGGTCCAGCACAGTTTCCGGATGGCTGATGCCCCAGGCGAATGCGAGTCCGGCCACGATCGCCGAGGCCGAGGAGCCGAGGCCGCGGGAGTGAGGGATGCGGTTCAGGCAGCGGAGTCTCATGCCTGGGCGTTGTCCGCCCCAGGCTTCAAGACCGGTCAGCATGGATGCCACCACGAGGTGGGAATCATCTGCAGCAACATTGCCGGAGCCCTCACCCTCCACTTCGATGTCCAGCACTCGCGGATCATCAAGGAGGTCGAGCTCCAACTCGTCGTGAAAGGCAAGTGCCATCCCGACGCAGTCGAATCCGGAGCCGAGGTTTGCGGTGGTCCCGGGAACCCGGACCTTCAGTGTTGTCATCGCAGGATCAGTGGCCCTCGACACGCATGACGTCGATGACCTCTCCGACGAACGGTGCCTCGCGCAATTTGTCGACAACCGATGCCAGATCCGTCTCGCTCGCCTCGTGCGTCATGACGTTCAACCGTGCCTCAAAACCAGGGGTGCGCTGCGCACCTTCCAGATGGGACTGCTGGACTGTCTGGAGCGACACCCCTGACTCGCCGAAGATGGTGGCGCAGGCCGCAAGCACCCCGGGGCGGTCGGCAACATCGAAGCGGATGTAGTGGCGGGCGGTTGCATCACCAATGGGCGCGATGCCCCGGCTGGTGTATCCGGTCTGCATGTCATTGCTGGAACCACGCAGGCGGTTGCGAGCCACGGTGACGACGTCGCCCATCACCGCGCTGGCTGTGGGTGCGCCGCCAGCGCCCTGGCCCATGAACATGAGGTCGCCAGCATCGCGCGACTCCACGAAGATGGCGTTGTAGGCACCGGAGACCGATGCCAGGGGGTGGGTCTTGGGGACCATGGTGGGATGAACCTTCACGATGACGCGCGGTTCGGGCTCATCCGTGAGCCGTGCGATGGCGAGAAGTTTCACGAAGCAGCCCATCTGGTCAGCGGCTGCAATGTCAGTTTCCGTCACGTTGGAAATGCCTTCGCAAAAAACCTCCTCCCTCCGAACCTCCGTGTGGAAGGCCAGACCAGCGAGGATGGCAGCTTTGGCCGCAGCGTCATGACCTTCGACATCAGCCGTGGGATCGGCCTCCGCAAAACCAAGCTCCTGGGCCTGCTTCAAAGCCACGTCAAAGGACAATCCTGACGTGGTCATCTTGTCCAGGATGTAGTTCGTGGTGCCGTTCACGATGCCCATCACGGCACGGATCTCGTCGCCCACCAGCGATTCTCGCAGAGGCCGGACGATGGGAATGGCTCCGGCAACGGCGGCCTCGTAGTACAGGTCCACGCCGTTGTCGTTTGCGCATGCAGACAGCGCCGCCATGTCTGAGCCGAGCAGTGCCTTGTTGGCGGTCACCACCGATGCGCCGTGCTGCATGGCAGCCAGCAGCAGGCTGCGGGCTGGCTCAATGCCACCGATGACCTCGATGACCAGATCGATGTCCCCACGCGAGACCAGTGCCTCGGAGTCCGTGGTGAACAGCGCAGGGTCAATGTCCGGCCGTTCGACATCGATGCGTCGCACACCTACGCCCACAAGTTCGAGCGGTCTCCCGATGCGGGCGGCGAGCGTGTCCGACTCGGTGATGAGGATCCGTGCCACCTGCGACCCGACCACACCTGCACCGAGCAGCGCAACCTTCAACGGCTCGTTGTTCACCATGCTCATTCCCCCACATCCAGACGCATCAGATCGTCCAAGGTTTCCCGGCGCAACAGCACCGACGTCGAGCCCCCTCTGACAGAGAGCAGGGGAGGTCTCGGCACCTGATTGTAGTTACTGGCCATCGAGCGTGCGTAGGCACCCGAACCGGGCACGGCGATCAGGTCACCCGGGCGAATGTCTCCGGGGAGGAACACGAAACGTATGAGGATGTCGCCACCCTCGCAGTGCTTACCGACCACCCGGCACAGCACTGGCTCGGCCTCCGAGACCCGATTGGCCAGCACGCAGGAGTACTCGGCCGCGTACAGGGCAGGACGAATATTGTCGCTCATGCCTCCGTCCACCGAGACGTAGACCCGGGCGCGGCCGCCATCTATGTCCACCACCTTGACGGTGCCCACCTCGTAGACAGCGACACCGGCGGGCCCGCAGATGGCCCGGCCGGGCTCGATGGAGAGTTGGGGCTTCTGCAGGCCAAACCCCCGGCACTCGTGTTGGATCATCTCTTCGAAAGCGGCAGCCAGTTCGACGGTGGACATGGGTGTGTCGGCGCTGGTGTAGGCAATCCCGAAGCCACCACCCAGGTCCAGTTCAGGCATTTCCGTACCGGTGGCGGTGCGGAACTGGTGAGCCAGGCGCATCGTGCGTCGGATGGCCACCTCGAAGCCGTGGGTCTCAAAGATCTGGGATCCGATGTGGCTGTGGATTCCCTGGAGGTCAATGTGGCGGGAGCTGTGGCAACGAACCAGGGCGGCCAGGGCATGTCCCCCAGCGATCGACAGCCCAAATTTCTGGTCCTCATGCGCCGTGGCGATGTACTCGTGCGTGTGGGCTTCGACGCCCGTGGTTACCCGCACGAGCGCCGCTGCTCGTACATCCAGTTCGGCGCAGGCGGCCTCAAGTCGTTCAATCTCGGAGAACGAATCGATGATGATTCGCCCCACTCCCTCTTTCAGGGCGAAGCGAAGCTCCGCATCGGACTTGTTGTTGCCATGCAGTCCCAGCCTGGCGGCAGGCATCCCGCCAGCGAGTGCAATGACCATCTCGCCCATGGTTGTCACATCAAGGTTCAGACCCTCCTCCGCCACCCAGCGGGCCACGGTTTTCGTCAGCAATGCCTTGCCCGCGTAGTACACGTTCCAGCCGGGGAATCCGTCGCGGAAAGCGACGGCGCGGGCGCGGAAGTCTTCTTCGTCCAGCACGTAGGCGGGAGTTCCATGCTCGGCGACGACATCGGTGAGGGCCGATCCGGACAGGACGATTGCGCCGCGTTCGTCCCGGTGTGCGCCGTCGGGCCACAGAGCCGGCTCAAGAACGTTGAGGTCCTGCGGAAGTTCCAACCACTGGGGACCCGCATTCGAGGCATCCGCATGGATGGAACCGGCGATGTGCGTCTGGGTCATGGTGGACAAGCCTGCCAGATGGAGCAAGCGTCGCCCCGCAGTGTCCGCCGGCTCAGGACTGGGCGGAAACTTCCACCACATCGTTGCCACGCAGGACAAGCGATGCAGGGTCCTCAACATTTCGGCCGTCGGCGATGACGACCACCCCGGAGCATGCGTCCGCGAGGCACGCCTCGTCGAAGCGCACGCCCCACAGGATGAAGAAATTAGCCAACGTCACACTCCGGTTGCCCTCACCCTCCAGCCACACCTCACCACTGTCGTCGTGCGTGTGCACGGGCGCCTGGACAGCTCTCAGCCTGTCGATCCCGATGAATGGGGCGAGTGGCACCGGTTGTTCATCCACGGTGACGATGAGCTCAAGAATGAACGGATCCGAGTCTGAATCCAGCGACAGCTCGGGCAGACCGGCCGCTCGGATATGTGAGATGGCGTCCCGGGGTGCGGCCCACGGAGGGGGTTGTGTCGACATGGTTGCGGGCTCCGGATCCGGGCGACCCACGCAACCCGCGAGCAGCGGTGACACCAACAACGACATCACGAGTCCGACGATCCAACGCACGGGCACCACGCTAGTCGATGTGCCCGGTGATCCGAGGGTTGAGATGTTTGCTAACCTTTGCGTGCAGCCTGACAGCTGCATGAAGCAGGCCCCCGTAGCTCAGGGGATAGAGCACCGCCCTCCGGAGGCGGGAGCGCAGGTTCGAATCCTGCCGGGGGCGCACAGGGTTCGTGAGTCATGGACCGCAGCAGGTGATGTGCCCAGTCAATGCCAAAGTGAGGCTCGCATGGATGGAGCAACAGCCTTCTGGCGCAATCCCCTCAATACAGGGCTGTTGCTCATCCTGATCTTCGTCGCCGTTCGCGCGCTGAACATCTGGTTCTGGCTCCAGCCCGCCGCGAACTTCGTGGCCAATGACATCTCCTACTACAGCTACTACACGTGGTGCCTGGACGTGGGACTCGGCGAGGGCAGCGCAGAGTGCGTCGAAGCCGACGAGGGGCTGGGCATCATGGCTGAATACCCGCTTCCGGCCCAGTGGCTGTTGCAGGGGATCTACTGGCTCGCCAAGGGTTTTCAGGAATATTTTCAGTGGTTCGCAGGACTCATGCTGCTGTTGGACGCCGTGGTTGCCGCGAGTCTGTTTCGCCGTCACAACGCGAAAGGGGCACTGGTCTGGATTCTTTTCACGGGGGCATGCGGGCCCATCATGTACTTCAGGTTTGATCTGATCCCGGCTGCTCTGGTGGCTTGGGCGTGCATGCTGCTGATGGCACGGCCCCACTTGGCCGGTGCTCTCGTGGCCGCTGGTGCGGCCGTGAAGCTGTGGCCCGCCATACTGGCTCTACCCCTGCTGACACCCCACCCACTGCGCCGCGGCGCCGGGCAGGCCCGGCTCGTGGGTTTCCTCGTGGCAGGCATAGCTCTGGGCATGTCCTCGCTGATCGTCGGTGGGTGGACTCGCTCCATCTCACCCCTGGTATGGCAGTCCCGGCGAGGACTGCAGATGGAATCCGTGCCAGCCACTCCCCTGATGTTTCTGCGCACCTTCACCAACAGCGACGCATGGCCGGTCTTCCTCTCGGAATGGAATGCACTGGAGCTGCGGGGCCCCGGCGTCGGTCTACTGCTCCAGGCCTCCACCGTGCTGACGGTGGGGTGGATTCTGCTGACGCTGGTGCTGTCCTGGCGTCTTTGGCGCCGGTTCCGCTCACAGTCCCCGGTGATGCTTGAGGCAATGCTGCTCGTGGTGCTGGCGAGCGTGCTCGCCACCATCGTCGCGAACAAGACGTTGTCCCCCCAGTACATCCTGTGGCTCGCAGGTCCTCACGCTGTCCTGGTGATGTCGCGCTCCAGCGATTGGCTTCGCGGGCCACTCCGCCTGACAAGCGTGACCCTGGTCATCGTGGCCGCGCTCACGCAGTACACCTATCCATGGGGCACCTACGGGATCATGGGCATGCCCCATGGCGCGCCGCTGGAGACCTCCATGCTCATCCTGCGCAATCTGTTGCTCGTGGGAACCACTGTTCAGGTGGTCCTGCTGGCCTGGAGAGCCACCAGTTCATCCCCGTTGCCACGGGGCTCCACCAGTATCGGCGATGAACTCACCGCCCACAGTGATCCACAGGGCTCGGAGAACTTGGCTGCACCGCGTGGCAGCGGTCCTGCCGACGCCCACCCTTGATAGGCTTCCCCGTGGGCACAGCAGCCCGCGTGTTACCGACTCACAGAGGGGATCGTGGCCCGGCCACTGTCATACATGTCATCACCTGAATCACGGGAATCCTTCGGCGCCAACTCCTGGTTGATCGACGAGATGAGGGAGGCATTTGAGGCTGATCCTGCCTCCGTCGACGAGACATGGCAGGAGTTCTTCGCCGATGAGGCATCGAACCCTTCCAACGAGGCTGTCCAGGACACCACCCCTGCGAAGAAGCCCGCTCCCGAAAAACAGACACCACCAGCCAAGAGCACGGAGACAGCCCCGACGACGCAGGGTTCAAAGCCCGCATCCGAGAAGCCGTCCGAGAAGCCGACTCCGGCAGCTGCCCCGAAGAAGAAGCCCGAGTCTGCGGTCCGTCCCACGACGGAACCGTCTGCCACAGTCGAGAGTGGTACCGGCCTGTCGGCCAACGCCCCCAACCCCACCCTTCGGCCGGAGCCAAGCAGCAAATCCCCCAAGGCCATGCGTCTGCGGGGCGCCCCGATGCGCACCGCCAAGAACATGGAGGAGTCGCTGACGGTCCCCACGGCCACCTCCGTGCGCTCCATCCCCATGAAGCTCGTCATCGACCAGCGCACCGTGATCAACAATTTCCTGCGCTCATCCAAGGGCGGCAAGGTCTCCTTCACCCACCTCATTGCCTACGCAATGGTGCAGGCGATCAAGTCCGTGCCGGGCATGAACAACAATTACGACGTGGTGGACGGCAAACCCACCCTGATGAAGAATCCCTCGATCAATCTGGGCGTCGCCATCGACCTGAAGAAGGACGACGGTTCCCGCCAGCTCCTCGTGCCCTGCATCAAGGGCTGTGAATCTCTGAACTTCGCCCAGTTCTGGGCCGCCTACGAAGCACTGATCACCCGTGCGCGAAGCGGGGCTCTGACCATTGATGACTTCGCTGGCACGACGGCTTCCATCACGAATCCCGGGGGCATCGGCACCAATCACTCCGTGCCCCGGCTCATGACCGGTCAGGGCCTGATCCTCGGCGTCGGCGCCATCGACTACCCCGCCGAGTTCCAGGGCACCTCCCTGTCCCGGGTCACCGAGCTTGGTGTCTCGAAGACCACGACGCTGACATCGACCTATGACCACCGGGTGATCCAGGGCGCCGAGTCCGGTGAGTTCCTCAAGGAAATGCACGAACTGTTGCTCGGGAAGGACGGCTTCTACGACGACGTGTTCAAGGCGCTGCGCATCCCTTACGAACCTCTGCGTTGGTCCTCGGATGTCTCGGCCCACCGGGTCAACCAGGTCAGCAAAACCGGCCGCGTGCTGGAGCTGATCAACGCCTACCGTTCACTCGGACATCTGGTGGCCGACATCGACCCCCTGGAGTACCGACAGCGTGCCCACGAGGACCTTCGCCTGGAAACCCATGGCCTCAGCATCTGGGACCTGGACCGCGAGTTCGCCGTCGGGACCTTCTTTGCGAGAGAGCGGGCATTCCTGTCCCTGCGGGAAATCCTGTCAATCCTGCAGGACTCCTACTGCCGCACAGTGGGCATCGAGTACACGCACATCACGGATCCACGACAGAGAGAGTGGTTCCAGGAACGCATTGAGGTTCCCCGAAGGCCCCTGACGCATGAGGAGCACATGCATGCGCTGGACAAGCTCAATGAGGCAGAGGTCTTCGAGACGTTCCTGCAGACAAAGTTCGTGGGCCAGAAGCGGTTCTCGCTGGAGGGTGGCGAATCGCTGATCGTGCTTCTGGATGAGATCTGCCAGATGGCCGCCAACGACTCGCTCGACGAGGTCTGCATGGGGATGCCGCACCGTGGCCGATTGAACGTGCTGGCCAACATCGTGGGCAAGAAGTACGGGCAGATCTTCCAGGAGTTTGAGGGAACGCTGGACATCCGCAGTGGCACCGGTGATGTCAAGTACCACCTGGGTTCCGAGGGTTCCTTCGTGGCTTCCAATGGCGCCACCATCAAAACCTCTGTTGCTGCCAACCCCTCACACCTCGAAGCCGTCAACCCGGTGGTTGAAGGGATCGCACGCGCCAAGCAGGACGTGCTGGGCGGCGATGACTACCCAGTGCTCCCGCTCCTCCTGCACGGCGACGCCTCCTTCGCCGGCCAGGGCGTCGTCTTCGAGACGTTGCAGATGAGCCAGATCCGTGGCTACAAGACGGGCGGCACCATCCACATCGTCGTGAACAACCAGGTGGGCTTCACCACCGCCCCCGCGGAAAGTCGCTCGTCGCAGTACTGCACTGACGTGGCCAAGTCCATCGCGGCACCGGTCCTGCACGTCAACGGGGATGATCCGGACTCCTGCATTCGGGCCGCACGCCTGGCCTTCGCCTACCGGCAGGAGTTCGGCCGGGACGTGGTCATCGACCTGGTCTGCTACCGGCGTCGTGGCCACAACGAGGGCGATGACCCAAGTTTCACGCAGCCCCGGATGTATGACCTGATTGAGCAGAAGCGCTCCGTGCGTCGTCTCTACACCGAATCGCTGATTGGTCGCGGCGACATCTCGATGGCCGACGCCGAGGACGTCATGAACCGCTTTCGGAGCCGCCTTGAGCACGTGTTCCGCGAGGTCCGGGACGCAAAGGACTCCAACCAGGTCGACGATGAGTACCGCCGCGTGCCGTACTACCCCACCAAGCCTGAGCAGCGCCTGACCGAGATCACGCCTGAAGCCATGGAGCTCATCTCCCGGGTCCACACCGAACTACCGGAAGGTTTCACGGGCCACCCGAAGGTGATGCCGCAGCTGGAGCGTCGCGCCGAGGCCATCCTCAACGGCCCCATCGACTGGGCGACCGCGGAAATTCTCGCGTTCGGTTCACTGGTACTGGAGAACCGCCCGGTGCGGCTCGCTGGCCAGGATTCGCGTCGCGGCACGTTCTCGCAACGCTTCGCAGCGATCGTGGACCGGGTCTCCGGCGAAGCATGGGTGCCGTTGAAGCACCTCTCCGAGGATCAGGCCACCTTCGAGATCTGGGACTCACTCCTCAGCGAGTATGCAGCGTTGGGCTTCGAGTACGGCTACTCCGTCGCCCGGCCGGATGCACTGGTGCTGTGGGAGGCCCAGTTCGGTGACTTCGTGAACGGCGCACAGATCATCTCGGATGAGTTCGTCGCCTCGGGACAGGCGAAGTGGACCCAGAAGTCCGGCGTCGTACTCCTGTTGCCCCACGGTTACGAGGGTCAGGGCCCGGACCACAGCTCAGCACGCATCGAACGATGGCTGCAGCTGTGCGCCGAAAACGCACTGGCGGTGTGCCAGCCCTCCACCGCCGCCAGCTACTTCCATCTGCTGCGTCAGCATGCCTATGTGAACTTCCACCGCCCGGTGGTCATCGCGACGCCCAAATCCATGCTGCGCAGCAAGCAGGCGGCGTCCCCGCCCGAGGAGTTCACCTCTGGACAGTGGCGCCCGGCAATCGATGATCCGAGCATCGAGGACCCGTCGAAGGTGGAAAAGCTGCTGCTCTGCTCCGGCAAGATCCGGTGGGAACTCGTCGCAGAGCGTGCAAAGCGCGAACTCGACGGCAAGGTCGCGATCATCTCCCTGGAACGCCTCTACCCGCTGCCGGGCGAAGCGGTCGCGGAGATTCTTGGCCGCTACGGCGATGTCACCGACATCCGATTCGTCCAGGACGAGCCCGCGAACCAGGGTCCGTGGCCCTTCATCTCGGTCCATCTACCGAACTCCGTGGCGCACCACTCCGACATCAAACTGAGCATGAAGCGCGTCGCGCGGCCGTGGGCATCAGCTCCGTCCGTCGGATCCCACAAGGTGCACCTGGCCCAGTCTGCCGAAGTGCTCGACGCCGCCTTCGGCAACTGAGAGAAGCGAGATTGCAATGCTTGACCCTTCGACAAGCTCCGGAAAGCGCACCGATCTGCTGCGTGTGACATACGCCGAAATGGCTGGAGCACAGCCCGAGGGACTGTGGTTCGGCCCCGGGAGGGTGAACCTCATCGGTGAGCACACCGACTACAACGATGGTTTCGTGCTGCCCTTCGCGCTGGAGAAGAAGGCTGTCGTGGCCGCGGGTCGCCGTGAGGACGATCTCCTGGTGATGTACTCGCTGGAGCTTCAGGAACGCGTGGAGATTCCCCTCTCGGGTCTCGCTCCGGGCACGGGAGGATGGTCCGGCTACCTGGCCGGTGTCGTGTGGGCCCTCCAGATGTCCGGGCACCCAGTGGGTTCCGCCACCCTCGTTCTGTCCTCCGATGTTCCACTGGGCGCCGGGTTGTCCAGTTCGGCCGCCATCGAGTGCGCTGTGGTGGCGGCCATGTGCGACCTGTACCACCTCGACATCGAACCCATGGACCGGGCCAAGATTGCACGATTGGCGGAGAACAGTTACGTGGGCGCCCCCACGGGTCTGCTCGACCAGGCCGCCAGCACTCTGTGTCAGGAGGATTCCGGCTTCTTTCTCGACTGTCGTTCCCTCGAAGGCGTCCACGTCCCACTTCCCATGGCAGAACAGGGCTTCGAGATGCTCGTCCTGGACACCAAGACCCCCCACAGCCATGTGGACGGTGAGTACGGCGCCCGGAGACAGTCCTGTGAGGAGGCAGCCGCCATCCTGGGGATCCCCGCGCTGCGTGACATCACCGATCTCGATGACGCCCTCTCTCGCCTGGAGGATGATGTGATGCGCAAGCGCGTCCGTCACGTCGTGACTGAGAACTCACGCACCCTGGAGGCCTACGAAGTGGCGCGAGACGGTCGCCTGGCAGACCTCGCTCCACTGCTGGATGCTTCGCACGCCTCGATGCGCGACGACTATGAGATCACCGTCGACACGGTGGATCTGGCCGTGGACACAGCTCGTGGCGCCGGCGCGTTGGGGGCACGCATGACCGGGGGCGGTTTTGGTGGCTGCATCATCGCACTGTGTCACACGGGTGACGGCGAGGGGATCGCCCAACAGATCGCCGAAGCCTTCGCTGCAGCCGGGCATCGGACCCCCGAATGGTTCACCGCCACCCCGGCCCCGGGCGCCGGCCGTCTCGCCTGAGAGGCAATCATTCAGTTTCCAGCTGTCCACCCAGCGCGTGACGAGTGCTGGGCAGTACGGCCGCCACAACGGTGGCCACCAACGCGACGAGCGCCACTGATGCGCCGATCACCTGGGGCATGTCGTCGGACTGCAAAAAGCTGACCGCCGTTGCGATGTGGAGCAGCCCAGGTGCGACGATCATCCCGCGAGCCCAACTGTTGCGACGCAACCCCAGCCAGGCACCGAACAACACCAACGCCCCGTACAGGATCAGGACGGCCCCAATCCCCAGGCTGAAGCCCGCATGCGCGACCGCCATGGAGCCGATGCCCACGCCGATGATGCCGAATCCGGACAGGGCCGCGCCCACCACGGCCACCCCCAGGGCAGGTGGTTGGAACACGCGTGTGAGAAGGCCCATGGCCCGCAAGCCTGCCCGGCCGGTTGCCACAACACAACTATTTTCACCAGGTTTTCTTTTGACACTGGCCCCACGTGAGCCGGGGCTTGTCTATCGTGGTCGAGCACAGTAAGTTGCTCTAGCCCCCCACTAGCCCCGAACAGGTCTTGTTCTGGTTCCCACGGGATCAACCCTCCGGGTGGATTCCGACAGAAGGAGTGAGTCACACAGATGGATTGGCGCCACAAGGCTGCCTGCCTTACGGAGGATCCTGAGTTGTTCTTCCCCGTGGGGAACACAGGACCAGCTCTCCAGCAGATCGAGGATGCGAAAAAAATTTGCCAACGCTGCGAAGTTCGGGAGCAGTGCTTGGCATGGGCTCTCGAAGCAGGCCAGGATCATGGCGTTTGGGGCGGTATGAGCGAGGACGAGCGCCGGGCCATCAAACGCCGTGCCGCCCGTTCCAGACTTCGCAACACCTGATCCACCACGGGCACCATGCGCTTCGTCCTGATCGGCGTGGGCTCAATGGGCGATGTCATGCCGCAGCTGCGGCTGGCCGCGGAGCTGACCTCGAGGGGGCATCGGGCGGTGGTGGTCGGCCTGGCTCCCTATGCCGGCCTGGCGGCCGCCCTGGGCGTTGAATATGCCCCGATTCCTGCTGACACCGCGGCTCTTTGGCCCGAGCATCCTGCCCGTCGTTGGCTTGCACTGGCCCAGCCGGGCGTCATGTTCGCGACAATGCTTCGTCGCCTGGCCGGTTCTGCATCACTCGTCAACGATGTCATCATCGAACGGGTGGCACCCGGAGATGTGGTGGTGACTGGAATTGTCACTGCCGGCGCAACCCGCCTGCTCGGGTCACATCTGGGCGCCACAGTTGTTCCCGTACTCTTTGCCCCCCTGCTCCCTGCCTCGTCGGCTGCCAGCAGCGCCCTGGCGCCCGCGCTCGGTGGATCTGTTGCGGCGTTGATGGGATCCAGCTTCATGTGGCGTCTCAGCGAGCAGCTCGCCGAGGCACACACTTCGGACATGGCGAAGCGGTTGGGTACGCGATCTGTTCGCCCGCTGAGTCGTGGACCTGTGCTGATGGCTACCAGCCCCACTCTTGCGCCACCGTCGCGTTGCTGGCCCGAGCAAGTCCGCCAGACAGGCTGGGTCACTGCTGCTGAAAGCACCGGTCATGATTCGCTGGATGCAGAGCTGTCCGATTTTCTTGCATCCGGGACCTCACCGGTCCTCATGACCTTCGGTACCTGCCCCGCTGTCTCACCTGCTCGCGACGTCGAACTCTTTCTCACCGCCGCCCGGGCCGCAGGCCGCCGCGTTGTCCTGCAGTCCGATGCTGTTGCCCGCGGTGCCGTCAACGACTGGGTGTACAACGCGCCCGGCGCTCCGCACGCATCGCTGATGCCCCGCGTTGCGGCTGTCGTCCATCACGGTGGCGCTGGTACAACGCATGCAGCGCTCGAATGCGGTCGCCCCGCCATGGTCGTCCCACACCTGGGGGATCAGGGCTACTACGCCCGACGCGTACACACTCTTGGGGCGGGACCGCAAGGAGTGCCGCGCTGGAGGCTGGGCGCCCCACTGCTCGCACGGCAGCTTCGCGCCCTGACCGTCGGGGAGTCAGCACAACGCTTCGCCAGAGGAGCCGCGCGCGTGGCGAGCTCTCTCAGCACAGAGGATGGGTGTGGCGCGACCGTTGCAGCACTCGAAGATATCTCAGGCGCGTGACCGGGCCCGGGCGACGAATTGCCACGCCGTCACTGCAAAGACCAGGCTCCACGCCAGCACGTTGAGGGCCGGGAGCCACCACGGTTCTGCCCCCGCCCCACCGTCCAGCAGCGGCTGACCGGATGTGATGGGATAACGGGCAAGGGACACGTATCCGTACAGCGGTGTCCATCGGGCCACCGACGCAGCAACACCTTCCAGAGGAATGAACACGTTGCCCATGAAGGCCAGGATCACGAGCCCACCCGTGGCTGCGGCCACTGCGGCCTCGCTGCGAAAAGCAAGGGCAGGAATCAGTCCGTAAGCTGCCCACATCCACGATCCGCTCAACAGGATCGAGCTGAGAATCAGCCACGTGGCCGGTGGAAGGCTGACCCCTGAGAGCCAGCCGACGACAAAGGTCCCAACGATGGGCACGGTGGACACCACCATGGCCACCACCGCCTTGACCACAACGAATCCGGCGTCAGTCAGCGGCGTCAGACTGAGCTGTCTCCCCCAGCCCTGCAGTCGCTCAACAGCTGCGTGTCCGCTGACATTGGCGGCGGCTGTCGCGGCTCCGTAGCCAGCCATACCCACCATCACATATGCATCCACGTCAGCGACGCCCAGTGGCCCCGAGGGCAGACTGACTCCCCAGGCATACGCCAGGAAGAGAAACACCGGTAGCAGAGCGATGAAGAACACGGATACGGGATCGCGTGCCAATCGTTTGAGTTCAACAATGATGAAGGGGCCAAGCACGTCAACGCCTTCCGGCCATCATGTCCGCCATTTTTCCACGAAGGGTTTGTGGGATGACGAGGAGGTGCGCCGCCCGGAATTCTCCGAGGAGCCGAGCGGCAACCGCGTCCGAGACTTGGGGAGCGGCAACCAGCCGTAAGCGCTCCTCAGCGGATCCGTCGTCGTGAACACCTTCAAGATCGCCCAGGCTGTGGACTGCCTGGGCAACAGCTGCCGGGGTGGGGAGTTGAGCCAAGATCGTCACGGGGGCCGCCGGTCCCAGGAGTTCTCGAATTTCCTGGTCAGCCACCACTTTGCCCTCCCGCAGCAGCAGGACACGCTCAGCCATCTGCTCCACCTCTTCCAGATGATGCGTGGAAAAGATGATGGTGGTTCCCTGCTGCGCACGTTGACCCACGTGGTCCCACAGCGCCGCTCTTCCCGCCACATCCAGGCCTGCTGCAGGTTCGTCGAGCACCAGCACTTCCGGGTCCGGGATCAGCGCCAACGCATACTTGAGCCGTTGCTGTTCCCCACCGGAGCAGCGACCGACCAATCGCCTGCGCACAGCAGTGAGCCCTGCTTCCAGCAGGACGGTTTCAACACGCTCCGGGCGGCGATGCAGCCCAGCGATGACCTGCACCGTCTCCAGCACGGTGAGGTCTCTCAACAGTCCGCCCGTTTGCAGAACCGCGGTCATGCGCCCCTGCCGGACCGCGTGACGCGGTGTGACACCCAGAGCAGTGATGCGCCCTGTCGTCGGTGCGGTAACGCCGCACACAAGGTCCATGCACGTTGTCTTGCCCGCTCCGTTGGCGCCCAGGAGGGCCACTCGCTCGCCCCGTCGTACCGACGCGGAGACACCTTCGAGTGCGCTGACCATGCCTGATCCAGATGAGAACCGCTTCGTGACGTCGTTCAGAGCGAGAACGACTTCGCCCTCACTCATCGTTCGTGCACACCGACAAGTTGACCCACCAGCTCAGCTGCAAGCGAGGTGGCGTCGTACTCCGCCATCTCTTCAGCGACCCGCCGCGACGCCGCCGCACGCGCGGTTGAATCCATGAGCCGTCGAGCTGTGCGCCGAAGCTGCGCAACGGATGGCCGTGTCCGGCGCAGCGAAGCGCCCACCCCGGCCCATTCCACACGCGCACCGATGTCTGCCTTCTCTTCCGTAGCGCCCGCCTGCAGCACGGGAACCCCGGCGGCCAGGGCGAGCGTCACGCCGGTGTATCCACCATTGGTCACAAAGAGATCGGACTCGTTCAACGCGGCGTGGTAGTCGACGCTGTCAACGATGCCGACATGGCTGCCGATGGATCCCAGAATCGATCGCGAGCGATCCCGTGATCTTGTGCCTGCAGCGATGAGAACGTCGTACCCATCATCCTCAAGTGCCCTCGCGGCTGGAACCGCGAGCTCTTTCAGATTCCGGCGTAGTGTGCCCTGCGTCACAAAAGCCAGCGGACGGGTGCGATGCTCTCGCAGAAACCTTCTCGGCACCGGCGGGGCGACGCCGGGCCCGGGACCGAGGGCGCCGACGAAGTGAATACTGGGGGGCATGTTGGCTCGCGGATATTCAAATGCCGGTGAGCACCCCTGCAGGTGCAGTTGGGGCGACAGGCCAGCCAGCTGCAGAGAGCTGACGGGAGACAATCCCACTTGAGAGCGCAGTGCGTTGTATTCGGCGTGCGCATCGGCGAATAGCCATCGGTCAATGGCACGCTTCACCGTCAGGTTGCGATGCCTGCCGGCGACACCGGCCAAGGGAGGCAGCCCCGTCCCAAAAGGTGGCGTGTCCGAGTCGTGCCACAGTAGTGGTCCATCCCCGATGGTGCTCCAGGGCACCCCTGTTCGTGTCGCCGCGATGCCCGCGCCCAGCATCAGTGTGTCCGAGATGATCCCGTCAAGGTGCTCCCTCTCAGCGAACTCCTCTATGTCTTGTTGCTGCGCTCTGGCCTGCCGTACCACGACATTGCGGAAGAGATCCCGCACCATGGCCAAGCCGTCCATCGATCCGTTCGAGACGAACCGCTCAAGGCCCCCGGTGGCAAAGTCTTCAGCACGATCGAATGTGACGTGCGTGGCACCGGCTCGAGTCACATGCGCTGCGAACTGTCGACCTGCGTACCAGAAGACCCGGTGGCCAGCCCGGACCAGTCCGCGGACCACTGGGGTGGCGTTCAGGGTGTGAGCAGTGATGGGTGTGCTCACCATGAGGAATGTGCTGTTGACTACGATGCCGACAGAGCTTACCGGAGTCGGGGGCCGGAACGTTTCAGTCGCTGAGAGGTAGCACCAGACGTGCCCGCGTTCCGTCTGCGTCCTCACGGGCCATCAGTTCCACCGTGCCTCCGAGGTCCTCCACAAGTGTGGAGATGATGGCAAGCCCGAGGCTGTCCTGACGGTTGATGTCAAAGCCCTCAGGCAGACCTGCGCCGTCGTCGACAACATCCACCAGCAGCTTGTCCGCACTGAGAAGGGGACGTACTTCGAGCGACCCGGAAGAGCTCTGCAAACCGTGTTCAATTGCGTTTTGGCACAGCTCCGTGATCATCATTGCCAATGACGTGGCGGTGGCGGAGGGCACCACCCCGAAGCTGCCGACGCGCTTGGTACGGACCTCCCCTGAACTGGCTGCCAGATCCCCCACCATGCGCAGGATCCTGTCGCACACTGCATCGAAGGCGACGTCATCCTCAAGGGTGTGACTCAGGGTGTCGTGCACCACGGCGATGGAGGAGACCCGCCGCATGGCGTCGCGCAGCGCTTCGCGCCCCTCGTCGGATTTCATTCGGCGCGACTGTATTCTGAGCAGGGCCGCCACCGTTTGAAGATTGTTCTTGATGCGGTGATGGATCTCCCGGATCGTGGCGTCCTTCGTGACCAGCATGCGGTCCCGACGGCGCAGGTCGGTGGTGTCGCGACACAGCACCAGCATGCCCACTGACATCTCACCCACCACCAGTGGCAGCAGTACGAACCGCATCGAGGCACGCGACTGTTCCACGTCAAACACGGCAGCGCGCTGCTGGCGCACATCCGAGAGCATCGTCTGTCCCACGGTCTCCACGCCATGGCGGAGACCCCTGGTGAGGTCCCCGAAGTTCTCCCCCTCGATGTCACCGGAAGCCCCGAGGCGGCGATAGGCAGTGATGGCGTTGGGTGAGGCATAACTGATGAGGCCATCGGGTTGCACGCGCACGACACCGTCCCCCACCTTGGGGGCCAGCGCTTTGTCCATGGGGGCGGTGAGTGGAAACTGTCCCTCCAGCAGCATGGAGGTCAACACCCCTGCAGCCTCCATGTAATTCTCCTCAAGCGCTCCCAGTGCGCGCAATCCCATGACATTGGTGTGGCGCTCCAGGACAGCGACACACACGCCGCGGCGCATGATGGGCACCGCCCACACATCGACAGGAATGCCAGCGTTCAGCTCATTGTCGCTGGTCTCGGCGATCTGCTCCGTCATGAACGCCACGGTCACGGCATGATCCGGCTCATGCGTGATCGTCTCGCCGATCACATCGTCCTCGAGTGCCGTCGGTCCTGTCACTGGACGGATCTGGGCGATGCACTCGAAACGCTCACCGGCGTCGCGCGGAAGCCACAGAAGCAGATCGGAGAAGCTGAGGTCAGCCAGCAAGTGCCACTGGGCGACGAAGGCCGTGAGCCATTGTTCGTGGGACAGGTCATCGAGATGGGAAAGCACCATGGAGCTACCCTGCCATTCCTTGTTCGTTGTGACCCAGCGGAGATCTCGGCGGAGTTCTGGCGCGGACAGAAATTCTGGCACTATGGGGTTGGTTCCATCACAGCAACCAGAGGAGTCACCATGGGCAAGACTGGACGCAAGCGTCGTTCACGCCGTAAGAACAAGGCCAACCACGGCAAGCGTCCCAACGCCTGACCGTCTCGGCATCCAACAACCCCCGCTCCACACTGGGGCGGGGGTTCATCATCTCCTGAGCGCTCAGCGGTGCGGCCGCCGCATCAGCGTGATGCGCGCGACGAGGGTGTCCGGCACGCTGGGCACCGGTTGACTCCGTCGGATCATCTCAGTGATGGTGGATTCGATGTCGAAGTTCTCCATGCACTGTTCGCAGGCATGGAGGTGGAGACGGATCAGATCAGCGTCGGATTCCGCCAGCTCGTTGTGCAGAAAGGCGTGGACGGCTTCGAGTGCCCGCACACAGTCGTCCAGTTCGTCGTGATCGTGGCTCCACATGGCTCCGTCGGTCATGAGGAGGCATCCCGGGTCGAGCGGGCGATGCCCCGTTCCGCCGCATACCCTGCGAGTGCCTCGCGCAGCAGGGAGCGTCCCCGGTTCAACCGACTCATGACAGTGCCGATCGGGGTCCCCATGATCTCCGCAGCCTCCTTGTAGGAGAAGCCTTCGACGTCCACGAGGTAGACCGCCATACGAAAATTCTCCGGAAGCCCGGACATGGCGTCTGAGACGGCGGCGTCCGGGGTTTGGTCCAACGCCTCCATCTCGGCGGAGCGCAAACCGGAGGAGTCATGCGATGCTGCGCGAGCCAGATGCCAGTCCTCCACATCAGCCCCGGAACTCGTTCTGGGGGATCGCGCTGCCTTGCGATAGGTGTTGATATAGGTGTTGGTGAGGATTCGGTAGAGCCACGCCTTCAGGTTGGTGCCGGGCCGATAGGTGGACCGGGAGGCAAAAGCCTTGGCGTAGGTCTCCTGTACGACGTCCTCGGCGTCGGCGGGATTGCGCGTCATGCGCAGCGCGGCGGCGTAGAGCTTGTCCACGTGGCTGAGCGCCTCGGTCTCGAAGGCATCCTCAGCCGCTGGGGTGGCTTGGCCGTCCAAGCTCAGTTCCGTGGCATCAACGTTCATCAGGAACGAGGATAGCGCCGGGAACCGTGCACGCATGCTTGTGTCCGTGACGCCGGTGCTCAGGGTGAGTGCCATGCACGGTTCAACACTCAACACCGTTGGTCTATTCCCTCATCTGGGTCAATCGATGGGTTGCAGCAGCGAGGCACCATCGCTGGCGACGTTGTTGACGGCGCGGGAGACCTTGGTGGGGCGAAGGAACGCGAGGGGGTCCAGAAGATCGCGGGCCGCGTCCCCGTCCGTCAGACAGGGATCCAACCAGGCGTCGGTGTCTGCCACGGTCATGGGCATCCGATCATGAATCCATCCCAGGTCATCGGTGGCGCTGGTGGTGATGATGGTGGTGGACATCAGCCAGCCATCCGGAGATCTCCAGAACTCGTACAGGCCCGCCATGTGCATCAGCGTGCCCTGCGCCGGCTGCATGAAATACGGCTGCTTCACCGGCTTTCCGTCGTCGGTCTCCTTCCGCCACTCGTAGTAGCCCAGTGCCGGCAGCAGGCATCGACGTTGGGACATGGCCCTGCGGAAGGACGGCTTCTGTGTGACGGTCTCCACGCGGGCGTTGATCATGCGAGCCGCGCAGGACATGTCCCGCGACCAACTGGGCACGAGCCCCCAGCGGAGCGCCACCAGTTTCCTCACGGGACCTGTCTGCGTTGCACGCTCCACGATCGCCGGCACTGTGTCTGTGGGCGCGATGTTGTAGCGGGGTGCACAGGCCGCCGCTCCTTCATCGGTCACCTCGTCGAGTCGGTGCTTCAGAACGAGTTCATCAGGATCGGCGCTTGCTGCGTATCGGCCACACATGTGCCCAATCTAGAGCGGTTGCTCTGCAAGTGGACGTCTGAGTGGGTATGTTTGGCCCATGAGTCTGTTGCGATTTGTTGCCCGCAGCTTGTTCGCCAGCGCCTTCGTCGTCGACGGCGTCAAAAAGGTGAGCAAGCCATCCGAATTTACCGCCGAGGCCGAAGCCTTCACTGAGAAGGTTGTGCCAGCGCTCCAACGCGTCGTGCCGGCCCCCTATTCCTCCTCAATTCCAGAGTCCACGGAAACCTGGGTTCGCGTGAGCGGTGCAGCGCAGGTTGCCGGCGGCGTGATGTTCGCCACCGGTCTGGGACGTCGCCTGGGCGCCCTCCTGTTGGCCAAGTCCAGCATTCTCAATCTGGCAATCGCGCTCCCCGCCAAGGACGCTTCACGCGACGAGAAGGCTGCAGCACGCCCGGTTGTCCTCACGAGCCTGGCTTTGCTTGGCGCCTCCATGCTCGCTGCGCGTGACACCCAGGGGCAGCCCAGTCTCGGATGGCGTGCCGAGCACACTGCCAAAGCCGCTGAGAAGAAGATCTCAGCCGTGGGGGATGACTTCTCCAAGAGCGCGAAGAAGGCCATCAAGAAGGCTGACAAGAAGTCCGACGAGCTGAGCAAAAAAGCAGCCAAGAAGGCCAAGAAGCTGAGCAAGAAGCTGGAGTCCGTGACTTCTTGATGCTGCACCCTCTCCCAACCGCCCGGGGACCAATCACCGCTGAGGTGAGGGTCCCCGGTTCCAAGTCCGAAACAAATCGAGCGCTCGTGCTGGCAGCCCTGGCGCAGAGCCCCACCCACCTCGACGGCGCGCTGATCAGTCGCGACAGCGACCTCATGCTGGCGGCGCTCACCCGTATGGGTGTCACAGTTGACGGCAGTGCCGGGGACGGATGGCAGATCACGCCACCGGCGAAGTTCAGCCCAGTGCCGGAGGGAATCGACTGCGGCCTGGCTGGGACGGTCATGAGGTTCGTGCCACCCCTGGCGCTGCTCGCGGACGGAGACACCCTCTTCTTCGGTGATGAACACGCCACCCACCGCCCGATGGCTGGTCTGCTCGCGGCCCTGCGTCAGCTGGGCGCCACAGTGGATTCGGATTCGCTGCCCTTCACTGTGAGCCCGCCTCGGAGTCCCGCGGGGACAGTGGAAGTGGACTCATCTGCCACGAGCCAGTACATCTCGGGGTTGCTGCTGGTGGCGGCTCGCCTTCCGAAGGGGCTGCGGATCACACAGATCGGTGCAAGCGTGCCCTCCCGCCCCCACATCGGCATGACCGTTGCGATGTTGCGCTCCCACGGGGTACGGGTGGACGAAATCGGTGACAACGTCTGGCACGTCCACCCCGGTCCCATCGCGGCACGCAACATGAGCATCGAGCCGGACCTGACCAATGCGTCGGTGTTTCTTGCGGCCGCCGCTGCCACGCAGGGGCAGGTCACCATTGAGGCCTGGCCCGCTGAGAGCCTGCAACCCGGCGGTGTATTCCTCGACGTCGCACGACGCATGGGTGCCACCACCGACGTGGCCCCACAGCACGTCACGCTGCATGGACCAGCACGGCTGCAGGGTATTGACGTGGACCTGCACGAGGCATCAGAACTCACTCCTGTCGTCGCGGCACTGGGCGCATTGGCGGAGGGCACCACCCGCATTCGGGGTGTTGCACACATCCGCGGCCACGAGACGGATCGGCTCGCCGCTCTGGTGACAGAGTTCACGCGGCTCGGCATCTCGGCCAGCGAGACCGACGACGGTGTGATCATCGATGGCGTGGCGGCTCCGGAGAAGCTCACCGCCACCGCCTTCGAGACGTATGCGGATCACCGCATGGTGCATGCAGCTGCTGTGCTTGCGCTCCGTGTCCCCGGTCTCACCGTGACGGACCTGGCCTGCGTCGCCAAGACCATGCCGAACTTCGAGGCGGACTGGCGTGCCGCGGTGGGGGCCTGATGGCGCGTCGCGGCGCTCTGGGCGCTGACGACCAGGGCGGGTTCGACCGGCCACGCAAACGCAGCCGGCCCCGGACCAAGGAGCGGCCCACATACGACGGTGCGCCAACCGCGCGGGTGGTCACTGTTGACCGCGGGAGGTACCGCTGCCTGCTGGCCAACGACGTCGTCGTGACCGCCACCAAGGCCCGCGTGATCGGCCGCAAGGGCGTCATCGTGGGCGACGTCGTGACACTGGATGGCGACACCTCCGGTCAGGAAGGCACGCTGGCACGCATCGTCGAGGTGGCTGAACGCAGGACCATTCTGCGTCGCAGCGCAGATGACTCCGACACCTTCGAGCGACCCATCGTGGCCAATGCCGACCAGCTGATGATTGTCACGGCGCTGGCGGACCCTGAGCCACGCATGGGGATGATCGACCGCATCCTGGTTGCGGCCTTCGACGCCAAGGTCTCGCCCATCCTGTGCCTCACCAAAGCCGATCTGGCCAGCCCCGACGCGTTGATGGCTGCTTACAGCCCGCTGGACGTCCCCATCATCACGACCCGTCCCGGCTCAGACCTGACCCCGGTCCACGACATCCTTACCCGTCACACGACGGTGCTGGTGGGGCACTCCGGCGTGGGCAAGTCCACGCTGGTGAATGCTCTGGTGCCCGGCATCAACCGTGCCGTCGCGGAGGTCAGCGATCTCACGGGCAAGGGTCGACACACCTCCACCTCAGCCCTGGCCATCCCGCTGCCCCAGGGAGGTTGGATCGTGGACACACCCGGGGTCCGATCATTCGGCATCAGTCACGTACAAACATCCTCCATCGTGGCCGCCTTCGGTGATCTCACGGAGTTTGCTGCTCAGTGCCCGCGTGGATGTCACCACGAGACGGGCGCCGTGGGTTGCGCCCTGGATGACGCCGTGGCCGATGGCCGCCTTGATCCCTCCCGATTGGCCTCGTTCCGGCGTATGGAGCGCGCCTTCACCTGAGTACGAATCACTTTAGATAGGTTGTCCTCCATGGCACAGTCGAAGAACCTGACCGATGATGTCCGCCTCATGCACATGCTCGTCGATGATGCGGACTCCCTGTCGATGAACCGCTTCAAGGCTCTCGACCTCCGCTTCGAGAGCAAGCCGGACAACAGCCCCGTGACCGAGGCTGACACCGCCGTCGAGGAGTCCATCCGTCGCACGCTCGCAAAGGCACGCCCTCGCGACGCAGTGCACGGTGAGGAAATGGCGGACACAGGAGAGAGTCCTCGGCGCTGGGTCATCGATCCCATCGACGGTACCGCCAACTATCTGCGGGGCGTCCCGGTCTGGGCCACGCTCATTGCCCTCCAAGTCGAGGGCGAGGTGGTCGCGTCGGTCGTGTCCGCACCGGCGCTCAACCGCCGTTGGTGGGCGAGCCTGGGCGGTGGAGCCCATACCGGCAGGACGCTGATGAACTCCTCCGAGATCAGAGTCAGCCGCGTTGAGGAACTCGAAAACGCATCGTTGTCCTATTCAGACATCGCCAGCTGGGTCTCCGCGGCGCGTGGTCAGGGTTTCGTTGATCTCATGCGCCAGTGCTGGCGGACCCGCGCCTATGGCGACTTCTGGAGCTACATGCTGCTGGCCGAGGGTGCCGTTGATATCGCCTGCGAACCAGAACTTGAGCTCTACGACATGGCGGCCCTGGACATCATCGTCCGCGAAGCGGGAGGCCGCTTCACCAGCGTGGAAGGCGCACCCGGAGTGCACGGACCGGGCGCTCTGGCCACCAACGGAGCACTGCACGACACCGTCATGGAGATACTGGGCAGCGCGTGATCGCCCGGGCCTTCGCTACAGCATCCGAACGCGGACGGTCTCCTCAAGCGCCTCAAGCTCATCCAGCAGGTCTGCAGGCGCCACACCGCTCACATCGGTGACCGCATAGCCGAGCTGGCCGCGGGTGGACAACGTCTGCGACCGGATGTTCATGTCGTGCGTGGCGAGCACATTGTTCAGGCGTGCCATCACACCCGGAACATTGTGGTGCAGGTGAACGATACGGTGATCCACTGGTGAAGGTGCGGGGACCTCGGGGAGATTCACGCACATGGACGTCGCGCCGTGGGTCTCGTAATCGGCAAGCTTGCCGGCAACGTAGCGGCCAATGTCCACCTGGGCCTCTTCCGTGGACCCACCGATGTGGGGCGTGAGGATCACGTTGCTGAGGCCTTGCAGCTTGGAGATCAGCGGTTCACCCTTGGTCTTCGGCTCCTGGGGGTAGACATCGATGGCAGCCCCAGCGAGATGGCCGCTGACGAGATTGTCATGGAGGGCGTCATGATCCACAACGTTGCCCCGGCACAGGTTCAGAAACAGCGTGCGGGGACGCATGGCCGCGAACTCCGCCGCACCAATCAGGTTTGCATTGCCAGCGCGACCGTCGACGTGCAGCGAGATGGTCTCGGAGAGCTCGAAGAGTTCCTCCATCGAGGAGACGCCCTTGGCATTGCCGAGCGGGAGACGGTCCACGATGTCGTAGTAGTACACGCTCATACCGAGCGACTCGGCCACGACGGAAAGCTGGGATCCAATGTTGCCGTAGCCCAGGATACCGAGGCTACGGCCACGGATTTCATGCGATCCGGTCGCCGACTTGTCCCACCGGCCCTCGTGGACGTCCTTGTTCCGATCCGTCAGGTGGCGGGCCATGGAGATGATCTCGGCGATGGCCAGTTCCACGACAGAGCGGGTGTTGGAGTACGGGGCGTTGAACACGGCGACGCCGGCATCCGTGGCAGCCTCAAGATCGATCTGATTGGTGCCGATGCAAAAAGCACCGATTGCCTTCAGCTCCGGCGCAGCATCCAGGACGTCCCGGGTGATCTGGGTGCGGGAGCGGATGCCGAGGTAACTCACACCCTCGAGTGCGGCGATGAGGTCACCGTCGGTCAGGGCACCGGCCCTGTTCTCAACGTCATAGCCCCGATTCGACAGGATTCGGGTGGCTTCAGAATGGATGTTTTCGAGCAGAAGGGCCTTCACGCTGCCCAGCTTACCGATCGGCACCCGGCGCCCTACAAACTGAGCGAGGCCGCCAACAGTTCGACGGTGTAGGGGTGTTGCGGATGTGCGAAGACCTCATCAACCTGGCCGTCCTCCACGATGGTTCCCCGTTGCATCACCACGACGCGCTCAGCCAGATGGCGCACCACCGCCAGGTCATGGGAGATGAACACCAGTGCCAGCCCTCGCTCCTCGACCGCGTCAGAGAGCAGGTTCAGTATCTGAGCGCGCACCGCGACGTCAAGGGCGGACACCGGCTCATCGGCCACCAGCACCTCCGGTCCGCTCACCAGCGCCCGCGCAATGGCCACCCGTTGCCGCTGGCCTCCGGAGAGTTGGTGAGGAAATCGCGACGCCATCGCACTGTCCAGTCCGACGGCCTTCAACGACTCCTCAACTGCACCAGAGCCCCGCATCGGCAATGTGCCACGTCTGCGCAGCAGCGGGGACCGCAGGGGCTCCTCGATGATGTCGCGCACCCGCATTCGCGGATTCAGCGATGAATTGGGGTCCTGGAAGACCATGGAGGCGCCACCCCGCAGCTCTGCCAGGGCCCGCTCCGGGACCCCATTGGTCCGCTGACCACGGAAGGAGGTGGTGCCCCGGCTGGGCTGCACGAGGCCGAGCAGCAGGCGCGCCAGTGTGGTCTTGCCGGAGCCGGAACCGCCGACGACACCCACCCGTTGTCCTGGCCCGATCCGAAATGTCACGTCCTGCAACGCAGTGAACGGCCGCCCGGAGCGACGATACGTCACCTCAGCCGCTTCCGCGGCGAGCAGAGGTGTGGTCATGCGTTGCGGCCTCCTTCAAAATCGGCAAGTGTCGGCAGCCGCGTACCGGGGCCATAATCGCCGATCCGTGCAGCGGCGACCAGGGCTCGCGTGTAGGGGTGCTGAGGTGCGTCGATGATGTCCTCGATGCTTCCGGATTCCACGACGCGTCCTTCCAGCATGACCAGCACCTTGTCCACCACTTGCCGGACCACCGCCAGATCATGGCTGACGAACAAGGTCGCCCTGCCCTCCAACTGTTCGTCAAGAAGGTCGAGAATCTGGCGCTGCACGATGACGTCCAGAGCTGTGGTGGGCTCGTCGCAGATGACGAGACCGGGCTGGTTCGCCAGGGCCATGGCCACCAGTGCGCGCTGCCGCTGTCCTCCGGAGAGCTCATCCGGATAGGACTGGGCAACGCGTGCCGGATCCGTCATACCGACGCGCCCGAGCCAGAGCTGGACCGTCTCAGCAATGACTCCTCGCTCTTCGCGGCGATGCAGGGAGATGACCTCGCCGATTTGTCGGCCCACGCGCATCGTCGGATCCAGAGCAGTCATTGGCTCCTGGAAGATCATGGAGACCTCATTGCCGCGCAGCCGTCGGAGATCACCCTCCGGCCTACCCACCAACTCCTGGCCGTTCAACTTCACTGATCCGGTGACATGGGCGTTCTCAGGCAGCAGTCCGATCATGGCCAGCGCTGTCACCGACTTGCCGGATCCGGACTGACCGATGATTCCCAGACGCTCGGTCTCCCCCAGCGTGAACGACAGGTCCTTCACCGCGACGATACGACGCCGGCCGAAGCTCACCGTCAGTTCAGAGACCTCCAGACGGTTCATGTGAGCTCCCGCAGCTTGGGATCCAGCAGATCGCGTAGTCCGTCGCCCAGCAGGTTGAACCCCATGGTGGCCATGGCAATGGCAAGCCCGGGCCAGAATGCCAACAACGGCGCGTTGAAGAGTTCCTTCTGCGCCTCCTGCAACATGCGTCCCCATGTGGGAAAGTCGCTGCCCGAGCCCAGTCCCAGGTAGGACAGGCCAGCTTCGGCCAGGATGGCCAACCCAAAGCTGACGGAAGCTTGTACCCCCAGAACCGGGGCGATATTGGGCAGCACATGCCGCACCGCCACCTGGAGTGGTGGCGTGGCCGAGAGCTGCGCTGCTTCCACGTAGGTCTGGCTCATGACCTGTAGCGTCGCGGCCCGCGCGATGCGAACGAACACGGGAATGGTGGCGATCCCGATGGCACCCACAGCCGTCCACGTCGAGCCTCCGACTGCGGCGGCGAAGAGGATCGCGAGCAGGAGCGCAGGAAAGCCGTAGAGGATGTCTGCGCCGCGAGCCAGGATCGCGCTCAGCCACCGCTGGGACATACCGGCGAGGATGCCGACGGGCACCCCAATCGCCGCAGCGGCAGCCACTGACAGCACACCGACGAGCAGAGCCAGTTTGGCCCCACTGATGATGCGCGATGCTGTGTCACTGCCCTGAGCGTCGGTTCCAAGCAGATGGGGCCAGCCCGGTGGGGCAAGGCGGGGACCGGAGATCGCGGTCGGATCAAAGGGCGTCCAGACGAGCCCAACCAGGGCCAGTCCCACGATGATCAGGATCAGGGCGCCCCCGAAAACAAGGTTCGCCCGCCTCATCGCTGCCTCCGTTCTCGCCGCATCCGCGGATCAACGAGTTGGTAGGTGAAGTCAACGACGAAATTGATGACCAGCACAGCCCACACCAGCAGCAGCACGATGGCTTGGACCATGATGAGGTCGCGTTGACCCACCGCCATGATGAGACGCGATCCCAGGCCCGGGAGCGCGAAGACCTGTTCAATGATGATGGCGCCCACCAGTAGCGTCGCGAGTTGCAGCCCGATGACGGTCAGCAATGAGATGGCTATGTTGCGGCTGCCGTGGCGTAGCAACGCGCGCCACGTTGACCAGCCCACGGACCGGGCTGTTCGGAACCAGTCCTCCCCCAAGACCTCAATGACAGCGCTTCGAACATAACGCGACAAAATACTGGCCTGCACGATGGCCAGGGCCGTGACGGGAAGGATGAGGTGTCTGGCCCACTGCACGGGATCCGCACTCAACGCCACGTAGTTTCCGGCCGGGAGCCAGCGCAGGGTGACGGCGAAGAGCAGGACGAGCCAGATACCGGCCCAGAATGCGGGCACGGACAGTCCGACCTGCGCAATGGCTGAGGCAACGAACCCGCTGGCATGACGCCGTTTGATGGCGGCGAATGCCCCCAGTGGGAGCGCGACGAGGATGGCCAGGGTCATCGCGAGTCCCACGAGCCACAGTGAAACCCCCAGTCGTGGGACGATCTGGGACACAACCTCTCGATCCGTGACCATCGAGGTCCCGAAATCCCCGCGGAGAACACCTCCCAGCCACTCGAGATAGCGCAGGAGCAGCGGTCTGTCCAGCCCGAGCCGTTCACGCATCGCCTCCACCTCACCGGGTGCCGCGTTGGTCCCGAGAAGGATTTGGGCAACATCGCCCGGTAGAGCGTTTGTGGCGAGGAAGATGAGCAGGGATGCCACGAGCAGGCTGATGACGAGCCCGCCCAGTCGCAGCCCTACGGTGCGGGGGGTCACGTCAGCGGCTGGTGGCGACTGTTGTCAGGTCGAAGGAAAGCCCCGTGGCGTTCACCTGGATCCCGGAGACCTCGGTTGTGGTGACAACGAGGTTGGGCAACAGGAAAAGCCAGTCGGCGGCGGCGTCGTCGGCGAGCATCCGCGCCGCCTCCTGCATCAGCGCAATCTGTTGGTCCACAGGGGCCTCATCAGCCTCTTCGATCAGCGCCGCAAACTCGGGGTTGTCATAGTGCCAGTAGTAGTCCGGGTTGGCGAAGTTGCTGATGTCGCGGGGTTCCACGTGCGAGATGATCGTCAGGTCATAGTCGCCCTGGCCGTAGACCTCTTTCAGCCACTGGGCGAAGTCGATCTCATCCACTTCAAGCTCAATACCCACCTCCGCGAGCTGTGCCGCGATGAAGCGGGCAGCTGGCGGCGCGTACGGCACTTCCGTGGTGACTCGCATCCGCAACGTCAGGCCGGATTCGTACCCGGCTTCCTGCAGGAGTTCTCGTGCCCTGTCCTGGTCAAACGGATACGTGTCGGACAGGTCTTCGTACCATGGATCTGTCGGCACCACCATGGAGCCGATCAACATCCCCTTGCCGCCCCAGACAGCATCCACGAGGGCCTCTCGATCAATGGCGTGGTTGATGGCCTGGCGCACCTGCAATGACGACAGAGCCTCATTGTCGTGGTTGAACCCGAGCACCACCTCCCCGTCCGTGGTGCCCTCGGTGACGATGAATCTCTCGGCGTCGGAGAACTCGTCAATCGACTGTGGCACGGTCAGGTTGGAGATGACATCGAGTTGTCCCGAGAGCATGGCGGTATTCATGGCATTGGGATCCGCGTAGTAACGGAAGAACACCTCATCCACGCGGACGTTCGTGCCCCAGTAGTCCTCATTCTTGATGAGCTTGACGTACTCGCCGGGCTGGAACTCGTCGAACTTGAACGGTCCGGACCCAGCGGGCTCCTCAGACACGGTGTCCAGCCCGACGGGATCATAGACAATCCCAGCAGGACCAGCCATGTCGAAGAGGAATTCGTTGCTGGGCTGCTTCAGTGTGACCTGGACGGTGTCCTCATCCACGGCATCAACCGAGTCCACTGGCTCCATCTTCTCCCTGACCTGGCTGGTGATCCCCTCCGCCGTCCGGGCGCGTTCAAAGGATTCCACCACTGCCGCGGCCGTCACAGGATCACCGGATGCGAATTCCGCGGAGCGGTCCAAGTTGAACGTGTAGACCGTCCGATCCTCGGACACCCTGTAGTCCACTGCCAGCAGTGGGCTGATCTCTCCCTCGCCATCGATGCGCACCAGGGTCTCGTAGACGTTGTACAACAGGACGAACGGCGTGCCGGCGCCGTTGACAGTTGCCGGGTCGAGGCCCTCGGGAGGCAGTGTGGCGCCCACGTTGAGAACAACAGGATCATTGCTCTGCCCCGTCGGCTCGGGAGCCGGGCTTGAGCAGGCTGTCAGCGCGATGGCAGTGGCGGCCATCAGACATAGCCAAGCCGCAAGGATACGGCGTGGTCGACGAGCTTCCATTGGGCGAGACTCCCCCACAGTTGGATACGGATCGCGGCAATCCTATCCGGCCCTACCAGATTGCCCACGATCACAGCACCGGAGCGCCTTGATGATCGTGAAGAATACGCGGGTTGCTTGGGCTAAAGTTTGTGTGCACGAGGCGGACAGAGCTCGTGCCATCGAGGTGCTTGACCGTGGGAGGACCCGTTGTCGCAGCCGCGCCGCCGCCACTTCTCGTGGCATGGCACCGGACACGTGATCCAGAACGCCTCCCTGCGTGCCTTCGACCTCAGTGAGCGCACTGCCCGAAGGGGTTGGCGATCCCAGAAGCGCCGTGTGAACCGCTGGCAGTCTCGGTTGTTCATGATCGTGCAGATTGCAGTGGCCGCCGGCATGTCCTGGTGGTTGGCACAGACTCTGTTCTCACACGAGGCACCGTTCCTGGCGGTGGTGGCCACCATCGTCTGCCTCGGTTTCAGTTTCGGCCAGCGGCTGTGGCGGGCACTGGAGATCGCCGTCGGGGTGACGGTGGGTGTGCTGATCGGGGACATCTTCCTCTACTACTTCGGCACTGGTGTGTGGCAGATCATCCTGGTGATCGCCGTCGCCATGTCCATCACCACCTGGCTCGGGGCCCGGACCCTCATGGTCACCCAGTCAGCCGTTCAGGCGGCCGTTGTGCTGACCGTCATTCCGGGGGTGGGAGCTGGCATCGAGCGTTGGATGGACGCTCTGGTGGGCTGCGGCGTCGCACTGCTGTTCGCCACCGTTGCTCCGACGGGACCTGTGACTCGGCCGAGGATGGAGGCCGCCAAGGTTCTGCACGAGACGTCCAACACAATCCGCGAGATGGTGCAGGCCGTCGGTACCTGCGACATTGACGCTGCCGAGCGAGTCCTCGAGGCAGCACGGTCCACCGAACACGCCCTGGAAGCACTCACCACCGCTGCGAATGAGGGCGCCGCCGTGGTGCGGATTTCACCCTTTCTCCGTCGGCACCGGGAGGGCGTGCTGCAAATCACCGACCTCACCGTGCCGTTGGACCGCTTCACGCGCAATCTCCGTGTGCTGGCTCGTCGCGGCGTCGTCGCCGTCTACAGGGGAGAAGGGGTCTCGCAGGGGCATCTCGATCTCCTGACCGGGCTGGCCCAGGTGACCGACGAGTGCGCTGCAGAGCTCTACGCTCGGAGACGGCCGGACTCGAAGGTGGACGACATCATTGCCCTGGCTGCTGAGAGTGCGGAAGTTCCCATTGGGGAACAGCTCTCCAGCGCCGTGATCCTCGCACAGGTACGTTCCATGCTCGTGGATCTGCTGGAGCTGTGCGGCGTGGAGTACACCGATGCCCGCGACAGCGTCCCCGATCTCCACTGAACCCGATCGCTGATCAGCCCTGCTTCACACGGTTTTGAAGGGATCCTCGAAGCCGACGTAAACCGTCTCCAGGTATTCCTCGATGCCCTCGCTACCGCCTTCGCGGCCCAGCCCTGAATGCTTCACACCCCCGAACGGCGCGGCGGCGTTCGAGATGGTCCCCGAGTTGAAACCGATCATGCCCACTTCCAGCCTCTCGGCCATCCGCAGGGCCCTGTCCATGCTGCCGGTGTGCACATAGCCGGACAGCCCCATCATCGAGTTGTTGGCGTAGCCGAGGACCTCCTCCTCGGTTGTGAAGGGAACGATGGGGGCGACGGGACCGAAGATTTCATCGTTGATGAGAGCCGAATCGGCCCGCAGGTTGGTGACGACGGTGGGCCTGTAGAAGAAACCCGGCCCATCAATGGCCTCACCTCCCGTGAGGATGTCCGCCCCTTCCTCTCGGGCTGCGCACACCATGTCAGAGACGGAGCTGCGTTGCTCAGCTGAGATCATGGGCCCAACGTCCGTGGAGTCATCCAATCCGTTGCCCACGACGAGAGAGTCGAACGATTCCGCCAGGCGACGGGAGAACTCTTCAATCAGATCGACGTGAACGTAGAAGCCGTTGGCAGCGTTGCACGCCTCCCCCATGTTGCGCAGCTTCGTCTTGTGGGCTGCAGCGACGGCAAGGTCGAGATCAGCATCCTCGAAGACGATGAAGGGCGCACACCCGCCCAGCTCCATGGATGTGCGCACCACGTTTCGTGCGGCTTCCTCCATCAGGGCCATGCCCACTGGGGTGGAACCGGTGAAGGAGATCTTGCGCAATCGACGATCCTGGATCATGGGTCCGGTCACCGGACGGGCACTGGAGGTGGGAATGATGTTCACCACGCCGGGAGGAATGCCAACCTCGTCGAACACCTTCACCAGCGCCAGGGATGTGAGCGGCGTGAGGGTGGCTGGCTTCAGGATGGTTGTGCAGCCAGCTGCAAGTGCGGGCGCGATTTTTCGTGTCGCCATCGCCAGCGGGAAATTCCACGGGGTCACGAAGAGTGATGGTCCGACGGGCCGTTTGACGGTGAGGACCCTGAGGTTTCCCTCGGGGGAACTCGTGTAGCGGCCGTTGATCCGCACAGCTTCCTCAGCGAACCAGCGAAGAAACTCTGCGCCATAGGTGACCTCGCCGTAGCCCTCTGCCAGCGGTTTGCCCATCTCCAGCGTCATGAGGGTTGCAAATTTATCGCGCAGCTCATGTACTCGATCGAACACACTGAGCAGCAGATCTGCCCGCACCCTGGGAGCCGTCGCCGCCCATTCCTGCTGCGCGTCGGCCGCAGCTTCGAGAGCGGCAATACCGTCATCGGGTTGAGCGTCTGCCACCCGCGCAAGAACGTCCCCTGTTGATGGATTGTGCACATCGAAGACAGTGCCGACGGTCGAGTCGCGCCACGTTCCCCCGATGAAGAGCTGTGTGGGTGCCGCAGCAAGGGCCTGGGATGTAAGGGCTGCGCGCTCCGTGAGTTGCATGGGTCGACCTTTCCCATTCGATGGTTCAGACGAGCAAGCCACGTACAGCACCATCGCTGGAGATCATGGCCCACTCGCCAACTTCTGTCATGGAGCATAACGCCCATCAAGCCAAACGGCCTCAGGATCGTCTTGCCTCATGTCAAGATGTCCGGATGAAGTGAGCGCGTGCCTCACCTAAATTGCCCGCGAAAGTTCAGGCAGCGGGGCGGGTGCCCAGGGTGCGGGCGGAGGCGAGGTCGATGAGTTGTTGTTGGATGTGGTTGATGCGTCGGGTCAGGCGGGCCGGGTTCAGCGACGCGTGGATGGACTCGAGTCGGGTGCGGGTCTTCTCGTCCAGCACTCCGGAGGCCATCAGTCGGGCGTAGGGGGTGCGTGGTTGGTCGTAGATGCGTTTCCGGCGGCCGGAGGGTGTGGTGGTCCAGCCGATGGCTTTCACGCATGGCAGTAGGTGGTTCTTGCGTTGCATGACCAGCTCCCAGAGTTCGTTGAGGAGTCGCATCTCGGCGTCGGTTTCGTAGCGGTAGCGAAAGGCGTGTTTGCGGACCCAGTCGCCGTTGCGTTGCTCGACGTGGGCGTTGTCGTTGTGGTGGTAGGGCCGGCCACGGGTGACGGGAATGTCGTGGTCGTCGCACCAGGCGATCACTGACCAGTTCATGAACTCTGAGCCGTTGTCGAAGTCCATCCCGGCAATTGGGACTGGGCTGTTCTTGGCTACCCATTCCAGTTCGGCGTGGACGTTGACGAAGGCTTTGTTCTTCACGCTACGCATCAGCGTCCACCCGCTGAGCGGGTCGGTGGCATCCAGCGTCCACAGGAAGTCGCCTTTGAGGGTGTGACCGCAATGGGCCACGGTGTCGAGCTCAAAGAACCCCGGCACCGTCGGCGCGTCGTCCATGCAGGTGCGCACTTGGATCGAGGAGCGCAGGATATGGCTGGGTTTGGTGCCTGCGAGTGCCTCGGGCCAGGCGGCGTCGCGGTGGGGTTTCAGGTAGCGGTCGATCGTGGCAGCCGACATCGACTCCAGCTCGCGCAGTACTTCGGGACTGATGCGGTCTGCGACTTTGCCGAGTTCTTTGAACCTGACCAAGCGCTCCAGGGTGTCGGCCATGATCGCGGCAAGATACTTCCCACACGGCTGCCCCGAGAGCCGCCACACCTCTTGGAGCACTACCAGAGCATCGTAGGAGTACTTCCGCGGTCGTGGTCTGCGTTTCTGGGCGTGGACGGGTCCTCGACGGGCCGCAGCCTGCCGGATCGAGCGTCGGGCGTGGTCCCGGGTCCACCCGGTGGTTTCGACCAGCGCATCCAGCAGCCGGCCCTTCCCCATCTTGTCCGCCTTGGCGTAGAGGCGGGCGAACTTCTTGGTGATCTCGTGGCGCGCGGCCATCGACAACTCCTTGCTCATCAGGCCAGAGAACACCCGACCGCCTCGCGGACATAGTTACGTGAGGCACGCGTCGAGGTTCCCGGACGTTTTAGATGAGTCAAGTCGAGGATTTGTCCCCTCCGAGATCGGGGACTATAGTTCTATACAGCGACGCGGGGTGGAGCAGCTCGGTAGCTCGCTGGGCTCATAACCCAGAGGTCACAGGTTCAAATCCTGTCCCCGCTACTACAGTGGAATCGGAAGGCCACAGTTCTATGGAACTGTGGCCTTGTCGTTGCACGGTTTTTTTGATGGATTTGCGAGCACCATCTGATAGAGCCCCATTAGGTGGTGGGCTTTCGGGTGTTCCGGTTGCCTACCGGTCGCCTTCGATGGCGACGAGTTCAGTGTCGTCGGGTTTGTAGAGTTTGTCCATGGAACTCTCCGAGAGGTAGCGTTTTTCGTCGACTTGCCACTCGTCGTGGGTGTCGGCCAGGACGGCTCCGATGAGTCGGGTGATGGCGGTGTCGTTGGGGAAGATCCCCACGACGCGGGAGCGGCGTTTGATCTCCTTGTTCAGCCTCTCCAGTGGGTTGGTGGACCAGATCTTGACCCAGTGTTCCCGGAGGAACGCGGCGAACGCGAGGACCTCGGCTTTCGCGTCATCCATCAGGGCGGCGGCTTTGGGGTAGCGGGCGGCGAGTTCGTCTCGGACTTTGTCCCACTGGGCCAGCACGAGGTTCTTGTTGGGTTGGGCGAAGATCGTGCGGAAGATCGCCGCTACCATCTGGGTCTCGTGCCTGGGGACATACGACAGCAAGTTCCTGACGAAGTGGACTCTGCAGCGTTGGTGGGCCACGCCTTGGAAGCAGCGGTTGATGGCCGCAACCAGGCCGGCGTGTTGGTCGGAGGCCACGAGCTTGACCCCACGTAGTCCGCGGTCCTTCAGGCTGGTGAGGAAGCCCCGCCAAAACAGTTCGTCTTCGGAGTCGCCGACATCCAGGCCGAGGACTTCGCGGCGCCCGGTGGCGGTGATGCCGGTGGCGATGACTACGGCTTTCGACACCACGAGGTGTTGCTCGGTGCGGACGTGGAGGTAGGTGGCATCGAGGTAGACGTAAGGGAACTCGACGTGATCGAGGCGGCGGTCCTTGAACACCGCGACCTGCTCATCGAGACCGGCGCAGATGCGAGAGACCTCCGATTTCGAGATCCCGGCCCCGCCAAGGGCTTGGACCAGGTCGTCGACGGAGCGGGTTGATACGCCGTGGACGTAGGCTTCCATCACCACCGCATGCAGGGCGTGGTCGATACGCCGCCTGGGCTCCAGGATCGAGGGGAAGAACGATCCCTGGCGCAGCTTCGGGATCGCCACCTTCACGTCGCCGCCCTTGGTGGTCATCGTCTTGGCACGGGTGCCGTTACGCTCAGCGACACGGCCGCTGGAGCGCTCATAGCGGCCGGCGCCGATGTGCTCGGTGGCTTCAGCATCGATCAGCTGCTGCAACACGATCCGCACGGACTCGGCAACAAGATCAAC